>NZ_JBIBKK010000008.1:0-479555 GCF_042959105.1 Streptomyces sp. NPDC007917
CGGTTACATTCCGAACCCGGAAGCTAAGCCTTTCAGCGCCGATGGTACTGCAGGGGGGACCCTGTGGGAGAGTAGGACGCCGCCGAACAATTTTTAGCCTCGGTCCTGGGTATCGAAAGATGCCCAGGACCGAGGCATTTTTGCGTTGTGCGCCACCGCGCCACCGCGCCACCGCACCGCCGCGCCGGCGTGCCGAGGCATGGGGCGGCTCGCCCAGGCTGATCCACGAGAGCCCAAAAAAGTTCGGCCGGCGATGTCGAGAACCGGTGACTGGCTCCGTCCCTGGGGTGAACGCGACCACAATGGGTCGCATCAGCACCGAGGAGAGACACGATGGCCAAGTACTTGCTGCTCAAGCACTACCGCGGCGCCCCGGCCCCGGCCAACGACGTGCCCATGGACCAGTGGACGCCGGAGGAGATCACCGCGCACGTGAAGTACATGCAGGACTTCGCGGCCAGGCTCGAGGAGACCGGTGAGTTCGTCGACGGTCAGGCGCTCGCCGCCGAGGGGACGTGGGTCCGGTACGACGGCGAGGGGCGCCCGCCGGTCACCGACGGTCCGTTCGCCGAGACCAAGGACCTCATCGCCGGCTGGATGGTGATCGACGTCGACAGCTATGAGCGCGCCATCGAGCTGGCTGGGGAACTGTCGGCCGCCCCTGGGGCGGGCGGTAAGCCCATCCACGAATGGCTCGAGGTGCGCCCGTTCCTGGCCGCGCCGCCCACCATCACGGAGTGACCCCAGCTGATGAACGAGGCCCTGCTCCGGAGCCTTACCCCGAGCGTCATCGGAATCCTCGTCCGCCGCGGAGCCGACTTCGCGGCGGCCGAGGACGCCGTGCAGGAGGCGCTGGTCGAGGCGGTCCGCGTCTGGCCCGCCGACCAGCCGCGGGACCCGAAGGGCTGGCTGGTCACCGTGGCCTGGCGCAAGTTCCTCGACGCGGCCCGGGCCGACGCCGCCCGCCGCAGGCGTGAGGACCTTGTCGACGAGGAACCGGCGCCCGGGCCCGCGCCCGCGGTGGACGACACGCTGCAGCTCTACTTCCTGTGCGCCCATCCGTCGCTGACGCCGTCGTCCGCGGTCGCGCTCACGCTGCGCGCCGTCGGCGGGCTGACCACCCGCCAGATCGCCCAGGCCTACCTGGTGCCCGAGGCGACCATGGCGCAGCGCATCAGCCGGGCCAAGCGCACCGTCTCCGGCGTGCGGTTCGACCAGCCCGGCGACGTCGCCACCGTGCTGCGCGTCCTGTACCTGGTCTTCAACGAGGGCTACTCCGGTGACGTCGACCTCGCCGCGGAGGCCATCCGGCTCACCCGGCAGCTCGCGGCCGTGGTCGACCACCCCGAGGTGGCCGGGCTGCTCGCCCTCATGCTGCTCCACCACGCCCGGCGCGCCGCCCGGACCGCGCCCGACGGCAGTCTGGTGCCGCTCGCCGAGCAGGACCGCGGCCGGTGGGACACCGAGTCGATCGCCGAGGGCGTCGAGATCCTGCAGGCGGCCCTCGCCCGCGACCGGCTGGGCGAGTTCCAGGCCCAGGCCGCCATCGCGGCGCTCCACGCCGACGCGCCCACCGCCGAGGAGACCGACTGGGTGCAGATCGTCGAGTGGTATGACGAGCTCACCCGCCTCACCGACAACCCGGTCGTCCGGCTCAACCGCGCGGTCACCGTCGGCGAGGCCGACGGACCGCGCGCCGGCCTGGCGGCGCTCGCGGAGCTGGACGCCTCCCTGCCCCGCCGTGCCGCGGTGGCGGCGTACCTCCACGAGCGCGACGGCGACCTGGCGACGGCGGCGCGGCTGTACGCCGAGGCGGCCCAGAAGGCACCCAACCTCGCCGAGCGTGACCACCTGACGCGCCAGGCCGCCCGGCTCAACGCCCGCCGGTGTCGCTGACGGTCGCCCGGGCCGAGAGGGGGAAGCCCCCTCAGCCGACCAGGGTGCGGTGCGGCCACCGGGCGCGGGCCTGCTCCTGGGAGCGCATCAGCGCCAGGGTGGGCAGGCCCTGCGCCGCGCCCTGGCTCAGCAGGTCCGGCAGCTGGGGCAGGGGGGCCACGGCCGCGACGTCGTCCAGGACGAGGGTGAGTGGTGGGTCGAGCCGACCGGAGGATGACCGTTCGGCCATGCGCCGGCCGTGCTCGACCACGTGCGAGGCGAGTGCGGTCAACAAGGGCATCGCACCCGGATGGGTCCGCGGATCCTCAATGGATTCGCCCATCACATAGAGCGTTCCCCCTTCGCCGATGAATGACTCCAATGCGAGGGCGTCGGAACGGCCAGGATTGCAGGCGTCCCTGATGTGGATCGAGGACAGCGCGGCGAGGGCACGGGCCGTCAGCTCCTGGGCCATGTCGCGGCGTTCGGGGTGCGCGGTGAGCGTGGCCTCCAGCTCGCCGGCGGCGCCCCCCGCCGCCTTGGCGTGGGTCCGCAGGATGCGTACCGGCTCATGTGCCGAGTTGCCCTGCGCCCAGCGGTGCACGTGGCGGAACGGGCGGCCGTCCACGGCGGCCGCGTGCAGCCAGCAGCGGAGCATGGTCTCCGCGGCCTCCGCCATGGGCCGGTCCACGGCGTGGAGGGGACGTACGGGGGCGAGGAGCGCGGTGGCCCGGGCGGCGGCGGCATCGCGGGACTCACAGCCCGCCGCGGGGTTCCAGCGCAGCCGGGCCGGGGTGTCGAGGAGGTGGGACGGGTCGAAGACGTGGGTGGGGCCGAACTTCGCGCGCGCGTCCTTGGTCGTCGTCCACAGCGCGGCGTCGCTGGTGACGACCAGGACCGGGCCGTCGGCATCCAGGACGGCCTGGGACGCGGCGTCGCCGCGCTGGGAGCCGTAGAGGACGCGGGAGTGCGCCGTCTCGGCCCCGGGGAGCCCGGGGCCGCCGCGCGGGGTCGGCACCGGCTGGGGCGCGGCGGCTGTGGGCTCGACGGGCGGCTCAGCGCCCGCGCCACCGGGGCCGCGGGTGCCGCCGGGGCCGCCAGGGCCTCCCGCGCCGTCCCATGCGCCTGCCCGCTGCCCGGCGACGGGGTGGGGCGCCGCGGTGCCGGCGGCGCCGTTCCAGGGCCCGTAGGAGGCTGCGGGGGCGCCCGGCTGACCGGCGGCGGCCGTCGGCTGGTCGGCCTGTCGGTCCGTCAGCCGTTCGGCGGGGACGGGGCCGCCGGGTGTCCGGCCGTCGGTGACCGCTGCGCCGCTGTCGACGCCTCGCTGTGCGCCCTGCGCCGTATCGGCTCCATGGCCCGGGATGCCGGCGGGTGCGGCGTTCCAGGCCGGCGGGGGGCCCGCTGGGGCGCCCGCTTCGGGGCTCGGGGCGCCGTACGCGTACGCTGCGGCGCCCGCGGGCCGGGCGCCCGGCGCCGCTCCCAGGGCCGTGGCGTCGTGCCCCGGCGCCCTCGGCGCCCCCGGCCCTCCTGGCCCTTCGGCGGCGCGTACGGGGCCGTCCTCGGGCCCGTACGGGTGGCCCGCGGCGGCGCCCGCCCCGGGGACGTACTCGTGTCCTTCCGCGGCCCGGCGCCGGTCCACGGCTGAAGGCGCGTCGTCCTGGGCGGTCCGACGCCTCGCCGCGGCGGCCTCCTGCCGGTCCGCGCGGCGCCTGGCGCGTACCGCGCGATAGCGGGTGAACGTGCCGATGACGAACACCGTCAGCACGATCAGCACCATCAGCTCGCTGATGAACAGGCCCCAGAACAGCCCGTACCCCGACAGCTGCTCCTTCGGCGTGTCGGGCCATGCCGCGCTGAGGTCATGGGGCTGCTGGGCCAGTGAGCGCATCGCCAGGGGCGTACGGAGGAAACGCACGCCGTCCGGCCAGGCGCCGTGGGCGAAGAGCCCGGCCAGCCCGGTCGCGGTCCACACCAGTCCCGTCAGCCCCAGCAGGAAGAGCATGGAGCCGATCAGCAGCCCGTCCGGGATGCCGCCGCCCCGCGCGGCCGGGGGTCTGCCCGGCTCCGCGGGGCCGCCATGACCGCCGTGGTCCCCGTGGCCGTGGTGGGCCCGCCCCGCCGCCATGTCAGGCCACCGTCGACCCGTACGAGGGCCCGCCGTACGGCCCGCCGTACGGGTCCGCCTCGGCCTCGTGGGCGAGTTGCTGCTCCACCGCCGCGGCCGCCCGCTCCTCGGCCTCCGCTTCGGCCTCGGCCGCCAGCTGGACGGCCAGCGCGTCCTCCGTCATGGCGCGGTCGGTGTAGACCAGCGGCCGCTCGGCCTCGGTGATCAGGTGCTTGACGACCTGGACATTGCCGTTGACGTCCCAGACCGCGATGCCGGGCGACAGGGTCGGGATGATCTCGACCGCCCAGCGCGGCAGGCCGAGCACCCGTCCCGTGGCCCGGGCCTCGTCGGCCTTCTGGGCGTAGATGGTCCGGGTCGAGGCCATCTTGAGTATCGCCGCGGCCTCCCGCGCCGCCGCGCCGTCGACCACGTCGGACAGGTGGTGGACGACGGCGACGAAGGACAGGCCGAGGCGGCGCCCGAACTTGAGCAGTCGCTGGAAGAGCTGGGCGACGAAGGGCGAGTTGATGATGTGCCAGGCCTCTTCGACGAGGAAGATGCGCTTCTTGCGGTCCGGCCGGATCCAGGTGTGCTCCAGCCACACGCCGACGATCGCCATGAGGATGGGCATGGCGATCGAGTTGCGGTCGATGTGGGACAGGTCGAAGACGATGAGGGGCGCGCTCAGGTCGATGCCCGCGGTCGTCGGGCCGTCGAACATGCCGCGCAGATCGCCGTCGACGAGCCGGTCGAGCACCAGGGCGACGTCCAGGCCCCAGGCCCGTACGTCGTCTATGTCGACATTCATGGCCTCGGCCGAGTCCGCCTCGGGATGGCGCAGCTGCTCGACGATGTCGGTCAGCACCGGCTGACGGTCGACGATCGTCTGGTTGACGTATGCGTGGGCGACCTTGAGGGCGAAGCCGGAGCGCTCGTCGAGCCCGTGGCCCATCGCGACCTCGATGATCGTACGGAGCAGGGCCAGCTGCCCCGTCGAGGTGATCGCGGGGTCCAGGGGGTTGAGGCGGATACCGCCGTCCAGGGCGGCCATCGGGTCGAGCCGGATGGGGGTGATGCCCAGCTCCTGGGCGATCAGGTTCCACTCGCCGACGCCGTCCTCACCCTGGGCGTCGAGCACCACGACCTGGCGGTCGCGGAATCGCAGCTGCCGCAGGACGTACGTCTTCTCCAGGGCCGACTTGCCGTTTCCGGACTCGCCGAGCACCAGCCAGTGCGGGGCAGGAAGCTGCTGTCCGTACAGCTGGAACGGGTCGTAGATGTACCCCTTGCCGGAGTACACCTCCCGCCCGATGATCACGCCCGAGTCGCCCAGGCCCGGTGCGGCGGTGGGCAGATAGACAGCCTGCGCCTGCCCCGTGGACGTGCGGACCGGCATCCGGGTCGTCTCCACCTTCCCGAACAGGAAACTGGTGAACGTCTCGGTGATGGCGCCAATCGGATCGGCCACGGCAGAGCCCCTATCGTCCCAGTCGTCTCTATCGCTCTATGGCTCTATCGCCGGATGCCGGTCGCGAACGGCAGCGTGTTCACAAAGGCACGGTGGTGCTCGCGGTCGCACCACTCGAGCTTCAGATAACTCTTGCCCGCCGAGGCCCTGATGGTCCGCTTGTCGCGGGCGAGCGCCTCGGGGGAGCGGGAGGAGACGGTGATGTAGCCGACGAGGTTGACGCCCGCGGCGCCGCTCGCCAGATCCTCGCCGCGCTGGTCGAGCCGTCCGTGCGCGGCGATGTCGCGCGGGTCGACGGTGCGGTTCATCTTGGCGGCGCGGCTGGCCTCCGCCTCGTCATTGGTCTTCTCCGTCAGCATCCGCTCGATCGCGATCTCGGTCGGCTCCAGGTCCATGCAGACGGCGACCGTACGGATGACATCGGGGGTGTGGACCAGCAGCGGGGCGAGGAAGTTGACCCCGACCGGGGTCATCGGCCACTCCTTCACCCAGGCGGTGGAGTGGCACCAGGGCTCACGGGTGCTCGACTCGCGGGTCTTGGCCTGGAGGTACGTGGGCTCCATCGCGTCCAGCTCGGCCGGCCAGGCGTTCCGCTGGGTCATGGCCTGGATGTGGTCGATGGGGTGGTCCGGGTCGTACATGGAGTGGATGAGCGAGGCCAGCCGGCCCTGGCCGAGCGGCTGGCGCACCCGGATGTCGGCCTCGGCGAGCCGGGCGCAGATATCGGTCAGCTCGCGCGCCATGACCACGGCCAGGCCCGCGTCCTTGTCGAGCCTGCGGCCGCCGGCGCTGTGGCGGGTGGCGCGCGCGATGGCCTGGGCCTCGGCCGCCAGGTCGCGGGTGTAGTGCATGCAGGCGACCAGGTAGGCGCGGTGCTGCTCGGAGGAGGTGGAGACCATCGACTGCAGCTGGTCGTAGGAGTCCTTGAGCCAGGCGGGGGCTTCCTCGTCGCCGCGCCGCTCCACGTCCTTGGCGTGTGCGTCGGGGTCGGCGGGCAGGGTGCGGGCCAGCATCTGCAGACGGGTCACGAAGCCGTCGCCGTTGGCCACGTGCTTGAGCAGCGTGCCGAACCGGTCGACCAGCGCCTCCTGGTCCTCGCTGTCCCGCAGCCCGACGCCCGGGCCCTCGATCTCGATGGCGGCGGTGACGGTGCGGCGGTCGGCGTGCAGAAGCACCGCGATCTCGTCGGGGCCGAACGGGGCGGCCAGCCAGTTGATCCGGCCGATGCCGGGCGGCGGGCCGACCTCGACCTCACGGCCGTCGAGGCGGGTGCCGGCCTCGGCGGCGGTGGAGCGGTAGGTGGCGCTGTTGCGCACGGTGCGCTTGTAGGAGCGGTTGATCTCGAACCACTTGTAGAACGTGCGGCCGTTGTACGGGACGTAGACGGCGGCCAGCGCGAGGGTCGGGAAGCCCACCAGGGTGACGATGCGCAGCGTCAGCACCGGGACCAGCAGCCCGCACATCATCCCGAGGAACGCACCCCCGATGATCAACGCGATCTCGCCGGTCTCACGGTTCTTGCCGACGATCGCGCTGGGGCGGGCGCGCCCGATGAGATATGTGCGGCGAGGCGCGATGGGGTGGGACTGTGCCTCGATCGTCACCGCCGATCACCTCCGGGGTTGTTGCTGGAACCGCGGTTCTGCGCACGGGCCGCGGCGGCGGCCCCGCCGCCTCCGCCCCCGCCGCCGCTGGGGCGTGCGGCGCCGCCCCCGCCTCCGCCGCCCCCGCCGCCTTGGCCGCCGCCGCGCGTGCTGTGCGCGGCGACGCCGCCGGAGACCGGGTTGGCGGGCTTGGCCTGCGCGGGGCCGGCCGAGCCGCCCCCGCCTCCTCCGCCGCCGTCGCCGCGGGCGCTGTGGGTGTTGATGCCCTGCTTCACCAGGGCGGCCGGGGAGCTGATGATGGCGGCGGCCTGACGGGACGCCGGGTCCGCACTGGCGCTGCGGGCCTTGACGATCTCGTCTCCGAAGCCGGGCACGAAGCGGTAGATCATCGCGCTCGCGAAGATGGCGAGGATGATGATCGCGAGGCCGGAGACGACGGCCGAGAAGGCGTCAGGGCCCTTGTCGGACGTGGACAGCGCCCCGGCCAGGGCGAGCACTATCACGACCACCGGCTTGACCAGGATCACCGCGATCATGATCCCCGCCCAGCGGCGCACATGCCCCCACATGTTCTTGTCGACCAGCCCCGAGTAGACGGCGGTGCCCAGCAGCGCGCCGACGTAGAGGAGGGCGGCACGGATGACGAGCTCGAGGCAGAGCACGCCGGCGGCGAGGATGGTCACCAGCGATACGACGATGAGCATGATCGGCCCGCCGCCGATGTCCTCGTCCTTCTTCAGGGCCTGGGCGAACGAGCCGAAGAAGGTGTCATTGTCCGCGCCCGTGCCCGAGGCGATGGCCTGGGTGACGGCATCGGTCGCCGTGACGACCGTATAGAGGATCAGCGGCGTGAAGGCGGAGGCCAGGACCGTCAGCCACAGGAAACCTATGGCCTCCGACAGCGCCTCCCCGAGCGGCACCCCGCGGATGGCGCGCTTGGCGACGGCGAGCAGCCACAGGATGAGGGTCAGGACGGTCGAGGCGGCAAAGACGACGGCGTACTGGCGGAGGAAGGCCTCGTTGGTGAAGTCGACGGTCGCGGTCTCTTTGACGAGATCGGAGAGCTTGCCGACGAGCCAGGAGGCGGCGTTGGCGCAGCCGCGGGCGAGGGAGGCGGCGGGGTCGAGGGGGGAGGTGGGGTCGGATGTGCCGCCCCCGCCCCCGTCACCGTCACACAGATCGCTGTACTGGCCGTCAAGCCCACAGTCGTCGCTGCTGCCGGAGGGGGTCGGGGTGGGCGATGGGGCGGCTGCGGCGTGACTCGCGAGAAGGACGCCTGCGACTTGAATGGCTGCGACTGCGGAACCGATCAAGAGGGCGCGACGGCGGTTAGCGGGCATAGGTGAACCCTCCAAAGCCTTCTACAGCGTTCGCCATGTCCTCGGCGGAAGCGGCGGCTTGGTCGCGGCCGACAGGCGCGGGGCCGTCCTTCTGGGTGTACTTGGTTACTTTCCAGTCACCCTTGATCCATTGCAGTTCGAGGGTGTCTGTGTGCCAGCTCTCGGAGACGGGATTGGTCGACCCTTCACCCGCGATCCCGAAGAGGAGGGATTGCCACACCGCGATCCGGGCCGTGTCGCCCTTGAATTCCTCCACCTTGGTGCCCACCGGGTTCGTACGGGACACGAAGGTCATGCCGTCCGGCGGGTTGCCCTTGGCGTCAAGGCCTGCATTCGACAGGATCTTGTTACCCGAGAAGGCCTTGTCGAGGCGGTTCAGCCGGGCGGTGGCGGCGTCCGGCGCATAGATCGCGTTCACGATCTGCCGCCGACTGGTGGTCTTGAACATGTCAGCCGACCCCAGCGCCACCGCGTAATTCGCCGCCGCACTCTGCGCCCCCTGCTCCGTCTTCGCGAACCCCGACGCGATCCCCGTGGCCTGGTCCTTCCCCTCCACCGGGCGCTCGCCCGTCGGGGCTGTCGACTGGCTTTTCGGGCTGGTGCCGGAGTCGGACTCGGTGCTGTTGTCCGAGGAGTTCTCGCCGCCGCCGCGGTTGGCGAAGGCGATGGCCGCGATGAGGAGTACGACGACGCCCACGACGGTGACCAGGTTGCGGCTGGGCTTGCCGGGGCGGGTGGTGCCTCGGCGGGGTGGGGCGAAGGGGTCGTCGTCGCCTTCGGGGAGGCGGGTGCGCGTCAGGTGGCCTCTGGGGGACATGCCGCCCGTACGGGTCGGGTCCTGGCCGTAGTCCCCGCCGTATCCGTCATCGCCGCCCAGACTCATCGCACGTACGCCCCTTCAAACCTGTCAACCGTGTCAATCGTGTCAACCGAGACAGCCCTGCCCCTATACGACGGTAGCGGCGCGGACTGACGCTGGGGCGCGGCGGTGTGAGTGGACATCAAGCTGACACGACCTCAAGGGGCGATGCGGGCATCAGGAAGCAGCCTCGGTGGGGAGGAGGACCGGTGGGGGGCTCGGGGGTGGAGGCTTGGGGGCCGGGGGTGCGCCGCGGGTGGGGGTCGGCGGTGTGTGGGTCGGCTGGGTGAGCGGGCGGTGCGCTAGACGGCCATGCCGTACACGATCGTGAAGACAGTGCCCAGTGAGCCGATGATGAACACACCGGTCAGTCCGGCGACGATCAGGCCCTTGCCCTGTTCGGCGCTGAAGGTGTCGCGCAGCGCGGTCGCGCCGATCCGCTGCTTGGCCGCGCCCCAGATGGCGATGCCGAAGCAGAGCAGCAGGGCTACGGCCATGACCACCTCGATCATGACGCGGGCCTCGCCGCCCAGGTCGCCGAAGGGGCCCCAGTCTGGGGCGATTCCGCCGATGATGGTGTCGATGTCGCCCTTGTCGGCCGCTAGGAACATGAGAAGTCACCGCCCCTTGTGGGTAGTTGTGTGCCACCCGTGCGGTTGGCACATGCCAGGCTCTATCTTCGCTGACGATTCCGCTTCCGCATGTCGACTTGGCGGCATTTCTTGGCGGATCTCGTACGTGTTGTGGGCCACGATGGCCTGACTGGCGTACAAATGCGTCAACCTAGGGCTCTCTGATCACTGTGTGTATCACGCACATGGGCGCTGGGCAACGATCAGTCGCGAGGGCCGGAGATCGGCGAGCCCCTGGGGCCGCCCGCGCCTCACTCCTCCGCGAAGTCGTCGAACTCGCCGGCCTTGACCCCCTTGATGAACGCCTCCCACTTCGCCTGGGTCGTCACCACGATGTTGTCGGGGTCGTTGCTCTCGCGCATGTAGATCCGGCCATCGGGGCCCGCGGCCACCTCCAGGTAGGCCTCCTGCTCCCCGTCCTCCGGGGTCGTGGCCCGCTGCCAGTCGAGCTGTGTCATCGCATGGTCCTTAAGGAGTGTGAGGTGCCCGGACGCGCCGGACTTTACGCGCTCGGCGTCCGTACGGGAGGCGGCCTGGGGGCGGGGTCGGCCACGCGGCGGAGCCGCATGTAGACGCCTGCCGGGGGCAGGGGCGGGGCGCAGGGGTGGAGGGAGGCGGGGCATGCGGTGCGGCGGCCCCGCCGCGCCCGTATGGTTTCGGCTGGCGGGCGGCGGATTTTCGCCGTACGTACGGAAACACGTTCGTATGGCGGGCAGATGGGGGAGGATGGGCGGGTGCGTAAGGTCTGGCTGGGCGTCAGTGTCGGTCTCGGGGTCTCCTTCTCCTTCGTCGCGCTCCTCGTCGTCGGTACGTACATGGTCGCCGCGGACCTCACGGGCGGTAACAGCGGCACGACGGTCGGGCTGGCCAGAGGCGCCGTCCCCGCCGCGTATCAGCCGCTGGTCCAGAAGTGGGGGAATCTGTGCCCCGCGATCAACCCCGCCCTGCTCGCCGCGCAGCTCTACCAGGAGAGCGGCTGGAACCCGAAGGCGCAGAGCCCGGCGAACGCCAAGGGGATCGCGCAGTTCATCCCGGGCACCTGGGCCACCCACGGCGTGGACGGCGACAAGGACGGGGACCGGGACATCTGGGATCCGCAGGACGCGATCCCGTCGGCGGCCGCGTACGACTGCTCGCTGGCGAAGTATGTGGAGGACGTCCCGGGCGATCTGACGCACAACATGCTGGCCTCCTACAACGCGGGCGCGTACGCGGTGATCAAGTACTCCGGTGTGCCGCCGTACCGGGAGACCCAGAACTATGTGAAGACCATCACCACCCTGGCCAAGAGCTTCGCGGCGCCCGTCCAGAAGGTGCAGCCCTCGCGGCAGTCGGCCGCGGCGATCTACTTCGCGCAGAAGCAGCTCGGGAAGCCGTATCTGTGGGGCGGCGACGGGACCCCGGAGGACGGCGGGCGGTTCGACTGCTCCGGGTTGACGAAGGCGGCGTACAAGACCGTCGGGATCGAGCTGCCGCGTGTGGCCAACGATCAGTGGAACGCCGGGCCGCATCCCAAGCGGGACGAGCTGCTCCCGGGCGACCTGGTCTTCTTCGCGTACGACCTCAACGATCCGAGATCCATTCACCACGTCGGGATCTATGTCGGGGGCGGACAGATGATCAACGCCCCGTACACTGGGGCCGTGATCCGGTTCGACAAGATCGACACGCCGGACTACATCGGTGCGACGCGGGTGACCAAAGATGGCGCAAAAGCGTTGCCGACGGCGAACTCCGCGTAAAGTCTCCGCGCTGAGCTGCGACGATCGGTCACCCTTCGATAACGTCCTGGTGATCGTTGGGTAGAGAGCGGAACGCCCCGCTCGATATGGGCGTTCCCTGGTAGTGGATCGGCAGCGGACACAATCGGCATCGATCGCGTTCACCAACGGGGGCCGGCAGCCGCATGTAGCGACAGGCAAGAGATAAGGGGCCACGGCACATGGCTGGACTCGCACTGGACGGGTCGAACCCTGATGTCAGCCTGCTCTATGACATCAATGGACTCGCCAAGGACGCTCCGCACTGGTTCGACCGCGTCATGGAGTTCGTCGGCGAGTACGGGATCATCATCGGGCTGCTCCTCGTCCTGTTCGGCGCCTGGTGGAGCGTGCGCAAGCGGCCGCAGGACGCGCCGTCCGCCGTCGCCGGACTGGTCTGGGCGCCGCTGGCCGCCGGGCTCGCGCTGATCGCCAATATCCCGATCCGGGGGTTCGTGGAGCGGCCGCGGCCCTTCAAGGACCACCAGGGTCTCGACGTCCTGGTGGCGGGCAAGACCGACTTCTCGTTCGTCAGTGACCACGCGACGCTGACCATGGCGATCGCGGTGGGCGTGTTCATGGCCAGTCGCGCCTACGGGGTGGCCGCGATCGGCCTCGCGCTGCTCGAAGGGTTCTGCCGCGTCTATATGGGCGTGCACTATCCGACGGACGTCATCGGCGGGTTCGCGCTCGGCACGGCGGTCGCACTGCTGCTGGCCCCGCTCGCGATGATGCTGCTGACCCCGCTGACGACGACCATCGCGGGTTCGCGGATGGGCTGGCTGGTGCGGGCGGGCACGGCCCCCGCGGCCGGGGATGCCGCGCAGGAGGACGTGCCGGAGTTCCCCGGGTCCCACGCCTCCGGCGGCGGCGAGTGCAGCAACAAGGACCTGGCTGCCTGAGGGACCTGAGGGACCGGCCTGAGGGGCCCGGGGTCCGGCGGACTGGGGTCCGGCGGGGCCGGGCCCCCGCGCTCACAGCGCCTGCGGGAAGTCGAACAGCCGGTTCGGGTCGTATCGTTTCTTCAGCTTGGTCAGCCGGTCCGCGGCCGACCCGTAGTACGCGGTGCGCCAGTCCTTGAGGGACGCGTCCGTGTAGTTCTGGTACGCCGCCCCCGACGCATGGCGTCGCATCGCCGTGTGGACGCCGTCGAGCCAGGAGAGCTGGGCCGTCCCGGCGCCGCCGGCCGCCCAGGAGGCGGTGTACTGCGCCAGGAAGCGCGAGCGTCGGTGGACGAAGGCGGTGGCCAGCGGCGCGACGCGGTTGACGGCCCCGCCGAGCGCGGTGAGCGCGATGCTGACCGCGCCCCCGCCCCCCGTACGGCGCCCGTACGCCTCCACCTGACCGAGCATCGCGCGCAGGCCCGCTTCGCTCAGCGAGCGGGCGTAGAAGTCGGAGCGGGCCGCGTAGGTCTCGCGCTTGAGGACGCCGGACGAGCTGCGTCCCGGTGTGTCGCCCGGGAGGTGGCACTGGGTGGTGCCGGTGTCGGCGCATCCGGCGTACGCCCGCATCGCCTCCACATAGCCGCGGCGGCGCAGTATGACTCTCGAGGCGGGGCCGGGCCCGCCCGGGCCGTCGGCGAGCCGGTCGACGGCGTTCTGCAGGGCGCCGTACGTGCCGAGCGAGAAGCAGCTCACCGAGACGGTGGGGGTGCGTCCGGGGGAGGCCTCCAGGTGGAGCGCCGACCAGATCTCGTCCGGCTGGTCCGGGCCCCACTTCTGCCAGGCCTTCAGCACCGTCGCCGCTTTGGACCACGGCCAGGTCATGTAGCAGGTGACCCCGTCGGCGGCCCGGTGGGTGCGGAAGCGTAGCTCGGTGACGACGCCGAAGTTCCCGTTGCCGGCGCCGCGCAGGGCCCAGAACAGATCGGCCTCGCGGTCCTTGGACACCTGGAGGGTCCGGCCGTCGGCGGTGACGATGGTGGCGCCGGTGAGGTTGTCGGAGGTGAGCCCGTACGCCCGGGAGACGACGCCGTGGCCGCCGCCGAGGGTCAGTCCGGAGATGCCCACGGTGGGACAGGAGCCGCCGGGTACGGTCACGCCCGACGCGCCCAGGGTGGTGTAGACGTCGATGAGTTTGGCGCCCGCGCCGATCCGGGCCTCGCCGGAGGAGGTACGGATCGACTTGAGCGCGGAGACGTCGATGACGAGGCGTCCGTCGCCGCTGGACCAACCGGCGTAGCTGTGGCCCCCGTTGCGGATGGCGACGGGGGTGCCGTGGCGGCGGGCGAAGTCCAGGCACTCGGAGATGTCCGAGGTGCCCGCGACATAGGCGACGGCGGTGGGCCGCAGCCGGTCGAAGCGGGTGTTGTAGAGCTGGCGGGCGGTGGCGTAGTCGGCGTCGCCGGGGCGTATCAGTCCGCCCTGCAGGCCCTTGCCCAGCGCGGTCCAGTCGGAGGCCCGCGGCTTGCCGTCGGTGCCGCCGGCGGAGGCCGAAGCGGAAGCGGAGGACGAGCGGGCGTCGGAGGCTGAGGAGGCGGAGGAGGCGGAGGAGGCGGCGCGGGTGGACGGGTCGCCGTCCCCCGCCGCCTGCCCCGCGTTCTTGTCGCACGCCGCGGCCCACGTCCCCGTGGTCGCCAGTGCCGTGCCCGCTGCCAGTAGTGTCCGCCGGTTCATGGCGGCCTCCCGTCCCACTTGACGCTGCTGCCCCACCAGTTGGCCGGGCGGTCGCGCGCAGGCCCGGTCCCCTACTCAGAGGGCGAGGCGGCGCATCCGGTTCCGTCGGCGTGGCCGGCCGCGTCGGTGCGGGCCTTGTCCCGCGACCGGCGGGCGGGGCCGCGCCAGCCGCAGGAGCAGCGGGCCGTGCAGAAGGAGCCCTTCTCCACGGTGGTGGTGCGGTGTTGGCCGGGGTCCGAAACGCCAGAGTCGAGCACATGACCACGCTACTCGGCCGTGACGACCACTAGGGGCGAGTCGTTAAACGAGCAAGTACCAAGGCGTGGACGAGCGTGGCCAGGGGGTCGACGGTCGATGGAAATCCAGCGGCGTACGGGCGGCGCCCGAACGAGGCGCATGGCGGCCGCCGTCGCGGGCGTGCTGCTGGCCGGGCTGATGGCGACCACGACCACCGCGACCGTGACCGGCTGTTCCTCCGAGACGGTCGCCGACGAGCGCCCCGGCGGCGAGTCGCACGCCGCCGCGGTCGCCGCGCTGCACCGCGCCGCCGATGTGCTGGTCCGGTCGGGCAGTTCACGGGTCCGTACGACGCTGGAGACGGCGACCGGTGGCACGCGCGTGTCGATCCGGGGCAGCGGCGCGTACGACTTCGTCAGGCGGATGGGGCGGCTGCGCCTGGTGCTGCCCAGGGACGCGATGGGGGCCTCCGAGCATGAGCCGATCACCGAACTGCTGGCCTCGGGCGCGCTGTTCATGCGGAACCGGGGCGCGGGCATTCCGCCGGACAAGTGGGTCCGGGTGGACACGGCGGGCATTCCGGACGGGAATCTCGTCACCGGCGGGGCGACCGATCCGCTGGCCGCCGCCGAGCTGTTGCGCGGGGCCCGGAGCGTGAGCCTGGTGGGTGAGGAGGGGCTGGACGGGACGGTGGTGCGGCACTATCGCGGGACGACGGACATCGGGCGGGCCGCGCGGGTCGCGTCGCCGGGGGTGCGCGGCCCGTTGGCGGCCGCGGCGCGGGGGTTCGCCGAGCACGCGGTGCCCTTTGACGCCTATCTCGACCGGCAGGGCCGGCTGCGCGAGGTCCGGCACCAGTTCACGGTGGTCAGCGACGCCGGCGGGCAGTCCGGTCAGGCCGGTCAGTCCGGCCGGGGCGGTCAGTCCGGCCGGGGCGGCCAGGGCGGCCAGGGCGGCCAGTCCGGCCAGGGCGGTCATTCCGAGCAGGGCGAGGCAACCGGAACCGGAGGCGGAACCGCGAGCGGAGGCGGGAGCGGCGCCGGGCGGCCCGGGCAGGGCGGCAGCGCCGCCCAGGGTGCGCCGGGTTCCCCGGGCGCACCCGGCCCTCAGGACGTACGGCGCACGCTGGGGGTGGCGTCCACCATCGAGCTGTATGACTTCGGAGCGCCGGCCGCCGTGACGCTTCCCAAATCATCGGATATCTACACAGGAAGGGTTGGATCCCCCCAGACCTAGCCAGCGCATGCCGTTCAGCCCCGTGAAATGGTCCATCCGTGCCATGCGCGGAGTGTGTACCGATCCCTACGCTGGGAAGCCGCTGCTCGGAAGTGCTCGCAGATGCTCGCAGGAGGAGGTGAAACACGTGGTTGCGCGTCGCGGCTCGTCGGGCCCGGACCCCGTGGCCCTCGTCGAGATCGATCTCTACGGTGAGTTGATGATCGCTGCGTCGAGCGCGGACGGGGAAAGGCTCAGTCCGGACCGTATCGACGAGGTGCTCCAGGTGGCGGAGGACCGATCAAATCCAGCCGAAGGCGAGGACGGGGACGCCCGGCCGTAGCGCCGGTGCCGTCAGGTCCGCAGCAGGCGGGCGATGGCGGCGGTGGCCTCGGCGACCTTGGCGTCGACCTCTTCGCCGCCCTTGACGGCGGCCGCCGCCACGCAGTGGCGCAGATGCTCCTCCAGGAGTTGCAGCGCGAAGGACTGGAGCGCCTTGGTGCTCGCGGAGACCTGGGTGAGTATGTCGATGCAGTACACGTCCTCCTCGACCATGCGCTGCAGGCCCCGGATCTGGCCCTCGATGCGGCGCAGCCGCTTGAGGTGCTGGTCCTTCTGCTTGGCGTAGCCGTGGCCGGTGTGCTCGGCGAGGGGGGCCTCCGCCTCGGGCCCGGACGCCTGGCTCCGCTCCTCGCCCTCGGCGGGGGCGGTGTTGTCGGCTGCCGTGGTCGTCATGGCGCCCTCCCGTTGTTTGCAAATGTCCGTATATACCCCGGCTGGGTATATGGTACCGGGTCGGCCTGGTTGGGCCGGGTCCCTGTGATAAGCACTCTGCCCTATGGGTCACACTGGGGAACGCCGGTTACCGTGGCCGGATGATGCACCTAGCATCAACGAGACAGACCCCGATGCATTCCGAGGATCCCCAGTGCGCTTTCGTCTGACCCCCAGGGAGACGAGCTTCTACGACATGTTCGCCGCCTCCGCGGACAACATCGTTACCGGCTCGAAACTCCTGATGGAACTGCTCGGGGCGGACTCCTCCGCTCGTACCGAGATCGCCGAACGCATGCGGGCCGCGGAGCACGCGGGGGACGACGCGACACACGCGATCTTCCACCAGCTGAACTCCTCCTTCATCACGCCGTTCGACCGCGAGGACATCTACTCCCTCGCCTCCTCCCTCGACGACATCATGGACTTCATGGAGGAGGCCGTCGACCTGGTCGTCCTCTACCAGATAGAGGAGCTGCCCAAGGGTGTCGAACAGCAGATCGAGGTGCTGGCGCGGGCCGCGGAGCTGACCGCCGAGGCGATGCCGAACCTGCGCACCATGACGAACCTCACCGAGTACTGGATCGAGGTCAACCGTCTCGAGAACCAGGCGGACCAGATCCACCGCAAGCTCCTGGCGCACCTGTTCAACGGCAAGTACGACGCCATCGAGGTGCTCAAGCTCAAGCAGATCGTGGATGTGCTCGAGGAGGCGGCCGACGCCTTCGAGCACGTGGCCAATACGGTCGAGACGATCGCCGTCAAGGAGTCCTGAGCCTCGGCATGGACACCTTCGCGCTTGTCGTGACCATTGCGGTCGCGCTCTTCTTCACGTACACCAACGGCTTCCATGACTCGGCGAACGCCATCGCCACCTCCGTCTCGACCCGGGCGCTGACCCCGCGGGCGGCGCTCGCGATGGCCGCGGTGATGAATCTCGCGGGCGCCTTCCTGGGCAGCGGGGTCGCCAAGACCGTCAGTGAGGGCCTGATCGCCACCCCCACCGGCGACCAAGGCATGATGATCTTGTTCGCCGCGTTGGTGGGCGCGATCACCTGGAACATGGTGACCTGGTACTTCGGCCTTCCGTCGTCCTCCTCGCACGCCCTGTTCGGCGGCCTGGTGGGCGCGGCCCTCGCCGGGTCCAGCACCGTCCACTGGAGCGGGGTGGTGGAGAAGGTCGTCATCCCGATGTTCCTGTCGCCCGTCGTCGGCCTGGTGCTGGGCTACTTCGTGATGGTGGCCATCCTGTGGATGTTCCGGAACGCCAACCCGCACAAGGCGAAGCGCGGCTTCCGCATAGCCCAGACCGTCTCGGCGGCGGCCATGGCGCTCGGCCACGGTCTGCAGGACGCCCAGAAGACCATGGGTGTCGTGGTGATGGCCCTGGTCATCTCGGGGGTGGAGGACGAGGGGGACGCGATCCCGGTGTGGGTGAAGATCGCCTGCGCCGCGATGCTCTCGCTCGGTACGTACGCGGGCGGCTGGCGCATCATGCGCACGCTGGGCCGGCGGATCATCGAGCTGGACCCGCCGCAGGGGTTCGCGGCGGAGACCACGGCGGCCTCGGTCATGTACACCGCGTCGTTCATGTTCCAGGCGCCGATCTCGACGACCCATGTCATCACCTCGGCGATCATGGGCGTCGGCGCGACCAAGCGCGTGAACGCGGTGCGCTGGGGCGTGGCGAAGAACATCATCCTCGGCTGGTTCATCACGATGCCCGCGGCGGCCGGTGTCGCCGCGCTCAGCTACTGGATCGTCAACCTGGCCTTCGGCTGACGGCACGGGTACCAAAAGGACGGCGGGCCCGCCCCCTGGGTGATGGGGGCGGGCCCTTCGTCCTGTGGTGGCACCGCCATGCAGCACCACAGGACGTCCTCCTCCGCGGCCGGCCTGCCGGCTGCGGGAGGCGGTGCGTCAGCCGAAGCGGCCCGAGATGTAGTCCTCGGTCGCCTGGACGGACGGGTTGGAGAAGATCCGCTCGGTCTCGTCGATCTCGATGAGCTTGCCCGGCTGGCCGACGCCCGCCAGGTTGAAGAAGGCCGTACGGTCCGAGACGCGCGCCGCCTGCTGCATGTTGTGCGTCACGATGACGATCGTGAAGCGCTCCTTCAGCTCACCGATCAGGTCCTCGATGGCGAGGGTGGAGATCGGGTCCAGTGCCGAGCACGGCTCGTCCATGAGCAGCACCTGCGGCTCGACCGCGATGGCGCGCGCGATGCACAGCCGCTGCTGCTGACCGCCGGACAGGCCCGCGCCCGGCTTGTTCAGCCGGTCCTTGACCTCGTTCCACAGGTTGGCGCCCTTGAGGGACTTCTCGACGATGCCCTCCAGCTCGCTCTTCTTGTACGAGCCGTTCAGCTTCAGCCCCGCCGCGACGTTCTCGAAGATCGACATCGTGGGGAAGGGGTTCGGGCGCTGGAAGACCATGCCGACCGTACGCCGCACGGACACCGGGTCGACGCCCGTGCCGTACAGGTTCTCGTCGTCCAGCATCACCTTGCCCTCAACCCTGCCACCGGGGGTGACCTCGTGCATCCGGTTCAGGGTGCGCAGGAAGGTGGACTTGCCGCAGCCGGACGGGCCGATGAAGGCCGTCACCGAGCGGGGCTCGACGGTCATCGAGATGTCCTCGATGGCCTTGTGGGTGCCGTAGTAGGCGGTGAGGCCGCTGACGTCGATGCGCTTGGCCATGTGAATCACTTCTCTTCTTCGTGGCGTGGCCTCAGCGGCCGGTCTTCGGGGCCTTCCAGCGGGCGATGCCGCGGGCGAGCAGGTTGAGGATCATGACGAAGGCGATCAGGACGAGCGCCGCCGCCCAGGCCCGGTTGTACGAGGCGTCGTTGCCGAGTTGCCACTGCTCGTACACGTAGTACGGGAGCGAGGACTGCGCCCCTTCGAAGGGGTTGTTGTTGATCCCCTGGGCGCCGAACACCAGCAGCACGATCGGGGCCGACTCACCCGCGATACGGGCGACCGCGAGCATCACACCCGTAATGATCCCGCCGATCGCGGTGGGCAGCACCACTTTGAGGATGGTGCGCCACTTGGGCACGCCCAGTGCGAGGGAGGCCTCGCGCAGCTCGTTCGGGACGAGCTTGAGCATCTCCTCCGTCGAGCGGACGACGATCGGCATCATCAGGATGGCCAGGGCCATCGCGCCTGCGAAGCCGGAGTAGTCGAAGTCCAGGATGATGATCCAGAAGGTGAGGATGAACAGACCGGCGACGATCGAGGGGACGCCGGTCATGACGTCCACGAAGAAGGTCACTGCCTTGGCGAGCCGGCCGCGCCCGTACTCCACCAGGTAGACGGCGGTCAGCAGGCCGATCGGGGCCGCGATGGCGGTGGCGATGCCGACCTGCTCCAGCGTGCCGATGATCGCGTGGTACGCGCCGCCGCCGGGGAGGATCGTCTGCACGCCCTCCATGGAGTGGCCGAGGAAGTAGCCGTCGAGGACCGTGCGGCCCCGGTCGATGGTCTCCCAGATCAGCGAGACCAGCGGGATCACCGCGAGCAGGAAGCAGACCCAGATCAGGCTGGTGGCCAGCCGGTCCTTGGCCTGGCGGGAGCCCTCGACCCTGGCGGTCAGGGCGAAGGAGATCAGGACGAACAGCAGCGCGGCGATCAGACCCCACTGGATCTTGCTGCTCAGATCGCCGGCGACGCCGATGCCGCAGCCCAGGCCCGCCGAGACCAGCGCCAGGACGATCGGGGCCCACTTGGGCAGCCGGGGCTGCCGCAGGGCCGGACGCGGCGCGTCCCCGGCGACCTGACTCCTGTCGATGACTGCGTTACTCACGCTGCGCCTCCTTCGTTCACTTCTCCGCCCGCGCGGCGCAGAGGCGCGGCTTTCACGGTCGTCTGCGGCCCGGCGTCCCGCCCGTCTCCCGCCACCGCCCTCAAGCGGCTGCGCTGCGCGCAGGAAGCCTGCATGCGTGCGTCGTTCACGCCGCGGCTCCCGAGTACTCCTTGCGGCGGGCGATGATCAGCCGCGCGGCGCCGTTCACCAGCAGGGTGATGACGAACAGCACCAGACCGGAGGCGATCAGCGCGTCACGAGCGGGGCCGTCGGCCTCCTTGAAGTGGCTGGCGATGTTCTGGGCGAAGGTGCCGCCGCCCGGGTCCAGCAGGCTGGCGTTGATCAGGTAGCTGGGGGACAGCACGGTGGCCACGGCCATCGTCTCGCCCAGCGCGCGGCCCAGGCCCAGCATGGAGGCGCTGATGATGCCGGAGCGGCCGAAGGGGAGGACCGACATCCGGATGACCTCCCAGCGCGTCGCGCCGAGCGCGAGCGCGGCCTCCTCGTGCATCTGGGGGACCTGGCGGAAGACCTCGCGGCTGACGCTGGTGACGATCGGGATGATCATGATCGCCAGCAGGATGCCGATGGTGAACAGGGAGCGCGGGGCGCCGTCGTTGTACTCGAAGATCTTGGTCCAGCCCAGGTAGTCGTCGAGCCACTTGTACAGGCCGGTCAGGTGCGGGACGAGGAAGAGCGCCCCCCACAGGCCGTAGACGATGCTGGGGACCGCCGCGAGCAGGTCGATGACGTAGGCGACCGGGGTGGCCAGCCGGCGCGGCGCGTAGTGCGTGATGAACAGCGCGATGCCGACCGCGACCGGGACCGCGATCAGCATCGCGATGATCGAGCTGACGATCGTGCCGTAGGCGAGGACGGCGATGCCGAAGACCATCGGGCGGCTGGTCGTGTTCCACTCGAAGGTGGTCAGGAAGTTGCCGTGGTCTTCGGAGATGGCGGAGACGGCGCGTACGGTGAGGAAGACCGCGATGGCGGCCATGATCACCAGCAGCAGGACTCCGGAGCCCCGGGAGAGGCCGAGGAAGATCTTGTCGCCGAAGCGGCTGGTGCTGCGAGAGCTGACCAGGGCCGGCGGTTCTGTGGGGGATGTGGGTTCTATGTCCGTTTTCATGGGTTCTCCGGTCTGCGGAGCCTGAGGGTGTGGCTCCTTGCGCGGCGGTGCACCGGACGGTGCGGCCGGCTCCGTGATGTCGGAGCCGACCGCACTCGGGTCAGGAGAGGCTCGCGACGCTCTCGCGGACCTTCGTGGCGATCTCGGCCGGCAGTGGCGCGTAGCCGAGCTCCTTCAGGGAGGCCTGGCCGTCCTCGCTGGAGACGTAGGTCAGGAACGACTTGGTGGCGGCGAGGGTGTCGGACTTGTTGCCCTTGTCACAGGCGATCTCGTAGGTCACCAGGGTAATCGGGTACGCGCCCTCTGCCTTGGTGTCGTAGGCCAGGTCCAGGGCGAGGTCCTTGCCGGTGCCCTTGATCTTGGCCTCGGAGATGGCCTTGGAGGCGTTGTCGACGGTGGCCTGGACCGGGGCGGAGGCGCCGGTGTTCAGGTCCACGGTCTTGATGCTGCTGGCGGTCGCGTACGACAGCTCGAAGTAGGAGATCGCGCCGGAGACCTGCTTCACCTGCGAGGAGACGCCGGAGGAGCCGTCCGCGGCCTGGCCGCCCTTGCCCTCCCAGGCCTTGCCCGGCTCGTGCGGCCACGCCGAGGGGGCGGCGGCCTTGAGGTACTTGGTGAAGTTGTCCGTGGTGCCGGAGTCGTCCGAGCGGTGGAAGGCCTGGATCTTCAGGTCCGGCAGGCTGACGCCCTTGTTGAGCTTCTTGATCGCCTCGTCGTTCCACTTCGTGATCTTCGAGTCGAAGATCAGGGCGAGGGTCTTGGCGTCCAGGGTCAGCTTGTCCACGCCGGGGACGTTGAAGCCGACCGCGATCGGGCCGCCGACCATCGGCAGGTTGATGCCCTGGCCGGTCTTGCACATCTTCTTGGAGGAGGCGACCTCTTCGGGCTTGAGCGCCGAGTCGGAGCCCGCGAAGGCGGTCTTGCCCTGCAGCCACTCCTGGATGCCCGCGCCGGAGCCGGTGGCCTTGTAGTTGATCTTGACGTCCTTGCAGGCCGCGCCGTAGTTCTTGACCCACAGGTCCATGGCGTTCTTCTGGGCGGACGACCCGGACGCCAGCAGCTGGCCCTTGCCCTCGCACTTGATGTTGCCGGCGGCCTTGGTGCCGCCGCCACCGCTCGAGGAGCCGGTGTTGTCGTCGGAGCCGCAGGCGGTGAGGACCAGGGCGCCGGAGACGGCAAGGGCACCGGCGGCGATGGCGCGAAGCCGGTTGTTGCGCTGAAGCTTCACTTTCGGGTTTTCCTTCCAGGAGCCGCCGGTGGGGACGGCGCACGAAGAGGTGGGGTGATGCGCGTTTCTGGTTCTGCTCAGATGCGCGCCGGTCATGCCATGGGCGCGGCCGGCACGGTGTAGGGCCGAAATTAGGCAGATCAGGTGAAGCAGCTGATGGACACGGGTGAACGGAGGGTGAACCTCGGCCGTCAGGGTGGTGGCCCTGGGAGGCCTTGATTCCGGTTGAGTGGGGGTGATGGGGGAGGTGATCGGCGCGTGACTCTGTCGGATTGCGGTACGGCATGTCACTATCCGTCCCTACGTACCGGTAGGTCGGCTCTGGCACGCGGGTTACGCGACGGCTCGTGGAGGTCCGCAGGTGATGAGGAAGCGGAAGGTGAGGCGGGACGGCAGGGGCGGGGGCGCGGGCGTCGCCGCGGCCACCGCGTTCGTCTGTGCTGTGGGGATGTCGGCGGGCCCGCAGCGGGCGCAGGCGGCGCCGCGCGACCCCACGCCGGGGGCGGAGGCCGGGGCCGAAGGGGCCGCGGGCGCGGCGTCCGGGGGCGGCAGCCTGCAAGAGGTGCACAAGAAGGTGCAGAGCCTCTACCGCAAGGCTGAGGCGGCCACGGACGCGTACAACCTGGCGCGCGAGAAACAGGCCCGCCAGGAGAAGCGGATCGTGAAGATCGCGCAGGCCGTGGTCAAGGCGCAGAAGCGGATGGCGGGCCTGCGGAAGCGGGCCGGTGCGGTGGCCCGGGCCCAGTACCGCAACGGCGGAATCCCGCCAGAGGCGCAGCTGCTCCTCGGTGACGACCCGGAGGGGTTCCTCGACGGCGTCGCGCTGGCGCGCAAGGGGCAGCAGGCGACCCGGGGCCTGATGAACCAGCTGGAGAAGACGCAGGCCACCCTCGACCGCTATGCGAAGGCGGCCACCCGGGAGTGGGAGCGGCTCGACTCCAGCCGCGCGAAGAAGGCCGCGGCCCGCAAGGAGATCCGGGCGAAGCTCAGCCGGGCCAGACAGGTGGAGTCCCGGCTGCGGGCGGAGGAGCGGGAGCGGCTGCGGCGGCTGGAGGAGGAGCAGCAGCGCCGGGCGCAGACGGTCTGGCTGGGCTCCGGGATACTGCGGAAGATCGGCGGAAAGGGCACCTCGCACGGGCAGCGGGCGGTGGACTTCGCGACGGCCCAGCTCGGCAAGGACTATGTGTGGGGCGCGGAGGGCCCCGACACCTACGACTGCTCGGGGCTGACCCAGAAGGCCTGGGCCGCGAGCGGCCGCTCGATCCCGCGCACCTCGCAGGAACAGTGGCGGCGGCTGCCGAAGGTGAGCGTGGAGCGGATGCGGCCGGGGGACCTGATCATTTACTTCAAGGACGCGAGCCATGTGGGTCTGTACGTGGGGGACGGCGCGATCATCCACGCGCCGCGCCCGGGGCGGCAGATCACCGTCGCCGGGGCGGGCTCGATGCCGATCCTCGGTGTCGTACGCCCGGACGGCGGCTGAACCGGGGCCCGTCCGGGGGCGGGGCCCATCCGGGGGACGGGGCCCGTCCGGGGGACGGGGTCGGGGCGGCGGCCGGGCCGGAGCCGAGCGGCCATTCGGTCATTTCGCCCCGCGCGGGCGTGATGTTTGTCATCCCGCGGTCGGCCCTCGGCGCGTCAAGTCCCTTGCTGGCGTTGGCATATGACAAAAGTGGCTGTCCGAAGGTCATTCCGCTGGGGCCTGCCCTAGCGCTATGGTCGCCTCTCAGTGTCCGGCGCTGGGTCGTGTGAACGGCCGTGGGAGCGCCGCGCTCTCGGGGGGAGGGAAGGAATCGAGCGATGTCCGTACCCGCGACCGGGCAGCTGGAGGTGCCGGCCACCGAGGCCCTGCCCGCCGCGCCGCCCGACAACGGGCTCACCCTGCTGGTGATCGGGGAAGACCCCGCCGGCTCCTTCAACGTCCCCGAATTGCTGGACACCGAGGGGAACCGGGTCCGCATCCGTACGGCCCGCAATCTCACCGAGGCCGAGCGGCTGCTCACCGATGACGTCCAGTGCATCCTGCTGGACCTGGCCCTGCCCGGCCCCTGCAAGAAGGCGGAGGACGAGCTCGACGCCCTGCGCGCGGTGCTGCGGCTCGCACCCGCCCACGCGGTCCTCGTGCTGACCGCCGTGGAGGACGGGGAGCGCGCCGCCGAGGCCGTACGGGTCGGCGCCCAGGACTTCCTCTTCCGCGACGAGCTGGACGGGCGGCTGCTCAGCCGCGCCATCCGCTACGCCGTCGAGCGCAAACGCTCCGACCTCGCCCAGCGCCAGCTGACCGAGTCCCGGCTGCGCGCCCAGGAGAACGCCCGGCTGGAGCGCGGGCTGCTGCCCACCCCGCTGCTGCAGGGCTCGGGCCTGCGCTTCGCCGCCCGCTACCGGCCCGGCCGCAGCCGCGCCCTGCTGGGCGGCGACTTCTACGACACCGTCCGCACCCCGGACGGCACCGTCCACGCGATGATCGGCGACGTCTGCGGGCACGGCCCCGACGAGGCCGCCCTCGGCGTCGAGCTGCGCATCGCCTGGCGCGCCCTGACCTTCGCCGGGCTCTGCGGCGACCAGCTGCTCGGCACCCTGCAGCAGGTCCTGGAGAACGAGCGCGCCGACGAAGAGATCTTCGCCACCCTGTGCACCGTCGACATCGCGCCGGACGGGCGGCGGGCCGGGGTGTGCCTGGCCGGCCACCCCGCTCCCCTGGCGGTACGCCCCGGGAGCGCTCCCCGGCTGCTGCCCGCCGACGACAACGGCCCGGCGCTCGGGCTGCTGCCGGGCGCCCGCTGGCCGCGCCGGGAGATCGAGCTCGGCGGCTCCTGGAGCCTGATGATGTACACCGACGGTCTCATCGAGGGGCGCGTCGGGAAGGGCGTGCAGCGGCTGGGCCAGGAGGGGATGGTCGAGATCGTGGCCCGTGGGCTGACGGCGGGGCTGCGCGGCGAGGAGCTGCTGGACAACACCGTCACCGAGGTGCGGGCGCTCAACGGCGGGGAGCTGACGGACGACCTGGCCGTGCTGCTCCTGGACCGGGGCTGACACCCCCCGCCTGACACCTCCGGCGCCTCCGGCGCCCCTGGCGCCCCCGGCCGGCACTCTCCGGGGGCAGGCGGACCGTCCGTGCCGGCCTAGCGGCCGTTGAAGGGCCCGTACGGGCCGTCGGAGCTGGAGCCGCGGCGGCGCGGCCAGTTGCGGCCGCCGGAGACCTGCCGGAGCGCGGGGCGCACATCGACGAAGTACACGATGGTCGCGATGAGCCCGATGATCGGCAGGAAGTCGAAGATGCCCATGAAGAAGTTCACCGCGGCGGCGATGCCCAGGATGATCAGCCAGAAGGGTTTGTTCTGCTTGTCCGCGGCCCGGTAGGCGTCCTCGCGGCGGATCGCGGCGTCGATGAAGGCGCAGAGGCTGAACAGGAGCAGCCCCCAGGAGACCCAGTACATCAATTGGTTGAACCCTTGTACCAGCACGCCGTCCACCGCCTAGACCACCTGAGAAGATATGGATACGGAAGCGTTCCATCGGCCACCGTACCCGCTGCCAGGGCCGGGCACGCAGGTGCGTACCCGGCCCTGGGTGTGCTCTTCGGGCTAGAACACGTCCCTCAGCCCTGGGGCTTCGGCGGCGTCTTCTTCGCGCCGGGGGCGGGAGCGGGGGCCGGCTTGCGGGGCGGGGCCTTCTTGGCGGCGGCGGGCGCCGGCTTGGCCGCGTTCTTCGCCGCGTCCTTGGACGAGTCGCCCGAGACCGGGACCGGCTCCTCCTTGGGCTCGATGGCGCTCGCCACCTCGACCATCTCGTCGGCCGCCTCGCCGCGCCAGGTCTTCACGACCTCCTGGCCGTGCTCGGCCACCTCGTCGTACCGCTCCCGCGCCTTGACGGCCAGCTCGGCGGCGCGGCCCACGCCCTGGAGCGCCAGGTCCTGTGCCGTGTCGCGGAGCTTCTTCAGGTCGGTGTCGAGCGTGCCCAGCAGCTCGGTGAGCTTCTCCTGGGCCTCCTTCGCCTGCTGGGTGACCCGGTCCTGGACGGCCTTCGGGTCGGTGTTCCGCACGGCTGCGAAGCGCTCGGGGGCCTCTGCGACGATCTTCTCGACCAGCGACGGCACCTCCTTGAGCTTCTGGGCGGCGAGGTCGGCCGTGCCCGCCACGAAGTACAGGGGGGTCGGGTCGGTGAGCGTCTTACGCACATCGTCGGTGATGGCCATGCTGATGGTCCTCCCGGATCAAATCGAGGGTTCGGCGTCGACGTCGGTGCTGCCGGAGGGGGCTCCGATGGGCTTGCCGGGGCCCGCGCCCGGGCCGGCTGGGGTGCCGGCGAGGGTGGGGATACCGGTGCCGGTGGGGGCGCCCGAGGGGGTGTCGCCCGCGGCGGGGGCGGGTGCGTTCTCCTTGCGGAACGACTCGTAGATCTGCAGCAGCACCTGCTTCTGCCGCTCGTTGATCAACGGATCGGCCAGTATCACACTGCGCGTCTCCGTCCCGTCCCGCTCCCGCTCGTCGAGAATCCCGGCCTGCACATAAAGGGTCTCGGCGGATATCCGCAGCGCCTTCGCGAGCTGCTGCAGGATCTCCGCGCTCGGCTTGCGCAGCCCGCGCTCGATCTGGCTCAGATACGGATTGGACACCCCGGCGGCGTCGGCGAGCTGGCGCAGCGAGAGCCGCGCGCTGCGTCTCTGCTCGCGAAGGAACTCGCCGAGGTTGCCGACGTTCAGTGATGCCATGCCCCCATGCTGCCGCACGAGTGCTAACTATTGCAAGCATTTGCTTGCAGCCGTGCCGGAGCGGGTGGCGTTCCGGGCGGTTCCCACCGCCCGGAACACCCATGACGCCGAGGCGGCGGCGGGCCTATCTGGCCAGGGGGGCCGGTTCGTCCAGCCGGGTCAGCTTCAGCGGGTTGCGCACCACATAGATCCGGGTGACCCGCCCGTTCTCCACCACGAGGCTCACCGCGGCCGGCTCGCCGTCGAACTCGATCCGGCCCGCGGGCGCGCCGTTGAGCCACACGGTCGTCGTCTCGACCCTGGCCACCCGGTGAGCACCGGCGAGCATCGGCGCCACGGTGCCGGCCCCGTGGACCGGCGCCAGAACGGCGGGGACCACTCCGCCCCCGTCGGCGATCAGGACCACGTCCGGCGCCATGACCTCCATCAGCTCCCGCAGCCGCCCGGTGCGCAGCGCGATCAGGAACCGCTCCAGCACGGCCTGCTGCTCCGACCGGCTCACCCGCATCCGTGGCCGCCGGGCCGCCACGTGGTCGCGTGCCCGCCGGGCGATCTGCCGCACCGTGGCCACGGGCTTCCCGATGGCCTCGGCGATCTCGCCGTACGGCATCTCGAAGACCTCGCGGAGCACGAACACCGCCCGCTCCGCCGGCCCGAGCGTTTCCAGCACGGTCAGCATGGCGATCGAGACGCTTTCCGCGAGTTCGATGTCCTCGGCGACATCGGGGCTGGTCAGCAGCGGTTCCGGCAGCCACTCGCCGACGTAGTCCTCGCGGCTGCGCGACAGCGTCCGCAGACGGTTGAGCGCCTGCCGGGTGACGGTCCGGACGAGATACGCCCGCGCGTCACGCACCTGCGCGCGGTCGACGTCGGCCCACCGCAGCCAGGACTCCTGCAGTACGTCCTCCGCGTCGGCCGCCGAGCCGAGCATTTCGTAGGCGACCGTGAACAGCAGGCCGCGGTGGGTGAAGAACGGGTCCTCGGTCATGCCGTCGACGCCGCGCCGGTCTGCCCGGGCCGCTCGGCCAGCGGAATCCCGCACGTATCGGAGTATCCCTGCGAGGTGATCCCGTGCGCGGTGTTGTTCCTGGTCGACAGATTGGCGAAGCCGATGAACGCGGTCAGCTCGACCAGCGCCGCCGCGCCGAGCTGGGTGAGCAGACTCGCCGACATCTCATCGGTGACGGTCGTCGGCGTGTTGGTCATGGCCTCGGCGTACTCCAGCACCTCCCGCTCCAGCGGGGTGAACACGTCCGACTCCCGCCAGCGCGGCACCTGGCTCGCCTTGGTCAGGTCCAGATTCGCGTTCAGTGCCGCGAAGTAGTTGATGTCGAGGCACCAGCTGCAGCCGACCTGTGCCGCGACGGCCATGTGCGCGAATGTCTTGAGGCTCGCGTCGGCCGCGTCCCACGCGCCCAGTCTGGCCGAGAACTCCAGACTGGCCGTGGCGACGTCGGGGTTGTTGAAGCTCACCTCGACGGGCTCGGGCACGGCACCGAGCTGCTTGATCAGGTTCTCCCGCAGCTCGGTGGGGAGCTCCGCCTTCGGGACGCGTGGCGCCATGGTGTCCTCCTCGTACCTGTGCACCTGTTACGTGTGCTCGTTCGGCATGAAGACACCGCCGGGCCCGCGAGCGTGACAACAAACCCCTACCGGATCTTGCTCAGCCACGTCTCGAGGGTCAACAGCTCCGGGTACCGCGCGCGGAGCGCGCCGATATCGGCCTGGAAGCCCTTCTCGTTGAGCCAGCCGAACATGTTCGCCGCCTGCTCGGCCTCGGCCCGCAGCTCGTCGATCGGCTGCCGTTCGAAACGTGTCGGGACGCCGTCGACCCGGGAGAACACCTCGGCGATCCGCCGCACGGTCAGCTCGTCGCCGGCGATTTCGAGCTTCTTGCCGAGGAACCCGTCCGGGTTCTCGAACGCGTCCGCCGAAGGGACCACCGGCTTTAGCCGGTGGTGGAGTCGATTCGTTGACGCGGAGTCGCGAAGCGGTGGAGCACGCTGCGTTGTCAGTGGTGGCCGGTAGTGTGATGGCACCGGCTTTGACCAGGGGAGACGTAAAGGGGGTGGGCTGCGTTGCTGCGTGCGTACAAGTTCCTGTTGAGGCCCACCGTTCGGCAGGCGCAGGCTCTGACGGAGATGTTGCGGGACCATTGTTCGCTCTATAACGGCGCCTTGCAGGAGCGTCGTGACGCCTGGCGGCACACGTCGAAGACCAGCATCAAATATGGTGACCAGTCGGCGCAGCTGAGGGAGATCCGGGCGTTCGACCCGGAGCGTCACGGCCGTTGGTCATGCTCGAGTCAGCAGGCCACGCTCAGGCGGCTCGACAAGGCGTTCCAGGCGTTCTTCCGCCGGGTCAGGAGCGGTGGGAAGCCTGGATACCCCAGGTTCAAGGGCGTGGGCCACTTCGACACCGTCGTCTTCCCGAGGGACGGGGACGGCTGCCGCTGGGACTCCACTCCCAACGGCGCCCACACCCGGGTACGTCTCCAAGGCGTGGGGCACGTGCGGGTGCATCAGCACCGGCCCGTGAAGGGCCGGGTCAAGACGGTCTCGGTGAAGCGCGAGGGCAACCGCTGGTACGTGGTCCTCGCCTGCGACCACGTGCCTGCCGAGCCCCTGCCCGCAACGGGCAGCGTCGTGGGCATCGATATGGGCACAGTGCACTTCTTCACCGACTCGGGCGGCGAGCACGCCCCGAACCCCAGGTTCCTTGACGCGATGGCCGAGGAGCTGGCCGTAGCCCAGCGGCACCTGTCCACCTTCCCCCGGCGCACCCGTCGCCGGACCAAGAAGCACAAGGCCGCCGCCCGGAAGGTCGCCAAGCTTTACGCCAGGATCCGGCGTCAGCGCCTGGACCACCACCACAAGCGGGCGCTGGCGCTCGTGCGGGAGCACGACGTGATCGCCCACGAGAAGCTGAACACGGCGGGCATGACCAAAGCGCCCGCACCCAAGCCCGACCCCGAGCGCGACGGAGCGTTCCTCCCGAACGGGGCCGCCGCGAAGGCCGGGCTGAACCGCAGCATCCTCGACGCGGGTTGGGGACAGTTCCTCCGAATCCTGGCGAACAAGGCTGAGAGTGCCGGTCGCCTGGTGATTCCGGTGGACGCCCGCAACACCTCGATCACATGCACCGCATGCGGGCACGTCGACAAGAGGAACCGTGTCACCCAGGCGAGGTTCGCATGCGTCTCCTGCGGGTTCGCCGCGAACGCGGACCACATCGGCGCACTGAACGTCTTTAACAGGGCCGGGCTGGCCCTCTGCGACGCTGCTTAGCCAGCGACGCAGGAAGCCCGCGCGTTTACGCGTGGGTGGAGTCACGAAGAACACCGGCCGCAGCACCGTCGCGGGTACGCCGATGGCGTCGATGTGCGCCCCGGTCTCCGCCTGGTCTCGAAGTGTGCGCCGCCGGACCCGCGCTCGGCGCCGCTGCCGGAGCTGTAGACCAGGTGCATGACGCCCACGGTCTCGGCCGCGTCGGCGACGTTCTTGTCCTGCCGCACCTCGACTTCGGCGCGTGGGTCGGCTAAGTCGGAGGGCTGCACGCTGAAGACGCCGTGCACGCCCCGCGCTGCCGCGAGTAGCGAGCCTGGAAGCCGCCGAGCGCGCGGCAGCCGAGGTCGCCGCGGCCGTCGGGGAGGTACGCGGCCGGCTCGCCGTCGGCCTGATCCCCACCGTCGCCGCGGTCGACATCCCGGGCGCGCTGCGTGACTTCCGCCGCCGGTATCCGCAGGTGCGCATCGGCCTGCGGGTGGGCGCGAGCGAGGACCTTGTCGAGCAGGTCAGGCAAGGAGCCCTCGACGTGGCCTTCCTCGGGCTGCCGACCACCTCGCGGCCTCAGGGCGTCGCCGCCCGCGAGCTCGCCCGTGACCGGCTCGTCGCCGTGGTCGCGCCCGACCATCCGCTCGCCGACGAGCCGGCGGTCGACCTCCGCAGGCTTTCCTCCGAGGTGTTCGTGGACCTTCCGGCCGGCACCGCCGGACGCGCCCAGTCCGACCAGGCCTTCTCGGCCGCCGGGCTCGGCCGCGACGTCGCCTTCGAAGTGACCACCGCGGAGTTCATCGGCCGGCTGGTCGAGCAGGGCCTGGCCATCGCCATGCTCCCCTCCGCGTACGTACCCCAGCTCACCGGCGTCACCACCATCGAGGTCACGGACGCGCCGGCCCGCGTCGAGTACGTCATCTGGAGCCAGGTCGGCCGCCCACCCGCGGCGACGGCCTTCCTCGCCATCCTCGACATCCCGGCCACGGAGGGGCGCTGACGGGCGGTCAGGTGCCCTGCGGGGCGGCTTCCTGGCTCATCGACGCGGCGCACGCCCCAGTGGCCGCGGCCGGCCGGGCGACAGGGTCCAAACGGCTCCTGCGGAGGTCGGCCAGCCGGTCCAGGAGCTGGTCCCGGACCTCGACGAGGTCGTTGATGCGCTGCTGGAGCAGGTTCAGGCGCTGCTCGAAGATCTCGATCTTGGGGGTGGCGTCGTCGCATACGTGGTCGCCGGTCAGCTCGTCACGCAGACAGCCGTCCACGAGCCGCAGATCGTCGGTGGTCAGCCCGGCGGCCAGCAGGAGCCTGATGTTCCCGACGACGCGTACGGCCTCGTCGCCGTAGCTGCGGTAGCCGTTGGTGGACCGGTCCGGGCGCAGCAGGCCCTGCTCCTCGTAGTAGCGCAGCGCCCGGGTCGTGGTGCCGGTGGCGCGCGCGAGCTCCCCGATGCGCATGGTGCTCCCTTCTGTTCGGAAGGGAGCCTAAACCTTGCCGTGGACGTGAAGGTCAAGGTGAAGGTCGAGGGGCGGCCGTTGACCTTCACCTTGGGGGAGGCCACAGCATCGAGGGACCGGGCGAAGTGCCCGGGATGAGGAGGGCGGACATGGGGCTGCTGACCATCGGGGCGTTCGCGAAGGCGTCCCGGCTGTCGCCGAAGGCGCTGCGGCTCTACGACGAGCTGGGGCTGCTGGCCCCGGCCCGCGTCGACCCGGTGACGGGCTATCGGCTCTACGCGCCGGGGCAGCTCGAACGGGCCCGGCTGGTGGCCTGGCTGCGCCGTCTGGGCATGCCGCTGGCCCGTATCGGCGAGGTCTGTGACCTCTGCGAGCGGGACGCGGCCGCGGCGGCGCGGGAGGTCCGGGCCTTCTGGGCCAGGACCGAGGCCGAGACCGCCGCCCGGCGGGACCTGGCCGGCTTCCTCGTCGACCATCTGTCAGGGAAGGACCCCGCCATGTCTCCGACGTCTTCGACCGTCGAGCCTCTGGACATCCGTTACGCCGCGCTGTCCGACACCGGACTGGTCCGCGAGAGCAACCAGGACACCGCCTACGCCGGGCCGCGCCTGCTTGCCGTCGCCGACGGTTTCGGTACGGGCGGGGCCCCGGCCGGGGAGGCCGCCGTCCACGTGCTCAAACGCCTGGACGCCGAGGGCGTCGGCGCGGGCGTCCCGGCGGGTGACCTGCTCAACGCGCTGGAGGACGCCGTCGAGCGGGCGGGCGTGGCGGTGCGCGATGTCGCCGGAGCCGGCCCCGCGCCCCATGAGGTGGGCACGACGCTCACCGCGATGCTGTGGACCGGCTCCCGGCTCGCCCTGGTGCACATCGGTGACTCCCGCGCCTACCTGCTGCGGGACGGCGAGCTCTTCCAGATCACCCACGACCACACCCTCGTCCAGTCGATGGTCGACGAAGGGCGTCTGAGCCCCGAGGAGGCCACCTCCCATCCACAGCGCTCGCTGCTGGCGCGCGCCCTGACGGGAGGTGCTGGAGGTGCGGGAGGAGCTGGAGGGGCGGCTGACATACGGCTGCACGACGCCCGGCCGGGGGACCGCTATCTGCTCTGTTCCGACGGGCTGTCCTCCGTCGTACCGACCGAGGACGTACGCCACGTCCTCACCGTGGCCCGCGACCCCGAGCAGGCGGTACGTGAGCTGATCTCCCTGGCCAACGGCGCGGGCGGCCCCGACAACGTCAGCTGCGTGGTCGCCGACGTCCTGGCGCCCGAGCCCGGCCGTCAGCCGTAAGGTCAGGCCGCCGCCCGGGCGCCGAGGGCGTCCAGGGTGGTGGCCACCGTGGCCTCCAGGGCCCGGGCGTCGGCCCCGGCGCGCGAGCGCACGTTCACCCCGTAGGCGAGCAGGGCCAGGACCTCGGCGGCCGCGCCGGGGTCCGTGCCGGGGGCGAGCTGCCCCTGGGCCTCGGCGGCGGTGAGCGCCGTCCGCAGGGCGTCCCGCAGCTGCTGGTGGTGGCGGTCCAGGAGGGCGCGGACGTCGGGGTCGGTGTCGTCGGCGCCGGCGTGCGCGTTGACGACCATGCAGCCCCACCGCGCGTACTCCCCCGAACACCGCACCGCGATCAGCCCGTCGAAGAACTCGGTGATGGCGGGCAGGCCGCGCCCGTCCTCGGCGAGGCTCCGAAACGCCGGGTGGGACCACTGCTCCACATAGCGGCGCAGCGCGGCCCGGTAGAGCTCCTGCTTGCCGCCGAAGGTGGCGTACAGGCTGGAGCGGTTGACTCCGGTCGCGGTCACCACGTCCTGGATTCCGGTCGAGGCCACGCCCTGCCGCCAGAACAGCCGCACCACGGTCGCCAGCGCCGCGTCGGGGTCGAAGTGCTTGACGTCCGGCATGTTCGGCCCTTCTGCCGCCGTGATCCAGTCATCTTGAAATGGGAATTCCAAGATAGCGCGGCCAAGTCGTGGACGGGGTCGCACCCGCCCGCTATCTTGGAACGACCATTCCGAGATCAGGGAGGAACGGCCGCGATGAGTCTCAACGCCGAACTGCGCGCCTTCTACGAGGCCCGCTACCAGCAGATCCCCGCCGAGGCACGCGAGGTCATGGAGCGGGCCGGCCGGGAGCTCGCCGAGTCAGGGCAGGCCGACCGCGCCCTGGCCGTGGGGGACCGGGCGCCCCGCTTCGAGCTGCCCTCGGCGACCGGGCGCACGGTGACCCTCGACGGTCTGCTCGCCGAGGGCCCGGTCGTCCTCACCTTCTACCGCGGCGCCTGGTGCCCGTACTGCAACATCGCCCTGCGGGCCCTCCAGAGCCACCACGACGAGATCACCGCGCGGGGCGCGCGCCTGGTGGCCGTCTCGCCGCAGATCCCCGACGAGTCCCTGTCGCTGACCGAGAAGCACGAGCTGGCGTTCGACGTCCTCAGCGACCTCGGTTCCGACACCGCCAAGCAGTACGGGCTCGCCTTCGACCTGCCCGACGACCTCGCCGCCGTCTACGCCACGTTCGGCTTCGACCTGCAGCGCGTCAACGGCGGCCATCCGCGCACCCTGCCGCTGCCCGCCACGTACGTCATCGACCGCGACGGGGTGATCCGGTGGGCCTTCGCCGACACCGACTACACGGCGCGCGCCGAACCGGCCGACATCCTCGCCGCCCTGGCCGGCCTGTAGGGATCACGCGGCTTGCGGTCCTCAGCCCGACAGGCCGCGCAGCGCGGCCGCGACGGTGTCCCAGTCCGCGGGCATGGGCGGGTAGGTACGGGCGGCGGTGGCGCTGTCCTTGAAGCCGCTGGAGGTGGCGACGCACACCACGGGCCCCGAGGCGTCGCGCGCGTCGGCGGCGGGGTCTTCCTGGCGGGCGCGCAGCCCGGCCAGCCCCGCGGCGGAGGACAGCTCGACCCACAGGCCCTGGGCGGCGAGTTCGGCGCGGGCGGCGGCCATCTGCCCGTCGGTGACGGTCAGCGCCGCGCCGCCGCTCTCGCGCACGGCCACCACCCCGCGGTAGCTGCCCACGGCGCAGTCGATCGCGTACGCCTCCGTCGGCCCGACCGGGACCTCGGCGGCGGGGCGGCCGGTGCGGATCGCGGTGGCCAGCGCGCCCGCGGCGGCGGGCTCGCACGCGTACACCCGCGGGGTGCGGTCGGCGAGGCCGAGCAGGGTCAGCTCGTGGAAGCCCTTCCAGACGCCGAAGAGCAGTTCGCCGTAGCCCGTGGGCACGTACACCGCCTCGGGTGTCTCGCCGAGGTCCAGGAAGATCTCGTACGCGATGGTCTTGTAGCCCTCGGGGCCGAAGGGGTGGCCGGTGTGGGCGGTGTCGGTGAAGCTGCTGACGGGGTGGTAGCCGAACTCCGCCACCACGCGCCGCGCCAGCGCCCGCACCGACTCGTGGGGGACGGTGAGCACCACGGCCCCGTAGGCGCGGATGAACGAGGCGACGGCGGGCGGGGCGTGAGGGGAGGCGAACACGGCGCACGGCAGCCCGGCGCGGGCCGCGTAGGCCGCCGCCGCGGCGCCGTGGTTCCCGGACGAGGACACCACGATGCCGTGCGCCCCGCTGGCCTTCGCGGCGCTGACGGCGACGCGGTTGAGCCGGTCCTTGTGGCTCCAGGTGGGGTTGCGCGACTCGTCCTTGACGTAGACGCCGTCGGTCAGCCGGACCAGGGGCGTGTTCCCCTCGCCGAGCCCGGGGGCGGCCAGCGGCGGGAGCAGCGGGGCCCACCGTTCGAGGCCGTGGGCGGCGGGGCGGCCGAACAGGTCGGCGGGCACCTGGTCGTAGGCGTAGTCGACCTCCAGCGGGTACGCGACGGCGTCGGTGGAGGTGCGCGGGCAGCCGTTGGTGAGCGGCGGCCACAGCGAGTAGTGGACCGCGGGATCCCCCAGGGACCGCTGACCGGTGGCGAGCGACCGCGGCCGCTGCGCGGTGCGCTGCGGCTCGGGGCGCGGGGAGGTGGGCCGGGAGGGCGGAGAAGCGGGCCGGGCGGTCCGGTCGTTGGGGCGTGCGAGCTGGGAGTTCGGCCGTGCGGGCTGGGAGTTGGGCTGCTGCATGGGCCGGATGATGCCAGGCCCGGGCCGGGTTCATCCGGCCCGGGCCGCGGCTGGGCTGGCGGCCCCGGCCGCGAGCGCGCCTCGGCACCCGTCGCGGCTGGTCGCGGACAGCCGCCGGCAGGCGGGCGGCAGCCCGTCAGCCCACGTACGGGCGGGCGTCCCGGGCCTCCCGCAGCGCCCGCGCCCACCACGTCAGCTGGTCGAGCAGGGCCGTGGCGGCCGCCTCCGGGCCCTTCGGGTCCTTCAGCGTGCCGTCCGCGTCGAAGAGTTCCCCGGCGTTGTGGAAGCTCACCGTGTGGCGGACGGTGACCGCGTGCAGCTCGGCGAAGACCGGCCGCAGATGCTCGACCGCGCGCAGGCCGCCGGAGACCCCGCCGTAGGAGACGAAGCCGACGGGTTTGGCCTGCCAGGGCGTGTAGTGCCAGTCGATGGCGTTCTTGAGGGGGGCCGGGTAGCTGTGGTTGTACTCGGGAGTGATCACGACGAACGCGTCGGCGGCCTCCAGCCGGGGCGTCACGGCCGCCAGGGCCTCGGCGGCCTCGGGGCCCGGACGGTGGCTGAGGCTCCCGGGCAGCGGGGTGTCGGCCAGGTCGATGACATCGGCGTGCAGATCCGCGTGGAGCGCGGCGCGGCTGGTGAACCAGTCGGCGACCTTCGGGCCGAAGCGGCCCTCGCGGGTGCTGGCGACGATGACCGCGAGGCGGAGCGGGGTGCCGGCCGCGGTGGCCGTGTCGGGCGTGGGGACGGTGGCTGTGTCGGTAACCATGGACCCAGACTCGGACTTAAACATTGGTTGAAGTCAAGTTACCCTCGATTCCCATGAGCCAGATGTCGTGGAAGACCCATGAACTCACGGTCGGTGACCTGTCCCAGCGCAGTGGAGTCCCCGCCTCCGCGCTGCGCTTCTACGAGCGCGAAGGGCTCATCCACAGCCGCCGCACCTCCGGGAACCAGCGCCGCTACACCCGCGACACGCTGCGCCGGGTCGCCTTTGTGCGCTCTTCGCAGCGCGTCGGCATCCCGCTGGCCAGGATCCGGGAGGCCCTCTCGCTCTTCCCCGAGGACCACGTCCTCAGCAAGGAGGACTGGGCCCGGATCTCGGAGTGCTGGCGCGAGGACCTGACCGGGCGGATCGAGCAGCTGCTGAACCTGCGCGACAGCCTCACCGACTGCATCGGCTGCGGCTGCCTGTCGATCGACAAGTGCGCCCTGGTGAACCGGTACGACCGGCTCGGCGAGCAGGGCCCGGGCGCGCGCCGGCTGCTGAAGTCCTGCTCGGACGCGGAGGCGCCCGGCGTCTGCGGCTCCTCGGGTCAGGAGGCGGCCAGCCCGGCCAGCAAGGCGAGCGTGCGGGCCTGTTCCTCCGATGTGCCGACCGGTGAGGCGATGAACTCGGTCGCCCCGGCGTCCACCAGCTCCCGCAGCTCCTGCTCGACGACCGACTCGTCGCCCAGCGCCGCGGTGTCCTGCGGGCCCGCCGAGCCGTCGCGGTCCAGCACGGCGCGGTAGTGCGGAATCCGGTCGACCTGACGGAACCGCTCGGCCATCTCCGCGCGGCGCGCCTGCGGGTGCGCGGTCACGCCCACGGCCTTGAAGACGACGACACGCGGCGCGGGCCGTCCCGCGCGGGCCGCCGCCCGGCTGATCGTGGGCACGATGTGGTCCGCGAGCGCGGCCCTGCCCGCCCAGACGGCGACGGTGCCGTCCGCCAGCTCGCCCGCCACCTTGAGCATCGCCGGGCCGAGCGCGCCGACCAGCAGCGCGGGCGGTTCGGCGCCGGGGGCGGTGACCGCGCCGGCGGCCTTGAGGGTCTCGCCCTCGTACGTCACGCTCTCGCCGCGCAGCAACGGCCCCAGCGCGGACAGGTATTCCCGCAGATGGCGGGCGGGCCGGTCGAAGGAGTGGCCGAACTGCTCCTCGATGATGTGCCGGTGGCTCACCCCGACGCCGAGGGTGAAGCGGTTGCCGGTGGCCGCCTGCGCGGTCAGCGCCTGGGCGGCGAGCGTCAGCGGGTGGCGCGGATAGGTCGGGACCACGGACGTGCCCAGGGCGAGCCCGGGCACCTGGGGGCCGATGGCGGCCGCCGCGGTCAGGGCGTCCCAGGCGCCCATCTCGGGCAGCCAGGCGGTGCCGAGGCCCGACGCGGCGATGTCGCGCGCCTGCTGGACGACCGTGTCGAGGGGGGTGCCGAGGACGTTCAGGAGGAGTCCGATGCGCATGGGGTGCCTCTCACCGTTCCGTAGCGGGGGCCGCGGGCTTCGCGCTCACGGCGGGGGCGATGTCGAGTACGGCCTTGCCCGGTACGCGCCGCCCGAGCAGCGCGTCGGCCGCGTCCGCGACCCGCTCCCAGGAGCCGCGCCAGCCGACCTCCGGTGACAGGTCGCCGCGCGCCACGAGGCCGAGCAGGGTGGCGATGTCGGGGCCGGGGCGGGTGATGTCGCCGAAGGAGTTGAGCGACTTGGCCTCGGCCAGCGCGATGGTGCTGTTCACCGGGAAGAGTGCGTCCTGGCCGGACGCCCAGCCGATGCTCTGCAGATTGCCGCCGGGGGCGAGCAGGTGCCAGGCGGCCACGAGCTGGGGCCCGCCGACGTTCTCCAGGACCACGTCCACGGGCTGCTCGACCGGCTCCAGGCCGACCACGACCTCGTCCGCGCCGAGTTCCCTGAGCCCCGCGCCGCGCGCGGGCGAGCCCACCGAGGCGATGACGTACGCCCCGGCCCGCCGCGCCAGCTGGACGGCGCTCCGCCCGACCCCGCCGGAGGCGCCGGTGATCAGCACCCGCTTGCCCAGGACGTTTCCGGCCGCGCGCAGCGTCCGCAGGGCGGTGAGGCCGACGACCGGGAGTGCGGCGGCGTCCGCGAGATCCACAGGGTCGGGGACGGCGGCGAGGTTGTCGGTGGGCACCGCGACGCGTTCGGCCCAGCTGCCCACGGCCAGGCCCGCCACCCGGGTGCCCGCCGCCGGTCCCGAGCCGTCGGCCGCCGCGCGGAGCACCACGCCGGACGCGTCGAAGCCCATGACCGTGCCGGGCGGCCGGCCGGCGCCGTTGCGTATCTCGCCGAGGTTCAGCGACGCGTGCCGCACCTCGACCAGGGCCTCGCCCGGCCCCGGCTCGGGCTCCGGTACGTCCGCGAAGCGAAGGGACCCCGGCGCCTCGGGATCGACGATCAGTGCGCGCATGGTGGCCGCTGTGCTGCTGTTCATGGCTGCCTCCCCAGGGCAGAACGAGTGAACCGGACTGACAGTCCGGTTGTTCTGTGGCGGATACTATGGGGACCAGCGGTCCGGTTACAACCGTCGACCGGCGTGGAAGGAGGGGCCGTGAGCGAGGCCACGACAGCGCGCGGCGAGCGCGCCGACGCCGCGCGCAACCGGCGCGCGATCCTGCGCGCCACCGAGGAGTTGCTGGCGGAGTGCGGCGCCGAGCACGTGTCCCTCGACCGGGTCGCGGCCGCCGCGGGGGTCGGCAAGGGCACCGTCTTCCGCCGCTTCGGCAGCCGTACCGGCCTGTTCCAGGCGCTGCTGGCCGACCGCGCGGCCCGGTTGGCGGAGGAGATCCACCAGGAGGCGGCGCCGCTGGGCACCGCCGGTGCCCCGTGCGAGCGGCTCCTGGCCTTCCTCGACGCGCTGGCCGACCTCTCCCAGCGCCATCTGTCGCTGATCGCCGCGCACGAACGCGCCTGCGGCGACGACAAGTTCGACGACCCCACCTACCGGGGGTGGCACGCCCACGTCGCCGCGCTGGTCCGGGAGCTCAGACCGGGCCTCGACGCCGAGTTCGTGGCCCATATGCTGCTGGCCGCGTTCGACGGGGAGCTGGTGCGGCGGCTGACGGCGGAAGGGGACTGGACGCGGTTCCGCCAGTCGGTCAGGGACCTGGCGGACCTGCTGGTCGGCCAGGGGAAGTGAAGCCGGACCCGGTCAGAAGATGTCCGGGCACCAAGGGCGGCGCGAGGTGCGCAGCAGGAGATCCGCCCGCGCCGCGGCGCCCTCGCGCTCCTCGGTGACCCGCCCCAGCGCGGCCAGCCGGACCGCGGACTCATCTCCCAGCCACAGCGTCCCCAGCTCGCCGATGTCCATGGTCAGATCGGCGGACCGGGTGGTGGGCGCGCAGGTGGCGCCGTCGGGCCCGGCGTCCAGCAGATAGCGGCCGCCGGCCAGGCCCGCGCGGTCGGACAGCTCCAGGACCAGCGAGCCGGGGACGGGGTACGTACGGGCCTCGAGCAGCCCGGGGACGTCCAGCGGCCGCAGCCACAGGAAGTCGGCGTACGTCGTGACCTGGGCCGCCCGCGGATCGCCCAGCAGCAGCGGCAGCACGTCGTCCGGCGGGCGGTGGCCGGTGGCGACGTGGCTGACCCAGTCGACGGAGAAGAGGAAGTGCCACAGCGCGCGCTCGGCGGCCGGGGTGGCCGCGAGCATCCCGAGCACCCTGGCCGTGTCGTGAGGGCGCTTGCCCTCCCATTTGCTGTCGCAGGTGTAGGCGAGCAGACCGTCCACGGAGCCGTCGGGGGAGCGGTACAGCACGTAGAACGGCTCGGTCCACGGATGGTAGGGGAAGGTCAGCAGGCCGGTGTTCATCCGCCACCACAGCTCGCGGCGGTCGATCATGCCGTGCAGCCGGGCCCGCAGCCGCTCGTGCAGCACCGGACCCAGCTCCCGTATCCCGGCGCCGTCCGCGAAGTCCACCCGGCCGCCGCACGCGGGCCCGGAGTAGCGCGCGTCCAGCCCGGCGCGGGCGATGTCCACCAGCCACTCGGTGACCCAGGTGGCCGGGCCGAACCCGTACCGCCCGTAGATCGGGTACTCGGCGGCGATCAGCGACGCCGCCAGCTCGCCGCGCTCCTTGGCCGCGCGCAGATCGCGGTCCATCATCCGGCTGAGCAGCCCCTGGCGGCGGTGGGTGGGCGAGACCGAGACGTTGCTGATGGCGTCGGCCGCCACCTCGGCCCCGCCGACCGCCGTCAGCCGCTGTGCGAAGCTGCGGAAGGTGGCCACACAGCGGCCCCGGTCGAAGGCCCCCTGCACACGGTCCAGTTCCCGGCCGATCTGCCCCCGCCGGATGTCGACCTCGTCCTTGTCCGCCTCCGGGGGCCGCAGGAAGCCGGCGTTGAGCGCGCGGGACCAGTCGGTGAGGTCGGAGTCGGCGACCTGACGGATCTCTGGAGCCATGAACCCCACGGTAGGCGGCCCGTGCGGCGGGACGCACCTGGATATCGGCAGGCCCTGTGTCCGTACGGACCGCACGGATCACGGTCCGTACGGACACGGAGCGCTTACGTGAGCAGGTCGTCCACGTGGGCCTCCCCTTCCCGGTACCTCCGGGTGATCTCCGCACCGCAGTCGTCCGCCGTGCGCTGCAGCTCCCGCCGCCGCCGCGAGACCTGCCGCTCACAGCCGACGAGACGGGCCATCGCCCCGGCCAACTCCTCGTCCGTACGCGCCCGGAGGTCGGACAGGCCGACCTCGGCCAGCGTCTCCTCGGCCAGCCGCCGGCACTCCGCCCCCTGCGGAGTGCCGAGCGTCACATGCCGGGCGGAGGAGCGGTGCCCTGACGGGCCGTCGAGGAGGATCTGCGGCAGCAGATCCACCAGCGCGGCCGGGGGCCGGTCCCCCTCGTCGGCCGCCCCCGGCGAGACGGGGGCCGAACGGCGGTTCAGCTCGGCGCGGAGGATGTCGATCCGGCCCTGCAGCAGCCTGCGCACATAGCTCAGATCCGCCTCCTCGCCCTGGGCCGAGCGGCGCAGCGCCCGCAGCTCGGGCAGGCGCAGCCCGGCCGGCTCCCGCGCCGCCGCGCCGGGTGCCGGGCCGGCCTTCGTCCCGGGCGTCGAGTCGGCCTGCCGGCCGCCGCGCTGGCTCGGCGGCCTCGGCGGCTGCCCTCCGGGCAGCGGCGGCAGCCCGGGCCGTCCCGGCTGTTGCGGGTCCGTCGGCTGGAATCCCGGCTGCTGCAGGGCCTCGGTGGCCGCCTGGAGCAGGTCGCCGTCCTGCGGGCGCGTCGATGCGGGCCCGGGCGGCTGCCCGGTGCCGGATGTGATCATGCGGTTCCGTCCCCTCCATGCGGTGCGACGCAAGCTGATCGCGTTGTGCCCATTGCGCACCGCTTGCACGCATCGTGCCACTGTGTACGGTCCGTCCGCAGCGGCCTTCCACCCGATCGGCCCCGGAAGGAGGCAGGGCATGATGGTCCGTATGCGTGCTGTGGTACAGAGGGTGAACGGGGCGAGCGTCGTCGTGGACGGCGAGACGGTCGGGGAGATCGTCGGCCAGGGGCTGTGCGTCCTGGTCGGGGTGACGCACGACGACACCCCCGAGAAGGCGGCGCAGCTGGCCCGCAAACTGTGGTCCGTGCGCATCCTGGAGGGCGAGAAGTCCTGCTCGGACCTGTCCGCCCCGCTGCTGGTCATCAGCCAGTTCACGCTTTACGGCGACGCGCGCAAGGGGCGCCGGCCCACCTGGAACGCGGCCGCGCCCGGCGAGGTCGCCGAGCCGCTGGTGGACGAGGTCGTGGCGCGGCTGCGGGAGCTGGGCGCGCAGGTGGAGACGGGCCGGTTCGGGGCGAACATGAAGGTCTCGCTCACGAACGACGGCCCGTTCACGGTGATCGTCGAGGTCTGAGGCCCCGGCCCCCGCGCACGGGCACGAGCCGCCGGGCCAGGGCCGGCGGAACAGTGCCGACGGCCCCGCCTACGTCCGTTGCTACGGCTCGACGACGACCTCCTGCGCCGCCGCTGTTGTATCCGCGATGAGCGCCGCGTCCACCGGCACGTTCCGCTTCACCAGCGCCAGGGCGATCGGCCCCAGCTCGTGGTGGCGGGCCGACGTCGTCACGAAGCCCAGCGGGCGCCCCGCCGCACCCTCCGAGGCCAGCCGCACGGGCGCGCCGTGGCCGGGCAGCGTCACCTCGCTGCCGTCCAGGTGGAGGAAGACCAGCCGACGGGGCGGCTTGCCCAGGTTCTCCACCCGGGCGACGGTCTCCTGGCCGCGGTAGCAGCCCTTGTGGAGGTGGACGGCGCTGCCGATCAGGCCCAGCTCATGGGGGATGGTCCGGTGGTCGGTCTCCAGGCCGAGCCGCGGGCGGTGCGCCTCGACGCGCAGCGCCTCGTACGCCAGCACACCGGCCGGCGGGCCGCCGGCCGCGGCGAAGGCCTCCAGGTCGGCGCGGAGCAGGAACAGGTCCCGGCCGTACGGGGTCTCGCGGACGGCGGCGCCCTCGGGGGCCTCGGCGATGCTGCCCGCCGGGAGGTGGACGACCGCGAACTCCTCGGTGCGATCGGCGACCTCCACCCGGTAGAAGAACTTCATGCTCTCCAGGTAGGCGAGCAGGTCGCCCTGGGTGCCGGGCTCCACATGGGCCCAGGTGGTCTCGCCGTCGTCGACTATGTAGAGCGCGTGTTCGATGTGGCCGTGCGGGGAGAGGATCAGCGCCTCCGTGGCCTGACCGGCCGGGAGTTCGCTCACGTGCTGGGTGAGCAGCAGGTGCAGCCAGCTCAGCCGGTCCGGTCCGGTGACCGTGATCACGCCGCGGTGCGAGAGGTCCACGAAACCGGAGCCGTCGGCGAGCGCGCGCTGCTCGCGGAACAGGTCGCCGTAGTGCGCGGCGACGCCTTCGTCGGGGCCCTCGCCGGGGACGGCGCCGGGCAGCGACAGCAAAGGGCTCTTCATGAGCTCAGCCTACGACTCGGCCCGGGGCGGGACTCGCCCTGGCAGGTGGCCCAGGGCCCGGCCTCCGGTCTACGAGCCGGACTTGGACCCCGCCCGGGACCCCGCCTTCGTCGTGCGGGCCTCGCCGGAGTCCTCGCCCGCCCGGCCGGCCGAACACTTGGCGCAGCGGCCGAAGATCGCGAAGTGCTTCATATCGGTGTCGAAACCGAAGTTCGCCCGCAGCTGCCGGACGAACGGCTCGGCCACGGACACATCGGCCTCGATCACATCCGTGCAGTCCCGGCAGACCATATGGATGTGGTGGTGCCGGTCGGCCAGGTGGTAGGTGGGAGCGCCGTGCCCGAGGTGGGCATGGCTGACCAGCCCCAGCTCCTCCAGCAGCTCCAGGGTGCGGTAGACCGTGGAGATGTTGACGCCGCTGGCGGTGCGGCGCACCTCGGTGAGGATGTCGTCCGGGGTGGCGTGCTCGAGGTGGTCGACGGCCTCGAGCACGAGCTGGCGCTGCGGCGTCAGGCGATAGCCGCGCTCCCGCAGATCTGTCTTCCAGTCGGTGGTCGCCACGCTGCCCAGTGTAGGGCGGTCGGTCAGCGGAAGAAGGCGATGCCGTCGTCCGGGAGGTCCTTGAGGTCCTTGGCCCATTCGCGCGGGTCCACGACCTTCTTCAGATGCGCGGACATGTACGGCCGCAGCGGGACCTGTGGGGTGGCCTTCTCGCCGACCCACATCAGATCGCTCTTGACGTAGCCGTAGAGCCGCTTGCCGCCGGAGTACGGGCCGGAGGCGGCGGTACGGGCCACGGCGTCCGTCACCAGGTCGATCTGCGGTTTGCCCTCCGCCAGCTCGCCGTACCAGACCTCGACGACGCCCTGGTCGCGGATCATGACGATCTCGACCTTGCGGTCCTCGCCGATCCGCCAGAAGCCGTACTCGCTCTCCAGCGGGCGGACCTTCTTGCCCTCGCCGTCGAGCACCCAGGTGTGCGAGATGTACTCCAGGAAGTCGCGTCCGTCGTGGGTGAAGGTCACTTCCTGCCCGAAGTTGCACTTCTCTGTCCCCGGGAAGTCATAGACGCCCGCACCCTCCCAGTTGCCGAGGAGGAAGGCGAGCGGCACGAGGTCCGGGTGGAGGTCGGACGGGATCTCGATCATGAATTCAGGCGATCCGTGGGGAGGGGAGGGGAGCGGACGGGCGCGAGGGGCGCCGGGCGGTGGGGCAGGGGCGGGTCAGCGCTGGCCCTGGTACAGCTTCTTCCAGGTCAGCGCGGCGAAGCCGAGGGTGGCGACGGCGACCAGGATCATCAGGGTGGTGAAGACTGCCTCAAGCACGAGCGCGCTCCTTGGAGGAGTGGGACGTTCCGGTGGGACTCGCGGAACGGTCATGGACCGGGGCCGAGTCTAGTCGCCGGTGCGGGGGACGGCTCTCCGAGGTCTCCCGTGCGGGGGAGGCCGCGGGGGCGGGCACCCCCCGGCCTAGGCTGGCCGTATGGCGAAGAAGCTGGTGATCAAGGTGACGGCGGGCGCGGACGCGCCCGAGCGGTGCTCCCAGGCGTTCACGGTGGCGGCGGTGGCCGCGGCGAGCGGCGTGGAGGTCTCGCTGTGGCTGACGGGGGAGTCGGCCTGGTTCGCGCTCCCGGGGCGCGCGGCGGAGTTCCGGCTGCCGCACGCGGCGCCGCTGCCGGAGCTGATCGACGGCATCCTCGCGGGCGGCGGCACGATCACGGTGTGCTCGCAGTGCGCGGCCCGCCGGGACATCGAGGAGAAGGACCTCATCGAGGGCGCCCGGATCGCGGGGGCACAGGTGTTCGTCAGCGAGATCGTGCCGGACGGCGTACAGGCGCTCGTCTACTGACCGGGGGAGCTAGCGGCGGTGGTTGTACTCGTCCAGCTCCCGCCACCAGCGGTCGGACTCCTCGTCGCCCGACTCGTCCCACCACCGGTCCTCCGGGCCCCTGCGGTTGGCCACGATGGCGGCCAGCGGCGGGATCACCATGGCGACGATGCACATCACGACGGCGGCCGGGACGGACCACAGACGCACGAATCCCCATGCCGAGATGAAGAGCGTCAGACACGCGCCCATCAGGATGAAGTATGCGTGGCGGCGTCGCGCGTACATACCACCAGGATACGTCCGGGGGCGCCGCCCGGACAGACGTGGGACGGGCCCCGAACAGCCCGGAGGGCCGCACCCCGCCGAGGCGTCCAACCCCGGGGTGCGGCCCTCTGGCCGTACCTGTTCGCCGTGATGCGCAAGAGGCGCGTCAGACGGCGATGGCGACCTCCGCCAGGCCACCCTTCTGGGCGACGACGGTGCGGTCCGCGGTCGCGCCCGGGACCAGGGCGCGCACGGTCCACGTGCCCTCGGCCGCGTAGAAGCGGAACTGTCCGGTCGCCGAGGTGGGGACCTCGGCGGTGAACTCACCGGTGCTGTCCAGCAGCCGGACGTAGCCGGTGACCGGCTCGCCGTCGCGGGTCACCGACCCCTGGATGGTGGTCTCGCCGGGCTTGATGGTCGACGCGTCGGGGCCGCCGGCCGTTGCTCCACACATGGGTGACTGTCCTTACGTTCGGGGGAGGGAGAGGGAGGTCAGCTGTTGGCGCCGAGCTCGATCGGCACGCCGACGAGGGAGCCGTACTCGGTCCAGGAGCCGTCGTAGTTCTTGACGTTGCTCTGGCCGAGCAGCTCGTGCAGGACGAACCAGGTGTGAGCGGAGCGCTCACCGATGCGGCAGTAGGCGATGGTGTCCTTCGACAGGTCGACGCCCTCGCCCTCGTAGAGCTCCTTGAGCTCGTCGTCGGACTTGAAGGTGCCGTCGTCGTTGGCGGACTTCGACCAGGGGATGTTGCGGGCGCTCGGCACGTGGCCCGGACGCTGCGACTGCTCCTGCGGGAGGTGCGCCGGGGCGAGCAGCTTGCCGGAGAACTCGTCGGGGGAGCGGACGTCCACCAGGTTCAGCGAGCCGATGGCCGACACGACGTCGTCGCGGAAGGCGCGGATCGAGGTGTCCTGGGCCTTGGCCTTGTACTCGGTCTGCGGCCGGGACGGGACCTCGGCGACCAGGTCGCGGGAGTCGAGCTCCCACTTCTTGCGGCCGCCGTCGAGGAGCTTGACGTCCTGGTGCCCGTAGAGCTTGAAGTACCAGTAGGCGTAGGCCGCGAACCAGTTGTTGTTGCCGCCGTAGAGGACGACCGTGTCGTCGTTGGCGATGCCCTTCTCGGACAGCAGCTTCTCGAAACCGGCCTGGTCGACGAAGTCGCGGCGCACCGGGTCCTGGAGGTCCTGCTTCCAGTCGATGCGGATGGCGTTCTTGATGTGGTTCTTGTCGTAGGCAGAGGTGTCCTCGTCGACCTCCACGATGACCGTCTTGGGGTCATCGATGCGGGCCTGTACCCAGTCGGCGTCCACCAGGACGTCACTGCGGCTCATGTTTCTCTCCTCCGGGGCAGTTGCGGCGGTACGGGTACGCGTCGGTATGCGGGCTACGCGCGGTCGGTAGCGAGCGTACGAACGGAGTGCGGGCGGGCTCGGCTGACGGGCCGATAGGAGCGGGGCCGATGAGGTGAAAGGAGCGGGCCGCGCGTCCTCGTCAGGCGGCGCGACAGAGCATGGCGGCCACGCGGCACAGGTCTACTGCCCGCCGCTTCGTGAGATCCGCCTGTCGCTTCATGCGTCCGATCGTAGGGACGGACCGGCGGGCATGTCACCGGCGTGTCGCATCCTGAGACGAGATTGTCCGCGATGTGAAACGCACAGGGCGCCCGGCGCCTCGCGGAGCGGTCCGCGGGGCACCGGGCGCCCAGGAATGTCTGCCATCGCGGACGGGATCGTCTCAGCGGATGGACGTCGGGAACGGTCTGAAGGCCGGGACGCGGGGGCGGGCCGCATGGGGAGGGCGGCGCCGGGGTCCCGCTCCGCGGGGCTCAGCCCGCCAGCTCGACGTTATTACCCACGACCGACACGTCTATGCCGTCCTCGTTCGTCTCGACCTTGTCGAGCCGCATGCCCGCCGGAAGGCCGTCGATCTTGCGGTCCATGTCCGTGCGCTCGCGCACCTTCTCCTCCCACCGGGGGACGCTGCTGCCCGGGATGGACTCGGCGTGCATCCGGATGGTGTCGCCGTTGACGATGGTGACCGTGGAGTACGTGCTCATGCTGAAGCCCAGCAGCTGGCCGGTGATCTTGACGCGGCCCCGGCCCGCCTCGTCCTTCCCGGCGTAGCCGACCGTGACGCCCTGGCCCGCCGCCGTGGACAGGTCCGCGTAGCTGATGTGCGCGGACCCGGTGGCGCTGTCGGCGGTGGCGGAGGAGAAGCTGCTGGATATCCGGACGTTGTGCAGCTTGGCGCTGAGCTTGGTCACGCGCACCGTACGGCCGCCCCCCGCGTCCGTGGTCAGCCCGTCCATGCCGATCTCGACCTCGTCCAGCTCCTTGCCGGCGACCTGGGTCAGGAACGGGAAGCCCTTGATCGAGACGTCGGGGGTGCTGGTCAGCCCCTGACTGCTCTTGATCTTGTCGGCGGCCTCGGACTCCGCGAAATACACCGCCAGGCGGTCGGCGGCGACGAACAGAATGCCGAGTACGACGAAGACGATCGCCGTGATTCGCAGTGCGCGCATTGCGTAGGGTCCCCCATGCTCTGGCTCAGGCCCACGCCTGAGGCTGCGAGCCTAACCGCAGCGGGGCGGGCGTGGCCGCCCCGTGGGGCCTGGATCACACCAGGGCGCGGCCGATCACATACACCGCCGGGGCCGCGGCGGCGAGGGGCAGGGCGACGCCCGCGGTCATGTGGACGAAGCGGGACGGATAGTCGTAGCTGGCCACGCGCAGTCCGATCAGCGCGCACACCCCCGCCGCCAGACCCAGCAGCACCGCGCTGGTGGTGCCGGTGTCGGTCACCCGGCCGGCCGCCAGGCCCGCGCCCGCGGACGCCGCCAGCGCCAGGACCGCGGCGGCCGCGCCCGGCAGCGGCAGGGCGCGTACGAGCGCCGCCACGGCGACGGCGGCGGCCCCCACCACGACGGCGTCCGAGGACTCGGCGACCGCGGCCAGGTGCCCGGCCGCGATCACGGTGACCGCGGACGAGGCGACGGTCGCCGTCAGGCCGTACAAGCGCTCGTCGGGCGAGGCGTGGCTGCGCAGCTGGAGGATCAGCACCAGCAGCAGCCAGACGCCCAGCGTGCCCATGAGCACCGTCGGGGCGTGGGAGCGCTCGGTGGTCAGCAGCCCGACGTCGGCGGCCAGGCCGCCCGCGAAGGCCAGCGCGATGCCCTGCCGGGCGGGCCACATGCCGTTGAGCCGGAACCAGCCGGCCGCGGTGACCGCCTGCAGCAGCGCCACGGCGACGGCGACGGCGGGCCGGGCCAGCGGAGCGGTGGCCGCGAGGAGGGCGGCGAGGACGGCGGTCAGGGCGGCGGGCGTCAGCCCCGGGGAGACGATCATCGGGCGGCCCTCGGCGCGGGCCCGCTCGGCCGCGGTGAGCGGCTTGGCGGCGGGCTCGGCCGATCCGGCGGGCTCGGCGGGCTCGGGGGAACGGGACGGGGCGAGCCCTGGGGCGGGCCCGGCCGGAGCCGAGGGGGACGGCACGGCCTGGGACGGGGTGCGCGGTGTGTGTGCGGCGGCCGCGAACTGCATGGTGTCCGCCGTGGTGTGGCCGCCGGCCGGGGCGTGCTGCCGCCGGCCGTCCCAGGCGGCGGCGTACGGCTCCTGGTGGCCCTGCTGGTTCTGGTGGTTCTGGTGGCCCTGGTGAGGTTGGCGGCCCTGGTGAGGCTGCTGCTGGTATCCCTGCCCCTGGTGCGGCTGGTTCCCCTGGTACGGCTGCCCCTGGTGGGCCTGGCCGCCTCGCTGGTACCCGTGCTGCGCGTAGCCGTGCTGGGAGTGCCCCTGCTTTGGGTACGCCGCCTGCTCCGGGTACCCCTGCTGGGCGTAGCCCTGCTCCGGGTAGCCCTGCTCCGGGTACGGCTGCTGCTGCGGGTAGGCCTGCTGGTACGGCTGCTGCCCGTCGTACCCCTGCCAGGCGGCGGCCTGCTGCCCGTGCGGGGCGTACTGGCTGTTCGGGTCGTACTGGCCCTGCGGGGCGTACTGGCCGTTCGGGCCGTACTGGCCGTGCGGCTCGTAGGACTCGTACGCGCCCTGCTGCCCTTGTCCCTCGTATCCCTCGTAGCCCTCATAGGCCTGGTACGGCTGCTCGGCCGACCCGTTCGGCCCATAAGGGTCGTACGGATGATTCCCGGGATGCTGCGGCTGGTTGCTCATGACGTCGGGGTCACCCTCCTGCGAACGGCGGAAGCACCTCGACCGTGCCGCCCTCGGCCAGTTGGACCGTCTTGTGATCACGGGTGCCGACGGGGTCGCCGTCGACGAGGAACGAACAGCGCCCCAGCACCCGCGCGAACTCCGGCCGCGCGGCGTGCCGCAGCCGGGCCGAGTCCAGGGCCTCGGCGAGCGTCGTCGCGGCGTACGGCTCCTCGGCGGTGCCGGCGGCCGCCTTGGCCGCGGCCCAGTACCGGATGGTGCCGGCCGGCGGTCCCGCCGTGTTCTTCATCGCCATCGCGATCCCTCTCCCGTCATCTGCCGCCCCCCATGATGACGGGGTCCGGCGGCAGACCGGTAAATCCCGGGGCGAGCCCGGGGGCCCTCGCTTAGGGTTCCGGTGTGCTGGTCCGACTTATACGGGCGAACCTGAGGCCCTACACCCGATCGATCGCCTTGATCGTCGTGCTGCAACTGGTGCAGACGCTGGCGACGCTCTATTTGCCGACCCTCAACGCGGACATCATCGACCACGGTGTCGTGAAGGGAGACACCGGTTACATCCTGCGGCTCGGCGGTGTGATGATCGCCGTCACGCTGGCGCAGATCGTCTGCTCCATCGGCGCCGTCTACTACGGCGCCCGGACGGCGATGGCGCTCGGCCGCGATGTGCGCGCGGCCGTCTTCGACCGTGTGCAGTCCTTCTCGGCGCGCGAGGTGGGCCACTTCGGCGCGCCCTCGCTCATCACCCGAACCACCAACGACGTGCAGCAGGTCCAGATGCTGGTCCTGATGTCGTTCACCCTGATGGTCTCGGCGCCGATCATGTGTGTGGGCGGCGTCATCATGGCGCTCAATCAGGACGTCCCGCTCTCGGGGCTGCTGCTGCTCATCGTCCCGACCCTGGGCATCATCGTCTCGCTGATCGTCCGGAGGATGCGGCCGCTGTTCCGCGGCGTCCAGGAGCGGATCGACACCGTCAACCGGGTGCTGCGCGAGCAGATCACCGGTATCCGCGTCATCCGGGCCTTCGTCCGCGACGAGCACGAGCGGGAGCGCTTCACCGGGGCCAACACCGAGCTGCTTGACGTGTCGATGAAGGCCGGCCGGCTGATGGCTCTGATGTTCCCGGCCGTGATGATGGTGGTGAACCTCTCCAGCGTCGCCGTCGTCTGGTTCGGCGGCCACCGCATCGACAGCGGGGACATGCAGATCGGGGCGCTGACCGCGTTCCTCAGCTATCTGATGCAGATTCTGATGGCTGTGATGATGGCCACCTTCATGTTCATGATGGTGCCGCGGGCCGAGGTGTGCGCCGAGCGCATCCAGGAGGTGCTGGAGACCGAGACCAGCGTCGCCCCGCCGCTGAAGCCCGTCCCGCCCCTGGAGCGCCGGGGCCTGCTGGAGCTGCGGGGCGTGGAATTCCGCTACCCGGGCGCGGAGGAGCCGGTGCTGCGCGAGGTCTCGCTGGTCGCCAGGCCCGGTCAGACCACGGCCGTCATCGGCTCCACCGGAAGCGGCAAGTCCACCCTGCTGGGCCTGGTGCCCCGGCTGTTCGACGCGACGGACGGCAGTGTGCACCTCGACGGCGTCGACGTACGCGACATGGACCCGGCCCTGATGGCCGAGTCCATCGGTCTGGTGCCGCAGAAGCCGTACCTCTTCTCCGGCACGGTCGCCTCGAACCTGCGGTACGGAAAGCCGGACGCGACCGACGAGGAGCTGTGGCAGGCCCTGGAGACCGCCCAGGCCCGTGACTTCGTCGAGCGCATGGACGGCGGGCTGGATGCCCCCATCGCGCAGGGCGGCGGCAATGTCTCCGGCGGCCAGCGGCAGCGGCTGGCGATCGCCCGCGCGCTGGTCCGCAAGCCGGCGGTCTACCTCTTCGACGACTCCTTCTCCGCCCTGGACTACGCCACGGACGCGCGGCTGCGCGCCGCGCTGGCGGAGGAGACGGAGGACGCGACGGTGGTCATCGTCGCCCAGCGGGTGTCCACCATCCGGGGCGCGGACCGGATCGTGGTCCTCGACGAGGGGCGGGTCGTCGGCACCGGCACCCACGCCGAGCTGATGGAGGACAACCAGACCTACCGGGAGATCGTGCTCTCCCAGCTCACCGAGCAGGAGGCAGCATGAGCGTGTCTTGGCGCGCTGCGCGGGCTGGACTGAGGAGCCGCGCAGCGACGGAGGAGCGAGCAGTGACGAGGGAAGCTCGCGCGTGGGAGCGCGCCGAGACTGAGCGGGAGGGAGGGGCGTGAGTGAGAAGAGTGCCCCCGCGCCCAGCGCTCCTGCGCCCACCGCACCGCCCCGAAGAGGCCCCGCGCCGGCGGCCGGCCCCGCGCGTTTCATGGGCGGCCAGCCGACCGAGCGCAGCATGGACTTCAAGGGCTCAAGCCGCCGGCTGCTGGCGACGTTGCGGCCCGAGCGCGGCATGGCGCTGCTGGTGCTCGCGCTGTGCACGGCCAGCGTCGCGCTGTCGGTGCTCGGCCCCAAGATCCTCGGCGAGGCCACGGACCTGATCTTCGCGGGCATCATCGGACGGGACCTGCCCGCCGATGTGACCAAGGCGGAGGCGGTCGAGGGGCTGCGGCAGCAGGGCCAGGGCACGGTGGCCGACATGGTCGCGTCCATGGACGTGGTCCCCGGCCAGGGCATCGACTTCGGCGCGGTCGGGACCGTGCTGATGTGGGTGACCGCGATCTACGCCCTCTCCTCGCTGTTCAACCTCTTCCAGGCGCGCGTCGCCACGGTCGTGCTGCAGCGCGTGGTCTTCCGGCTGCGCGAGGACGTCGAACACAAGCTGGCCCGGCTGCCGCTGTCGTACTTCGACAAGCAGCAGCGCGGCGAGGTGCTGTCGCGGGCCACCAACGACATCGACAACATCCAGCAGACGCTTCAGCAGACCCTCAGCCAGCTCATGGCCTCGCTGCTGACCATCGTCGGCGTGCTGGCCATGATGTTCTGGATCTCGCCGCTGCTGGCGCTGGTCGCCCTGGTGACCGTGCCGGTCTCGGTGGTGGTGGCGACGAAGGTGGGCAAGCGGGCGCAGCCGCAGTTCGTGCAGCAGTGGAAGACCACCGGCAAGCTCAACGGCCATATCGAGGAGATGTACACCGGCCACTCGCTGGTGAAGGTCTTTGGCCGGCAGAAGGAGTCCGCCGAGCTCTTCCGGGTGCAGAACGACAAGCTGTACGAGGCGGGCTTCCGCGCCCAGTTCATCTCCGGGATCATCCAGCCCGCGATGATGTTCATCGGCAACCTGAACTATGTGCTGGTCGCCGTGGTCGGTGGGTTGCGGGTGGCCAGCGGGGCGCTGTCGATCGGCGACGTCCAGGCCTTCGTCCAGTACTCGCGCCAGTTCAGCCAGCCGCTCACCCAGGTCGCCTCGATGGCCAACCTGGTGCAGTCGGGTGTGGCCTCCGCCGAGCGGGTCTTCGAGCTGCTGGACGCCCAGGAGCAGCAGCCGGACGCGGCCGCTCCGGCGCGCCCGGAGCATGTGCGCGGCCGGGTCGAGTTCGAGGACGTCTCCTTCCGCTACGACCCCGACAAGCCGCTGATCGAGGACCTGTCGCTGGCGGTGCGGCCGGGCCAGACGGTGGCCATCGTCGGCCCGACCGGCGCGGGCAAGACCACCCTGGTCAATCTGCTGATGCGGTTCTACGAGGTCAGCGGCGGGCGGATCACGCTGGACGGGGTGGACATCGCCGCCATGTCCCGGGAGGAGCTGCGCTCCAACATCGGCATGGTGCTCCAGGACACCTGGCTCTTCGGCGGGACGATCGCGGACAACATCGCGTACGGGGCGGAGGGCGCGTCCTTCGACAAGATCGTGGAGGCGGCCAGGGCCACGCATGTCGACCGCTTCGTACGGACCCTGCCGGACGGCTACGACACGGTGATCGACGACGAGGGCTCCAACATCAGCGTCGGCGAGAAGCAGCTGATCACGATCGCCCGGGCGTTCCTGGCGGAGCCGGCGATCCTGGTCCTGGACGAGGCCACCAGCTCGGTCGACACCCGTACGGAGGTGCTGATCCAGCACGCGATGGCCTCCTTGCGGACCGGCCGCACCAGTTTTGTGATCGCTCACCGGCTGTCGACGATCCGCGACGCGGACGTGATCCTGGTGATGGAGGCGGGGCGGATCGTGGAGCAGGGCACGCACGAGTCGCTGCGGGCGGCGGGCGGAGCCTATGCGCGGCTGTACGAGGCGCAGTTCGCGGAGCCGGTGGCCGAGACGGAGTGAACCACTCCGGTGGTCGGGCATGACCCGTCGGACACAGGTCGGATCGAGGCCGGACGCGGCCGGACGCGGCCGGTCAGACGCGGGCCGTCACCCAGGCGGCGATCCGGCCCAGCAGGGCGGCGCCGGCCGCGTTCTCCGCGTGGCCGAAGCCCGGCTCGATCCACAGCTCTGTGCACGACGGGTCCGCCGCCTCCGCGAGCGTCCGCGGGTGGTCCAGCGGGAAGTAGGGGTCCCGGTCGCCGTGGACGATCAGCAGGGGTGTGGGGGCGATCAGCGGCGCGGCGGCGACGGGGGAGAGCGGTTCACAGGCCCAGCCGGAGGAGTCGATACGGGTGCGCAGCCCGTAGCGGGAGACCAGGCGCCCGGCCGGCCGGGTGATCGCCCAGTGCACGCGGCGCATCGGGGCGGTCCCCCGGTAGTACCAGCGGGCCGCCGCGCTCACCGCCACGGCGGCGTCGGTGTGCGCCCCTTCGCGCGCCCCTGCGCCCGCCTTCGCCTCAAGAGCCCCCCTGCCCGTTCTGCCCGTGTCTGTTTCCCCGTGCGGGGCCCCCGCCCCGTACAGCGCCGCGTGCCGCAGCACCACCGAGCCGCCCATCGAGAAGCCGACCGTGGCGATCCGCCGGTGCCCGAGCCGGCGCGCCCACCGCACCGCGGCGGCCAGGTCCAGGACCTCGCGGTCGCCGACCGTGGAGCGCCCGCCGGAGCGTCCGTGCCCCCGGAAGGAGAAGGTGACCACGGCCGTGTGGCGGCTCAGCGCGGCCGCGGCGCGGCGCACCGCGGGGCGCTCCAGCGCGCCCGTGAAGCCGTGTGCGACCACGATCGCCGGACCCTGGTCCGCACCCGTGCCGGGCCCCGGTCCGTACGGCCGAAACGGTTCGTACGCGGCCTCGATCGCCACCCCGTCGTCCGTCAGGAGCCTGGTCGGCCCCCCGCGCTTGGTGATCAAGGAAACAGGAGGTGGCGCGGACGCAGCCTTAATCCCACGTGTCATGTGGGTTATTCTTCTGGGAAGAGGATCCGGGCAAAGTAGCCCCCGGGTCCTTTTGTGCTTTCAGGCGCGTTCCGCGCGTTTGAGCGCACTCGCGCTCCAGGGCGCGAAACAGTACGAGTCAGCCAGGTACGAAGTAGTAGCCGCATACTCCCCCAGGCCGGGCCTGGGAGGTGCCCCCTCTCGCAGGGACCGAGGAGGAACCGACGTAATGGGCGAGCGAAGCGTGTACGACCATAGGACGACGTCCGGGGCGGGTGATCGCCGATGAGCTCCCTCCTCCTGCTGACCAACGCACTGCAGCCCTCCACGGAGGTGCTTCCCGCGCTCGGTCTGCTGCTGCACAGCGTGCGGGTGGCCCCGGCGGAGGGACCGGCCCTGGTCGACACCCCCGGTGCCGATGTGATTCTCATCGACGGCCGCCGTGATCTGCCCCAGGTGCGCAGCCTGTGCCAGCTGCTGCGCTCCACCGGGCCGGGCTGTCCGCTGGTCCTCGTGGTGACCGAGGGCGGCCTCGCCGCGGTCACCGCCGACTGGGGCATCGACGACGTCCTGCTCGACACCGCGGGTCCGGCCGAGGTCGAGGCCCGGCTGCGGCTGGCGATGGGCCGCCAGCAGATCACGACCGACGACAGCCCGATGGAGATCCGCAACGGCGATCTGTCGGTCGACGAGGCCACGTACAGCGCGAAGCTCAAGGGCCGTGTGCTGGATCTCACATTCAAGGAGTTCGAGCTCCTGAAGTACCTGGCCCAGCACCCCGGCCGGGTGTTCACCCGGGCGCAGTTGCTGCAGGAGGTCTGGGGCTACGACTACTTCGGCGGCACCCGCACGGTCGATGTGCACGTACGGCGGCTGCGGGCCAAACTCGGCCCGGAACACGAGTCCTTGATCGGCACCGTGCGGAACGTGGGCTACCGGTTCGTCTCCCCGGAGAAGGGCGACCGCGGCTCCGAAGAAACCAAGATCAGGTCGGGCGCCGGGAGCGCCGTGCGCGAGGGGGCTCCGGCCGACGGGGCGCCGCGCGCGGAGAACGTGAAAGCCGGGGCCGCACAGCAGGCCAACACTTAGCTGGACCCGCGTAGACTTCGCGCGTGGCCAAGGTGACGCGGGATGATGTGGCGAGGCTGGCGGGGACTTCCACGGCGGTCGTCAGCTACGTCATCAATAACGGACCAAGGCCGGTCGCCCCGGCCACGCGCGAGCGGGTACTCGCCGCGATCAAGGAGCTGGGCTACCGGCCGGACCGGGTCGCGCAGGCGATGGCCAGCCGGCGGACCGACCTCATAGGGCTGATCGTGCCGGACGCCCGTCAGCCGTTCTTCGGCGAGATGGCACACGCCGTCGAGCAGGCCGCCTCCGAGCGCGGAAAGATGGTGCTGGTCGGCAACTCCGACTACCTCGACGAGCGCGAGGTGCACTATCTGCGCGCCTTCCTGGGCATGCGGGTGTCCGGGCTGATCCTCATCAGCCAGGGCCTGAGCGAGAACGCCGCCGCCGAGATCGAGGCCTGGGACGCCCGCGTCGTGCTGCTGCACGAGCGCCCCGAGGCGATCGACGACGTGGCGGTGGTGCTGGACGACATCGGTGGCGCGCAACTGGCCGTGCGGCACCTGCTGGAGCACGGGTACGAGTATGTGGCGTGCATCGGCGGCATGGAGATCACCCCCACCGTCGGCGACCCGGTCACCGACCACGTCGAGGGCTGGCGCCGGGCGATGACGGAGGCCGGGCGGTCCACGGAGGGGCGGCTCTTCCAGGCCCCGTACAACCGGTACGACGCCTACAAGGTCGCCCTGGAGCTGCTGTCAGGACCCGACCGGCCGCCGGCCATCTTCTGCGCGACCGACGACCAGGCGATCGGCGTGCTGCGGGCGGCGCGCGAGCTGCGCATCGAGGTGCCCGGAGAGCTGGCGGTCGCCGGCTTCGACGACGTGAAGGAGGCGGGGCTCACCGACCCGCCGCTGACGACGGTCGCCTCCGACCGGCCCGCGATGGCGCGCGCGGCGGTCGACATGGTGCTGGACGACGCGGTGCGGCCCGCGTCCTCGCGGCGGGAGCGGGTGCGGCAGTTCCCGTCGGCGCTGGTGGTGCGGCGGTCCTGCGGCTGCGCGTAGCGCGCGGCCGCGGCTGACACCACCCCGGTCCTTATCTCGGGCATACCGACTTCTGTCGGGCTTCTCAGCGGGCACTCAGAAAGTTCTCATGTTCGCCGATCACAGTCGGGGACATGACGGAGAACACGCCCCACAGCGGCGATCACGAGCCCCCGCTCCACCCGTACGGCGCCTGGTCCGGCCATTCCGCGCCCTATCCGGCGCCGCCCGCGCAGGCGCCCCAGGAACCCGTCACCACCCCCTCGGGCATCACCGTATGGCCGGGAAGCGGCGAGGGGAGTGGCCGCCGCAGGCGGCGCGCGTCCCGGTCCGCCCTGCTGATCGCGGCGGTGGCGGCGGTCTCGGCGCTCGTGGGCGGTGGGACGGCGGCGCTGGTCACCAACGCGGCCGAGAAGTCGGACAGCTCCACCACGACCACCGTCGTGAGCGCCACCTCCAGCAAGGTCGGCGGGGTCAGCGCCGTCGCGGCGGCGGTCAGCCCGAGCATCGTGGAGATCAGCGCCACCTCCGGCAGCGGCCAGTCCACCGGCTCCGGCGTGGTCATCACCAGTGGCGGCGAGATCATCACCAACAACCACGTCATCGCCGGCGCCGACACCATCAAGGTCACCTTCAGCGACGGCAGCAAGAAGAGCGCGACCGTGGTCGGCACGGACAAGAACAAGGACCTGGCCCTGATCAAGGTCTCGGGCGCGAGCGGGCTCAGGCCCGCCACACTCGGCGACTCCAGCGGGGTCCACGTCGGCGACCAGGTCGTGGCCATCGGCTCGCCCGAGGGGCTGACCGGCACCGTCACCAGCGGCATCGTCTCCGCGCTCGACCGCGAGGTGACCGTCTCGACGGACGAGAGCCAGGGGCAGGGGCCGGGCGGCGGCGAGCAGTGGCCGTTCGAGTTCGGCGGCGGCCGGTACAACGGCGACGTCGGCACCTCGACCACCACCTACAAGGCCATCCAGACCGACGCCTCGCTCAACCCCGGCAACTCCGGCGGCGCGCTCATCAACATGCGGGGCCAGATCATCGGGATCAACTCCGCGATGTACTCGTCCGCCGCGGACCAGAGCTCCAGCAGCGCGGGCAGCATCGGCCTGGGCTTCTCCATCCCCGTCAACACCGTCAAGGCCGACCTCGACAATCTGCGCGACGGCGGCGGCGACAGCGGCGGCAACACCAGCTACAGCTGAGCGCTCGCAGCTGCCGTGCGAGGCTGAAGGCAGCGGATCCACCGCCCTGTCATCGCCGCCCTTCGCCGGCGCGCCTGCGCCGACTCCGAGTGAGGAACCCGAGCCATGAGCCCCGCCGAGCACGGCGACCAGCCCGCCCGCATCCTGATCGTCGACGACGAGCCGGCCGTCCGCGAGGCCCTGCAGCGCAGCCTCGCCTTCGAGGGCTACACGACCGAGACGGCCCTGGACGGGCTCGACGCGCTGGAGAAGGTCGGCGCGTACGACCCCGAGCTGATCGTGCTCGATGTGCTGATGCCCCGTATGGACGGGCTGACCGCCGCCCGGCGGCTGCGCGCCACCCAGGTGACCGTGCCCATCCTGATGCTCACCGCGCGCGACACGGTCGGCGACCGGGTCACCGGGCTCGACGCGGGCGCCGACGACTACCTCGTCAAGCCGTTCGAGCTGGACGAGCTGCTGGCCCGCATCCGCGCCCTGCTGCGCCGCAGCTCGTACGCGGCCGCCGTGGGGGCCGCGGGGGCCGTCCCGGACACCGGCGGCAACGAGCTGACCTTCGCCGACCTGCGGATGAACCTCGCCACGCGCGAGGTGACCCGGGGCGGGCGCCAGGTCGAGCTGACCCGCACCGAGTTCACCCTGCTGGAGATGTTCCTCGCCCATCCGCGCCAGGTCCTCACCCGCGAACAGATACTCAAGGCCGTGTGGGGCTTCGACTTCGAACCGTCGTCCAACTCGCTGGACGTGTATGTGATGTATCTGCGCCGCAAGACCGAGGCGGGCGGTGAGCCCCGGCTCGTGCACACCGTGCGCGGCGTCGGCTATGTGCTGCGCGCCGCCGAGGGCGGCGCGCCGTGACGAACCGCTTCCGCCGGCTGCCGCTCCGCTCGCGGCTGGCGCTGCTGACCGCGGTGGCGGTGGCGGTCGCGGTGGCGGTGGCGGCCTTCGCCTGCTGGTTCCTCACCCGCCAGGAGCTGACCGGCGCGCTGGACCAGAAGCTGCGCGACAGCGTGTCCCCGGACCGCATCCAGCGCCTGCTGGACCTGCCCTGTTCGGCCAAGGCGCAGACCAACGACCGGCTGGGCCCCGACCCCGCGGGTCTCCAGTTCGTCCGGGCGAACGGCGACCGGTGCGTCGTCGGCCCGACAGCGGTGAAGGTGACGGACCAGGACACCGCCGTCGCCAACGGCCGGCTCCAGGAGGTCACCCGGGACGGCACGACCACGGCCGGCGACGCCGTCCGCGTCTACACCCGGCAGATGCCGGTCCGGCTGGACGGCGGCCCCGGCCTGCTGACCGTGTCCGTCTCCCGCCCCCTCTCCGAGGTGACCGACCCCCTCAACACCCTGGCGCTGGTCATGCTCCTGGTCGCAGGCGCCGGCGTCGTCGGCGCCGGGGCCGCCGGACTGTGGATCGCCAGGACCGGGCTGAGGCCCGTGGACCGGCTGACCGAGGCGGTCGAGCACGTGGCCCGCACGGAGGACCTGGCCGTGCGCATCCCCGCCGAGGGCGACGACGAGATCGCCCGGCTGTCCCGCTCCTTCAACTCCATGACGGCCGCCCTCGCCTCCTCCCGCGAACGGCAGCAGCAGCTGATCGCCGACGCCGGCCATGAGCTGCGTACGCCGCTCACCTCGCTGCGCACCAACATCGAACTGCTCGCGCGCAGCGAGGAGACCGGCCGGCCGCTGCCGCCCGCCGACCGCAAGGCGCTGATGGCCGGCGTCAAGGCGCAGATGACCGAGCTGGCCGCGCTGATCGGCGACCTCCAGGAGCTGTCCCGGCCGGACGCGCTGCCCGGCACCGGGCCGCTGCAGGTGGTCGCGCTGCACGACGTGGCGGCGACCGCGCTGAAACGGGCGCGGCTGCGCGGCGCCGACCGCACCATCGATGCCTCGCTGGGGCCCTGGTACGTACGGGGGGATGCCGCGGCGCTGGAGCGGACGCTGGTCAATCTGCTCGACAACGCCGTGAAGTTCAGCCCTTCGGGTGGTGTGGTCGAGGTCGTGCTCAAAGAGGGCCAGTTCACGGTCCGCGACCATGGCCCCGGCATCCCCGACGACGAACTGCCGCATGTCTTCGAACGGTTCTGGCGCTCGCCCACCGCCCGCTCCCTGCCCGGCTCCGGCCTCGGCCTGTCCATCGTGGCCCGCACGGTCCAGCAGTCCGGCGGCCAGGTGGGGCTGCAGCCGGCGCCGGGCGGCGGGACGCTGGCCTGGATCCGTCTCCCGGGCGCGCCCACGCCGCCGCCGGAGCTCGACTGACACCCGCGCCCGCCTGCGGGCCCGGACATGGCCGAGGCGGGCCCGCGGCACACTCAGACGATTCCCGGAACCGTGGGCGCGGGCGGCCGCGTCCGGGCCGCGCTCAGCCGGCCGAGTGCCGCCCGGCGCCCACGGACAGCCCCGAGCCCGTCAGATCGGCCCGGATGCCCTCGCGCTCGACGGTGATGTTCCGCAGCCGCAGGCCCTTGACCTGCTTGGGCAGCTGGAAGGAGAACGCGACCCGCTCCGTCAGATCCTGGGCCCGCAGCCGCACCAGGGCCCGGGCCAGTACGGGGTCGACGCCGACCTTCTCCAGCGTCTCGGGCCGGTCGGCGACCAGATCCACGAGGTTGGCCCGCGTCAGCCGGTCCGCGAAGCCCGGCCGCCCGGTGATCCGGCTCAGCTGCTTGTCGTCCCGCAGCGCCTGTTCCGCCGCTTCGGGCGTGACGTCGAGCTGCCGCGCCACCGACGCCACCGCGAGCAGCGCCCGCGTCTTCTGCTTGTCGCGGCTGATGCGCTTGGCGGCCTCCGGGTGCAGCCGCAGCCGGGCGGGCCGCCCGGGCCGGTAGGTGGCGATGCCGGGGACGTCGAGCCGCATGTCGCTGACGCTGGTGGCGATCCCCCGGTCGCCGTCCCGCCGGATGTGCGCCGTGGCGTGGATGCGCGCCTGCCGTCCGGCCACCGGCAACACGCCCTCCGCGCGCACCGACTGGCGGTCGAGCACCCGGAACGTCACCTGCGAGGCGCCCACTTCGCGGCTCAGGTCGTCGAAGGACAGCAGTACGTCCCCGTCCACCTGGGCCGCCCTGGCCCCGTCGAGGGGCAGCGGCAGGTCCCCGACCAAAGAGATGTCCGTGCCCTCGGCGCGTACTTCGGCGAGGGTCACCCGGCCGGCCGCCACGTCGGGGACGGTGACGTCCACCCCGTCCAGGTGCTTGCCCAGCACCTGGGTGAGGAACGGAAACCCGTGGATGTTCACCTCGGGCGTCGCCGCAAGACCGAGCTTGTGCCGCAGCGTCTGCTCCGCCCGCTTCTCGGCGTACATCACGGCGAAGCGGTCCACGAGCACCAGCAGCACGGCAACCAGCAGCAGCCCGATCACCACCTTGGTGGTGCGCGGCACGCGGGCGAGCCCCCGGGGAACCTTTGGCTCCGGATCCGGGTCGACGCTTTGGGCAGACTGGCGGGACAGGGGTGAGAACATGCGCACGGGAGATCGCATCACTCCATCCCAACATGCCCGCCCGGCCCGGACGCAAGCCCTGATAAGGGTTCGTGGTGAACGGCACGGAGCGCGTAGCGTGGCCGACATGGCCCGTTCCCGCAGCACCCGCCGGCTCGTCGTCGGCGAGAAGACCTATCTGTGGTCGGTGGGCCACGCCCACGAGGGCGGCGAGCGGCCGGACGTCTCGACCTGCCGGGAGACCCTGTCCCTCCGGCTGGACGGCAGCAGGGGCCGCCTGCTGCTCACCTTCCGCCAGCCCCCGGCCATCGGCCCCACGAGCACGGTCGGCGACCACGACCGCGGCTGGCTGAACCTCCACGAGCCGGGCGTGGTCCGCGCCTTCCTCGACGCGGCCCTCGCCCAGGGCTGGCAGCCCGGTGCGACCACGGGACAGGAGATCGACGGCTTTACCCTCTTCCCCGAGGCGCTGAGCGCCCGCCGCGCGAAAAGCGATGGTGGGGCGGGCACCCAGGGGTGAGGATGCCGCCATGAACAAGAAGCGGCTCACACACATACCGGCTCCGGAGGGCGTCGCTCCGGGGAACGGCTACACCAACGTCGTCACGGGCTCCGGCCGGATGGTCGCGGTGTCCGGGCAGATCGCGCTCGACGCCCGGGGCGAGATCGTCGGCGTCGGCGATCCCGCCGCCCAGGCCCGGCAGGTCTTCGAGAACCTGCGCCGCTGTCTGGCGGCCGCGGGCGCGACCTTCGACGACGTCATCAAGCTCACGTACTACGTCACCGACGTGGCCCACCTGCCCGCGGTCCGGTCCGTACGCGACGAGTACGTGGACATGACGCGCCCGCCCGCCAGCACGGCCGTCCAGGTCGCGGCGCTGTTCCGCCCCGAGCTGGTCCTGGAGGTCGAAGCGTTCGCGCTCGTCGAGGAGCCGGACAGGGCCTAGACGGGCCTAGACGGCGGCCCGCCGGCCCAGCGCCGGGCCCAGCTCGGTGGCGATATCGGTGAGGATCTGGACGTAGTCCTCGTGCTCGAAGGTGAACGGCAGCGCGAACGCCACCTCGTCGACCTCCCGGAAGGCGGCGTGGGCGTGGAGCCGTTCGGCGATCTCGGCGGAGGTCCCGACCAGGTCCGGGGCGAACATCATGCGGGCCGGGCCCTGCGGGGTGGCCGTACGCGGCGTGCGCTCGCGCGCGTACGCCTCGTACTTCGCCCGCTGCTCCGGCGTGGCGGTGTCGGTCGGGATGACGACCAGCCCCTGGGAGACGCGGGCGCGGTCGCCGTCGGGGTGGTGGGCGCGGAAGGTCCGGATGTGCGAGAGCTGGATCTCGGCGAAATCCGCCGACTCCTGCGCCTCCTCCGCCTTGACGACGCTGCTGGTCAGGAAGTTCATCCCGTGCTCACCTGCCCACCGGGCCGACCGCAGGCTGCCGCCGCCGTACCACATGCGGCGGCCCAGGCCGGGGGAGTGGGGCTGGACGCGGTCGGAAAAGGATTCGAAGCCCTCGGTGCCGCTGAAGGCGGTGGCCGGTTCGCCCCGCACGAGGTCCAGCAGCCGCCGTACCCGCTCGAAACTGAAGTCCTCGGCGTCGGCGGTGTGGGGGTAGAGCGCGTCCTTGACCCTGTCGTAGTGCATCGGCGGGCCGACGCTGACCCCCGGGTTGAGGCGACCCCCGGACAGGAGGTCGACCGTCGCCAGGTCCTCAGCGAGACGCAGCGGATTCTCCCAGCCCAGGGGGATGACCGCCGTGCCCAGCTCGATGCGGCTGGTGCGCTGTGAGGCCGCGGCCAGGACGGCGACGGGGGAGGAGATGCCGTACTGCAGATGGCGGTGGCGTACCCAGGCGCTGTCGAACCCCAGCCGCTCGCCCAGTTCGATGATCTGCAGGGTCGACTCATGGCCCCGGCGGGGGTCGGCCTCGTCGAACAGCCCGATGGTCAAGAAGCCCAGCTTGCGCAGTGGTTCCGAGGTCAGCGGCACAGGCCCCTCCAGCGTCAGCGGTGCGTTCCGCGTACACCGACACCGCCCGATTCTGGCAGGCGGTTGTTGCGCGGACCTGTCGAGAACGTGTCCGCGGTGGCGGCCAGGTCGGCGAGGAGCCGCAGGGCCTCCTCGGACGGCGAACCCGGCTCGGCGTTCATCACGGCCACCCGCTGCCCCTCGTCCTCCGGGAGCGCCAGCAACTCGCACATCAGCGTCATGGTGCCCACCACGGGATGGCGGTAGGTACGGGTGGCGGTGCCGCAGTCGCCCACCGAATGCGCGGCCCACAGCTTCGCGAACTCCGCGCTTCCCACGGTCAGTTCGCCGATCAGGCCGGTCAGCGCGGGATCGCCCGGATACCGTCCGGCGATCAGCCGCAGATCGGCGACGGTCGAGCGGGCCTTGCGGGGCCAGTCGGCGTACAGCTCGCGCGTGTGCGGGTCGAGGAAGAGCAGACGGGCGATGTTGGGGCGGTCGGCCGGGCGGTTCGGCGCGTCGAAGTCGAGATGCCCGGCCATCAGGGCATGGGCCATCCGGTTCCACGCGAGGACATCGCAGAAGCGCCCCATGACCAGCGCGGGCACATCCCCGAACGACTCGATCATCACCCGCACCCCCGGCCGCACCTGCTCCTGCCTGGCCGCCCGGCGGCGGGCCCGCGGCTTCGGCCGGGCCAGCGAGTACAGATGGGCCCGCTCGGCCTCGTCCAGCCGCAGCACGCGGGCGACGGCGTCCAGCACGGCGTTTGAGGCGTTGGGGCTCTGCCCCTGTTCGAGCCGTGTGTAGTAGCCGGCGCTCACCCCGGCGAGCTGCGCCAGCTCCTCACGCCGCAGCCCCGGCACCCGGCGCCGCCCCCCGTACGAGGCGAGCCCCGCGTCCTCGGGCCGCAGCCGCGCCCGCCGCGACCGCAGGAACTCGCCCAGCTCCTCACGCGTGTCCATGCACCCCAGTCTCGCGGACACGCCCCCGCGGTGCCTGCACCTGTCAGGTGTAGTCATCGCGGGTGTATCTCCGGCAGGGGGCTGGGTACGGCCCGCCGCCCGGCGCAGCCTGAGTCGGCACAAGACCAGTGACCAGACCAGCGGAACGGACGGGACAGCCCATGAAGATTCTTGTGATCGGCGCGACGGGAACCATCGGCGGCGCGGTCGCCGACGCGTTGGCGGAGCGCCACGAGGTGGTGCGCGCCTCGCGCCGCGGCCCGGTCCGGGTGGACATGGCGGACACGACGTCGATCGACACCCTGTTCACGCGGGCCGGGAACGATCTGGACGCGGTGGTGTGCTGCGCCGCGAGCGGGGGCCTCACCCCGCTGGACGCCCCCTCGGACGAGCGGTTCTGGCACGGGCTCGACGGAAAGCTGATCGGGCAGGTGAACCTCGTACGGCGGGCCCTCGCCCACGTCCGGGACGGCGGCTCCATCACCCTCACCAGCGGCCGCTTCACCGAGCCCGTCCCCGGCAGCTCCCTCGGCTACCTGGTCAACGCGGGCCTGGAGGCGTTCGTGCACGCCGCCGCCCCGGAGCTGCCGCGCGGCCTGCGCCTGAACGCGGTCAGCCCCGGCTGGGTCCGCGAAACCCTCGTCGCCCTGGGCATGGACCCCTCCACCGGCACCCCGGCGGCGGACGTCGCCCGCGTCTACGTGGACGCGGTCCAGGGCGACGCCCACGGGCGGACGCTCACGGCTTGAGGGCCCCCACCGCGCGATGACGGATCGCGTCTGACACCGGATGGCACCGCTTGGTGCCATCCGGTGCCATGTGGGGCCATCCCATCCTCCCAAAGGCGCATGCGCGCGCATGGCGCCACAATGACTCAGACTGCCTCCCTTGCATTTCCGCAGCTCAGAGCGGGTGCTCGCAAGGTGACTTTGTATGGGACGCCAACCGGGCTTGCGTGTGGCGCCACTGTGGTGCCATGATGACGTCATGGACCTCACCCCGTATGTCGACACCCTCCGCCGCGAACTCGCGGTGGCCGCCGAAGCCGGCGGGGACGATGCCCGCGAGCTGGCCGAGAGGCTCACCGCTCCTCTGGAGTCGGCGACGCGGCTGACCATGCTCAATGTGCTCTCCGCCGCGATGGACGAGATCACCCGCGAGCTCGCCCCCGGCTCGGTCGACGTACGGCTGCGCGGGCTGGACCCCGACTTCGTGGTGACGCTGCCGCCCGCCGACAGCGGCGCCCCCGCCCAGCCGGCCGCGTCCGCCGAACCGCTCGCGCCCCCGGTTCCGGCCGACGGCGACGAGGGCGGCACCGCCCGCGTCAATCTGCGTCTGCCGGCGCACCTCAAGGCCCGCGCCGAGGAGGCCGCGGCCCGTGAGGGCCTGTCGGTCAACGCGTGGCTGGTGCGGGCCGTGTCGGCCGCGGTCGAAGGCGGCGCCCGGCCGCGTACGACGCAGAAGACCCAGACCATCGGGCAGAGCTTCACGGGCTGGGTGCGCTAGCCGCGCCCCGCCCGCACCACTTCACCTCACTTCACCCCACACCGCGTCCCACCTGCGGGGACGCCACCAAGACTCAAGAGGACGGGACAGCCATGCCTTCTTTCGACACCCCCGAGCCGATTTCGGTCACCGCCCACGTGGAGGCCGGCTCCATCCGCTTCACCGCGGGCGACCGCCTCGACACCCTCGTCGAGGTGCGGCCCCGCGACCCGAAGAAGGACCGGGACGTGCGGGCCGCCGAGCAGGCCGAGGTCACGTACGCAAGCGGCACCCTGACCGTCAGGACCCCCAAGTCGCGCAATTCGCTGCGCCGCCCCGGCATCGTCGATGTGACGGTCGAACTGCCCACGGGCTCACGCGTCGACATGACCGGCGCCTGGACCCAGGTGCTCGGCGAAGGCCGGCTCGGCGAGGCCCGGGTGAAGACCTCCTCCGGTGACGTCCGCCTCGAGGCGACCGGCCCGCTGAAGCTGACCGCCTCCCACGGCTCGATCACCGTGGACCGCGTCGAGGGCACGGCCGAGATCACCACCAGCACCGGCAGCCTGCGCGTCGGCGCCATCGACGGCTCCGCCGTCCTGAAGAACTCGCACGGCACCACGACCGTCGGCACCGTGACCGGCGACCTGCGGGTGAGCGGCGCCCACGGGGACATCGACATCGCGCGCGCCGAGAGCTCGGTCGCCGCGACCACCGCCCACGGCACCGTGCGCGCGGCCGACGTGGCCCGTGGGACGGTTCAGTTGGAGACCTCCTACGGCTCCATCGAGGTCGGTGTCCGCGAGGGCACGGCCGCCTGGATCGACGCCAGCGCGGGCTCCGGACAGGTGCGCAACACCCTCACCGCGTCCGAAACCCCGGAGAAGGTCGAGGAGACCGTCGAGGTCCGCGCCCGCACCCGGTACGGCAACATCGACATCCTCCGCGCCAAGGCCTGAGCGCCTCGCCCCCGCGCCACCCTCAACCCCCCAGCCCCTTTCAGCCTTCGAACGGGAGGGCTCCATGCCTGCTTCTGTCATGCCCACATCCAGTCTGGGTGACGGTCCCCAGTCTCCCCTCGCGATCTCCACCGTCGGGCTGCGCAAGTCCTACGGTGACAAGACCGTCCTCAACGGCATCGATCTGCGCATCCCCACCGGGTCCGTGTTCGCGCTGCTCGGCCCGAACGGCGCCGGCAAGACCACCGCCGTCAAGATCCTCTCCACCCTCATCACCGCCGACGGCGGCCAGGCCCATGTCGCCGGCCATGACATCGCCACCTCCCCGGAAGGGGTTCGCGCCGCGATCGGTGTCACCGGTCAGTTCTCCGCCGTCGACGGCCTGATCACCGGCGAGGAGAACATGCTCCTGATGGCGGACCTGCACCACCTGCCCAAGCGCGAAGGCCGACGCGTGACCGCCGAGCTGCTGGAACGCTTCGACCTCACCGAGGCCGCGAAGAAGCCCGCCTCCACCTACTCCGGCGGCATGAAGCGCCGCCTGGACATCGCCATGACCCTGGTCGGCAACCCGCGGATCATCTTCCTCGACGAGCCGACCACCGGCCTGGACCCGCGCTCCCGCCACAACATGTGGCAGATCATCCGCGAACTCGTCACCAGCGGCACCACCGTCTTCCTCACCACCCAATACCTCGAGGAGGCCGACGAACTCGCCGACCGCATCGCCGTCCTCAACAACGGCAAAATCGCCGCCGAAGGCACCGCCGACGAACTCAAGCGACTGATCCCCGGCGGACACATCCGGCTCCGCTTCACCGACCCGGCCGCCTACCACAACGCCGCCGCCACGCTGCGCGAGACCACCCGCGACGACGAAGCCCTCGCCCTGCAGATCCCCAGCGACGGCAGCCAGCGCGAACTGCGCTCCATCCTCGACCGGCTCGACTCCGCCGGCATCGAGGCCGACGAACTCACCGTCCACACCCCCGACCTCGACGACGTCTTCTTCGCCCTCACCAGCACCACCGTGCCCGCCCAGTCCAAGGAGGACGTCCGATGAGCTTCCTCGCCCTCGCCGTACGCGACTCGTCCACGATGCTGCGCCGCAACCTCCTGCACGCCCGGCGCTACCCGTCGATGACCCTGAACCTGCTGCTCACCCCGGTCATGCTCCTGCTGCTCTTCGTCTACATCTTCGGCGACACCATGAGCGCCGGGATCGGCGGCGGCGATCGTTCCGACTACATCAGATATCTCGTGCCGGGCCTGCTGCTGATGACCATCGGGAGCACCACCATCGGCACCGCGGTCTCCGTCTCCATGGATATGACCGAAGGCATCATCGCCCGCTTCCGCACGATGGCCATCCACCGCGGCTCGGTACTCATCGGGCACGTGATCGGCAGCGTGCTGCAGTGCGTGATCAGTGTGGTGCTCGTCGGGGCCGTCGGTGTGGCGATCGGTTTCCGTTCGGCCGACGCCTCCGCGCTGGAGTGGCTGGCGGCCTTCGGACTGCTCGTGCTGTTCGCCCTGGCGCTCACCTGGATCGCGGTCGGGATGGGCATGGTCAGCCCCAGCGCCGAAGCGGCCAGCAACAACGCGATGCCGCTGATCTTCCTGCCGCTGATCTCCAGCACCTTCGTCCCGGTCGACGCCATGCCCGGCTGGTTCCAGCCCATCGCCGAGTACCAGCCGTTCACCCCGACCATCGAAACCCTGCGCGGCCTGCTCCTGGGCACCGAGATCGGCAACAACGGGTGGATCAGCATTGCCTGGTCCATCGGCCTGGCAGCGCTCGGCTACCGCTGGTCCAAGGCGGTGTTCAACCGCGACCCCAAGTAGGCGACACGAGCGCGCGTCCCACCCCAGGGCGGCGTACACCGACACCAGGTCGGAGTACGCCGCCCGTCGGCGCGCGCGCCCGGGGTCAGGAAGTCCGGGTGTGGTGGTCGAGCAAGCGGGTGAGCAACTGCACGAACTGGTCGCGTTCGGCCGGACTCAGCGGCGCGAGCAGTTCGTCGTGAAGGTCGTCCAGGACCTTGTCGAGGCGGCGCAGTTGACGGCTGCCCTGGGTGGAGATCGTGATGATGTTGCGGCGCTGGTCGGCGGGGTCCGGGGCCCGCTCGACGAGGTGCCGCTCGGCCAGTTCGTTGAGCACGCCGACCATGTCGCTGCGGTAGATGCCGGTGCGCCGACTCAGCGTCGCCTGGCTGCCGGGTCCGTGATCCTGCAGTGAGGCGAGCACGGCGTAGTGCCACTTGCGGGCATCGACCTGCGCCAGCCCTTCGTTGATCAGCCGGTCCGACCGCGTGGACAGCTGCGACAGCAGTCGGCTCGCCCGTCGACGCAGCCTGTCGGGCGTCCTGGTCTCGCCGTCGTCGGGCATGTCCGCGGCATCGGCTCTGGTCATGGCGCCAATCGTACCCATTGCGCTAGTCCGACTAACGATGTACCTTCGCTCGCGCCGACTCCGTTAGTTCAACTAACGTTGGTCGAGCGAACCCCAGGAAGGAAGTTCCACCATTCCCACCAAGACCCTGCAGATTCCCACCCCTGACGGTCACGCCGACGCCTTCGCCGCCTTCCCCGGCAACGGCGATCGGCACCCTGGAGTGCTGCTGTACACGGACGCCTTCGGTGTGCGTCCCGAGCTGGAGGAGAAGGCCCGCGAACTGGCCGGGCACGGCTACTACGTGCTCGTCCCCAACTTCTACTACCGGCACGGCCCGGCACCGGTGATCGAACTTCCCGAGTACATCGGAGAAGAGATCCGGCCCGCGATCACCGCCCAGCTGCTGCCCCTGCTCGAGGCACACATCACCAACGAACGTGTCCTGCGCGACGCTGACGCCTACCTCAGGTTCCTCACAGCCCAGCCCGAGGTCAGCCCCGGACCGGTCGCCGTGACCGGCTACTGCATCGGCACCCTCTTGGCGCTCCGTACCGCAGCGGCCCACCCCGACCAGGTGGCCGCCGTCGCCGGATTCCACCCCGGCTTCGTGGTCACCGACGCGCCCGACAGCCCGCACCGCCTCATCCCCGAGCTCACCGCCGAAGTCCATCTCGGCCTCGCCGAAGGCGATCTGTCGCCCGAAGTCATCAGTGAGCTCTACCAGGCCCTGGACGCCGCAGGTGTCGGCCACACCTGCGAGATCTACCCCGGCACGGTCCACGGCTTCACCATGTCCGACACCGACGCGTTCAGCGCCTCCGGGCTGGAGCGCCACTGGGACCGCCTGCTCTCCCTCCTGAACCGCACCCTGGCCAACAGCTGAGGCTCCGGCGAGGCCCCTCGTCACTCTGGGCATGGACCCTGCCATCGGCACCCCGGCGGCGGATGTCGCCCGCGCCTCCGTGGACGCGGTGGAGGGTGACGCTCACGGCTTGACGGGGACCGGTCCCCCACCGCCCCCACTAGCTTGCGGCGCTATCGGCCCTGGGGAAGGAGACGGTGTGGAGCCGGCGGTACTGATCGGCGTGGTTGTCGCTCTCGTCGTGCTGGGCGGCTTCCTCGCCGCCCTACGCGGTCGCCGATCGCGGTCCGGGTACCCGTATGCGCGGTCCGGCCCCCCGTATGTACCCCTGCGCTCCGTCGCTTCCCCGGTCGACGAGGACACCCGCACCGATCAACTCCTCGACGAACTCGTCGAGATCGCCAGGACCCGGGGCTTCCTGAGCATGAAGGGGAAAGACCAGCGGACCCGGGAGATCGGTGCCGAGCTGGACCGGATGAACGGCATGCAGAAGATGCGCGATGTGCACAGGGTGGTCGCCGCCGAGCTCGGTGGAGTTCGCGCGCGCGAGCTGGAAGTCGCGTGGGATGGCATCGGTGACTGGCGGGGGTAGTGGCTGGCGGGGATAGTGACTGGCCAGCGCAGCATCGTTGTCGGCTGCGGCGGCGCGTGAGGTGGTGGCGTTGGCGCGGGCGGGGCGGTGGTCCAGCCTCGCCTGGGTCAAAGCGTGGCGCCACCGACGTGACGGGCGGCCTGACGGTCAGCCAACCTCCGTCTGCCTCATCAGGTCCAGCAGGAAGAGGACGCTCGATGCGGCAACATCGTCGGGGTCGAGGCGCAAGACCTCTTCCACGCTGGGCCGAAGTTCCTGCCACTTTAGGTACTGAACGACCGTCATTGCCGCTGAGCGGACCTCTGGACGTGGGTCTCGAACGGCACCCTCGATCATCTCGACAGCTCGTGTGTCCGGCTCCCCTGTACCGGTCACGGCGAGCCGCCGAAGGTCCCGTTCTGCCTGAGTGGCGCCAAGCGTGTTCAGGTGTGTGAGTGCAGACAGGACGTCGGCATAGGTCCCACACTCCCAAGCCGCGCGGATCAGCGCCTCCGTCGTCTCAATCGAGTCGCCCTGAAGTTCAACATGGCTCACTGCGATGATCGTGTCCAGGGTCAGCCGCACGACCGTGTGATCGAGGGTTTGCCACTCACGCACGGCACGGTCGCCATCCTCGTACGACTCCGGCAGCGGAATCGACCGCCACCCTTGGCCGACGGCGAACATGGCGAACGGGTGGTTGGCCGCGACGTGACACCATCCCCCGTCCGCGTCCCATTCGACCTCGGCATCTTCGTCGAGCGGAGCCACGAGGGCCAGGCGTCGGGTCGGCATGACGGGACACTACAGGTGCGGCCGTCTCATGCCGCGATGTCGAACGCGTCGCGGCGTGGGGCCAGTTCGAACCACAGCAGCTTTCCGCTGATGCCGAAGAGGTCGTCGGCGAGTGGATAGCCGCCCCAGTTGTCCGCGCAGAGCCGGACGATGAGCAGGCCACGGCCGTGGGTGTCGTCGGCCTTGGCTGCGGCTTCGGTGAGGGCGGCGAAGCGGTCGAGGTGCCCGGGCGGGGTGTCGAAGGGCGCGGGGATGAGCGGGTTGGTGTCCCAGATGCTGACCCGGAGGCGGTTCTCGCAGAGGTGACGCAGGCGGAGTTGGGCGGGGCCGTCGGAGTGACAGAGGGCGTTGGTGACCATTTCGGACGTCAGCAGCTCGGCCGTCTCGGTCAGCTCCGCCATGCCGTGGCCGGACAGGACCGCCCGGAGGGTGACCCGCGCGATCCGGGCGGCCCTCGGGTCGTTGGGGAGGCGGAGGGTGTACGTCCAGGGCTGTTCGGAGTCGTCGGCTCCGTCGGAGTCGGGGTGCTGCGGCGAGACGGTTGCCATCCGTGTCTCTCCCTCGGTCGGGTGGAGTTGAGCGGCTTGGCTCACACGGTAGAGCAGTTGGTGGTAGATCTAGCCGGAGTTCGGCGAGACAGCTCTTGATTAAACCCGTGTGGGTTACGAGGGGGACCAATGGCGACGACTAATAACCCGACGCTCAAACCGCGACGACTTGGCGCCGAGCTGCGCAAGCTTCGTGAGCGTGCTGGCCTGTCCTCAACTGCGGCAGCGGCCCTCATCGGTGTGCCGCAGGCTCGGGTGAGCATGATCGAGGCTGGCCGGTACGCGGTGAGCGGAGACCGGGTACGGGCGATGGCCCGGAGCTACGCCTGTGCTGATGATGAACTGGTGGATGCTTTGGCAGACATGACCGGTGGACGCACCCGGGGCTGGTGGGACGAGTACCGGGAGTATCTCCCGGCGAGCTTCGCGGACATGGCCGAGCTGGAGCATCAGGCCCGGGGGCTGCGCGTAGCGCTGGTCATCCACATCCCAGGCTTGCTGCAGACCGTGGACCACGCCCGCGCGGTGATCCGGGAGGCGGCTCCGCCGCTGCGGGCTTACGAGGTGGAGCACCGGCTGTCCCACCGGATGAAGCGGCAGGCCATCCTCTACGGCGACGATCCGGTGCCGTACACCGCTGTTATCCACGAGGCCGCTCTGCGGATGGAGTTCGGCGGAGTGAGTACAGTCCGAGCGCAGCTCGAACACCTCATCGCGATGAGCGAGATGGACAACGTCACCATCCGGGTGATTCCGTTCGGTGGCGGCACCTTCCCCGGAACGGGACAGTCATTCGACTATGTCCTCGGCGCTGTGCCGCAGCTTGACACAGTGCAGCTCGACTCCGCTCAGGGAACCCAGTTCATGGACGCTGAGGCCGAGTTGACCAAGTACCGGGCTGTCTTGGAACGGATGGAGGCGACGGCGCTTGCGTCGGCCGAGTCGCGGGACTTCATCCACAACATCATGCGCAGCATGTGAAAGGTGAGAAACGTGTCTACGTACCAGTGGCGTAAGTCCTCCTACAGCGCGGACGCTGGCAACTGCGTGAACGTCGCCGCCGCCAACGGCAACATCGCAATACGCGAGAGCGACGAGCCCGAGGCCATCCTGACCACGACACCCGCCGCCCTCCGCGCCTTCATACGCAGCACCAAGGCCGGCCGCCTGGACCACCTCGCGGCCACCCGGCGCCCGTGACGTCACCCTGCGGGAGTCACCCGGAAAGCGCCGCGCCGAACGCCGCCTTGACCGCCTCGTAGCCGAAGGAGTCCGGGCCGAAGAGGATCGAGCCGGTGCCGGTCAGGCCGTCGCCACCGCCGTACAGCATGCTGACGGCACCGGTGCCGCGCCACTTGCCCCGCACACCCACCGCGAGGTCGGCCGTCCCGTCGCCGTTGTAGTCGCCGGGGGCCATCGCCGAGCCGAACAGGTCGCCCGTCTCGGCGACGCCGACGACGCCCTTGGTGTCGAGCGACAGCGTCCGCGCCTTCGAGGCGGCCAGCCAGTCCGACGCGCCGGGCACGACCGTGAGCGCCCCGGCGTTGGAGAAGCCGTCGCTGTCGTCCGCGTTCGGGTCGCCGATGAGCAGGTCGGCGTGGCCGTCGCCGTTGACGTCCGCGAGGCGGGCCGCGGTGCCCTGGTGGGGGCCGCCGTTCCAGACCACGGCGCCCGCCGCGTCGAGGCCGCTCGCGCTGCCGGGGAAGGTGCGCAGCAGATAGTCGTCGGGGCCGTCGGAGAAGCCGGTGTCGATGACGACGTCGTCCTTGCCGTCGCCGTTGATGTCACCGACCACGGCCCTGTAGTCGGCGAAGGGCAACCCAATGTTTCGTCCGAGCGGCGTGCTCTTCAGGCCTGTGCTGGAGCCCGGCAGCACGCCGAGGGTGCCTTCGTCGGCGGGGTCGTCGAAGTAGGCCACGGTGACGAGGTCGTCGTAGCCGTCGCCGTTGATGTCGCCGCTCGATATGCCGCGCGTTCCGGCGCCGCCGCCCGGCGGGGCGATGCGGGTGATCTTCGGGGTGGGCGTCGAGCGCAGGTTCTTCGCCCCGAGGACGACGTCGACCTTGGTGCCGTCGACGACGGCGAGGTCCTTCAGCCCGTCGTGGTTGTAGTCGCCCAGGGCCAGCCGGCCGCCGAAGCCCTGCCGCGCCGTGACGGTCGGCGCGTGGAACGCGATGGCCTTGCTGGACAGGCCGGTCGCGGAGCCGAAGACGACGGTCACCGAACCGGCGCCCTTGACGTCGCCGATGGCCTCGCCGCTCGCGCCGACGACCAGGTCCGCGTAGCCGTCGCCGTCCATGTCGCCCAGGGCGAGCGCGGAGCCGAACCGGTCACCGGCCTCCGGCGTGCCCGGGATGCCGGTGGACGACTGGGTGAGCCCCTTGTGCCGGCTGACCTGGATGCCGTTCTTGGTGCCGTACGTCAGGGCGACGTAACCGGCCTTGGCGTACCCCTTGGTCGCGGCGTCGGGCGCCCCGGCGGCGAGGTCGTCGTAGCCGTCGCCGTCCACGTCGGCGGCCTTGCCCGAACCCGCCGTGGCCGCCGCCAGGCTCATGGCGCCGCTGTCGCCGCCTGGGGCGCCGGTACTCGCGGCGACGTGTGAGGTCCCCGCCAGTGCCACCCCCGTGACCACGGCCATCGCGGCACCCATGGACAGCAAGCCTTTGCGCATACCCGTACCTTCTCCCGGTGGTTCGTCGTCGCTGGCTGAGACCAACGGGAGGGTGGAATGGTTGGGTTGGCAGAGAAACCAGAAGGTGAACGGCGCCTGAAGCAGCGCGGCAACGCCGCATAACGCACCGCGGCCCGGCTCCCCCGGAAATCCGCTGGGGCCGGGCCGCGACGCGTAACGCTCAGTGCTGACGGGTCACTTCACGATCTTGATACGGTCCGCCGCCGGCGGAGCCAGGGGCGAGGCGGCCGAGGAGTGCGCGCCCAGGTAGGCCGTGAAGGCGTCCAGGTCGGACTCGCCGACCAGCTTGTTCTTGCCGTCCTTGAAGACGGGGAAGCCGTCGCCGCCGCCCGCGAGGAATTCGTTCATCGCGACGCGGTAGGTCTTGGCCGGGTCGATGGGCTCGCCGTTCAGCTTCACCGAGTCGGCGACGACGCGGTCGGCGCCGGTCTTGGTGAGGTCGAGGGTGTAGGTGAGGCCCTTGGAGACCTGGAGGATCTTCGGGGACGCCTGGTTCGAGCCGCTGACCTGCTGCTGAAGGGCGGTGATGAGCTGGGCGCCGGTGAGGTCGATGACGTTCAGCATGTTGGTGAAGGGCTGCACGGTGAACGCCTCGCCGTAGGTCACGACGCCGTCCCCCTCGCTGCCGGACGCCGCGTAGGCGAGGTCGGAGCGGATGCCGCCGGGGTTCATGAGGGCGAGCTGGGCGCCGCCCTTGTCGGCGGGGGAGAGCGCTTCGAGCTGGGCGTCGGCGATGACGTCGCCGAGCGGTGACTCGTACGACGTGGAGCCGCGGCCCGGGATCTCGGCGGAGACGTAGCCGACGGGCTTGTTGGCGACGGGCGCGGCCAGCTTGTTCCAGCGGCCGATGAGGGAGGTCATGTCGGCGGCCTTGGGCTGCTGCCGGTCGACGACGTGATTGGCCGACTTCACCTTCGTACGGACGACGTCGCCGGTGCGGCGGTCGTAGGTGAGGGTGGTGTCGGTGTAGAGGCGACCGAAGGAGGCGGCGGAGGTGACGGTGCGCGGGGTGCCGGAGGGGTCCGGGATCGTGCACGCGTAGGCCTGGTGGGTGTGGCCGGTGACCAGGGCGTCGACCTGCGGGGTGATCTTCTTGGCGATGTCGACGATCGGGCCGGAGATGCCGGCGCCCGGGCCGGAGCTGTCGCAGTCGTAGTTGTACGAAGTGGAGGCGGGCAGCCCGCCCTCGTGGATGAGCGCGACGATCGACTTGACGCCCTTGCGGTTGAGCTCCTTGGCGTACTTGTTGATCGTCTCGACCTCGTCGTGGAACTTCAGGCCCTTGACGCCCTCGGCGGTGACGATGTCGGGGGTGCCTTCGAGTGTGACGCCGATGAAGCCGATCTTGACGCCGTTGCGCTGCCAGACGGTGTACGGCTTGAGGATCGGCTTGCCGGTCTTCTCGTCGGTGACGTTCGCGGCGAGGTAGGGGAAGTCGGCGCCGGGGAAGGTCTTGCCGTCCTCGTAACAGCCGTCCTTGGGGTGGCAGCCGCCGTTCTGGATGCGCTGCAGCTCGGCGCGGCCCTCGTCGAACTCGTGGTTGCCGACGGCCGTGACGTCCAGGTCGAGCTTGTTGAGCGCCTCGACGGTCGGCTCGTCGTGGAAGAGGCCGGACAGCAGCGGGCTCGCGCCGATCATGTCGCCGCCGGCGGCGGTGACGGAGTACGGGTGGCCCTTGCGCGCGGTGCGCAGGGCGCTCGCGAGGTATTCGACGCCGCCCGCCGGGACGGCCTTGGTGGTGCCGTCCGGCTGGGTCTCGGTGACGGTGCCGGAGGAGCCCTGCGGGGGCTCCAGGTTTCCGTGGAGGTCGTTGAACGACAGCAGCTGCACATCGACAGTGCGGGCTGGGCGCGGTTCGGCGGCGGCGGACTCGGCGGCGGAGTCGGCGCTCGCGCCCGCCGGGCCCGCGGCGGACAGGACTCCGGCCGCCGCGGCCAGCACGGCCGCCGCGGCGGTCAACCGGCGGGCCGCGCGGCGCCGCCTGGGTGTCGCTGGCATGTGGTCCCCTCTGTGCACCGGTGGTGATATGCGCGGCAGCTTACGGTCAACGCGCGTAGCGGGGCAGGGGGGTCGAGGTTACGAGCTGATTGCGTGTGGGCGACCGGGGGGCAGGGGGCGGCCGGCGGAGAGGGGGCACTCAGAGGTCACCCGTTCGGCGGTATGGCCCGGGCGTGAGGTGTGGAAGCGGTTCGGCGCGAGAGCCGGGGATGCGTCGGGTGAGTGACGGGGGGACAAGGGAATGTGCGGCCGCCTGCCCGGCCAGGGCCTGGCCGTAGGCTCGGGAACATGAATGACGTGCTGAACGAGGCGGCCGGCGCCCGCCGGATCGATGTCCTCGACGAGGTGACGCCCGCCATGGCGCAGGACGTGCTGCGGCTCGTCGCGGAGGCCGCGCGCACCGACGGTCAGCAGGCCGTGTCCGAGCAGGGGCGGCTGCAGTTGCGCGGGCGGCGGGAGGGGGTGCGCCATCTGCTGCTGAGCGAGGAGCCGAGCGGGAAGCTCGTGGGGTACGCGCAGTTGGAGGACACCGACCCGGTGGAGGCCCCGGCCGCGGAGCTGGTCGTGCACCCGGCGCACCGGGGGCAGGGGCACGGCCGGGCGCTGGGCGTGACGCTGCTGCGCGAGTCCGGCAAGCGGCTGCGGGTGTGGGCGCACGGCGGGCACTCCTCGGCGCGCCATCTCGCGCAGGTGCTGGGGCTGACGCTGTTCCGCGAGCTGCGGCAGATGCGCCGGCCGCTGGGGCCGCCGGCGGCGCTGGACATCCCCGAGCCGGTGCTGCCGGAGGGCGTGACCGTACGGACCTTCCGGCCGGGCGAGGACGAGGCCGCCTGGCTGGCGGCGAACGCGGCGGCCTTCGCGCACCACCCGGAGCAGGGCTCGCTGACCCTGCGCGATCTCGAGGACCGGATGGGCGAGCCGTGGTTCGACCCCGAGGGCTTCTTCCTGGCCGAGCGGGGCGGGGAGATCGTCGGGTTCCACTGGACCAAGGTGCACGCACAGGAGCGGCTGGGCGAGGTGTACGTGGTGGGGGTGCGGCCCGAGGCGCAGGGCGGCGGGCTCGGCCGGTCGCTGACCGCGATCGGGCTGCGGCACCTGGCGGCGCGGGGGCTGCCGACCGCGATGCTGTACGTCGACGCCGACAACTTCCCCGCCGTCGCCGTCTACGGCCGGCAGGGCTTCACGACGTACGAGACCGATCTGATGTACCGCACGGAGACCTGAGCCGGGGAGGGGCTGGGCGGCGCCCGGCGCCGGGCGGTGCGGCCCGGCGCGGGGCCGCGGAACGGCGGCGGGGCCGGGGCGGCAGGTCGTCTGCGGGATGGATCGCGATTTCCTACGCGCCATGTCTCCGTTACCGGCGATTCAAACTCGGTTGCGAGCATCGCTGAATGCAGCCCGCCGTGCCGCCCACCTCGAACCGGAGGCTCCGTGCCGCTTCAGCACCGGCTTCCGGTAAGCCGTTCGCGTCTTCGGCGCGGAACAATGAGGACATGAACCACTCCAGCGGACAGGCCCCCATTACCGCGCAGCCCCACCCGCAGCACCAGCCTCAGCCCTCGGTCGGCTCCATCGCGGCCCACCGGCCGCATGCCGTCGCCGCGCCGCCCGTCCGCAACCTCGACCCCGACCTCGACGGCGACCTGGACTCGTACGAGGTCGACACCGTGGACGTGGAGGGGGAGGCGCTGCCCCAGGGGCGGTTCCTCGACCGTGAGCGCAGCTGGCTGGCGTTCAACGAGCGGGTGCTCGAGCTCGCCGAGGACCCGAACACGCCGCTGCTGGAGCGGGCGAACTTCCTCGCGATCTTCGCGAGCAACCTGGACGAGTTCTTCATGGTGCGGGTCGCCGGCCTCAAGCGGCGCATCGCGACCGGGGTCGCCACCCGCTCCGCCTCCGGGCTGCAGCCCCGTGAGGTGCTGGACTTGATCTGGACCCGGTCGCGGGAGCTCATGGCCCGGCACGCGGCCTGCTTCCAGCAGGACGTCTCGCCCGCGCTGGCCGACGAGGGCATCCATCTGATCCGCTGGCCCGACCTCACGGAGGACGAGCAGTCCCGCCTCTTCACGCTCTTCCGTCAGCAGATCTTCCCGGTCCTCACCCCCCTGGCGGTGGACCCGGCGCACCCCTTCCCCTATATCTCCGGGCTCTCCCTCAACCTCGCGGTCGTGGTGCGCAACCCGGTCAGCGGGCATGATCACTTCGCGCGTGTGAAGGTCCCGCCGCTGCTCTCGCGATTCCTGGAGGCGTCGCCGCAGCGGTACGTGCCGCTGGAGGACGTGATCGCGGCGCACCTGGAGGAGCTGTTCCCCGGCATGGAGGTGCTGGCGCACCACATGTTCCGGGTGACCCGCAACGAGGACCTGGAGGTCGAGGAGGACGACGCGGAGAACCTGCTCCAGGCCCTGGAGAAGGAGCTGCTGCGGCGCCGCTTCGGGCCGCCGGTGCGCCTGGAGGTCGAGGAGTCCATCGACCCGTACGTCCTGGACCTGCTGGTGCGCGAGCTGAAGGTCTCCGAGGCCGAGGTCTATCCGCTGCCGGGGCCGCTGGATCTGACCGGGCTGTTCGGCATAGCGGCGCTGGACCGGCCGGAGCTGAAGTACCCGAAGTTCGTGGCCGGGACGCACCGGGACCTCGCCGAGGTCGAGTCCGCCTCCGCGCCGGACATCTTCGCCGCGATGCGCGAGCGGGACGTGCTGCTGCACCACCCGTACGACTCCTTCTCGACCTCCGTCCAGGCCTTCCTGGAGCAGGCGGCCGCCGACCCCGACGTGCTCGCGATCAAGCAGACGCTCTACCGGACCTCCGGCAAGTCGCCGATCGTCGACGCGCTCATCGACGCCGCCGAGGCCGGTAAGCAGGTGCTGGTCCTCGTCGAGATCAAGGCCCGCTTCGACGAGCAGGCGAACATCAAGTGGGCGCGCAAGCTGGAGGAGGCCGGCTGCCATGTGGTCTACGGCCTGGTCGGCCTGAAGACCCACTGCAAGCTGTCGCTTGTGGTCCGTCAGGAAGGCGACACGCTGCGCCGCTACTGCCACGTCGGCACCGGCAACTACCACCCCAAGACGGCCCGGCTGTACGAGGACCTGGGGCTGCTGACCGCCGACCCGAAGGTCGGCACCGACCTGTCCGACCTGTTCAACCGGTTGAGCGGCTACTCCCGGCGGGAGAACTACCAGCGGCTGCTGGTCGCCCCCAGGTCGCTGCGCGACGGGCTGATCAGCCGGATCAACCGCGAGGTCACCCACCACAAGGCGGGGCGGCCCGCATACGTGCGGATCAAGGTCAACTCGATGGTCGACGAGGCCATCGTCGACGCGCTGTACCGGGCCTCGCGGGCGGGTGTGCCGGTGGACGTCTGGGTGCGGGGCATCTGCGCGCTGCGGCCGGGGGTGCCCGGGCTCTCGGAGAACATACGGGTCCGCTCGATCCTCGGCCGGTTCCTGGAGCATTCGCGTGTCTTCGCGTTCGGGAACGGCGGGGAGCCCGAGGTGTGGCTCGGCAGCGCCGACATGATGCACCGCAATCTCGACCGCCGGATCGAGGCGCTGGTGCGGGTCGCCGACCCCGGCCACCGCGCCTCCCTCAGCCGTCTGCTGGAGTCCGGCATGTCCGACTCCACCTCCTCCTGGCACCTGGGCCCGGACGGCGAGTGGACGCGGCACGCGACGGACGTGGACGGACAGCCGTTGCGGAACATACAGGAAATGCTCATAGACGCCCGGAGGCGACGGCGTGGTACAGCGACATGATCTGTCGTCGCCGGTCGGGGTTACGGGGGCCGGCCGGTCGCACGGCGCTCCACCCGCCGCTGCCCTCGGCCCTGGGGGGTACGACACGATGACGGACGGTGTGATGGGGGTCCACACGGCGGCGGCCGGACCGGCGCTCGCGACGGGCACGGCAGGCGATGTGCTGGCGTGGTACCTGAACACCCAGGCCGGGGACTTCCTGCGGAGCCTGCGGCAGCAGCGCGAGAGCGGGGCCGACGCCGATGAGGCGGCCGAGGCCGCCCGGCTGCTGCGCCGCTGCGCGCGGCGGATCAGCGGCACGCTGTACGTCTACCGACCGCTCACCGACACCGCGTGGGCGGATCAGCTCCGCACCGAGCTGGTGTGGCTGTCCGGCACGCTCGCGCTGGAGCACGCCTACGCGGCACGCCTGACCCGGCTGCGCGGCGCCCTCCACCGGCTCTCGGGCGCGGGCGCCCCGGTGGACGGGGCGGCGGACGCGGCGGCAGGTGCGGCCGGCGCGGGCGGGGACGCCCAGGTGGATGTCCGGGTGGATGCTCGGGTGGATGCGGCGGCGGATGCGCGGGGCGACGGGGCGGCGGGGGACGCGGCGGCGCAGCGCCCGCCCCGGGCCGCCCGCCGCGGCGTCTCCCTGACGGCCGACGCCGCGTATGACACCCGTGACGGTGCCCATGACGCCGTGAAGGACACCGCCGACGCGAACGCGGACGCGACAGCCGTCGCGGCCCCGGGGCGCGAGGCCGGGGCGGCCGGGCAGCGGGGCGACAGGGCGAGGCAGCAGCCGGGCGGCGGCGCCGGACCGCGGTCGGGCGGCGGCGCGGACGAGGCCCGGGGCGGGGTGCTCACGGTCGGGGCCGCGCGGGCCGGGGCCCTCCTGGAGCGCCAGCTCACCCTCGCGCGGACCCGTGCGCACACCGCGGCCCTGCAGGTGCTCGGCTCCTCCCGCTTCCACGCGGTCGCCGACGCGGTCGCGCTCCTCGCCTCCGAGGTCCACCTCGACGAGGCCGCCGCGGCCCGCCCCGCAGAGCTCGCCCTGCCCCCGCTCGCGGAGCTGGCCCATCGGCGGCTGGTCGAGTCGGTCGAGGCCCTGCCGCTGGGCCGGGCCGGGCATCCGTACAACGCGGAGGCGCTGGTCCACGGCCTCGCCGCGACCCCGGCGGCCGACGCCCCGCCCGCCAGCGAGCGGCAGGACGCGCCCTGGGACCAGGTGCGGCGGCTGGTGCGGCTGCGGCGTTACGCCCTGGAGGTGCTTGACGCGGGGCAGCGGCCGGACGGCGCCGGGCCGGTGGAGGCCGATCCCTCCCTGTCCGTACGGCTGCTGGCCGCCGGACAGGCCCTCGAACGGCACCGGGACGCGGCCGAGGCGGCGGCCGCCGCGGCCGCCGCGGCCCGGACCCCGCGGATCGCCCCGGCCACCGCCTATGCCCTCGGCGTGCTGCACGCCGACCAACGACACGAGGTCGAGGCCGCCCGCTTCGCCTTCGGGCGGATCTGGCAGCGGATCGCGGCTTCGGCGCATGGCTGAGAACGCGGTGATCCGCGCGGCGGGGTGCGTCCTGTGGCGGCGCTCCCCGCGCGGCGGCGGGCCGGAGATCGCGCTCGTGCACAGACCGCGGTACGACGACTGGTCGCATCCGAAAGGCAAGCTCAAGCGGGGCGAGGAGCCACTGCGGGGCGCGGTGCGCGAGGTGCTGGAGGAGACCGGGGTGGTCTGTGTGCCGGGCGCCGCGCTGCCCACCGTGCGCTATCCGGTCAACGGCCGCCCCAAGGAGGTCCGTTACTGGGCGGCGGAGGCGGCCGGGGCCGACGGCACCCACGGCGCCGACGGGGCCTTCGTGCCCAACGACGAGGTCGACCGGCTCGTCTGGCTGCCCCCGGGCGAGGCCCGGGCGTGGCTGACGCATGACCACGACCGGGCGCTCGTCGACGCGTTCCTGGACACGCTGAGCCAGGGTGCCTAGGCCCCGGGCCGCCTGCGCCGCTGTGCCTTGTCGGCCAGCGCGGGCGGCGTGTAGTAGCTGTCGTCCCGGTTGAGGTCCGTACCCGGCGGCACGATCTCGTCGATGCGGTCAAGGACGTCCTCGCTCAGCTCCACGTCCACCCCCGCGAGCAGGTCCTCCAGTTGCTCCATCGTGCGCGGGCCGATGATCACCGAGGTGACGGCCGGGTGGGACCGTACGAACGCGATCGCCAGGTGCGGCAGCGAGAGCCCCGCCTCCGAGGCCAGCTCGGCCAGTTTGCCGACGGCCTCGAGCTTGCGTGCGTTCTGCGGCAGCGAGGGGTCGAACTTGTGCTTCTCGATGGCCGCCCGACCGCCCGCAAGGTCTACATCGGAGGCCTTGGTGTAGCGGCCGGACAGCCAGCCCGCGGAGAGCGGGCCCCAGGTCAGCACGCCCATCCCGTACTTCTGTGCGGTGGGCAGCACCGCAGCCTCCACCGAGCGCGCCAGGATCGAGTACGGCGGCTGTTCGCTGCGGAAGCGGACGTGGCCGCGCCGCTCGGAGGTCCACTGGGCCTCCACGATCTGCTCCGCCGGGAAGGTGGAGGAGCCCACGGCCCGCACCTTCCCCGCCCGGACGAGGTCCGACAGGACCGAAAGGGTCTCGTCGATGTCGGTCGTCGGGTCGGGCCGGTGGATCTGGTACAGGTCGATGTAGTCCGTGTCGAGGCGGCGCAGGCTGTTCTCGATCTCGCGGGTGATCCAGCGCCGGGAGTTGCCGCTGTGGTTGGCGTCCGGTCCCATCGAGCCATGGGCCTTGGTCGCCAGGACGACGTCGTCACGGCGCCCCTTGAGCGCCTTGCCGACGATCTCCTCCGATTCGCCGCTGGAGTAGATGTCGGCGGTGTCGACGAAATTGATGCCCGCGTCCAGGGCGCGGTGGATGATCCGTACCGAGTCGTCGTGGTCCCGGTTGGCCAGGCTCCCGAACATCATCGCGCCCAGGGCGTATTCGCTGACCGAGATGCCGGTGCCGCCGAGGATCCTGCGCTTCATGGGTTCCGCCTTATGGGGATGTGTCTGTGGGTGCGGTCTGTGACCACAGCCTCGGACGTGCGCGACCGGGACACCAGGCCCGGTTCAACCTGGGTCTGGCAGAACCACCTGGACGGCCGCCTTCCGGCACCATCCGCGGCGGGCTCCGGGCCGCGCCGCGGATAATGGAGCGATGGGCGATGCGGAGCCGGAGATCAAGGCGTTCCTGAGGGCGCGGCGCGCGGCGCTCGACCCCGCCGAGCTGGGGCTGCCCGAAGGGCTCGTACGGCGCCGGGTGCGGGGGCTGCGCCGCGAGGAGGTCGCGCAGCTGGCGGGGATCAGCGTCGACTACTACACCCGTATCGAACAGGGCCGCGCCCCCGCCGTCTCGGACTCGGTGGTGGACGCCCTCGCGCGGGCGCTGCGGCTGACGCCGTCCGAGCACATGTATTTGCGCAACATCACGCTGCCCCGGCACGGGCACGGGCACGGGCACGGACAGCCCCTGGACCCCGGCCCCCGGCCGCGCGTACGGCCCGAGGTCCGGCTGCTGCTGGACGCCATGGACGAGACCGTGCCCGCCTTCGTCTTCGGGCCGGGCGGGGACATCCTGGCCTGGAACCTGCTGGGCGGCAGGATCGCCTTCGACTACGCGGCGATCCCGGAGCGCGAGCGCAACTGCTCCCTGCTGGTTTTTCTCCACCCGGACGCCAAGGCCCTGCACCCGGAGTGGGACACGGTCGCCGACGAGACGGTGGCGAGCCTGCGCGCGGAGGCCGGGCGCCACCCCGACAGCCTCCGGGTGGGCCAGGTCCTCCACGAGCTGCTGGGACGGAGCGAGGAGTTCCGGCAGCGGTGGGAGGAACAGGAAGTGCGGGAGCGGACCAGCGGTGCGAAGCTGATCCGGCACCCGGTGGTGGGGGATCTTGAGCTGAGGTTCGAGGCCTTCGTCCTGCCCTCGGACCCCGGCCAGGTGCTGTGCACCTACGCGGTGGAGAAGGGCTCCCCGACGGCCGAGGCGCTGCGGGCCCTGGCGCGCGGCACGGTGCCGGTGGGGTAGTGGCGTAGCGAGAAGCGTTACGCGCCGCCCTCCCGGGTACGGGTGAACACCCGCTCCCGGGCAGCCTCAAGACCCGTCGCCACCGCGCCCAGCAGCACCGCGTCCTCTCCGAGCGCGCTCGCCGCCACCTTCGGCCGCAGCGGCCCGATCCGCTGCAGGGTCAGCTCCACCGTCCGCAGCAGCAGGTCCGCGCTGTGGCCGACGCCGCCGCCGAGCACCACCAGGTCCGGGTCGAGCACGGCCGCGACGGCCGCGACCACATGGGCCAGCCGCTCGGCCTCCTGCCGTACGGCCTCCAGCGCGGGCGCGACCCCGTCCCGCGCCGCGTCGAAGACGGCCTTGGCGGTCAGCGGCTCGGACCTGGTCCCGGACATGCCGAGCTCCCGGGCGGCGCGTACGACCGCCTCGGCCGCGACGGCACCCTCAAGCCCCTGCCGCTCGGCGCCGCCCACCTGGGGCAGCAGCGGCAGGAAGCCGATCTCCCCGGCCGCCCCGTGCGCGCCGGTGAACAGCCGGCCGTCGGCGACCACGCCCATGCCGAGCCCGGTGCCCACCAGGACGTACACGAAGAGCCTGCTGCCCCGCCCCGCGCCGAAGGTGTACTCGCCGAGCGCCGCCAGGTTCGCGTCGTTGTGCACCGACAGCGGCGTCCCCAGCTCCTCGCGCATCCGGTCCAGCAGGCCCGCGCGCCCCCATCCGGGCAGGTTGTCGGCGTAGCGCACCCGGCGCCGCTCGGGGTCGTAGACACCGGGCACGCCGACGACGGTGTGCGCGACCAGGGCCGGGTCCACCCCGGCGTCGGCGATGACCCGGCGGGCGGCGGCGACGGTGAGGTCCGCCATGGCGGCGGCGCTGCGGCCGCGGTTGCGGACCTCCGCGCGCGCGACGACGGTGCCGTCCAGGTCGGCGGCGGCCACGCGCAGCCAGGCGCGCCCGATGTCCAGGCCGAGGACGTAACCGGCGGTCGGGTCCGGCTCGTACAGCACGGCGACCCTGCCCCGCTCCGGCGGCGCCTGCCGGCCCGCCTCGCGTACGAGACCGGCCTCTTCGAGGGCGGCCAGGGCGCTGGAGACCGTGGGCTTGGACAGGCCTGTCCCGCGGGCGAGCTGGGCGCGGGAGGCGGGGCCCTCGGCGCGCAGCCGGGCCAGCAGGAGGCGTTCGTTGTTGCTGCGCAGCCGCTGCCGGTTCCAGGGTTCCGCGTCTTGACTCATCAAGTAAGGCTCCTTAACTTAATCACACTCGCACGGCGAGCCAGGGAGGTCCAGATGGCAGGAGGACCGGCGCTCAGCAAGCCCCCGCCGGGCGGGGCGAGCGGCGCGGACGGTGGGGACGGCGCGGGCGGCGGAAACGGCGGCGGGGGCGGGGGGAACGGCGAGGGGAACGGCGAGGGTGGATTCGTCCGCCGGATCGGGCTGTTCCAGGCCACCGCCATCAACATGAGCCAGATGTGCGGCATCGGGCCGTTCGTGACCATCCCCCTCATGGTCGCCGCCTTCGGCGGGCCCCAGGCCGTCATCGGCTTCCTCGCGGGCGCGGTGCTGGCGCTGGCGGACGGGCTGATCTGGGCCGAGCTCGGCGCCTCGCTGCCCGGGGCCGGGGGCAGTTACGTCTATCTGCGCCAGGCCTTCCAGTACCGCAGCGGCAAGCTGATGCCCTTTCTGTTCGTCTGGACGGCGATGCTGTTCATCCCGCTGATCATGTCCACGGGCGTGGTCGGTCTCGTGCAGTACCTCGGCTATCTGTGGCACGGCATGACGCAGACGCAGGGCGATCTCGTCGGGCTCGGCGTCATCGCCCTGGTCGTGGTGTTGCTGTGGCGGGGTGTGGAACACATCGCCAAGCTCAGCGCCGTGATGTGGGGCGTGATGATCGCCTCCGTGGTGCTGGTGATCGCCGCGGCGCTCAGCGACTTCGACCCGGACAAGGCGTTCACGTACCCCGCGCACGCCTTCGACCTCGGGTCCGGCCATTTCTGGACCGGCTTCGCGGCCGGGCTGACCATCGGCATCTACGACTACCTCGGCTACAACACCGCCGCGTACATGGGCGCCGAGATCAAGGACCCCGGCCGCACCCTGCCCCGCGCGATCTTCGCCTCGATCCTCGGCATCATGGGCATCTACCTGCTGCTCCAGATCGGCACCCTCGGCGTCATCGACTGGCATCAGATGCTCGACTCCGATTCGGTGGCGTCGCAGTCCGTCGCGTCCGCGGTCCTGGAGGAGACCTGGGGGAAGGGGGCGGCCGATGTCGTCACGGTCCTCATCCTGGTCACGGCCTTCGCGTCGGTCTTCGCGGGGCTGCTCGGCGGCTCCCGCGTCCCCTACGACGCCGCCCGCGAACGCGTCTTCTTCCGCCCGTACGGCACGCTCCACCCGCGCCACCGCTTCCCCGTGCTGGGCCTGGCCACGATGGGCGTGGTCACGGCCGTCGGCTTCCTGATCGGCCGCCACACCGACCTGGCCACGCTGATCCAGCTGCTCACCACGGTGATGGTCATCGTGCAGGCGCTGGCGCAGGTCCTCGCCGTGACGGTGCTGCGCCGCCGGCAGCCGGCGCTGCGGCGGCCGTACCGGATGTGGCTGTATCCGGTGCCGAGCGTGGTCGCGCTGGTCGGCTGGCTGGTGATCTACGGATACGCGGACAAGAACTCGCCCGGACGCCATCCCATCGAATGGTCGCTGGCGTGGGTCGCGGCGGGGTGTGTGGCGTTCCTGCTCTGGTCCCGGTTCGAGAAGGTGTGGCCGTTCGGGCCCAAGGAGATCAGCGAGGAGTATCTGGACGGTCGTGGGGGCGGCGGTCGCGGGGGCGGCGGTCGCGGCCATGGGGCGGCCAGGGCGGACAAGGCAGACCCGGACGGGACGGACGGGACGGACGGGGTCACGGGCGCGGCGCCAGCGCCTCCCAGCTGACGGTGACCTCGCCCTGGCGCCAGCGCCGCGGGCCGTCCACGAGCGGCCAGCCCGCGGCGCGCAGCGCCTCGGCGCTGCGTATCCAGCGCTGGCGCGCGCCCAGCGCCGCGTACGGGGCGGCGGCCGCCCAGGCGCGGTCGAAGTCGCGCAGGAAGGCGTGCACCGGCTCGCCCGGCACATTGCGGTGGATCAGCGCCTTCGGCAGCCGTTCGGCCAGGTCGGAGGGGCGCTCCAGGGAGCCGAGCCGCGCGGCGAAGGTCACGGTGCGCGGGCCGTGCGCGGTGAGGGCGACCCACACATGGCGCCGCCCGATCTCGTCGCAGGTCCCCTCGACCAGCAGCCCGCCCGGCGCCAGCCGCGCGCACAGCCGCCGCCACACGTCGGCGACCTCGTCCTCGTCGTACTGGCGCAGCACATTGGCCGCCCGGATCAGCGCGGGCCGCGCGCCGTGCGGCAGCGGCACCTCGAACCCGCCGTGCGCGAAGTCCAGCCCTTCCCGGCGGTACGGCCGCGCGGCGGCGACCCGGTCCGGGTCGATCTCGACGCCCACGACCCGGGCGTCCGGCCGTACCGTACGCAGCCTGCCCAGCAGCTCCACGGCGGTCCACGGCGCGGCCCCGTAGCCCAGGTCCACGGCGACGGGCGCCTCGGCGCGGCGCAGCGCGGGGGCGTGGGCCGCGGCGATCCACCGGTCCATGCGGCGCAGCCGGTTGGGGTTGGTGGTCCCCCGGGTCGCCGACCCGATGGGCCGGCCCGGCGGCGAGGAGGGCTGCGGAGGGACGCGGGCAGACATGACGCCGAGCCTAAGCGCCGACGTGTCCGCCCCCGGAACATCACGCTTTGGCAAAGAGCGGACACGCTTCGGCAAAGCGGAAATGGGAACGAGAGGTTCCGGTGTTGTCGGGTTGACGGGGCCCGTCCGGATTCCGCTACCCGAGTCCGTCCCGGCAAGGAGGATCGCGCGGTGAGCCAGCATATTTCCCGGCTCGGCGGCCTGAGAGGCCGTTCCCACGGACACGGAGCGTTCGGCGGGCCGCACCACCAGCGCCTGAGGCGCGTCGGGCGCCGCCCGCGCCGGATCGCGATGCTCAGCGTGCACACCTCGCCACTGCACCAGCCCGGCACCGGTGACGCGGGGGGCATGAACGTCTACATCGTGGAGCTCTCCAAGCGGCTGGCCGCCCTCGACATCGAGGTGGAGATCTTCACCCGCGCCACCACCGGCGCCCTCCCGCCCGCCGTCGAGCTCGCGCCCGGCGTGCTCGTACGGCATGTGGACGCCGGTCCGTACGAGGGGCTGGCCAAGGAAGACCTCCCGGCCCAGCTGTGCGCGTTCACGCACGGCGTGATGGGGGCCTGGGCGGGGCAGCGCCCCGGGTACTACGACCTCGTCCACTCCCACTACTGGCTCTCCGGCCACGTCGGCTGGCTGGCCGCCCAGCGCTGGGGGGTGCCGCTCGTCCACGCCATGCACACCATGGCCAAGGTCAAGAACGCCGCCCTCGCGGAGGGAGACACCCCCGAGCCCACGGCCCGCGTCATCGGCGAGGAGCAGATCGTCGGGGCCGCCGACCGGCTCATAGCCAACACCGAGGAGGAGGCGGACGAGCTGGTCCGCCACTACGGCGCGGACCCCGAGCTGGTCGCCGTCGTCCACCCCGGGGTGAACCTGGAGCGCTTCCGGCCCGCCGACGGCCGCGCCGCCGCCCGCGCGCGTCTGGGCCTGCCCCCGGACGCGCTGATACCGCTGTTCGCGGGGCGCATCCAGCCGCTGAAGGCGCCCGACATCCTGCTGCGCGCGGTCGCCCATCTGCTGGACGAGGACCCCCGGCTGCGCGAGCGGATCGTCGTGCCGGTGGTCGGCGGGCCGAGCGGCAGCGGGCTGGCGAAACCGGAGCGGCTGCACAAGCTCGCGGCCCGGCTCGGCGTCAGCGATGTGGTCCGCTTCCGGCCGCCGTGCACCCAGGACGAGCTCGCGGACTGGTACCGGGCGGCGTCGGTGCTGGTCATGCCCTCCTACAACGAGTCGTTCGGGCTGGTGGCGGTCGAGGCCCAGGCCTGCGGCACGCCGGTGATCGCCGCCGAGGTGGGCGGTCTGCCCGTGGCCGTACGGGACGGGTACAGCGGCATCCTGGTGCCCGGCCACGACCCGGCCGACTACGCCCGGGCGCTGCACCGCCTCTCCGGGGACCCCAGGCTGCTGAATCGTTTGAGCAGTGGGGCCGCCCACCACGCCGAGCGCTTCGGCTGGGACAAGGCGGCCGCGGCGACGGCGGACGTCTACGCGGAGGCGATGCGCGGGTCGGCAGCAGCTGATTCGGTTGTTGGCCGTGGCTGGCCGGTGTATCCCTCGTCCGGGTGAATGGGGGCGGTTTCCAGGGGGTCTGTGTGTGCTGGGAACGCATGATCGGTGGTGGCGGCTGAGTTCGTGGTGTCCCGGGAGAGGGGGAGCGGTGGCGCGTCAGCGTGGGGGGAAGCGTGTGTTGCGTACGATCGCGCCGCCGTTCACCGTGTCCGCGCCCTCGGGTGCGCGGATTCGGGACCGGCTGCGGCTCGATGGCGCGGACGAGAAGGTCCTCACCCTGGCCGGGCAGCATCTGGGCCGTCATGGGCGGGCGGATCTGGCTGAGCGTGTTGCGATCGGCCTGGTGCCGGTGAAGGACAACCGGCGGGCCGGGCGGAAGAAGAAGCTGACCGGGGTGTCGTGGTCGCGCTGGGCGGGCGCGATGACCCGTGTCAGCGAGGACCAGTACCAGCTCAGTATGCGCTGCCTGTACGACGAGCGTGCCGGGCTCCGCCGCGCCATCAAGAAGATTGCCCGTCGCCTCGCGGTGCCGTGCGGGCAGCGCAAGGGCAGGACGCGCGGCTACCAGGGCCGGGGCGAACGCTTTCAGAAGCAGCGCCGCCTCCAGGCACTGAAAGCCCGTCTTGCCGTGGTCGAGCAGCGCATCGCCGAGGGGCGGCCGTCCGTGGTCGTGGGCGGGCGTCGTCTGGCGAAGCTGCGGCACCACCTGGACCAGGCCCATCTCACGGCCGAGGGGTGGCGCGAGCGGTGGGAGGCGGCCCGGCTGTTCCTCACCGCGGACGGCGAGTCCGGGGCCCCGCATGGGAACTACACCATCACGGTGGATCCGGCGGACGGCAGTGTGACGATTGTGCTTCCTGAGCCGCTGAGGCATCTGGCGAACGCGCCGCGTGGCCGCTACCGGCTGGCCTGCACCGTCACCTTCCACCACCGCAGACCAGAGTGGCTGGACCGCGTGACCGCGCACCAAGCCGTCCGCTACGACATCGTGCACGACCCCGTGCGCGGCCGCTGGTACCTCGATGCCTCGTGGTCGGCGGCGCAGACCATGCTGCCCTCGCCGCAGGAGATCCGGGCGGCGGGCGGGCGCATGCTCGGGGTCGACCTGAACGCCGACCATCTCGCGGCGTACGTGCTCGACCCGCATGGCAACCCGGTCGGCGCGCCCATCACCGTGCCGCTGGAGTTGACCGGCCCTGCCTCCCGGCGGGACGGCAGACTGCGGACCGCTGTCACCGCCCTGACAAAAATCGCCAGGATGTATGGCTGCACCGGGATTGTGGTCGAGAACCTGGGTTTCACCGACGCCCGGCACACGGGCCGGGAGACGATGGGGCGCGGCCGGCGTGGCAAGGCCTTCCGGCGCACGGTGGCCGGTATCCCCACCGCCAGGTTCCGGGAACGGCTGCGCGGCATGGCTTACCACCAGGGGCTGGTCGTGGTCGCCGTGGACCCGGCCTACACCTCCCGCTGGGGCGCCCAGCACTGGCAAGCACCCCTCGACGATCAATCGAAGACCAAGGTCACCCGGCATCACGCGGCCGCGGTGGCGATCGGCAGACGCGGCCTGGGACAACGGATCCGGCGTCGGCCAGGTGTGACCGCTCCCGACCAGAGGATCGGACAGCGGAGAGCTACCGGCCAGACCGCATCCGTGCCCAGGCCGCGTGGGACCACGAGCCCACCCAGGACCACAGGCACGCCCCACACGGGCGGCAAGACCTGCCGGAGCCGAAGTGACCAGCTCGTGCCGTTCCCCGCGCCCAGGACCGTTCGGGGTGCACCCGGAACCAGACGCCTCCCGCCTGGCCCGGAATATGTTGATTTGGTCAATGCTGACCAGTAGCGCTAGGAACGGTACCGTCGCCTACGATCGGTTCATGGGTGACGCCGAGGTAAGGAACCAGACCGCCACGACAGAAGCCGCCAAGGCCGTGATCGAGCAGACGCTGCGCGACGCCGAACTGGAGTGGGAGAACCCCTCCGACGGCACGTACGTGGTCACGCTGCCCGGCACCCGCAAGCTGTCCACGACCTGTTCGCTGCGCCTGGGCCGGCACTCGCTGTCGGTCAACGCCTTCGTCGTCCGCCGCCCGGACGAGAACCACGAGGCCGTGCACCGCTGGCTGCTGGAGCGCAACACCCGCCTGTACGGGATGAGTTACGCGATCGACCAGCTCGGCGACATCTATCTGGTGGGCCGGCTGCCGCTGGCGGCGGTCACTCCGGAGGAGCTGGACCGGGTGCTCGGCACGGTGCTGGAGAACGCCGACGGCAGCTTCAACACGCTGCTGGAGATGGGGTTCGCCAGCGCGATCCGCAAGGAGTACGCGTGGCGTACGGCGCGCGGCGAGTCCACGCGGAACCTGGCGGCGTTCGCCCATCTGACCCGCGAGGCCTGAGCGCGGCGCTCGGCGGCGATTCACGGTGAAGAATTTCGTCCCCTGAGGCCTCTTCCTTGTGCACCGGTCACCGACCGGGAAGCATCAAAGGAGGACAAGATGGGGGCCGACCATGGGTAACGGGGAGTTCGAGGGCTGCGAAGACTTAGGGGAGTTTGAGGACTTCGAAGATTTCTACGCCCGGACCTACCCCTGGCTCGCCGCCCGCGCGGTGATGCTCAGCGGCAATCGGCAGAACGCGGAGGACGCCGTCCAGGAGGCGTTCATCGAGGCGATGCGCCGCTGGCCGGCCGTGCGGGCGTGCGCCTCGCCGGAGGGGTGGGTCGCGACCACCATGCGCCGCAAGCTGTCGCGCGACGGCCGGCGCTGGTGGTTCCGGTGGAAGCCGGTCGAGCTCACCGTACCGGCCGCCACCACCGCCACCGTGGAGGAGACCTCCGAGGCGCTGGCCGTGCTGCGCGCGCTCGGCATGCTGCCGCCGCGCCAGCGCCAGGTGGTCGTGATGCACTCCCTGGAAGGCATGAGCTACGCGGAGATCGGCGCCGCGCTCGGCATCAGCGCCGGGAGCGTCGGCAGCAATCTGCACAAGGCCCGCGCCCGGCTCGCCCTGTTGCTCGACGTCTCGCCGGAGCTCGGCCGGCCGGGGGATTCCCTGGTCCCGGGCGTGCGGACCGACCCGCTGTCCGCGGCGCTGCGCGGCGCCGCGGCGTGGCTGCTTGATGGGCTGCACGGCGACGCGCACACACGGAGTCGACTGCCGCACGACCGGAGACAGCCGTGATCGCCACTGCCGTCGCCGCCGCCCGGGCCGTGCTGGCCCTGGTGCTGCTGGTCGTCTTCTACGCGCTGGTCGCGCTCCTGGTCCTGGTGTGGGTGGCGTTCCTGGTGCTGGGGCTGTGGGCCGCCGGCACGCCGGAGAGTACGGCGCCGCCCACCAGCACCATCCTGGCCTGCGCCGCGTTCGCGCCGATCATGGCGGGCATGGTGTGGGCGGTGGTGCGCACCGCGCGGCCCGCCGTGCCGCCGGAGAACACGGTGTGGGCGAGCCGCCGCAGGGCCTCCGCGTTATGGGCGGCCGTCGAGGAGCTGGCCGAGGGCGTGGGCACCGCCCCGCCGGACGCCATCCGGCTGACCGCCGAGGTCAACGCCTCGGTCACCGAGGACGCCTCGTTCCTCGGCCTGGTGCCCGGCCGCCGCACCCTCTACCTGGGCCTGCCCCTGGTGGTGGGCCTGCCGCCGGCCGAGCTGCGCGCGGTGCTCGCGCATGAGCTGGGCCACTTCTCCCGCCGCCACAGCCGCTTCGGCGCCCTCGCCCACCGCGGCTCGGCGGGGCTGGTGGCCGCCTGCGAGGCGATCCGGAGCGCGGCGGCGGCCAACGACCTGGTGCGGCTGTACGCGGGCGGGCCCCTGCTGCTGCTCCGCGGCTACACGCGCGTCTTCCGCCTGCTCACCCGGCCGGTCCGGCGCCGCCAGGAGCTCGAGGCCGACCGCGAGGCGGCCCGGGTGGCCGGGGCGCGGACCGTCGCCGATGCCCTGCGCTCGGCGTCCGCGCTGGAGGTGGCCTGGCTGGAGTTCGTCGCGGGTTTCCTCACCCCCGTACGCCGGGCCGAGGGGCGCGTACCGGACGATCCGTTCCGCGCCTTCGCGGACATGGTGGACGCCCCCGAGCTGCGGGAGCCGTTCGCCGCGCTCCGGGCGAAGGCCGCCGAGCGGCCCGCCGACCGCGACGACCCGCACCCTGACCTCGCCACCCGCCTGGGCCACCTGTCCCGCCTCCCCGACCGGCCCGCCGAGGGCGGCGTCGCCGAGCCCGTCGAGGTGCCGCGAGGGTACGCGGTCGAGCTGGCCCGCACGCTGTACCCCGGCCTCGGGACGACGCCGACCATGCCGTGGCGGGACTGGCTCGGGCTGCTGGCCGAACACCGGGCGACGCGGCTGCTGAAGCCGCTGGCGGAGGCGGTCCGCACGGTCGAGAAGGCCGAGGGGATATCCGGGGAGCCGCCCCGGGGGCTGACGATCCAGCGGGTCCTGCGCGTGCTCGACAGCGGACGGCGGATGCCGCTCGCCCGCGCGCTGGGCAGCCGCGTGCGACCCGATCAGAGCACTGAGAGCGCTGAGCGAGCCGAAGGGAGGCACGCGGGGACCGGGCAGGGCCCGTTGGACCTGCTCGCGGAGGCCCTGTACGTGCTGATCGGGGCGCAGCTGGTCGCACGGGGGAGCGCGCACTGGACGATGAACTGGACCGGCCCGGGCACCCTCGTACCGCCCGAGGGCATCGCGCCCGAGACGATCCGGGACTGGGCCGGCACCGCCGTACGCCGCCCCGGGGAGACCCAACGGCTCGGCCTGTACCTGGCCGCGCTGGGGGTGGACGAGCGGGCGCCGCTGCCGGGGGAGAGGGCGCCGGACGGGGCGGAGGCGGCCGGCGAGCGACCTCCCGGCATGTCGCGACCCGCCGGGATCAGCATCACGCCCGGCGTGGCCGCGCCCGCCCAGCGGCGTATCTCCGGCATCCGGGTGCTGGCGCTCACCGTGCTGCTGGGGATGACGGCCGTGTCCTGGCTGCTGTGGGCCAACCGCGGGGAGCGGACCTACCCCGGCACGGGATGGCACCCGACCGGCACCTACGCCCCGGCCACGGGCGGCGCCGGGCTGCCGGGGCAGGTGCCGGGTGCGGGCGGGTACTCGGCCTGGCCGACCACGGCCCCGTCCTTGCCCCTGCCCACCGCTCCGATCTGGACGCCGGGGACGGTGCTGCGGCCGAGTCTGGACATCGAGTCCCTGGTGCCCAGGCGCACTCGGTGAGGCCGCGTGGCTCAGCCCGCGGCGACGGGGTGATCAGGCCGGGAGCCGTCTCCACCGCGTTCCCCCGAGGCGGCCCTCGCGCCTTCCCTCTCCGCCCCCGGCCCGATGGCGCGCATCAGCACCGCGTACCCGACCGCGGCCAGCGTCCCCACCACCGCGCAGGCCGCCCACATCACATCCGCCCCGTAGTGGTCGATCACCGCCCCGGCCGTCAGCGGGGCGACGAGCGCCGCGAGCGACCAGGAGAGCACGTAGACCCCCTGGTAGCGGCCGCGCCCGTGGGTCGGGGAGAGCCGGGCCACGAGCCCCATCTGGATCGGGGTGTTGATGATCTCGCCCATGGTCCAGACGCACACGGTCAGGGCGTAGATCGCGACCGATCCGGCGAAGGCGGTGAGCCCGAAACCGTAGCCGATCAGCAGCGCGGCGACGATCAGCAGCCGGGTCGGCTCGCGGTGCCGCTCGATGAACCGGGTGACGGGGATCTGCACGGCCACGATCAACACCCCGTTCACGGCGATCGCCAGCCCGAAGTCCGTACCGGACAGGCCACTTTCGCCCATCGCCACCGGCAGTGCCACGAACGCCTGCTGGATGAGCGTCGCGATCAGGAACGACAGCGCCACCACGGCCATGAACGGCCGGTCGCGCACGACGGTCCCGAGCCCGGTCTCCGGCTCGGCAGCCGCCGCGCCCGTCGCCTCCTCCCGCACCGGGCGGGACTCCGGCAGCTTGACGAAGACGACGACGGCGCACAGCAGCGTCATGATCGCCTCGCCCAGGAACAGCGCCAGATAGCCGTGCTCGGCGATCAGCCCCGCCACCGTCGCGGAAAAGGCGAAGCCGAGGTTGATGGCCCAGAAGTTGAGCGAGAAGGCGCGGACCCGGTCCTCCGGGGCGACGATGTCGGCGATCATGGCCTGCACCGCGGGCCGCGATCCGTTCGTCGCCATGCCGACGAGGAACGCGACCGACGCGATGGCGACCGGGTGCTGGACGAAGCCCAGCACGGCGACGCTGACCGCCGTCGCGCTCTGCGCGACGAGCAGCGTGGGACGGCGCCCCAGCCGGTCCGTCATGACCCCGGCACCCACCGCCGACACCACCCCGCCCAGCCCGTGCAGCGCGCCGACCAGCCCGGCGTACGTGGCCGAATAGCCGCGGTCCACGGTCAGGTACATGGCAAGGAACGGGGCGACGAAGCCGCCCAGCCGGTTCACCAGCGTGGAGGTCCACAGCCACCAGAAGGCGCGGGGCAGGCCCGAGACACTTTCCCTCGCTGCCTGTGTCAGCCTGGCGACGGAAGGTAGCGCAACGGACATCGGGCGGCCCCCTGTACAAAAAAACGCGGCGTATGTAAGCGGTGCGAGCGGTACCCGCAAATTACCGACCCCGGCTCCCCGTGCGCCACTGGATTGACCGGGTGCGTCAGGCTTCGCGTTCATAGGGGTCAAGTAGGCTCGACGCCATGGCCGACGCACCGTACAAGCTGATCCTCCTCCGCCACGGCGAGAGCGAGTGGAACGCGAAGAACCTGTTCACCGGCTGGGTGGACGTCAACCTCAACGAGAAGGGCGAGAAGGAGGCAGTCCGCGGCGGTGAGCTGCTCAAGGACGCCGGCCTGCTCCCCGACGTGGTCCACACCTCCCTCCAGAAGCGCGCCATCCGCACCGCGCAGCTCGCCCTGGAGTCCGCCGACCGCCACTGGATCCCGGTCCACCGCTCCTGGCGCCTCAACGAGCGCCACTACGGCGCGCTGCAGGGCAAGGACAAGGCCCAGACCCTCGCCGAGTTCGGTGAGGAGCAGTTCATGCTCTGGCGCCGCTCGTACGACACCCCGCCGCCGCCCATCGAGGCCGACTCCGAGTGGTCACAGGCCGACGACCCGCGCTACGCCACCATCCCGCCGGAGCTGCGGCCGCGCACCGAATGCCTGAAGGACGTCGTCGCGCGCATGCTCCCGTACTGGTACGACGGCATCGTCCCGGACCTGCTCGCCGGCCGTACGGTCCTGGTCGCCGCCCACGGAAACTCCCTGCGCGCGCTGGTCAAGCACCTCGACGGCATCTCCGACGCCGACATCGCGGGCCTGAACATCCCCACCGGCATCCCGCTCGCCTACGAGCTCGACGCCGACTTCCGTCCCGTCAACCCGGGCGGCACCTACCTCGACCCGGAGGCCGCGAAGGCCGCCATCGAGGCGGTCAAGAACCAGGGCAAGAAGAAGTAAGCCGACGCCCGCAAGCCCCCTGACCGCGGTTTCCCGCGAGCAGGGGGCTTACTGCCGGGCCGGGGCCGAGCGTTCGTGGCCCGGCCTGGTGTTACGGGTCACCTTGTCGCCGTTGACGGCCCGTGCCGGGTCGTCATTGCTGGAGGAGAGTGTCGCCGACTTGACGGCCTACGCCGTTTCGATCCGGGAACCGTGGATCCGGAGTTCGCCGAAGGAGGAGATCCCGGGGTAGCTCGGGTCGGTGGGCACGCCCGGGTCGTCGACCTGGACCTTGAGGAACCGGAACGCCTTGTCCTGGACCTTGGAGAGAACCGGGATGGTCTCCATCGTGAAGTCCGGGGTGGTGTTCGTGGTCTCCCGTGAGGTCAGCAGGGTCCAGGTGGAGCCGTCGTTCGACCCGTAGACGTTGGCGCCCTGGGAGCGGTTGCCGAAGTTGTACCGGGCCTGGAGCCCGAACGCGTCGGCCCGCACCCGGAACCCGGCCCCGAAGTCCAGCGTGAACGGAGCCCTCAGATCGCCGGAGAAGGTGTTGATGTCACCATCGGTCATGTTCCAGACATTGGTCTCGGACAGGGACGAGGTCACCAGCGGCGCATAGCTCAGGGTGCCGTCGGCGAGCTTCGGGTTGAGCAGTTGCAGCGCCTTCACCGCGTCCTGCACGGTGACCAGCCCGGCCAGGAAGGTGCTGTCATCGGCCGTGTCGATCGTGGCCTTGACGGAGGACACCGCGTCCTTGAACTCCTTGAGGCGCCCCCGGACGTACGTCGCCTCGGGGTCGAACCCGTCCTGTGCCGCGGTGAGCGCGCCCGCCCGGTCCGGCGCGACCACCAGGTCGAGCTTCAGGACGGTGTCGGTCTTGCCGTCGGAGGCGACGACGGACGCGTGGGCCTCACCTGTCTGGGAACGGGTGGGTGTCCAGCTGAACGCTCCGGTGGTGCTGTCGAACGTGGCGCCCTCGGGAAGACCGGAAGCCTCGTAGGTGAGGGTCTCGTCGCCCGAGTCGGTCGCGGCGAGCGACCGCTTGAGCGGCGCCCCGGCCACACCGACCAGTGTGGTCCGCTGCCCCTGCGGGAAGGACGGCGGGGTGAGCTGGGCCTTGGCCTGGAGGTTGACGCTGTCGATGTCGACGTTCACGTCAGAGGCGCCGACGACCGTGTAGTACGCCAGGTTGTCGCCCGCGACGCTCCCGTGAAGGATGCCGAGGTCCATGTCGTAGGTGACGTAACGCCACGTGCCATGGGTGTCGGGCAGGCTCACGGTGTGGTACGGCTTCAGCGACATGTCCTTGCGGATCTCCAGGGTCGCCGGGCCGTTGGTGCGGATCAGCACCCCCACAGGGCTGTATCCTGCACGGCTGTCGTACATCAGGGTGCGGACCGCGATGGTGGCGCCCTTCTTCGACGCGCGCATCCGGACGATGTCGTGTCCGTCGTCCTCGCGGACCTCGGAGCGGCCGTCGAGGGGGATGCTGCGCTGCGCCACCCGCACCAGGGGGTTGGTCTGCTTCGGACGGGTCTGCCCGGCCACCTTCTCGGGCAGCGAGAGCCAGTAGTCCGGGTTGTAGTCGGGGTTGCTGTTCCAGTAGTTGTACGCCCCCGTTCCCCAGAAGAACTCCGGGCCGTCGGCCTGTTGCTTCACCTTCGCGACGTTGGGGGCCTCTTCCTTGACGTCGACCCCGAACTCGTACCGGTAGATGTTGTAGAGCTCGTCGATGGGTTGGAACAGGCGTCCCCGGTAGGCCTCGGAGAGCTTGCCGGGACCGCCCGTGGTGTCGATCCACGGGATGGTCTTGCCCATCATGTACGCGTACCAGGCGTCCGCTCCCGCGAGAAGCCGGTCGTTGCCGAACCGGAACGGGGACACGGCGTCCGACTTGGTGGACACGGTGCCGGCGACCGGGTCCAGCCGGGTGTTCTGCACCGTGAGCATGCGCGAGATCTCCGTCGCGATGGCGATGCCGTCCCACGCGTGGGCCTGGTCGCGGCCCATCTCCTGGTGCTGCACGAACGAGTGGCCGTAGGGGTTCAGCGGGTCGTCCGCGCTGATCACGCGGAACAGGGAGTTCAGAGCCCCGTTGGTGTGGCGGTTCGGGTTGGTCTTGTTGACCGAGAACCACTCGACAGCCTGCTCGTAGCCGGCCCGGTTGTCGGTGAAGACGTAGCCGGCCAGCTCACCGACGATCGGGTACAGCTGCTGGTTCATGAAGAAGGTGTTGCCGTCGAGCAGGGTCTTGATCGCGGGCGTTATGAGGTTCTTGGTCAGGTTCGTGGTGTCCGCGTCGGTCCAGGCGGTGTCGTAGCCGTCGGAGCCGGAATTCACGCTGGAGTAGCGGAAGATCTCGGCCGCGGCGAGCATGCGCATCAACGGGACGCCGGCGTGGATGTGGTCGTCGGGATACGGCGCGAACTTCGCCGGGTCCATGTGGGACCAGGTCCGGATGATGTGCATACCGTTCGCGCGGTAGACGGGGTCACCCGTGATGAAGTACTCGATCGCCTGGGTGTAGGCACCGAAGGCGTCCTGGATGAACCTGGACTCGATGCCCTGCGAGTTGAAGGCGTCCGACTTCGGGGTGTCGACCCCCGACCCACCGTTGACGGCGGTGAGGCTGCGCGAGGCGTACTTGGTGCCGTGCATGGACGCGTAGTAGGAGGCCCATGGCTCCGCACCGTCGAGCACCTGCTGACGCGCCAGCCGCAGGTTCGACGCGCTCACCGCGATACCGGGGTGGACGAACCCGTCGCCGCTGGTGACCTCCTTCAGCGTGACGGCGGGGAAGTCGCCGGTCGCCGGTTCGGAGGTCGTAGCCCCCTCCGCGGAGGACGCCGGAACAAAGGCCGCGAGCAGAGCGCACACCACGGTGGCCATCGCCCACCACCGCGTATGTCTGAGCCTCATCCCTGATTCTTGCCACATACAACTCTCCAGTGGGTGCGGGTGCCTGCCGGGAATGAGTGGGGGGTGAGGGGGCGGACTCCGGTCAGACGGTGTCCTGGGTGAGAACCACGAGGTTGGAATACGCTTTCTACATCAGTGGGTCGTTGACGGTGTCCGACGCGGATGAGTACGGCCGTAGCACTGCCCGGTGCCCAGGTCACGCCTTGTTGCTGCCTGACTCCGCATGACTGCGGACCTCCTAGAAACCGATTTCTGTGAACCATAGATACCCCGGCCCCACCACACAAGAGGCGTGCGCAGACAGTCCGACCGGCACATGCGGCCGCGCCCCGGCCGCCTGCTGCCCGCCGCGCGGCGCAGGAGCTCTTTGAGCGAGGCCCCGAACGGGTGCTGGTTCGGGGCCTACGGCCTGTCCGGCGGGTCGAGCCACAGACAGACCCACGCGGACAGGCATCAGATCAGGGAGGGCAGGACGCCGCGGGGCCAATTGCCCAGCCAGAAGGCGGCGGTCGAGGGTTTGGGCTGTGCTTCCGTGGAGCCGTCGTGGGGGAAGAGTTCGGTCGGGGCGATATAGCCCTCGCCGGGTTCCAGGCGGAGCCGGAAGCAGAGCATGAGGTGGCCGTCGTCGATGAACTGCCGCAGGTCGTCGGTGTGCGGGTATCTGTGGGCGAAGTCCTCGTGGACGGTGCGGCAGACAGCGCGTATGTCGAGGTCGCCGAGGAAGAGGTAGCGGATGCCGGGGCCGAGGTTGAGGCAGAGGCGGCGTCGGGCGGTGTGCTTGGTGGCGTAGGGGAGTTTGTCCCAGTTGTCGACGTGCAGACCGATGCGACGGCCCTCGTTCTCGTGGTTGCCGGTGGTGGTGAAGGTGTCGGCGGGGGCGCTTGCCTGCCCGAGGTAGACGGCATCGGAATCGCCGAGCCGGTCGGTCAGGGTGCCGAGGACGTCTATGGGCTCAGGTGGCTTCACCAGTTCGATCAGCGCGCTGTCCCTGATCATCGCGGCTGGTGCGGTGAGACTTCGCCCCATCTCGTCAGTGATCTTCGTCCAGGGGGCGGCGGGGACGACCGCGTGGTCCTCGTAGGTGAGGCTGCCGCGCATGGTGCGCAGGGTCGTCACCTCGCAGCGCTCCTGGAGTGCGGCGGCCTCGGTGGCGGCGATGGCGAGGGACATTCGGGGATGGTGGGATCGATCAGCGTGGGGCATCGAGATCCTCGCTGTAGGTGACGTTGAGTTGAGCCAGGAGGGCTGCGGTCAGTTCGGGTTCCTGGGTGCGGTCGATGATGACCTTGGAAAGCCGTTCGACGCCGTGCACGGAGGAGAGGTCGCTGCCGCGCAGGTCGAGGCTCTGGTAGCGGCCTTGTCCGAACTCGGTCAGCCGCAGCGTGCAGGCGCCCAGGACGGCGTGGGTCAAGTCGCAGCCGGTCAGGGACGCCTCGGTCAATACGCATCGGGAGAAGGCGACGGGGCCGGTGGCGCGGACGTTTTCCAGCGTGGCGTAGTCGAGTCGGCAGCCTTCGAACAGGACGTCGTCTAGGGCCAGGTCGACCAGGTTCGCGCCCATGAGCTTGCAATCGCGGAAGACGACGCGAGACAGCTTGCTGTCGCGCCAGGTGGCGGAGCCGAGGTCGCAGGCCACAAACTCGACTGAGTTCAGCCGCAGCCGCTCCAGGTGGACGCGGGCGGCTCGCAGGTTCGTGACCCGGCCGCTGACCAGTTGGGTGTCGGCGAGGTCGAGTGAACGCAGGTCGGCGTCGGCGTACTGGAAGTCCTGGACGATCCCCCGGCCGCCTTCGAGGGACTGGACGTTGGACAGGTACAGGCCGGGCTCGTCCAGGCTGGGAAGGGTCAGCGTGACGCGGCCGATGGTTCGGGTGTCCACAGTCGTGCTCCATCTCTCCAGGGCTGAGGGACGCCGAGGCTACTTCTTCTTGTTCCAGTTGTCCCAGGTCGGGCGGTTATCGAACGAAGGCATCGTGTTCGCCCAGGTGGGGCGGTTGTCGAACTTCGCCGTGTGCGGCACCGTTCCCGCGGTTCGTATGAGGGCGCGGAAGCGGTCGGCCGAGTCGAGCACGAGATCAGTGGCGGTGGTTGTGGACATGGTGGGTGACTCCTTCCAGGAGGGCGATCTTCGCTGCGGTGCAGTAGCGGGTACGGGTGCCGTCGAGGCGGCCGTCGTGTTCGAAGTAGCGGTTGGCCGGATGGCCGCCGCCGCAGAACGCGAAGTACGGGCAAGTGGCACGGCAGGCGTCCACACCGTTCCAGAACTCCGTCAACCAGGAGGTGCCGTGTTCGGCGTCGGCCAGGAGGGACGCAAGATCGCGGTCCAGGACGTTGCCGGTGGTGAAGTCACCGAAGCGGGGGTCGGTGAAACCGGCCAGCTCCGGTGAGAGGAGTACGACGCCGCCGTCGTAGGAGATGGTGGGCAGTGGGTCCCACGGCGCGGCGGACGGGCCGGAGACCAGCCCCTGCCGCCCGAGTATGGAACCGGCGAACTCCAGGACCCGGGAGATTTCGCGGACCTGGAGCACCGGGTTCGATTCCCAGGCCGCCGTGAAGGTTGCCCAGAAATCGGTGGTCCGGCCGGCGTCGGGGGCGTGCGGCGCCGTATTCATTCCCTCCTGCTCCTCGACGTTGACGCCGAGCGAGTGGCATCCCAGTTCGGCGAAGAACTCGTAGAACTCGGGGGCGCGTCGCGGGTCGGGATCGGTAACCACCGCGATGGCGGAGAACGGGATGCCGTGGGACCGAAGTCGCTCGATGCCCCGCATCACCACGCGGAAGGCGGGGTGTCCGGCGCGTGTGGCCCGGTGGGCGTTCATGTCGGCCGGTCCGTCGATGCTCACCCCCACCCCCACGTCGTGCTCCAGCAGGAACGAGCACCAGGCGTCGTCGATCAGCGCGGCGTTGGTCTGGAGGGTGTGTTTGACGCCGGTGAACGGCTCCATGAGCCGCGCCAAGTGGTCGCGCCCGGCGGACAGGGGCTCGCCGCCGTGCCAGACGACTTCGAACCGCGGGTCGTCACGGGCCCACTCGTTGACCGAGGCGGCCACGGACTGGGCCACCTGCCCGGGCATGAGGTGCTTCTCCTTGCGGAACGGCAGGTAGCAGTATCGGCAGTCAAGGGGTTGGCAGAGCGTCGTCGGCTGCATGATCACAGCACCGGGGACAGCAGCGAGGCGGGTGGTCGTCGTCATATCTGCTCCTCGTTCAGTGAGCCGGTGTCCGGGGCGGTCGTGGCGAGCGAGTGGCCGACGGACAGCAGGCCAATGGCCTGGGTGTTGAGCACAATGAGCGGTGGGATGAGCCAGAGTCCAAACGTGGCCAGGACGAACCGGATGCCCGGATCCTTGATCGGTGCCGCTGGGGCCGTATGGCGTCCGGTGCTCACAGGCCACCCGCCGACGCCATCTGCGCCCGAAGGCGGTGTCCGTACGGCTGTGGGGCCAGAGGGCTGAGGTGCCGTCGTAGCAGCAGGCCATGGCCCTTCGCCGTCCTACGGATGGGGACGTCGAACTCGACCCAGACCTTCTTGCCTGCCTCTGTGGGCTCCCAGCCATGTCGGGAGGCCAGATGGCCCACGAGCGCCAGTCCGCGACCGTGCTCGTCGTCGGCCTCCGCCTCCCGACGCTTCGGGGCGTCAGGATTGCCGTCGTAGACGGCGAGTAGGAGTCGTCGTTCGTACGACTCGTAGAAGAGGCCGACCGTGACGAGCCCCCTGCCGTGGACGACCGCGTTGGTGACCAGCTCCGAGACGACCAGCTTCACGGCCTCCCGCTGCTCATCGTCCAGCGGCACGCCCCAGCCGACCGCTTCGGTGAGGATTCGATCGCGGGCGAAGGCGGTAATGGCCGGCTCCGCGGGCAGAACGAGGAGGGTACGACGCGTGGGCATGAGGAGAACTCCTCGGAGAGGGGACGGAGCGGCCCCTCCCTGACGGGGGCAGAGAGGAGACCGCCGGTCACGCCGTGTTGAGCGGCCCCCGCAGGACTGGGAGGCTTCGAACGGCGGACCCAGTAGACGCCTCGCGCGGGCTCCCATGAGACCCCGTCAGGTGACCCCAAGTCGGAGTCAGCTCTGGCTTGTGTGGCGTAGCCTCGAGGAACCGCCTTACGGGGGGGGGAGACGTTTTATGGACCGCGCGCAGCGAGATTCACGCGAAGTTGTCGCCGGCCTGCTGTGCGACGATCGATTCCTCGCTGCCTGCGACAGGCGTGACATGGGAGCGCTGTTCCGCTTGCTCAACAACCGCGGGATCAGCACTCGGCGCATCGCGGCCGCCGTGGACATCACTCAAGGGCGGCTCTACGACTACATGAACGGCAAGAGCCGGGTCGAGAAGCTTGTCATCTTCGAGCAGATCGCGGACGCTTTCCACATTCCGGGCCGACTCCTGGGCCTGGCCTCACGCCCCTGGGAGCCCACCCCCGCGCCACTTCCCGCGCCCGAAGGAGCCGTCCCTCCAGATGGCGACGACCTGGCCGCCGTGGACGCCTTCCGCAGCGCCGACCGGCAGACCGGCGGCGGTCGCCTCTACGGAGCGGTGGTCCGACACCTCAGCGGCAGCGTCGCTCCCCGCCTCGTCGACGCGGACAGCAGCCCCCAGGTCTTCGCTGCAGCAGCCGCTTTGACCGAGATGGCCGGGTGGATGGCGCACGATTCCGGCCGCGACGACTTGGCCGGGCGCCACTTCACTCGCGCCCTTCCCCTCGCCCGTACCTCGGGGGACACCCTCCTGGCCGCCAACATCGCCGCCAGCAACAGCCACCTAGCCCTGCAGACCGGCGATCCGACCTCCGCGTCGCATTGGGCCCGCACCGGCCTGGAACTCGCCGGCCAAGGCCCGCGCGTCCCCGCGCTCACCGCCCGCCTGCACGCCATGTCGGCTCGCGCCCTTGCCGCATCCGCCCAAGCCACTGTGGCGGCCCGCGCCCTCGACCAGGCCCACCAGGCCCTCGACAGTGCCACGCCGCAGGCCGAGCATCCCTGGCTCAGTCCCTTCGACTCCGCCGCCCTGGCCAGCGAGGCTGCGCTCGCCCTGCGCGACCTGCGGCAGCACGACGATGCCCTGCACCACGCCGAACAAGCCATCGCACTCCGAGAAACTGATCGGGCTCGGTCCCTCGCCTTCAGCCGCATCGCCTTGTGCCGTATCCACATCGACCGCCAGGACTTGGATGCCGCCGTCAGCGTCGGCCACACCCTGATCGCTGCTGATTCCGCCCTCGGCTCCGTCCGTGTCGTCCACCAGTTGAACACTCTCCGTAAGTTATTGGCACCCCACCGCGATCATTGCCTTGTGCGGGGCCTCCTGGCCCGCTTCGACGAAGCCCGGCGCGCCAGAATGCTGCTGCTCGCCGACATCATCCAGCCGCCCAGCAAAGGCACTACTCCATGAGGCCCACCCCGGCAGACCCCGCCGCCTGGAACGCCTACCTCGCCGAAGGCAACGCCACCCAGGCCCGAAAACGCGTCTCCGCCGATGTCGTCCTGCGCGACCCGGCCGGCTACATCCTGCTGGTGAACCCCACGTACAAACCCGGCTGGGACCTCCCTGGTGGCATGGCCGAGGCCAACGAAGCGCCCGACGACGCGGCCCGTCGGGAGATCAAGGAGGAGCTGGGCCTGGACCTCCAGCTACTCCGCCCGCTCGTCGTCGACTGGGTGCCCCCCCACGGCGCCTGGGACGACCAGATCGCCTTCGTCTTCGACGGCGGCACCCTCGACCACGACCAGGCCACCGCACTCCGTCCCCACGACGACGAACTGTCCGAACTTGCCTTTGTGCCACCGCACCAGATCGACGGCTGGCTACAAGACCGGCTGGGCCGACGGCTGGAGGCCGCTATCACCGCGCTTTCCGACGCACACCCGAAGTTTCTGCGCGACGGGCAGCTGACGCCGGACGCGTGAGCGGATGACACGTATTCCGAGCCTGTCAATCCGTTGGTTGCGTAGCGTTCAGATCCCCCCTGGCAACGCTAAGCCCCCCACCCGTTCTCGCAGGCAGGGGGCATTCGCCATTCACTCGCGGGCGCTGATCGCCTCCGCCGGGTGCTGGCGGAGGGCCAGGCGGGCCGGGAGGGTGGTGGCGGCCAGGGCGAGGGCGGCGGTGGGCAGGAGCACGGCCAGGTAGGTGAGTGGGGGGATGTGGGGGGTGGAGGAGCCCGTCATGCCGGTGGCGAAGGCGGTGAGGGTGAGGAGGGCGATGGCGGTGCCGAGGGTCGTGGCGATCAGGAGGGCGGCGAGGGTTTCCAGGCGTAGGACGCGGAGGACCTGGCGGCGGGTGGTGCCCACCAGGCGGAGCAGGGCGAGTTCGCGGGAGCGGTCGGAGGTGGACATGGCGAGGGTGTTGATGACGGCGATGGCGGAGAAGGCGATGATCAGGCCCATGGCCACGTAGTTGACCTCGGCGTTGGGCGCGGTCGTGGCGGCGGCCTCGGTGTGGTCCATGACGGTGACGCCGGGGACAGCGGAGGTCAGGGCGGTCAGTTGGGTGCGGGTCAGGGTGGGGGCGCTGACGAGGAGGGTGGGCATGGGGTTGTCCACGTGCGGGGCGACGGAGGCATACGCGAGGGTGAGGTCGCCGTAGCCCAGGCCGCGGCTGTAGAGGGCGGCGACCTTGAGGGCGGCGGGGGTGCCGTCGCCGAGGGTGAGGTGGACGGTGTCGCCGACGGATACGCCGAGCCGGTCGGCGGCGTTCTCGCTGACCGCCAGGGAGTCCGTGCCGAGGTGGCGCAGGGAGCCGGCGACCACGCCGAGGTCGGTGGTCCGCTCGAGGCCCTGGGGGGTTACCGCTTGGGCCCCGTACTTTTTGAGGTCGATCCGGACCGAGGTGTGCAGGACTTCGGTGACGGCCTCGACGCCGGGACGGTCGCGCAGGGAGCCCGCGAGTGAGGTGGGGACGCGGGGGCCGAGGACGTAGTCGGCGCGGTTGCCGGCGGCGGACTCGCGCGCGGCGGCGTGGCTCATCGTGGTCTGGCTGAACAGGATCGTGCAGGTCAGGGCGGTGAGCAGGCACAGCGGGGTGATGATGGAGGCCAGCCGCCGGGAGCCGACCCGCAGGTTGGCCGCGGCGAGGTGGCCGCCGACGCGGGAGGCGCGGAGGGGCAGGGAGAGGAGGGCGACCGCGGCGCGGGCCAGGAGGGGGCCGAGGAGGGAGACCGCGACGGTCCAGATCAGCGCGGTGAGCAGCACCACGGGGCCGGAGGCCGCTTCGGTGGTCAGCGTGGACAGGACGAGGGTGAGGGTGACCCCGCCGGCGGTGGCGAGGAGGCCGGCCACCAGCCGGACCCAGGGCAGCCGCGCGGTCGGCAGCGCGGCCTCGCCGAGCGCTTCCACTGGGCGCACCCGGGCCGCTCGGCGGGCGGAGAGGCGGGCGGCGGCCCAGGCGGCCAGCGCGGTGGCGAGCAGCGCGGCGAGGGCGGGGAAGGGGCTGACCACCAGCGGGAGATGTTCGGGGACGGCGCCCAGGGCCACGAACCGGGACCGCAGCCAGTAGCCCAGCGCGATGCCGGCGGCGGCGCCGGGGAGGCCCGCGGCGAGGGCGGTCACCAGGGCCTCGCCGGCGAGCAGTCGGCGCAGCTGCTTCGGGGTGGCGGCGACGGCGCGCAGCAGGGCGATCTCCCGTTGCCGCTGCTGGACGGAGAGCGCGAAGGTGCCGGCCACGACGAGGATCGCGACCAGGAGCGACGTGCCGCCGAGCGCCGCGCCCATGCTGATGAGTTTGACCCGCGCCTGCTCCGCGTCGAGGAATTCCACGGAGCCGCGGCCGTCCCCGGCGTACTCCAAGGCCCTGGTGCCGCGCAGGGCGGCGGTCACATCCGGCCGCTGCCCCGGCTTCGGGAAGACCCCGATCGCGCTGACCTGGCCGGGGCGGCCCGCCAGCCGCCGTGCCTCGGCCGGGGCGAAGAAGAGCGTGTCCTGGCTGGGCAGGGCCTGCCGGGTGACGCCCGAGACCCGGTATGTGGCGGGGCCCGCCGGGGTCAGGACGGACAGCCGGGCGCCCACGCGGGCATCCGAGCGGGCGTCGACGACCACCTCGTCGGCGGCCTTGGGGGCCTGGCCGGAGGCCAGGGTGAAGGGGGTGAGCGCCGCCGAGTCCCAGCCGTGGCCCTGGGCGGGGCCGCGCCCGGTGGACGCGGGGGTGGACACGGGGAAGGTCACCTCGGCGACCACCTCGCGCACGCCCGGGGTCCGGCGCAGCCGGTCCGTCAGCGATGCCGGTATCCAAGCGCGTTCGGCGATCGGCTTCGCCTTGTGCTTCGTCTTGCCGTTGGACTTGTGGATCGTCCGGTGCACGTACTGGTCACCGGCCACCAGCACCGGGGCGCCCGCGTAGCGCTCGGGCGCGACCCGGCCCCGCAGCCCGGTCTCCAGCAGCATCCCGCAGGCGGTGACGAGCGCGGCGGCGCACAGCAGGGTGACGAACGCGCCGGCGAAGGCGGCCTTGCGGTGGCGCAGCGTCTTGAGTGCGAGGGTCAGCACGGCCATTACTTCCACGCTCCCAGCCGGGTCATCCGCTCGGCGATCTTGTCGGGGGTCGGGGCGCTCATCACGTCCACGATGCGGCCGTCGGCCAGGAACAGGACGGTGTCCGCGTACGAGGCGGCCACCGGGTCGTGGGTCACCATGACCACCGTCTGGCCCATGTCGTCGACGATCTCCCGCAGCAGGGTCAGGACGTCGCGGGCGGTCATCGTGTCGAGCGCTCCGGTCGGTTCGTCCCCGAAGATCACCTCCGGGCGGGTGGCGAGCGCGCGGGCGAGCGCGACGCGCTGCTGCTGGCCGCCGGAAAGCTGGGCCGGGCGGCGGTCCGTACGCCCCTCGAGTCCCACGCGTCGCACGATCTCGTCCAGCCACGCCTTGTCCGGGCGGGCGCCGGCCAGCCGCAGCGGCAGGGTGATGTTCTCCAGGACGGTGAGCGAGGGGATGAGGTTGAACGCCTGGAAGACGAACCCGACCCGCTGCCGCCGCAGTTCGGTCAGCTTCGTCTCGTTCATCCCGGTCAGGTCGGTGTCCGACAGCCGGACCGCGCCCGAGGTGGGGGTGTCGAGGCCGGCGGCGCAGTGCAGGAACGTGCTCTTGCCCGATCCGGAGGGGCCCATGACCGCCGTGAAACTGCCCCGGGCGATGCTCACCGATACCTCGCGGAGCGCGGCGACGGCCCCCTGGCCCTTGCCGTACACCCTGCTCACCGCGTCCAACCGCACTGTGTCTGCCATGACTTCAACCCTGCTGGCCAGGCACGACGCGGGCCATGGAGCTCATCATGTCCGAAGCGTGACCTCGTCATGATCCGGACGACCCGGTGCTCAGCTGGTATACCTGGCCGGGTGATACGGGTGCTTCTGGCGGAGGATCAGCACATCATCAGGGAGGCGCTGGCGGCGCTGCTCGGCCTCGAGGAGGACATCGAGGTCGTCGCCACCGTCGACTCCGGCGCCGCGGCCGTGGACGCGGCCAGGGTCTACCAGCCGGACATCGCCGTGCTCGACATCGACATGCCCGGGACGATGGACGGGCTGGAGGCGGCCGCCGTGGTGCGCGAGAAGGTGCCCGGCTGCCGGGTGCTGATGCTCACCGCGTACGGCAAACCCGGGCATCTGCGCCGGGCGCTCGGCGCTCGGGTGGACGGGTTCGTCCTGAAGACCGCCCCGCCGGACGACCTCGTCACCGCGATCCGCAAAGTGGCGGTGGGTGAGCGCGTGCTGGACGCCTCGCTCGCGGTCACCGCCTGGGACCTGGCCGACAACCCGCTCACCCCGCGCGAGGCCGAGGTGCTGCGGCTGGTGGCCGGGGGCGCGGAAGCCACGGAGATCGCGGCGCAGGTGCATCTCACGGCGGGGACGGTCCGCAACTACCTCACCGCCATCGTCAGCAAGCTCAACGCCCGGAACCGGACCGATGCCGTCCGTATCGCCACGGAAGCGGGCTGGATCTAGGGTCCTTCCGGCTCCTGGCGAGCTGAGCCGTACGGCACCCAGGCCGCCAGTTCGAACCAGCCGTCGCCCTCCGACTCCACGGTCAGCTTCCCGTCCAGCGCCACGAGCCGCGCCGTCAGGTTGCCGATCCCCGACGACCCCGGACGGCCCCCCGCGCCGCGCGCCCCGTCATTGCGTACGAGCAGCCGCACTCCGCCGTCCTCGGAGGCCGTCGAGATCGTGCAGGAGCGGGCGTCGCTGTGCCGCAGCACATTGGTGACCGCTTCCCGCAGCACCGCGCTCAGCGCGGTCTCCGCCTCGGCCCCGAGGCCGTCGTGGCCCAGGGACACCTCGGCCGGGACACCCGCGGCGGTCAGCACCGAGCGCACCGAGGCGGCCTCCGCGGTCAGCGACATGCTGCCCACGCCACCGGAGGCCGCCCGCAGATCGGCCTCGCCGCGCTCGGCCATGGCCAGGACGCCTGTCAGCTGTGCGCGGGCCTGCTCGGGCGGCAGCCTGCGCGCCAGTTCGCAGGTCAGCAGCATCGCGGCCAGGCTGTGGCCGAGCAGGTCGTGCAGGTCACGGGCCGCGCGCAGGCGCTCCTCGACGACCGCCGAGCGGGCCAGCCGCCGCTGCGCCTCCTTGAGTTCGTTCACGATCTGGTCGAGGCGCAGCAGCCCGTAGACGACCAGCCCGGTGACCACGGTGCTGACGGTGTAGTTGACCGTCATCGCGGACGACAGGCCCACCCGCGGCCCGATGAGCGCGACGCTCGCCGTCACAGCGCCGACCAGCGGCCAGGCCACGGACCGGCGGAACGCCAGCAGCAGCGGCCCCGCGAGGAACCCGGCGACCCCCAGCCAGACGTAGCCGAACGCGAGGATCGGCAGGTACGTGAACAGCGCCATCACCGCGAGCGCCACCATGTGCCGTCCGTGCACCGAACGGACCTGAAGCGCGATCACCACGGCCAGACAGGCGGCGGCGGGCAGCACCTGGCCGCCGTCCACCATCAGCAGCGCCTTGAGCGAGAAGCCGACCAGCACGGTGACGAGCAGGGTGAGGGAGAGCGCGCGGGCGTGCCGGTCGTCGGCCGGCTCCCGGGGTCGCGCCACATCGGGGAGCGCGGCCTCCACCACGTGCCGCCCTTCGCGGGTCAGCCCGGTCGTCAGGGCGCCGCCCGCGTCGGCGATCCGGCCGGGCAGATCGCCCAGGCTCTCGTCATCCGCCGTCCGCGGCCCGTCGCTGACGACGCGCAAACGTATCCGTCCGTGCGCGGCGGCGGTCTCGATCAGGCAGCCGGTGGCCGCGCCCTGCCGGACGATGTCGGTCACGGCCGCGCGCAGCACGCCCGCGAGCAGCGCGCCCGCGGGGCCGAGGGGTTCGGCGTGCCCGGTGCGCACCTCCACCGGCACCCCGGCCGCGGTCAGCATGGCCCGCGCCGCCGTCACTTCGGGCGCCAGCGACATGGAGCGGTAGGACGCCGCGGAGCGGCGGGCGTCGGCGAGGCAGTCGCGCGCCGAGCGGGTGATGTCGGCGAGCAGCCGCTCGGCCCGCTCCGGCTTCGCCAGGGCCGCCCGCACCCCCGTGGTGATCTCGGCGAGCCCGCGGCCGAGACCGTCGCTCAGCTCGCCGGCGATCCGCAGCCTCTCCTCGGCGACCGCGGCCGCCGCCAGGCCGAGCCGGGCGGCGTGGAGCTGGTCGGCCCGCTCCGTGAGCCGGGTGAGTCCGTAGATCACCAGGCTCATGAGCACCATGCTGACGGCCGAGTCCACGGGCCCGCGGAGGACCGCGCCGACGGCGACCACAACGGCCAGCGGCCACGCCGGGGTCAGCAGGAGCGAGCCGCCGAGGAAGCCCAGGATCCCGACGGAGGCGCCCGTGGCGTACACCGCCGCGTAGCACGCGGCTGTCTGCGCGGCGAGCAGCCATGGCCACGCGGGGCGCCACCGCCGTGGCACGGGCGGCACATGGAACAGACGGAGCAGTTGGAGGCCGAACACGACGGGCGCCAGCAGCGACCCGCCGACGAGGAAGACGGTCGCGAAGGCGGCCAGCACCACGACGGTGACAGCCCGCGCCGGACCGGACACCAGACCTCCCCCGCAAGCCGCACCGCGCCCAGATGCCCAAGATCCTAATCCGTACATGCGCGAAGGGCCTTCGACCGGAGGCCGGTCGAAGGCCCTTCAGCGCGTTCAGTGCGTTGGCGTGTCCAGCGTGCGGTGAACGCGTCAGCCGCAGCTGCCGCCGCACGAGCAGGAGCCGCCGGACTGGCAGCCGCAGGAGCAGCTGGAACCGCAGCCGCAGGCGCCGAGGACGGGCAGCTGTGGGCGGTGTTCGGCGGCCGGCCGGGTGGGGTCGGCGGGTATGGGAGCGGGGAAGTCGGCCATGGGTCGCCTCCTTGGGAGGTCTTCGGGAGGTCTGGAGGAGGGGTCACCTCCTGCCCATGGTCCGGTTCTCCCGCCCCGCCCGGAGCGGCGCATGGACGGCGCGCGGATGCACGGATTTAACCGCACGGCGGGCGCGTACCCGGCGCGCGAGGGGCGCGCCGGGACGGCCTCACGCCCCCTCGCCCGCCTCCGCCTGCGCGATCTCGTCGGCGTGCTCCCCGGTGACCAGGTACACCACGCGCTTGGCGACCGACACCGCGTGGTCGGCGAACCGCTCGTAGTAGCGGCCCAGCAGTGTCACGTCGACGGCCGTCTCTATGCCGTGCTTCCAGCGGTCGTCCATCAGGTGCTGGAAGAGGGTGCGGTGCAGGAGGTCCATCGCGTCGTCGTCCTCCTCCAGCTGGAGCGCGAGGTCGACGTCCTTGGTGATGATCACCTCGGCGGCCTTGGCCATCAGCCGCTGCGCCAGCTGGCCCATCTCCAGGATGGTCGCGTTCAAGTCACGCGGAACGGCCGAGTCCGGGAAGCGCAGCCGGGCGAGCTTGGCGACGTGCTGGGCGAGGTCGCCGGACCGCTCCAGGTCGGCGCTCATCCGCAGACTGGTCACCACTATCCGCAGATCCGTGGCCACCGGCTGCTGCCGGGCCAGCAGCGCGATCGCCCGCGCCTCCAGGTCGCGCTGCAGGTTGTCGACCTTCTCATCGGCGGCGATGACGCTCTCGGCGAGCTTGAGGTCAGCGTCGAGAATCGCCGTGGTCGCCCGGCCGATGGCCGAGCCGACCAGCCTGGCCATGTCGACGAGGCCGTCCCCGATCGAATCGAGCTCCTCGTGGTACGCGTCCCGCATCAGTGACCCTCTCTCGCTGTCTTCCGCTGTTGACTCTCGGTGGACTCGTGACTCGCCGCCCCCCAGGCTTCCACGTTCCGGCCGGAACGCGTCGGGTTCCGGCATCCGGAGTGAACCGCTACTGACTCCCCGGTGAACTCTGGGAAACGTCTCCCCGAGGGCGCCCGTCTGGGGCTGTGGAGCTGTCTCGTGCCCCGCATAACCTGGACGCATGAACGTGAACGCGGCGATCGCCGCACTGGCGGCGCTCGCCGGGCTGTGCACCGGCGTCATCGCCATGCTGGCGTTCCGCTGGAGCGAACGCGAACAGGCGAAGCCTACGCGCTCCTCGCTGCACACCGACGCCGCGCTGCCGCCCGGCGTGGACACCGTCCTCTCCGTCCTGCGCTCCTCGGCCGTCGTCCTCGACGAGGCGGACGCCGTGGTCAAGGCCAGCTCCGCGGCGTACGCGCTCGGGCTGGTCCGCGGCGGGAAGCTGGCCGTCGAGCCGATGATGCAGATGGCCCGCGACACCCGGCGGGACGGCGAGATCCGCCAGATCGAGCTGGACCTGCCCCGGCGCGGCACGGGCCGCGGCGAGGCCCTCGCGGTGTCGGCCAGAGTCGCCCCCCTGGGCTCCCGTCTGGTGCTGCTGCTGGTGGAGGACCTGACCGAGGCCCGCCGGATCGAGGCCGTACGGCGCGACTTCGTCGCGAACGTCAGCCATGAGCTCAAGACCCCCGTCGGCGCGCTGTCCCTGCTGTCCGAAGCCGTGATGGACGCGTCCGACGACCCCGAGGCCGTCACCCGCTTCGCCGGCCGGATGCAGATCGAGGCGACCCGGCTGACCAGCCTGGTCCAGGAGCTCATCGACCTGTCCCGGGTGCAGAACGACGACCCGCTGGAGGACGCGGAGCCGGTCCGCGTGGACGAGCTGGTCGCCGAGGCCATCGACCGGTGCCGCCACCAGGCCGGCACCAAACAGATCACCATGGCCACCGGCGGCACCGCCGACCTGCACGTCTGGGGCAACCGCGGCCAGCTGGCCGCCGCGCTCGGCAACCTCGTGGAGAACGCGGTCAACTACAGCCCGGCCCGCACCCGCGTCGGCATCGCGGCCCGCCGCATCCCCGCCACCGGCGGCGATCAGATCGAGATCGCCGTCACCGACCAGGGCATCGGCATCTCGGAGAAGGACCGCGAGCGGATCTTCGAGCGCTTCTACCGGGTGGACCCGGCCCGCTCGCGACAGACCGGCGGGACCGGGCTCGGGCTCGCCATCGTCAAGCACGTGGCCGCCTCGCACGGCGGGGAGGTCACGGTGTGGAGCGCCGAGGGACAGGGCTCCACCTTCACCCTGCGGCTGCCGGAAGCCGGCTCGGTGCGCGACCGCGACCGAGACCGCGACCGCTCGTCGCGCGAGCCGTACGAGACCAACGCTGACCTCGATGGAGAGGACCAGGACCGGCCGTACGAGACCAATTCCTGTGAACCCCTTTCTGCCCCGGAGGTCCTTCCGTGACCCGAGTTCTGGTCGTCGAGGACGAGGAATCGTTCAGCGACGCGCTGTCGTACATGCTCCGCAAGGAGGGATTCGAGGTCGCGATCGCGACAACGGGACCCGAGGGGCTCGACGAGTTCGAGCGCAACGGCGCCGATCTGGTGCTGCTCGACCTGATGCTGCCGGGCCTCCCCGGCACCGAGGTGTGCCGTCAGCTGCGCGGCCGCTCCAACGTCCCGGTGATCATGGTGACCGCCAAGGACAGCGAGATCGACAAGGTCGTCGGCCTGGAGATAGGAGCCGACGACTATGTGACCAAGCCCTTCTCCTCACGCGAGCTGGTGGCCCGCATCCGCGCCGTATTGCGCCGCCGCGGCGAGCCGGAGGAGGTCACCCCGGCCGCGCTGGAGGCCGGGCCGGTACGGATGGACGTCGACCGGCACGTGGTCACGGTCGGCGGCGGCAAGGTGGACCTCCCGCTGAAGGAGTTCGACCTGCTGGAGATGTTGCTGCGCAACGCGGGCCGGGTGCTGACCCGGATGCAGCTGATCGACCGCGTCTGGGGCGCGGACTACGTGGGCGACACGAAGACGCTGGACGTCCACGTGAAGCGGCTGCGCGCGAAGATCGAGCCTGACCCGGGGGCGCCGCGGTATCTGGTGACGGTGCGCGGTCTGGGCTACAAGTTCGAGCCGTAGGCCGTTAGCAAGCCGCCGTAGAGAGCTTCACCTAGCTGCCCCGCTTCGCCGCGAGGGCCCTGGAAGTCGCTTCCAGGGCCCTCGCGGCGCTTGCTGTCGGTGGTGACGGGTCAGTGGCCCGTCGGCGTCGGTTCGCCGGAGGCGATGCCGTTGGACGGCGCGCCGCTCTCCTCCGCCGCGCCGGACGGCTTGTTGGTCGCCGTGGCGCTGCCGGACGCCGGGGAGCCCGGCTTCTTGGTGTCGGTCTGCTTGCCGGCCGGGGTGGTGGGCGCCGTGGTGGACGGGGTCGAGGTCGGCATCTGCGACGGGCCCCATTCCTCGAAGTAGTGCGTCGCCGGGACCACGAACGCCGTGATCGGCACATCGCCCGTCTTGCTGAGGTCGAAGACGATCCGCTGCGCGTCGCCGTTCCTGGGGGCCTCGCGCCCGTCCTCGATGACCGCGGAGGGGTTGCCCTTGCCGCCGAGGAGCACCGAGCCGCCGGCCGGGACGACGACCGCGCCCCTGCCCTTGGCCGGGGACACCTTCACCTTGGTGCTGGTCCCGGGAAGGGTGATGGCCTTGAGGGTCTGGTTGTCCCCGCCGTTGTTGAAGATCTTCGCCGTGATGACGGCCGGGCCCTTGGTCTTGCGGTCCGGCTGGGTCACGACGGTGGCGTTCTGGATCTTGATATCGCCGACGGACGTCGCGGCGTTGTCCGGCTTGACCTGCAGCGTCTGCGCGTCGTCCCCGGCCGCGCAGGCGGAGAGTGAGGCGACCGAGACCACGAGGGCGGCGGCGGCGAGGGCGCCGCGTCGAAGGCTGCTGCTCACGGCGGCGGCATCTCCTAGGGCTAGGTAAAAGTTGGATCAGCGGGCTTAGGTTACCGATCCCCCCGTCCGGGGCCGCACCCGACCCACCCGGGGCCGCACCCGGCCCGCCCGGCGCGCGACCGGCGCCGCCGCCGATCCGATCTTCAGCTTCCCCGATCCACTTCTGACGTGCGTGTCTGATGTGCCTGTCTGATGCGCGCGGTGAATATTGGTCCGGTGGTGGAAGGAGCGATTATCGGTAAGGAATGTGTGGACGTCCGAGAATTGATCAACACTCTTGATCCACTCTTGATCCACCCCTGATCCACTCTGGCGTGATCAATTCGGGAAAGACCATGGGATCAGTCGCTCCAGGCCCGAACGGAGTAGCGGAAGTCCTTCGACCGGACTCCGGCAAAACGGGACATATGGTCACTCGCGGGGGGCTGTCGGGGGGTGTGGCGTACGGGTTTCGCCGCGCCCGCGCAGCCACTCTCACCTGCGAATACCCGCTTCCGCAGGCCCCGCCCAGCACGTTCCGCCCGCTGTTGTCAAGCCCCGAGATATGCCCTGACCTGCGAAAACGCCATTCAGAAGAAGGCGTTCCCGTGTTACCCTGGATAGCCACGGAAGGGGTACCTGTCACATGACGTTCAAGGTTGGCGACACCGTGGTCTATCCCCATCACGGGGCCGCGCTGATCGAGGCCATCGAAACTCGCCAGATCAAAGGCGTGGACAAGACCTACTTGGTGCTGAAGGTCGCTCAGGGTGATCTGACGGTTCGTGTGCCGGCGGACAATGCGGAGTTCGTCGGTGTGCGTGATGTGGTCGGCCAGGACGGGCTGGACCGGGTCTTCGAGGTGTTGCGCGCACCATACGCCGAAGAGCCGACGAACTGGTCCCGTCGCTACAAGGCAAATCTCGAGAAGCTCGCCTCCGGCGACGTTATCAAGGTCGCCGAAGTGGTGCGCGACCTGTGGCGCCGAGAGCGGGAGCGCGGACTCTCCGCAGGTGAGAAGCGCATGCTCGCCAAGGCGCGCCAGATCCTGGTGAGCGAGCTCGCCCTCGCCGAGAGCACCAACGAGGACAAGGCCGAGGCCCTGCTCGACGAGGTCCTCGCGTCCTGACACATAGATGCCGCGGTGCCCGAGTGACTCAGACCTAGCGTCTGTCGCCGGGCGCTGCGGCATGTGCGCATGCCGGTGTCGCCGAAGATCCTCAAAGATCCTGCCGACTCCGTGCCGACGGTACTGGTGTGCCGGGCCCGGGCAGCTGGCCCGACCAGTCGTCACGGAAGGGGCTGGTCGGGGCATCGCGCCCGGCACGCTGTGGCCATACCCATTTCGGTCGAGGAAGCAAACCTGAACGCCAACTCAATGTCCGTCCCAGGGCAGTCCGCGAATCCCGGCGGCAGCGAGAGCCCTGCCCGCCCCGCCCGTACCGCCGCCGTCATCCCGGCGGCCGGCCGCGGGGTGCGGCTGGGGCCCGGCGCGCCGAAGGCGCTGCGCCCGCTCAGCGGCACGCCGATGCTGGTGCACGCGGTGCGCGCCATGGCCCGGTCCCGCTCCGTCGCGCTGGTCGTCGTGGTCGCCCCGCCGGACGGGGCCGATGAGGTCCGCCGGCTGCTCGACGCCTATCCGCTGACCGGTACCACCGATGTGGTGGTGGTGCCCGGCGGCGAGACCCGCCAGGAGTCCGTCCGGCGCGGCCTGGCCGCCGTGCCCGAGGACATCACCTGCGTCCTGGTCCATGACGCGGCGCGCCCGCTGGTCCCCGTCGACACCGTGGACGCGGTCGTCACCGCCGTACGGGAGGGGGCGCCCGCCGTCGTCCCGGCGCTGCCGCTGGCCGACACCGTCAAGCAGGTCGAGCCGCGCACCGGCGACCGGGCCGGGGAGCCCGAGCCGGTGGTCGGCACCCCGGACCGCGCGCTGCTGCGCGCCGTGCAGACCCCGCAGGGCTTCGACCGGGCCACGCTGGTCGAGGCGCACGAGAAGATCGCTCTGGAGGGCGAGGGCGCGACGGACGACGCCGGGATGGTGGAGCGGCTCGGGGTCGAGGTCGTGGTCGTGCCCGGCCACGAGGAGGCGTTCAAGGTGACCCGGCCGCTGGATCTGGTGCTGGCCGAGGCCGTGCTCGCCCGGAGGAGGGCCACCGATGGCTTTTGAGGTCTCCGGGCCCTCCGGGGCCCGCGGCGAGGTCCAGGGCGCGCCCCTCGCCGCGATGCCGCTCGTGGGCATCGGCACGGATGTGCACGCCTTCGAGAAGGGCCGCGAGCTGTGGTGCGCGGGTCTGCTGTGGGAAGGCGAAGAGTACGGAGGGTACGGCCTGGCCGGGCACTCCGACGGCGATGTCGCCGCGCACGCCGCCTGTGACGCGCTGTTCTCCGCCGCCGGGGTCGGCGATCTCGGCGCGCACTTCGGCACCGACCGCCCCGAGTGGGCCGGGGCCTCCGGGGTCACCCTGCTGGCCGAGGCCGCCCGGATCGTCCGCGCCGCGGGGTTCGAGATCGGGAATGTGGCGATCCAGGTGATCGGCGTGCGCCCGAAGATCGGCAAGCGGCGGGACGAGGCGACGAAGGCGCTTTCGGCGGCGGTCGGGGCGCCCGTGGCGATCTCGGGCACCACCACCGACGGCCTGGGCCTCACCGGCCGCGCGGAAGGTCTCGCGGCGATCGCCACGGCCCTGGTGGTGCGGGTGGGCTAGCCGTTCGCGGCGGGGTGGGGAAGGTCGCTTTGCCCCGCGGTTACCCGGAGCGGATGTGACGGTGTGTCGGGCCTCCGCCCGGCGCCCGGCGCACCGCGCGGACCCGCGGCCGGAGCGTCCCAAGTGTCACGCTTCTGTGTCCCTGTGGTCATAGGGTCGCGGGGCACTGCCGCGTTCCGTCTACCCTTGATGCGTGACTATTCGCCTGTACGACACCAGCGCCCGGCAGATCCGTGACTTCAACCCGCTCACGCCGGGCTGTGTCTCGATCTACCTGTGTGGCGCGACCGTGCAGGCCGCCCCGCATATCGGGCACATCAGGTCGGGGCTCAACTTCGACATCATGCGCCGCTGGTTCACCTACCGCGGCTACGAGGTGACCTTCGTCCGCAACGTCACCGACATCGACGACAAGATCATCGCGAAGTCGGCGGAGCAGAACCGCCCCTGGTGGGCGATCGGCTATGAGAACGAGCGCGCGTTCAACTCCGCGTACGACATCCTCGGCTGCCTGCCCGTGACGTATGAGCCCCGGGCCACCGGCCATGTGCCGGAGATGATCGAAATGATGCGGGGGCTGATCGAGCGGGGCCATGCCTACGCCGCCGAGGGCAATGTCTACTTCGACGTGCGCTCGTACCCCGGCTACCTGGAGCTCTCCAACCAGGAGCTTGACGGGCTGCGCCAGCCCTCCGGCGAGGGCGAGATCGGCAAGCGTGACCCGCGCGACTTCGCCATGTGGAAGGCCGCCAAGCCCGGCGAGCCGAACTGGGAGACCCCGTGGGGGCGCGGCCGGCCCGGCTGGCACCTGGAGTGCTCGGCGATGGCCCACAAGTACCTGGGCTCGGCCTTCGACATCCACGGCGGCGGCGTCGACCTGATCTTCCCGCACCACGAGAACGAGATCGCGCAGGCCAAGGCGTTCGGCGATGACTTCGCCACGTACTGGACGCACAACGCCTGGGTGACCATGAGCGGCGAGAAGATGAGCAAGTCGCTCGGCAATTCGGTGCTGGTCTCCGAGATGGTCAAGCACTGGCGCCCCATCGTGCTGCGCTACTACCTCGGCACCCCGCACTACCGCTCCATGATCGAGTACAGCGAGGAGTCGCTGCGCGAGGCCGAGTCCGCGTTCGCGCGGATCGAGGGCTTCATGCAGCGCGTCACGGAGAAGGCGGGGAAGGTCGTCCCGCCCGCGCCCGAGGTGCCGCCCGCGTTCGCGGAGGCGATGGACGACGACTTCGGCGTCCCGCAGGCGCTCGCGATCGTCCACACCACCGTCCGCCAGGGGAACTCCGCCCTGACCGCCGACGACAAGGAGTCGGCCGTCGCCCGGCTGGCCGAGGTGCGCGCCATGCTCGGTGTGCTGGGCCTCGACCCGCTCGACGAGCACTGGGCGGGCGGCCCCGACCGGGGTGAGGACCTGCACGGCGTCGTCGACTCGCTCGTACGGCTGGTCCTGGAGCAGCGGCAGGCCGCGCGGGCCCGTAAGGACTACGCGACGGCGGACGCCATCCGCGACCAGCTGCAGCAGTCGGGGCTGGTCATCGAGGACACCCCGAGCGGGCCGCGCTGGGAGCTCGGCTCGCGCTGACCCCGGCGGCCCCGCCCCGACCGACGTGGGTGCGCCCCCGGCGCACCCACACCACATGACCCAGCAGGCAGCCGCCGGACCAGGCCCGGGGGCACAGCCGCGCGAAGCCGTGAGGCCCGCCAGGGCCGGGCGGCCGGCGGGCGGCCACGGACGAGAAACAGGTGAACCCCATGGCCGGCAACAGCCAGCGCAGGAACCGCCGCACCGCCAACAAGAAGGGTGCGACGGTCGGCAGCGGCGGCAAGCGGCGCCGCGCCCTGGAGGGCAAGGGCCCCACCCCGCCCGCCGAGATGCGCAAGGGCCACGTCAAGCAGCGCGTCGCCCAGGCGCGCGCCAAGCAGGCGGCCCGCCGCCCGGCCCCGCGGCGCGGCGGCGGCAAGGGCACGAACGAGCTGGTGGTGGGCCGTAACCCGGTCGTCGAGGCGCTGCGCGAGGGCGTCCCGGCCAGCACGCTGTACGTCCAGCAGTTCATCGACAGCGACGACCGGGTGCGCGAGGCGCTGAAGCTCGCGGCGGACCGCGGCGGCATCCACCTCATGGAGGCCCCGCGCCCCGAGCTCGACCGGATGACGAACGGCCTCAACCACCAGGGGCTGGTGCTCCAGGTGCCGCCGTACGAGTACGCGCACCCCGAGGACCTGCTCGCGGCCGCGGCCGACGAGGACCAGGACCCGCTGATCGTCGCCCTCGACGGGGTCACCGACCCGCGCAACCTGGGCGCGGTGGTGCGCTCGGTTTCGGCGTTCGGCGGCCATGGCGTGGTGGTGCCGGAGCGGCGCGCGGCCGGGATGACGGCGGGGGCGTGGAAGACCTCGGCGGGCACCGCGGCGCGTACGCCGGTGGCGCGGGCGACCAACCTCACCCGTGCGCTGGAGGCGTACAAGAAGGCGGGCCTGATGGTGGTCGGGCTGGCCGCCGACGGCGAGACCGAGGTGCAGAACGCCGAGGTGCTGGACGGCCCGGTGGTGATCGTGGCCGGCAGCGAGGGCAAGGGGCTGTCCCGGCTGGTCGCCGAGACCTGTGACGTCCTGGTGCGCATCCCGATGCCCGGCGGCGCCGAATCGCTCAACGCGGGCGTCGCGACGGGCGTCGTGCTGTACGAGGCGGTCAGGCACCGGGGCTGAGCGGTCCGGGTCCCGGGCCCGCACCGGGGCTGAGAGGCTGAGTGGTCCGGCGCCGGGCTGAGCTGATCAGGTGGCCTGCCCGGCCCCACATGATCATGGCTTGACGGGCCTCGGACATTCCGGGGCGGTCACGGCAGTGTCCTATCCGCGCGTCACTCGGTTAGTTGAGCGTGGAGACCAGAACACCCCGCACGCCCTTGGGGGGACGCGCACCGGGTTTTGACGACGAGCCACGGCTGACCATGGCCAAGGTGCCGAGCGATCCGGCACAGGTCACCGTCAATCCCGCGAGCTTCCGGGTGCAGCTCGCCGCACCGGTGGTGAGCGACGCGCTGGCGGACACCACGCGGCTCGCCCGCGTCCCGGCCGCCGCCCGGCGCCGCCCGCCCGTGGTCTGGAGCGGCCGCACCCGGCCCGGCGGCGACGCGGCGGCCACCCGGCTGCTGCAGGCCGTGCGGTACGCGGGGGCGGGACTGGCGGACGGAGGCGCTGCCGGCGCCTCCGGTGCCCGGGACGGTGGCGAGGACGCGGCCGCCACACAGGTGCTGCCGCGGCTCACCCTCGACGACGGCCCGCCCACGGTCGTCGGCCCGCGCCGCAGCCCGTACGCCGAATCCCTGCCGCCGCGGGCGGATGAGAACCGGGCAGCCGAAAGACGAGCCGCCCGGGGCGGCGGTGCCGAGGTCCCGCGCCCGCGCCGCCACGCCGATTCCGTACGGCACGCCTACTACCCCGGCCGCCGGATGAACCTGGGCGTGGTGCTGCTCCCGCTGCGCGTCTTCCTCGGGCTCATCTCCATCTACGCCGGCATGGGCAAGCTCTCCGACCCGGTCTACTTCGACGGCGGCGAGCGCGGCTCGATGGTCACCTGGCTGCGTTCGCTGCACCCCTGGCCGATCGCCGAGCCGTTGCGCGACTTCGCGCTCGGGCATCCGGTGGGCGCCGGTCTGACGGTGGCCTTCCTGCAGGTCGTGGTCGGGGTGCTCACGGTGCTGGGGCTGTGGCAGCGCCTGGCGGCCTTCTTCGGCGCGGCGCTGTCGGCCGCGCTGATCCTGACCGTGAGCTGGCGGACCGTACCGGTGTACGACGCGCCGGACATCATCTATCTCGCCGCCTGGAGCCCGCTGATCATCGCGGGCGCCCCGGTCTACTCGACGGACGCCCGGCTCGCGGGCGAGGCGTGGCGGCGGCTCGGGCCGCGGGTCGGGCTGTGGGCGCTGCGGCGGCGGGTGCTGCGCCGGGGCGGCTTCATGGCGATGATCGTGATCGGGATGACGCTGCTGTTCGGTTCGCTGCTCGGCGGCGCTGTACGGGCCTCGGAGACGGTGCGCGCACCGGAGCCGAGCGATGTCCCGACGAACAACCTGCCCGGTTCGCCGCTGCCCCGGCGGGCCGACCAGAGCCCCAGCGGCGCCACCCGCGGCCCCCTCGGCACGGGCGGAGCGCCCTCTCCGCGCTCCTCGCTGACCAGCCCGACCGCCCCGTCGGCGGCCTCCTCGGCGGGTTCGCCCAGCGCCTCGGCCCCGGCCCGCCGCCCCACCCCGTCCCCCAGCGGGCGGCAGGCCGCCCCCGGGCAGCCGCGGCGGCCGGCCGTCCCGCAGACCACGGAAGGGCCGTCGTCGGCGGGCGGGCGGAGCGGCCGGGGCGGTCTCGGCATCGGCGAGGGCGAGACCTGGCCCGAGGTGGCCGGGGGCAGCGGCGGCACGTCCGGCGATTCGTACGGCTACACCGAGGCCCCCCAGGAGGGCGGCGCCCTCGGCGGCCTCCTCGGCTGACGCGCCGGCCGGCTGACGCCCCGACCCGGCCCGGGCAGTGCCCGGGCCGGGTCGACCGCTGTCCGGGCGCGGCGGCCGGGTCGCGGCCGAGGCGCGTCGCCCCTCATCCGCGCACGGCTACAGGGACGTGGGGGCCGACCGCGGTGCCCGGGCCGCGGCCCGGAGCATCACCACGCGTGAGGCGGCGCTCAGGCGCGCCGCGCGGCGGGGGCCTGCCCCAGCGTGCCGTGCGACGGCGATCCGGCGGCCAGCTCCTTGGCGGCCTCGGTCAGGTCCTTGGCCGTGTCGATGGCGCGCCAGTACGCCCCGTGGGGCAGCGGGAACCCGGCCAGGCGGCGCTCGCGGGCGAGCCGGGGGAAGGTGGTGCGCTCGTGGTCCCCGCGGTCGGGGAGCAGCGCGGTGAAGTCGGCGGAGAAGACGTAGACGCCGGCGTTGATGAGGTACGGCGACGGCGGCGCCTCGATGAAGTCGAGGACGTGGCCGAACTCGTCGGTCTCCACCGCGCCCCAGGGGATGCGCGGGCGGGCCAGGGCGAGCGTGGCGACCGCGTCGCGCTCGCGGTGGAAGTCGGCCATGTCGCGGAGCGAGAAGCGGGTCCAGATGTCGCCGTTGGTGGCGTACCAGGACCGGTCGGGGTGGGGGAGCGACGCCGCGGCGAACTTGAGACCGCCGCCGCGGCCGAGCGGCTCCTTCTCGACGACCGTCGTCACCCGCAGCGGCAGGTCCGCCGACTCCAGCCAGTCCTGGAGCACCGCCGCGAGGTGACCGCAGGAGACGACGGCGTCGGTGACACCCTCGGCGGCCAGCCAGGCGAGCTGGTGGCCGATGATCGGGGTGCCGGTGCCGGGGATCTCGACCATGGGCTTGGGGCGGTCGTCGGTGTACGGGCGCAGCCGCGAGCCCTGGCCTCCGGCCAGGACGACGGCTTGTGTGGGGCGCGCGGGCAGTGGGTGCCGCGCCGCGGTGCGGGCGTCATCTGTCATGGGCCGCACGATATGCGGTGCCGTGAGGGGGGCGGCGAGCCGCGTCAGCGGCGGGCCCGGGCCACGCCGGTCGCGTACGAGGTGTCGCAGACCGGGCGGGAGTAGGCCTGGGCGCGGTCCGCACCGCCGTACTTGGCGACCGCGGCGCGGCCGAGCGCGCGGGCGATGGAGACGCAGTGCCTGGCCAGCGAGGGCCGCTCGGAGGTGGCGACTTGGAGGTGGGTGAGGGCCACGCCCGGGTCCTTCTCCTGGAGTTCGGCGAGCAGCCGGTCGCGCAGCGCCTCGTGCGGGGCGCGGTGGGCGGCGCGGGTGGAGGCCTTGTCGGAGGAGGCGGTGAGGATCTGCGACTCGGACGTCGGGGAGGCCCACGGGACGCGGGTGACGGCGAGCGTCCCGGAGAGGACGAGGACGACGGGGAGGACGAGGGCGAGAGTTCTGCCGATGCGGCGTGCTGCGGTGTTCAAGGACGTTCCTCGCGGTTCGTGGCCGTGCTCGACGGTCGGTATGCGGACGGTCGGTGCGTAGGGGACTGCGGTACGCGGCGATCGTAGCGAGGAGCGATGATTTGGCGACATTTAGTCACCGTTTCGGGGGACCCGATACGTCAGAGGGTGGGGCGGGCCTTGACGGGTTGGGGTGAAATGTCCGATCTGGCGGGGTATTTATCTGTCGGGGTATTTGTCGATACAGCAACAGGCGCCGCCCGTCCGCGCGGAGGCGGACGGGCGGCGCCCTGGAGTCAATCAGATGATCGCGCGCTCAGGCGGTCAGTCGCTGAGTCGCTCGCCCGTGGACGTCGAGAAGACGTGGGTCTCGCCCGGACGCGGGACGACGTGGAGCGTGGAGCCCTTCTCCGGGACGGAGCGGCTGTTGACGCGGACGACGAGGTCCTTCGTCTCGCCGCCGACCTCGACGGTGCCGTAGACGTAGCCGTCGGCGCCCGTCTCCTCGACGACGTTCACGGAGACGGCGAGGCCGGCCGGGGCGTCCTTGCTCTCCTTGGTCAGGGCCTTGGCGGCGGCGCCGCCCTCCTCGACCACGTCGAAGTGCTCGGGGCGGACACCGACGGTGACCGTGCGGTCGCCCTTGTCCGCCGCCGCGCTGAGCGCTTCGCGGCTGACCGGGACGACGCTGTTGCCGAACTTCACGCCGCCGTCGGTGATCGGCACCTCGATCAGGTTCATCGCCGGGGAGCCGATGAAGCCCGCGACGAAGAGGTTGGCCGGCTTGTCGTACATGTTGCGCGGCGAGTCGACCTGCTGCAGCAGCCCGTCCTTGAGCACGGCCACCCGGTCGCCCATGGTCATGGCCTCGACCTGGTCGTGGGTGACGTACACGGTGGTGATGCCCAGGCGGCGCTGCAGGCTCGCGATCTGGGTACGGGTCTGCACACGGAGCTTGGCGTCCAGGTTGGACAGCGGCTCGTCCATGAGGAAGACCTGCGGCTCACGCACGATCGCGCGGCCCATCGCGACACGCTGCCGCTGACCACCGGAGAGCGCCTTGGGCTTGCGGTCCAGGTACTCGGTGAGGTCCAGGATCTTGGCCGCTTCCTCGACCTTCTGCCGGATCTCCGTCTTGTTGACGCCGGCGATCTTCAGCGCGAAGCCCATGTTCTGGGCCACGGTCATGTGCGGGTACAGCGCGTAGTTCTGGAACACCATCGCGATGTCCCGGTCCTTCGGGGGAAGGTGGGTGACATCGCGCTCGCCGATCCGGATCGCGCCGCCGTTGACGTCCTCGAGGCCGGCGAGCATCCGCAGGGAGGTGGACTTGCCGCAGCCGGAGGGGCCGACGAGAACGAGGAACTCGCCGTCCGCGATGTCGATCTCGAGCTGATCGACGGCGGGCTTTTCGGTGCCCGGGTAGATCCGGGTCGCCTTGTCGTACGTGACCGTAGCCATGCTGATCTGGTCCCTTCACCGGCAGGAACGTGCCGGACGATCCGAGTAAAGGCAGGGGTCTAGTCCACTCGTGCGGACTGGCCGTGACCTTAACTCGGGGTGGGGCTTCCTGTCTCTACCTGTGCGGACCAAAGTTTGGACGACGGGGAGGATTTCGAACGGATCACCCCCTCGGCGTGGGTACACTGCTGGGGACGCGCCGACTTAGCTCAGCTGGTAGAGCACCGCTCTTGTAAAGCGAAGGTCGTCGGTTCGAGCCCGACAGTCGGCTCCGCGAGCGCACGGCCCTTCGTGGCGGACCACGGAGGGCCGTTCGTCTCGCCCTTCACACCCACCCCCGTCCCGCCGGGTTGCCGTCGAGGCTGTCAACAAATTGCCAGCCGCGCCCCCGCGTGATCGCCCACCGTCGCGCTCCGAGTGCGCTGCGCGTTCGGAGCGGGGTCACCTGGGGCGGAGTTTCCGGGTCGGAGTGCAGCTTGTTGACAATCCCACGGCTGCCGCGCCGTGGCGTTAAGCAGAAGCGGCACAAAAGTGGGCGATTTTACTTGATCTTTACGAACTGTAGTGCGTTGACTGGCTTGCGGAGGGCGAACTAATCTCGCGCCGCAGGGGCTTGTGCGGCCTTTCCGGTCACTATCCACCTACTGGACAAGGGCTTCTCAGCTGCGGGGAAGAAGGGCTGTTCGCGGGTTGAGAACCAGTGGGTAACGGTGGCGCGGAAGTTCGTGATGCGGAAGTTCGTGATTCTGGTCGGCGGCTGTGTCATTCAGGATTCAATTACGGGGCGACCGCCGATCGCCATCGCGGCCGTTCTTGGTGACCTGGGACGGTCGGCAGCAACCGACGGGTATGCGACGGACGGGTCGTGTGCCGCATGGGGGAGTCATGGCTGAACTGTCCATGTCCAAACTGTCCATGTCCAATACGAAGGAAGAGCCGGCGGCGGCCGTACTCGGCGTCCCGGTCCAGTCCCCGCCGATGGTGCTGGCCACGGACGGCCCCGCCGTCAGACAGGCCATCGGGCAGCTCCTGTCGCGCGCCCGGCACAGCATCAGTCTGATCGTGCCCGGCACCTTCGAGCGGGCCAAACCGGTCCTTCCGCTGATGAACCGGTTCACCGCCGTCGCGGGCACCGGGGTCACCGTGCGCGTGCTGTGCACCCCGCAGGTCCTGGCCCCGCTCGGCATCCTCGCCGCCGCGCGGCGCGGCCCGCTGGGCTATGAGGTCCGGGTCGCCGACGTCGATCTGCAGGGGACCGTGATCGCCGACGGCAGGGCCGCCTTCGGCCGGTCGGGCGGCGAGTGCGGCGGCCGGTACGCGACCTTCAACACCGACCCCGCCTCGGTCCGCGCGCTGGACCTGATGTTCGCCGGGGCCTGGGGCAGCGCGATGCCGCTTGACGAGCACCAGCGCCTGGCCGACAGGCTGCGCTCGGACTCGGTACGGATGATCCTGGAGCGCCTGCGCGAGGGGCACACGGACGATGTGGCGGCGCGCCAGATCAGGGTCTCGCTGCGCACCTACCGCCGCCATGTCGCGGCGATCATGCGTGACGTCGGGGCCAACTCCCGCTTCCAGGCCGGGGTGCGCGCCGTCGAACTGGGGCTGTTGTCGGACGTCGACTGACGTGACCGGGCACGAGGAGGGCGACGCCGAAAGCGAGCGGGCCGAGCAGGCCATCGCCCAGGAACTCCTGGCGGTTCGCGCGTTCATAGAATCCACGGTCGCCGCGTCAGCCGCGGCCGCAGAATCCGTCGTCGGCGATTCCGGGGCCGGTCAATCCGGTTCCGGTGAATCCGGTTCCGGTGAATCCGGTTCGGGTGAATCCGGGGTGGCCGAATCCGCGGCCGGCCAGGGCGCCGCGCGACCGCAGGGGGACTCCTGGATCGCAGCGGTGAGAACGGATGAGGAAGAAATCCGAACGGCCGCGGAAGAGCTGATCCGCGAGGCCGGCGGGAATGTCGATGTGGTGCTCGCGGCGGAGGCCGCGCATGTCGGTGCGCTGCATTCCGTACTGAGCGAATGGCTCCGCTCCGGCGGCGAGGACGTGAGAACACGTGTTCTGTGCGCCCAGAACTCGCTCGACTGGAATTTCGTCCGGCGGCACGCCGGGGGCCGGCGCCACCTGGAGGTCCGGGTCGCCCGGATTCCGCTGCTCGCCGCGTTCATCGTCGACGGCCGCGCCGCGCTGGTGTGCGCCGACTCCGCGGTCGGCCGCCGGGCCTCGGCCATCCGCGACCCGGGGGTCATCGAGACCCTGCAGACCCTCTTCGACGGCATCTGGCGCAACGCGGTGGTGGTGAACGAGCGGGTCGACTTCGGTGACCACCCACGGATGGAGATGGTGCGGCCGATCCTGGAGTGGCTCAGGCTCGGTGTCACCGACGAGGTGGCCGCGCGTGAACTGTCGGTCTCGGTGCGCACATACCGCCGCTATGTCGCGGAGATCATGGCGCTGCTCGGCGCGAGCTCTCGGTTCCAGGCCGGGGTGCGCGCCGCCGAGCTGGGGTTACTGCCGGTCACACCACCCGGCGACGCCCCGCGGGACCCGCCGCGGGACCCTCCGCGCCACCGGCGCTGAGCCGGTGGCGCGGGGGCGGTGACCGTGGCCGGTTGAGGTGCTGGCAGCTTCCTGTAGGCGCGTTGCGGGTGCTCTGGGCGTCCGGCTAGACATGATGAACTGACCTGACGAAAGCCGTAGTTGCGGACGGTCCTGGCGCATGGGAGTGACCGGCCCGACAAGGAGGCACTCTTATGGCTATTTCAACTCCCGAAAAACCGCTGACGAGTCACCGGCAGACGACGCGGGGAACGACGGCCCCGGCCGCCCCGGTCGCCCCCACCGCCCCGGAAAGGATGACCCCGGAGCGGATATCAGCGGACCGTTCCTCTTCGGAGCACCTGCTGAGCGGGGTCGGGGTGCTCGACAAGGCCTCGCTTCTGCTCGGTGTCCTGGAAGCGGGCCCGGCCTCCCTGGCCAGGCTGGTCTCCGCCACCGGCCTCAAACGCCCCACCGTGCACCGGCTGGTGCTCGCCCTGGAGCGGCTGCGGCTGCTCGCCCGGGACGCACAGGGCCGGTTCATCCTGGGGCCGAGGCTCGGACTGATGGCCCTGGAGGCCTGTCGGGACCACCTGGCGACGACGGCGGAGCCCGTGCTGAGCGAGCTGCGCGATGTGACCGGCGCCAGCGCCCGGCTCTACCGGCGCCGCGGATACATGCGTATCTGCGTCGCCGAGGCCGCGGTGGCCGGCAATCCGGTCGCGCAGGACCGGGTGCCGGTCGGCGCCGCCCTGCCGATGAACGCCGGCCCCGTCTCCCAGGTGCTGCTAGCCTGGGAGCGGCCCGAGGACCTGTACGAGGGGCTGCGCGGCGCCCAGTTCACCGCCGCCACGCTCTCCGGCGTACGGCGCCAGGGCTGGGCCCAGAGCGTCGGCGGGCGGGAGCACGGGATAGCCGCCGTGGCGGCCCCGGTGCGCGGCCCCGGCGGCCGGGTGGTCGCCGCGCTGTCGATCTCCGGGCCCATCGGGCGGATGTCCAACACCCCGGGCCGGGTCTACGGCAGCGCGGTGATCGACGCGGCGGTACGGCTCGGCAGCGGTTTCCAGCGCTGAGGTCGGGGGCCGTCCCCTGTCGCGGGGCCGCCCCCTGACGCCGGGGCTGCCCCCTGTCGCGGGGCGGCCACCCCTGCGGGATGCTGTGCGCATGCCGACGCCTGCTGAGCAACAGCTCGCCCCCATGACCCTCGAGGACTACACCGCCCGGATGTCCCGGGCGGCCCGCACCGCCGCCGACGCAGGGCTGGCCGGGCTGGTGGTCACCCCCGGCCCGGACATGGTCCACCTGTGCGGTTACCGCCCCCCGGCGGAGACCGAGCGCCTCACCGCCCTGCTGCTCGTCCCCGGGCAGACGCCCCGGCTGCTGGTGCCCCTGCTGGAGCGGCCGGACGCGCTGGCCGCGACCGGCGTGGGGGCGACCGAGGTGACCGGCTGGACCGACGGCGGCGACCCGTACCGCACGGCCGCGGACATGCTGCCGCCGCGCGGCCGCTACGGGATCTCCGACGAGACCTGGGCCGTCCATCTGCTCGGCCTCCAGCGCGTCCTCCCGGACACCTCCTACTCCGCGATGGGCGAGGCGCTGCCCATGCTGCGCGCGGTCAAGGACACCCACGAGGTGCGGCGGCTCGCATCCGCGGGGGCGGCCGCCGACGCGGCGTACGAGGAGATCGTGCAGGTCCGCTTCGCCGGGCGGCGCGAGCGCGACATCGCCGCCGACCTCAGCGCGCTGCTGCTGCGCCACGGCCACAGTCAGGTCGACTTCACGGTCGTGGGCTCGGGGCCCAACGGCGCCAACCCGCACCACGAGGCCGGAGAGCGGGTGATCGAGGAGGGCGACATGGTGGTGCTGGACTTCGGCGGCCTCAAGGACGGCTACGGCTCCGACACCACGCGTACGGTGCACGTCGGCGAGCCCACGAAGGAGGAGCGCAAGGTCCACGAGATCGTGCGCGAGGCGCAGCAGGCGGCGTTCGAGGCGGTCCGGCCGGGGGCGGCCTGCCAGGACATCGACCGGGTGGCGCGCCAGGTGATCAACGAGGCGGGCTACGGCGAGTACTTCATCCACCGCACCGGCCACGGCATCGGCGTCACGACGCATGAGCCGCCCTATATGGCGGAGGGCGAGCAGCTGCCGCTGGTGCCGGGCATGTGTTTCTCGATCGAGCCGGGGATCTATCTGCCGGGGCGGTTCGGGGTGCGCATCGAGGACATCGTGACCTGCACGGAGACGGGCGGGCGTCGGCTCAACAACACGGCGCGGGAGCTGCGGGTCGTGGCCTGAGGGGTGGTTACCGGATAGGGCCCGCCGGGGCCGGTGCCGCTCTCCCCTCGTGCAGCGGCACCGGCCCCGGAGGCCCGGTCTGGGGGCGGCGCCGGATCGCGGCGCCGGGAGGGTTACGGCACCAGCACGACCTTGCCCGTCGTGGCGCGCGTCTCCAGGGCCCGGTGGGCGGCCGCCGCCTCGGCGAGGGGGAAGCGCTGCACCCCCGGGACGAGACGGCCGGCCGCGGCCTCGGCCATGGAGCGCTCCTCCAGCGTGCGGATCGGGTCCGGCCCGCCGGCCTTCGCCAGCATCGGCGGGCCGAGCACGACCTGGGAGGTGATGCCGCGGGCCGTCAGCTCCTCCTCGCCGAACTCCAGCGGGCCGCCACCGCCGGTGAGCAGCCCGCCCGAGGACCAGCCGAAGACGAGGTGACGGCCGCCGGGCCCGAGCAGGTCCACGCCCGCGCGGCCGGGGTCCCCGCCCACGCCGTCGAACAGCACGGTCGCGGCCCGGCCGCCGAGGGCCGCGCGGACCTGCTCCGGCCAGTCCGGGGCCGTGTAGTCGACGGCGATGTCCGCGCCCAGCCCGCGCACCCGCGCCACCTTCTCGGGGCCGCCCGCCAGCCCGACGACCGTGGCGCCCGCGTGCCGCGCGTACTGCACCAGGAGCTGGCCGATCCCGCCCGCCGCCGAGGTGACGACCGCGACGTCGTCGGCGGTCAGATCGGCGAACTGCAGGATTCCCATCGCGGTCCTGCCGGTGCCGATCATGGCGACGGCCTGCGCCTCGTCCAGGTCCGCGGGCACCTCGTGGAGCTTTTCGGCGGCGACCACGGCCAGTTCGGCGTAGCCGCCGGGCACCATCCCGAGGTGGGCGACCACGCGCTTGCCGAGCCACGCCGGGTCGGTGCCCTCGCCCAGCGCCTCGACCGTGCCCGCGACCTCGCGGCCGGGGATGGTCGGCAGTTCCGGCGCGGAGTGCACGGCGGTGGTCTGGCCCGCGCGCAGGGCGGTGTCGAGCAGATGGACCCCGGCCGCGGCGACCGCGATCCGCACCTCGCCGGGGCCCGGCACCGGATCGTCGGTCTTCTCGTAGGTCAAATTCTCGGCGGGGCCGAAGGCGTGCAGGCGGATGGCGTACATGGGGCTCTCCCTGGGCTGGTCGGGCTTTCGTACGGTCACCCTCCAACCTCAACCAAACTTCAGGTCAAGGGGCGTTGAGCCCTGCCCGGACGTGACGGCGATCACCGGGCCGCGCCCGACACGGCGGCCGGGACGTCCCCGACCCGCCCGCCGAGCGCGAGCGTGGCCGCGGTGAGCGCGCTGTTGAACGACACCTCGCAGAGCACCCCCGGCGCGGCCACCTGGTCGCCCGCCAGGTACACCCCGTCGCCCCGGCGGACCGCCGGCCGGTCACGCCAGGTGGTGCCGGGCGCGTCCACCGCCCCCGTACGCCCGGCCGCCAGGGCCACCCGGCGGAAGACCGTACGCTCGCGCCAGCCCGGGAAGCCCAGGTCCAGCAGGTGTTCGGCGCGGGCGACGCCGGCGGCCCTGGGCTCGTCCGGGCCGATGGGCACCTGGCCCTGGAGCAGCTGCTCGCCGGGCGGGGTCAGCGAGGGGTCCTGGGCCGTGAACCGTTCGAGCCAGCCGGGGGAGTCGAGGTCGGAGACGGCGAACGCGTCGCCGCGCCGGGTGCGTACGGCCAGGTCGAGCAGGACCGTACGGCCGCTGTCCCAGGCGAGCGAGGCGTCGCCGAGGAGCGCGCTGGCGGCGGACAGCGAGGTCGCGACGATCACCGGGCCCCGGTCGGTGGGCAGCGCGTCCACGCGGGAGCCGGTCTCGAGCCGTACGCCGAGCTTCCAGGCGTGGTCGGCCATCCGCTCGACGACCGCGCCCCAGCCGCCGCGCACGTACCGGGCCTCCGGCGGCACCTTGGCGGAGCGCCGGAACCGCTCCTGGACGAAGGCGGCGGACAGCTGCCCCGGGGCGTGGTGGAAGGTGGCGACGCCGACGTAGTTGGCGGCAGCGCGGGCCCCGGCCGCGCCGGCGACGCTCGTCGCCCAGGTGGTGAAGTCGGCGTCGACCGGAGCGCGCTTGGCCATCAGCAGCCTGAGCATGGCGGCCGGCGGCACGCGGCGCAGCCGGCCGCCGCGGTGGAAGCGCAGCCGGGCCGCCTCCAGGGGCGGGAGGGGTGCGAGCGGGCCGAGCAGCCCGCGCTTCTTCAGCCATGACCAGTGCGGCCCGCCCGCGTAGAAGGCGTGCGGGCCTTCGTTGACGCTGTACGGGGCGGGGGCGGTGCGGGCGCGGCCGCCGAGCGAGTGGTGGGCCTCGTACAGGGTCACCACCGCTCCGGCCTCGGCTGCGGCGATGGCCGCGGTGAGGCCGGCCAGGCCGCCGCCGATGACGGTGATACCGCGCATGGGCAGTACTCCTTCCCGAACTGCGACCCGGGTCGGATCGCGCTTCACGGGTACGACGACGCGGCGGGGCGAGGTGTGACATCGGGCCGCTGTCAGTGGTGTGGGTCACGATGGGGTGAGGAAGAGAGTGGGCCCCGGCGGGCGGGTCACGGATGAGCGGACGGGACGGAGCGGGCATGGCGGGGCGCGGCAGGAGCGGGGCGGCGGGCGCGGTGCGGGCGGCGCGGCGGCCGGAGGTGGTTCTGCCCGAGCTGAGTCCTCACGAGGGCGGGGAGCTGGAGCCGGAGGGGGACTACGACGGACTGGACTTCTCCGACTTGGACTTCGCCGGGCAGCGGGCGGGTGGCGCCCGCTTCCTGGACTGCGGGTTCCGCCGCTGCGGGTTCGACGAGGCCAAGCTGTCCCGGGCCAGGTTCCTCGACTGTGTGCTGGAGGGCGTGCGGGGCGTGGGCGCCGATGTCTCGGAGGCGCGGCTGCGGGATGTGGAGCTGCTGGACGCCCGGCTGGGCGGGGTCCAGCTGCACGGGGCGGTGCTGGAGCGGGTGCTGGTCCGCGGCGGGAAGATCGACTATCTGAATCTGCGGACGGCCCGGCTCACGGACGTCGTCTTCGAGGGGTGTGTGCTCGCGGAGGCGGACTTCGGCGGGGCGGTGCTGGAGCGGGTGGAGTTCGTGGACTGCGCGCTGCGCGGGGCGGACTTCACCCAGGCGCGGATGACGGACGTGGATCTGCGCGCGGTCACGGAGCTGGACATCGCGCGCGGTGTGGAGCATCTGGCGGGCGCGGTGATCAGCCCGCCGCAGCTGCTCGACCTGGCCCCGGCGCTCGCGGCCCGGCTGGGCATACGGGTGGAGGAGGCGGTCCGGACCGGGGATCAGACGCGGGGGTAGCGGGCCTGCAGCTCCCACACCGCCGGGTTGTCGGCCAGCCCCTCGTGCATATCGGTGAGGTCCGCGATCAGATCGTGCAGGAAGTCGCGGGCCTCCCGGCGCAGCGCGGTGTGGTTGAAGGTGAGCGGCGGCTCCTCGGCCTCCGCCCAGTCGGCCGTGATGTCCACCCAGCCGAAGCGCCGTTCGAAGAGCATCCGGTCGGTCGACTCGGTGAAGTCCAGCTCGGCGTGGACGGGGCGCGCGGAGCGGCTGCCGAGCGGGTCGCGGTCGAGCCGTTCCACGATGTCGCACAGTGCCCAGGCGAAGTCGAGCACGGGCACCCATCCCCAGGCTGTGGACAGCTCGCGGTCCGCTTCCGTGTCGGCGAGGTAGACATCGCCGCAGAACAGGTCGTGGCGCAGGGTGTGTACATCCGCGGTGCGGTAGTCCGTCTGCGGGGGGTCGGGGAAGCGGCGGGAGAGGGAGTAGCCGAGGTCGATCACAGGGCCGATGGTGTCACGGCGGCCGCGGCCCGCGCCCCGCGCCGTCTCCTCCGGGCGGGACGGCGCGGGCGGACGGCGCGGGGCGCTGCGGGGCGCGGGCCGAGGGCGGGCGGCGTGGGCCGGAGGGGCGGGCGGCCCGGGGCGCGCTCAGTGGCCCCGGGCGATCCACTCCTCCAGGTGCGGGGCCTCGTCGCCGATGGTGGTCGGATCGCCGTGACCGGTGCGTACGACGGTCTCCGGCGGCAGCGACAGCAGCCGCTCCCGGATGGACTCGATGATCGTCGGGAAGGACGAGTACGAGCGTCCGGTCGCCCCGGGGCCGCCCTGGAAGAGCGTGTCCCCGGAGAAGACCGTGGTCAGCGCGGGGGCGTGGAGGCAGACCGCGCCCGGGGAGTGGCCGGGGGTGTGCAGCACCCGCAGCTCGGTGCCGGCGACGGTGAGGACATCCCCGTCGGCCAGCGCCCGGTCCGCCTTGCGGTCGGGGTGGCGCATCCGCCACAGCACCTCGTCGTCCGGGTGCAGCAGGATCGGCGCGCCGGTGCGGTCGGCGACCTCCGGGGCCGCGTCGATGTGGTCGTCGTGGCCGTGGGTGCACAGGATGCCGAGCAGCCGCCGCCCCCCGACCGCATCCAGGATCGCGTCCGCGTCATGGGCGGCGTCGATGACGTACACCTCGCTGTCGTCGCCGACCAGCCAGACGTTGTTGTCCACCTCCCAGGTGCCGCCGTCCAGGGAGAAGGTGCCGGAGGTGACCAGCCGGTCGATGCGCACGGGTGGCGGAGTCATCAGAGCGTCACCACCGAGCGCAGCACCTCGCCGCGGTGCATCTTCGCGAACGCCTCCTCGACATCGTCGAGCCCGATCGTCTCGCTGACAAACGCGTCGAGGTCGAGCCGCCCCTGCAGATACAGGTCGATCAGCATCGGGAAGTCGCGGGAGGGCAGGCAGTCCCCGTACCAGGAGGACTTGAGCGCGCCGCCGCGCCCGAAGACGTCCAGGAGCGGCAGCTCCAGCTTCATCTCCGGGGTGGGCACACCGACCAGCACCACGGTGCCGGCCAGGTCGCGGGCGTAGAAGGCCTGGCGGTAGGTCTCCGGCCGGCCGACCGCGTCGATCACGACATCGGCGCCGAAACCGCCGGTCAGCTCCTGGACGGCCGCGACGACGTCGGCCCGCGTGCCGTTGACGGTGTGGGTGGCGCCCAGGCCGCGGGCCGTCTCCAGCTTCCGGTCGTCCAGGTCCACCGCGATGATCTTCGAGGCTCCGGCCAGCCGGGCCCCGGCGATCGCCGCGCCGCCGACGCCGCCGCAGCCGATGACGGCGACCGAGTCGCCGCGCCCCACCGCGCCGGTGTTGATCGCGGCGCCGAGGCCCGCCATCACTCCGCAGCCCAGCAGCCCCGCCGCCGCGGGCGATGCGGCCGGGTCGACCTTGGTGCACTGCCCGGCCGCCACCAGGGTCTTCTCGGCGAACGCGCCGATGCCCAGGGCCGGGGACAGCTCGGTGCCGTCGGTGAGGGTCATTTTCTGCCGGGCGTTGTGGGTGTTGAAGCAGTACCAGGGGCGGCCGCGCAGACAGGCCCGGCACTGGCCGCACACCGCACGCCAGTTGAGGATCACGAAGTCGCCGGGGGCCACCTCGGTGACGCCCTCCCCGACCGACTCCACGACACCGGCCGCCTCGTGGCCGAGCAGGAAGGGGAACTCGTCGTTGATGCCGCCCTCCCGGTAGTGCAGGTCGGTGTGGCACACACCGCACGCCCGCACCTGCACCACCGCCTCGCCGGGCCCGGGGTCCGGCACCACGATCGTCTCGATCCTGACCTGCTCGCCTTTGCCCGGGGCGATGACACCGCGTACGTGTTGAGTCATGGCAGCAGCGTAAGTGGCGAGCAGCGGCGGGGACAGCAGCGCCGGCAGCGGCGGGGACGGGAAACGGGCCGCACCGGGTCGCGGTGCGGCCCGTTTCCGCCTGCGGGCCTATTCCATGATCACTTCACGTTGATCGCGGTCCAGGCGGCCGCGACGGCCTTGTACTCGGCGCTGCTCGCCCCGTACAGGTCGGTCGCCGCGCTGAGCGTGGCGGTGCGGGCCTGCGCGTACTTGGAGGTGGAGGTCAGGTACGTGGTCAGGGCCTTGTACCAGATCTTGATGGCCTTGTCCCGGCCGATGCCGGTGACCGTGGAGCCGTCGTACGTCGGGCTGTTGTAGCTCACGCCGTTGATGGTCTTCGCGCCGCTGCCCTCGGACAGCAGGTAGAAGAAGTGGTTGGCGGGCCCGGAGGAGTAGTGCACGTCGATGTTGCCGAGCGTCGAGGACCAGTAGTCCCGGGACGCCCCGTCCTTGCTGGGCTTGTCCTGGTAGCGCAGCGGGGTGCCGTCGCCGTTGATGTTGATCTTCTCGCCGATCAGGTAGTCACCGACGTCGGCGGAGTTGCCGGAGTAGAACTCGACGGCGGAGGCGAAGATGTCGGAGGTGGCCTCGTTGAGGCCGCCGGACTCGCCGCTGTAGTTCAGCTTGGCGGTGGCCGCGGTCACGCCGTGGGTCATCTCGTGGCCGGCCACGTCGAGCGAGGTGAGCGCGTTGGCGTTGCCGGAGCCGTCACCGTAGGTCATGCAGAAGCAGGAGTCCTGCCAGAAGGCGTTGACGTAGTTGTTGCCGTAGTGGACCCGGGAGTACGAGCCGACGCCGTTGTTCTTGATGCCGTTGCGGCCCAGCACCTCCTTGTAGAAGTCCCAGGTCTCCGCGGCGCCGTAGTGCGCGTCGACGCCGGCGGTCTGGCGGCCGCCGCCCCACACGTCGTCGGCGTCGGTGAACAGGGTGCCGGTGCCCGACGAGCCCTGGTTCAGGTCGTAGGTCTTGTGGTTGCCGCGGGTGCCGTCGGTGAGGCTGTAGGTGCTGCCGCTCTTGGTGGTGCCGAGCGTCACCGTGCCGCTGTACTTGCTGGTGCCGGTGCCGGTCTCGACGGCCTCCTCGCTGAACAGCTTCTTGCCGGTGGCCGCGTCGGTGATGATGTGCAGCTCGCTCGGGGTGCCGTCCTTCTGCACACCGGTGACGACGGTCTCCCAGGCCAGGACCGGCTTCCCGGTCGCCGCCCAGATGACCTTGCGCGGCGACTTGCCGGCCTTGTCGTCGGTGGTGGCCGCCTTGAGGGCGGCCTTCTTGGCGTCGGCGGACGGTACCTCCGCGGAGGTGGTCGGCACGGATATCGTGGCCGAGGTCGCCTTGGTCACGCTGCGCGCGCCACTGGTCTTCTCATGGACGACCAGGTCGCCGCCGAGGACCGGCAGCCCGGCGTACGTACGCTCGTAGCGGGTGTGCACGGTGCCGTCCGCGTCCTTGATGACGTCCCGCACCAGGAGCTTCTCCTGGGCCCCGAGCCCGAGGAACTCGGCCTGGGCGGAGGCGTCGGCCTGCGCGGCCTTGATCGCGGACGCGCGCTCCTGGGCGGAGAGCGGCAGCGCCGTCGCGCCGGCTTCACGGCTGCGCTCGGCCTGGGCGCTGGCCGGACCGGACTGTACGCCGATCACGACCATCGCGGCGGAGGCGACGAGGGCCGCGGTGCGGATGGTCTTCTTACGGGTGGCGGAAGCGAGGGATCTCACTCGGTCTCCTTGCCTTGGGGCCGCCGGGTCGCGGCCCTGTGTAGGGGGTGCGGGCGGCCGTGGGTGGGTCGCCCGGTGGTGCGAGGAGTGGTGCGTGAGTGGTACGTGCTTCGGTGGTGCCGGCACCTGGCGCGCAGCCGGCTCACGTCATCCGAGGTGGATCTGACGTGCATCTGACATGCGCGGTGACCGAGCAGAGATTGTCATCGAACGATCTGTTCGGACAGGTGTGAAACAAGAATTTGACTTTGCGTTGTCTATTCAGGGGCGATTCCGGTCAGCTTTCCGCCGCTCAACCGCGCCTGGAAGATGAGGGCTTGTCACCTTTCGCGCGGCCGCCCCCGGCCGCCCCATCGGCCCCGCCCTGGCTGGCCGCCCAGCTCGCGAGCACCGCCAGCTTCTCCGCGGCGGCCGAGCCCGGCACCGCCGTGTACGCGACCAGGAGCTGGTCCGGATCGCCGGGCAGCGCCAGGGTTTCGTATCCCAGCTCCAGATCGCCCACGACCGGATGGCGCATGCGCTTGACCCCGTGTGTCTTCTCCTTGACCGGGTGGTCGGCCCAGAGCCGGCGGAATGTCTCGTTCTTCATGGCCAGTTCACCGATCAGCGATGCCATCAACGGGTCGTCCGGGTGCCGTCCCGCGTCCAGCCGCAGATAGGCCACCGTCTCCGCGGCCACCGTGGCCCAGTCGGCGTAGAACTCCCGGGCCGCCGGGTCCAGGAACGTGTGCCGGGCGGCGTTGCGCTCACCCTCGGCCATCGCGGAGAAGCCCGACACCGCGTCCGCGAGGGCGTTCCACGCCAGGATGTCCATCCGCCGCCCCAGGACGAAGGCGGGCGTGCCCGTCATGGTGTCCATCAGGGTGCGCACCCCCGTACGCAGCGCCCGCCCGCCGCCCTCCCGCGCCGCCCCGCGGCCCCGGCCCAGGCTCCGCTTGGGTCTGGCCAGATCCCGCAGATGGCTGTGCTCGGCCTCGGTCAGCCGCAGCACCCGCGCGACGGCGTCGAGCACCGCGTCGGACACGTTCGAGCCGCGGCCCTGCTCCAGCCGGACGTAGTAGTCCACGCTGACCCCCGCCAGCTGGGCCACCTCCTCCCGGCGCAACCCCGGCACCCGCCGGCGCCCATGGGAGATCAGCCCCACCTCTTCGGGGCGTATACGGGCGCGGCGTGAGCGCAGGAAGTCACCGAGAGCGTCATCGTGCATGCCCTGAGGGTAGGCGAGCCCTCCGCGCCCAACCTGGTACTGGCAGACCCAGGAAAAGCATCACCCTGGGTACGGCGGCGCGGCGGCCGCAGTCTTGGGGACGTGCCGGGGGTTCCCGCACCACATGAACCACCGCGGGAACCGCTGCACGACACCACCGCACGACACCGCTGCACGACACATCAGGAGCACGCGAGATGAACCACGCAGACGCCGCCGCGAACACGACCGCGAACACGACCGCTGACACCGCCGCGAACACCGCCGCGAACACCGGCGACCTCGCCGGGCGCACCGCCGTCGTCACCGGGGCCGCCAGCGGTATGGGCGCGGCGACCGCACGGCTGCTCGCCGCCCGGGGCGCCCGGGTGGCGCTGTGGGCGCGGCGCGCCGACCGGCTGGAGGAGCTGGCCGGGGAGATCGCCGCCGAGGGCGGACAGGCCCTCGCGGTCCCGGTCGATGTGACCGACGAGGCCGCGGTCGCGGCCGGTGCCGCCCGGGTCCACGACGTCTTCGGCCCGGTGGACCTGGTGGTCAACGGCGCCGGGGTGATGCTGCCGAACCCGATCGACGCCGGCCGGACGGACGAGTGGACCCGCATGGTGGACACCAACCTCACCGGAGCGCTGCGCGTCGTGGGCGCCTTCACCCAGGACCTGCTCGCCGCGGCGGCGGACGGCAGGCCCGCCGACCTCGTCAACATCTCCTCCATCGGGGCGCATGTGCCGTTCCCCACCTACGCGGTGTACTCGGCGACGAAGGCCGCGCTCACCCAGCTCTCGGCCTCGCTGCGCACCGAACTCGGCCCGCGGAACGTGCGCGTCACCAACATCGAGCCGGGGCTGACCGAGAGCGAGCTCGGCAGCCACGTCGACAACGCGGCGGCGACCAGCCAGCTGGACGACATGTTCACTGCTCTCGGAGGGCTGTCCTCCGAGGACATCGCCGACCTGATCGCGTATGTCACCAGCCGCCCGGCGCATGTGAACCTGCGCCAGGTGATCGTGCTGCCCACGCGCCAGGCGTGACGTCCGCCGCCGGGCGCTCTACCCGGCGCCGTCCCCGCCAGGCACACCGCCCCCGCCCGGCGGGGCGAGCAGCCGGCGCAGCGCGGCCGACACCTCGTGGGCGAGCTCGGCGTTCACGGGTGCGTGCCGGCTCATCAGCCGGTACCACATCACCCCGAAGGCCAGGTCGACCGCGAGGTCGAGCGAGGTCGCGTCCTCGCTCAGCATTCCTTGCCGTACCGCCCGCTCCAGCACCTCGCGCAGCGCCCGGCGGCGCTGCGCCAGTAGCCCGGCCTGCAGCCGGTCGGCGAGCTCGGGGTCGCGCTGGGCCTCGGCCATCAGCCCGGCCACGGCCTGGCCGGTCAGCCGCGCGGTCATGGTGTACGCGGCGACGAGGAAGGTCTCCAGGTCGCGCAGCGGGTCGCCGGTGTCCGGGAGGAGGGTCGGGGCCTCGCGCTCGGTCAGGTCGCGCAAGGCCTCCAGCAGTACGGCCTCCTTCGTCGGCCACCAGCGGTAGACCGTCTGCCGCCCGACCCCGGCCGCCTCGGCGATCCCCTTGATGGTCAGCGGCTGGAAACCGTCGCGCTGGCACAGCTCCAGCGCCGCGGCCAGGACGGCCCGCCGCGCCTGCTCACTGCGCGGTCTGCCGCGCGCCGGGGTGCCCGTCATGGAACGCACTTTACAAGACACCGTGCCTCGAATTAAATTTAACGAGTCATCGTGTCTCGTAATAGGGCTGAGGAGAAGCAGGCAATGACGGAACGAATCGTGATCATCGGCGGTACGTCGGGCATCGGGCTGGCCGCGGCCGAGCGGCAGTTGGCCCAGGGCCGTGAGGTCGTGATCACCGGGCGGGACGCGGACCGCCTGGCGGCCGCCGTGGAGAAGCTGGGCGGGGCCGCCACCGGCCAGTCCGTGGACGCGCGCGACGAGGCGGCGATGCGTGCCTTCTTCGCCGGCCTCGGCAAGGTCGACCACGTCGTGATCACCGCCACCGGCGCCTCCGCGGGCGGCCCCTTCAAGGACCTGGCGGTCGACGAACTGCGCACGGCGGTCGAGGGCAAGCTCGTCGCCCAGACGGTCGCCGCGCAGGCGGCGCTCGATGTGCTCGCCCCCGAGGGCTCGCTGACCTTCATCACCGCGGGGTCGTCCGGCGCCTCGCTGCCCGGGACGGCGGGGCTGGCGGCGGTCAACGCCGCCGTCGAGGCGATGGTTCCGGTGCTGGCCGTGGAGCTCGCGCCGGTGCGGGTCAACGCGGTGTCCCCGGGGGTCATCGCCACCCCGTGGTGGGACTGGATGCCCGCCGAGGCGCGGCAGCAGGCCTTCGACACCTACGCCAAGGCCACTCCGGCCGGCCGCGTGGGCGCGGCGGAGGACATCGCCGACGCCATCGGCTATCTGATCGGCAACAGCTACACCACCGGCACGGTCCTGGCGGTCGACGGCGGCCTGCGGCTCAACGCGGCGGCGCTGTGACCCTGGTGCCCTGGGGGTTGGAGCGGGCCCCAACCCCTCGCCGCCGAACGCGCACAGGACGAGCTGCGCGCGGCGCCGCCACGCCGTCCTATGCCGTGTCCCGCCGCATCGTTCGCCACGTGACGACCACGCTCGCCGCGATCGCCAGCACGAGGGAGCCGACGATCACCCAGGCGACCGTGGACAGGTTCAGGTGCAAGCCGACGTCGGTGGAGGTCGCCTGGGACAGTCCGGACGCCATGCCGGCCAGCGGGCCCAGGGTCACCAGGACGCCGAGGGCCGCGCCGACGGTGGTGACGAGGGCGGTCTCGGCGACGGAGAACATCAGGAGCTGCCGCACCGTGCCGCCGGCCGACTTCATCACGGAGAAGTCGCGGCGCCGGCTGTGCGCGGCCATGGCCATGCTGTTGGCCACGGCGATGCCGCTGTAGCCGACGGCGATGACGATGAGCATGGTGGCGAGGCTGTCGGTCAGCTTCGCGTCGGTGTTGTAGTCGTCGAGCGCGTACCGCATCGCATCGTGGACGGCCGTGCCGGGGACGGCGGTGGCGGGCCGCGACGTGGCCGGGACGAAGATGTCGTCGGTGAGCGCGGCAGGGTCGTGCTCGCGCACCAGTGCGCGGGCCACGACGAAGTCGCCGCGGGCGGGGTCGTCCGCCAGGACCTGGGCGATGCGCAGCGTCACCGTGGTCCCGTCGGCGAAGCGCACCTTGTGCCGGTCACCGGCCGTCACGCCGAGGAAGGCCGCCATCCGCTCGCCGAGCACCGCCTGGCCCGGCTTGTCCCAGCGCGCGTCACGTGAGCCGAGCGCGTCGATGACGGTGAGATCGCCGTCCTTGTCGCGGACGAAGGCGCGGGTGGGCAGCGCGGCCTTGCCCGCGGGGTTGGCGGCGACCACTTCGTCGGTGTTGCCCGGTGTCCCGTCCGGCGTCACGATCGTCTGTCCCTCGAGCTTGACCGCGTCGCCCGCCGGGTACGCCACGCGCATGGTCTCCACCATGCCGCTGAGCAGGACGGCGAAGCCGACGGCGGCGATCACCGGGGCGGCGAGGGAGGCCGCCCGGCGCGCGCCTGCGCGCAGCTCCGCCCGCACGAGCAGTGGGGCGGCCGAGCGGGACCGCTCGAACGGCGAGGTGAGGGCCCGGCCGATGGGGCCGACGAGCACCGGTGCGAGCAGCGCCGCCGCCACGATGAGCACCATCGTCGCGCAGATCGCCATGCTGATACGGCTGTCGGCAGCGACCGAGGCTGTCGCGATGGCGAACGCCACGCCGGTGCCCAGCACGGTCAGGCCGCCGATCCAGCGCGCACGGCTCATGGCCTGGCTGTTCGCCCCGCTGTCGAGCAGCGCCTCGATCGGCGTGACCTTGGCAGCCATCCGGCCGGCTGACCAGGCCCCCAGGACGCTGACGCCGATACCGATGGCCGCGGCCGTGAACAGCGGCCACATCGCCACCCGCAGGGTGAGTTCCGGAGGCGTGACCTCGAGCCCCTTGAGGATGTCACGCAGCAGCGGCGCGGCGCCGATGCCGGCCAGGCAGCCGGCCAGCGAGCCCAGCAGGCCGATGACGCCCGCCTCGCCCAGGATCATCCGGCGCACCTGCTGGGGGGTCGCGCCGATCATTCGCAGCAGGCCGATCTCCCGCCGCCGCAGCCCGGTCGCCAGGGCGAGCATGGATGCGACGACGAAGACGGTGGTGAACAGGGTGAGGGTCGCCAGGGCGGTGATGAGCTGGGTGCCGAGGAACCGCTTGTGCTCCACGTACTCCGGCTGGAGCGCCGCGCGGCCGTCACCGGTGACCACGGCGCCCTGGTCGCCGACGACGTCGGCGGCCTTCTCCTTGACGGCGCCGACGGACGCGCCCTTGCCGGTGAGGATCGCGAGGGCGCCGACCCCGGGCTCCTGCCGCGCGGCGAAGTCGTCGGTGAAGTAGTAGCCCGGTCCGTCGACGGTGCCGACCACATGGAACCTGGCGCGGCCGGCGGTGATGTTCACCGTGAGGGTGCTGCCCTCGGACACTCCGAGCGACCGGTCCACCACGACCTCGTCGGCCGCGTCAGGCGCCCGTCCCGAGACGAGCTCGTACGGCGCGAGGCGCGCGCTCGACCAGCCGTGCCCCGCCTCCAGGGCGCCCTCGTCCGCCACCGGCCGCTCACCGCGGAAGGCCTGCGCGTAGAACGAGCGGTCCACGACCACGGAGGCCACGCCGGGCACCTCGCGCAGCCCCTCGATGAGCGGCTGTGCCTCGCTCTTGCTCCACGGCACCCGGTCCTTCGGGCTGCCGTCCTCATCGGCCGCCTGGTCGGGGATCGCGAGCATGGGGGCGCCCGCCAGCCGGGACTGGACCTTGGGGAGGGAGGAGTCGTAGATGATCAGGGTCGTGGTGATGAGCGCGACGCCGACCAGCACCGCGGCGAAGGCCGCCAGGAAACTGCTCCAGCGCTCACGGACGTTGGCGAAGACCAGCATCACGCCTCCAGACCGGCCATGTGGGCGGCGATCGAGGTGGCGTTGTGGCTGTCGGAGCCGCGGCTGAGGGTGATCCGGTCCGTGATGCGGCCGTCCTTGAGGAAGACGACCGCGTCGGCGACCGCCGCGGCCATGGGGTCGTGGGTGACCATGAGGGTGGTCTGGCCCTCCTGGTCGACCAGCATGCGCATCATGCGCAGCACCTCGCGCGAGGTGACGGTGTCCAGCGCCCCGGTGGGCTCGTCCGCGAACAGCACGTCCGGCCGGGTGACGAGCGCGCGGGCGAGCGCGACCCGCTGCTGCTGGCCGCCGGACAGCTCACTGGGGCGGTGTCCCGCCCGCTTTGACAGCCCGACCGCGGCGAGCGCCTCGGCGACCTGCCCGCGGTTGACCCGGCGCCCGGCGAAACGCGACGGCAGCTCGACGTTCTGCGCCGCGGTCAGTGATTCGACCAGGTTGAAGGACTGGAACACGAAGCCGATGTGGTGGCGTCGGAATTCGGTGCGCTGCCGCTCGTTCAGCCCGCCGATGTCGATACCGGCCACCATGACCCGGCCCTCGGTGGGCCGGTCCAGGCCGGCCGCACACTGCAGCAGCGTGGACTTCCCGGAGCCGGACGGCCCCATGATGGCCGTGAAGGTCTCACGGGGAAAGCCGATGGAAACGCCGTCCAGCGCGGTGACGGAGCGATCGCCGGCGCCGTGGACCTTGCGGACGGTGTGGAGCCGCACCGCATCGGATGCGGATGCCTGCCTGGTAGGGGTCATGGCGTCGATTTCATCGGGACGGTCCGTGCCACCGCACTGATGCGCGCTGTAGTCCGTAAGTAGAGCTAGCTCTACTCAGTTGAACAGCTGTCCGGGATAGCGTCGCCGCATGGATCCCAGAACGGCCTGGCAGGCCATGGCTCAGCGCCCGCTGAGCTTCTTGACCTCCACCTGGCCATGGCGCTCACTGGCCTACTTGGCGACCGGTGTCGTGGTCGGCGCGGCGGCCGTGGCGGTGTTCGTGACAGGGCTCGTGGCCGGGCTGGTCCTGCTGGTGGTCCTGGTCGGTGTGGCCCCGCTGGTCGGTGCTGTGCTGTCCTCGAACACCGTGGCGACGGTCGAGCGGCACCGGCTGCGCCTCGTCGACCTCGACGAGATGCCGAACCCGCACCGGCCTGCGAACGGAGCCGGCTTCCGCGCCTGGGTGTCGACCCGGCTGACCGAACAGGCCACCTGGCGTGAGCTGCTGTTCACGCTCATCTCCGCGGCGGCGCTGTGGTGGCTGGACCTGCTGGTGCTCGCCTTCTCCTTCGGTCTGCCCGTGCTCACATTCGAGGCGCTCGGGGACCGGAGCACCTGGCCGTGGGCGGTCTTCGGGACCATCGTGCTGCTGGCCTCGCCGTACACGGTGACGTCGTGGGCGGGGGCGCGCGCCGCGCTCACCCGGACCTTCCTCGCCCCGCGGGACGATGAACTCGGGGAGTCCCTGCGGGAGGTTCAGGCCTCGCGCGTGCGGCTCATCGACTCCTTCGACGCCGAGCGCGTACGCATCGAGCGCGATCTGCACGATGGCGCGCAGCAACGGCTGGTGTCGCTCGGGATGACGCTCGGTCTGATGCGCCTGGACATCCCCGAGGGATCTCCGCTGGCCGCCCAGCTGACCGCGGCCGAGGAGCAGCTTTCCGCTGCCCACCAGGAGTTGCGCGGTCTCATCCGGGGTCTCAACCCCCCGGTGCTCGCGGACCACGGCCTGGTCGCCGCTGTCCAGGACCACGCAAGCCGTTTCCCCGTCCCGGTCACCGTCGATCTTCAGTTGCCGGGAAGGCTTCCCCGGCAACTCGAGACCAATGTGTACTACCTGATCAACGAGGCCATGACGAACATCGCGCGGCACAGCGGCGCCAAGAGCGCCAAGATCCACGGCCGATACCATGCGGATGTGCTGGTTCTGGAGATCACGGACGATGGACACGGCGGAGCGGAGCCGAGCGCCGGCAGCGGCCTGACCGGTCTCGCGGACCGGCTCACCGCGTTGCGGGGCCGGATGCGTGTCTCCAGCCCGGCCGGGGGGCCGACCTTGCTCCATGTGGAGATTCCATGCCACTTCGCGTGATCGTGGCGGAGGACGCCGTCCTGTTGCGTGAAGGGCTGGTCAGCCTGTTGCAGCGGTTCGGCCACGAGACGCTTGCCGCGGTGGGCAGCGCGGACGCTCTCCTTGAGGCGGTCCACCACGACCGGCCCGATCTTGTGATCACGGACGTGCGGATGCCGCCGGGGGAAGGAGACGACGGACTGCGGGCGGCTGTGGCCCTGCGCGAGACGTACCCCAGGCTGCCCGTGCTGGTGCTCAGCCAGTACGTCGAGCGGTCGTATGCCGTACGGTTGCTCGATTCGTGCGGCGGCGCCGCGGTGGGCTATCTGTTGAAGGAACGCGTCGGTGCGGTCGCCGACTTCATGGCGGCGCTGGACCGGGTGGCCGGCGGCGGGACGGTGGTGGACCCTGAGGTGATCCATCAACTCGTCAGGCTCCGTCACGATCCTCTGGAGCGGCTGAGCGCTCGCGAGAAGGAAGTCCTGAGCCTCATGGCGGAGGGCCGGTCCAACGCGAACCTGGCGGCTCAGCTGTTCATCAGCGAAGCCGCCGTCAACAAGCACATCGGGAATATCTTCAACAAGCTTGATCTGCCAGTGGACACGGACGGGCATCGCCGGGTCCTGGCGGTGCTGGCGTTCCTCAGAGCGTGAGACCGGCCTCGCGCCGAGGGCCGCCCCTTTGACAGGGCGGCCCTTGGCGTTGCACGTCAAGTCCGTCAGACGTTGACGCCGAAGTCCTTGGCGATGCCCGACAGGCCCGCGGCGTAGCCCTGGCCGACGGCGCGGAACTTCCACTCCGCGCCGTGGCGGTAGAGCTCGCCGAAGACCATGGCGGTCTCGGTGGCCGCGTCCTCGCTGAGGTCGTAGCGGGCGATCTCGGTGCCGCCGGCCTGGTTGATGATGCGGATGAACGCGTTCCGCACCTGGCCGAAGTTCTGGCTGCGGGACTCGGCGTCGTAGATGGAGACCGGGAAGACGATCTTCTCGACGTCGGCGGGCAGGGCCGCGAGGTTGACGTTGATCTGCTCGTCGTCGCCCTCGCCCTGGCCGGTGAGGTTGTCACCGGTGTGGACGATGGACTGGTCCGGGGTGGCCTTGTTGTTGAAGAAGACGAAGTGCTGGTCCGAGTAGACCTTGCCGCTCGGGTTCACGGCGATGGCGCTCGCGTCCAGGTCGAAGTCGGTGCCGGTGGTGGTGCGGACGTCCCAGCCGAGGCCCACCGTGACGGCGGTCAGGCCCGGTGCCTCCTTGGTGAGCGAGACGTTGCCGCCCTTGGACAGGCTTACAGCCATGGGGAGTCCCTTTCGTGGTCGAGTCCTCGGGGCTTCGTACTCCGGACGAAGCTACCGTCACCCACCTCAACGCGGTCAGCCGCCCACCGGTTCCAGGTTCCTTTACCTTCTTTGCCAAGCCTTAGCGCCGAGTGGTGCGCGCTCGCACCGGCGCGGACAAAAGCAGGTGACGGTACCGCGGCGGCGCGGGATCATTGGGGGCATGTCCGGGCCCTATGTCATCCGTGGCTCGGTCTCCCTGCCGGAGGCCGAGCTCATATGGCGTTTCTCGAGGTCGTCCGGGCCGGGCGGGCAGCATGTCAACACCAGCGACAGCCAGGTCGAGCTGCGCTTCGACCTGGCCGCGACCGACGCGCTCCCGCCGGTGTGGAAGCAGCGCGCGCTGGAGCGGCTGGCGGGGCGGCTGGTCGCCGGGGTGGTGACCGTACGGGCCTCCGAGCACCGCTCGCAGTGGCGCAACCGCGAGACGGCGGCGGTCCGGCTCGCGTCGCTGCTGGCCGAGGCGACCGCGCCGCCGCCCAAGCCGCGCCGTCCGACCCGTATTCCACGCGGTATCAACGAACGGCGGCTGCGCGAGAAGAAGCAGCGCGGCGAGACCAAGCGCGGGCGGTCCGGGCGGGACTGGGGCTAGGCAGTGCCAGGGCTGGACTGGGGCCAGGCAGTGCCAGGGCTGGACTGGGCCAGGCGGGGTCCGGTCGGCTTACGGGAGGACGGAGCGGACCGCGTCCGGGGTGCGGCCCACCACCGCCGTGCCGTCGTCCGCCGTGATGATCGGCCGCTGGATCAGGATCGGGTGGGCGGCCAGTGCCTCGATCCACCGGGCGCGGGCGGACTCCTCGCGCGGCCAGTCGGCCAGGCCCAGCTCGGCAGCGACGGGCTCGCCGGTGCGGGTGATGTCCCAGGGCTCCAGGCCGAGGCGGCGCAGGACGTCCTCGATCTCCTGGGCGGTCGGCGGCGCTTCCAGATAGCGGCGCACGGTGTACTGGGCGCCCTCGGCGTCCAGCAGGGTCAGCGCGGAGCTGCACTTGGAGCAGGCGGGGTTGATCCAGATTTCCATGGGGCCGGACGCTACCCGAGCCGCGGGCGCCGTCCACAGGGAGCCGGTAGGGGCCCGCACCGGGCGCTGAGGGCGTCAGCCCAGCGTGCGGTAGCGGCTCCGGAAGTACATCAGCGGGCCGCCGTCCGCGCTCGGGGTCCCCACCGCCAGCACCCGGCCCACCACCAGCGTGTGGTCGCCCGCCGTCACCCGCTGCTCGGTACGGCTCTCGACGACCGCGAGCGCTCCGCCGACGAGGGGTGCGCCGCTGACCTCACCGCGCGTGTAGGGGATGTCCTCGAACAGCAGTCTGTCGCTGATGCGGCCCTTCATGGCGAATCGCCCCGCTATGTGGCGCTGGCTTTCCGACAGGACCGATACCGCCCAGAGGGGCTGTCGGGCCAGTAGGTCGTCCATCCGCGAGCCGTTGCGAACGCTCACCATCACAAGCGGCGGGTCAAGTGACACCGACATAAACGCGGTGGCCGTCATGCCGACGTCCTCGCCGCGCGGCCCCTCGTCCGGGTCGTGGGCGGTCACCAGTACCACGCCCGTGGAGAGTCGGGACAGGGCGGCGCGGAACTCGTCCTCACTCACCCCACCAGCATGGGGGATGGCGGGCTGCGCGGGGGCGGAACTCGATGGGTGCGGCACGTAATGAACGCTAACGCGGACCCGGCGGGCCCCGCATCGGGCCCCGGGACCAGACCGGTCCTAGGTCGCGGGCCGTACCCGCCGTACGCCGTGGGCGGCAGTCCACGGCCTTCGGATGAGTGGCCGAACGGTGTTTGAGGATTTGCATTCACAAAAAACAGGAGCGCTCCCACGCCTGTCTCCAAGGCTTGAACACTGTCTGTGACATGACTCACACCAGCCGGTAATTGTTGACCCTGTGTACCGAGTGGGCAGCTCGCTGTGATTCAGTGGCCATGGCAATCGGACGACAAGTCGGACGACAAGAAGGACGACAAGAAGCCAGAAGTTGCTGTCGAGGGTCTCGGGGGAGTAGAGAGCGATGGAGGCCGAGCCGGAGTCGTACATCCGCCTTGCGAACCTGCGGCTGTTGCACCAGGTGATCGCCGATCTGAACACCGCCCGCAGCTTCGCCGACACCGTGCAGACCGTGGCCGACGGGGTGGTCGCCGGGCTCGGCTACGAGTTCTCGGCCGTCAATCTGGTCCGCCCGGACGGCGATCTGGTCGTCGCGGCCGTCGGGGGCGACGCCGGGGCGGAGGCCCTGATGGCCGGCCGGGTCGGCTCGCGCGCCGCCTGGGAGCGCCGGCTGTCCATGGGCGACCGCTGGGGCGCCCTGCACTTCGTCCCGTACAGCGAGGGGTGGGTGCTCGACGGCGACGACATTCCGCAGTGGCACACCCCCGGGCCCGTGCCCGGCTTCCCCGACGCATGGCATCCCATGGACCGCCTGTTCGCCCCGATGTACACGGCGGGCGGCGCGGGCGGCGAGCTGATCGGCGTCATATCCGTCGACCGGCCGCGCAATGGCCGCCGCCCCGGCGCATGGGGGCGCGAGGCCCTGCAGATGTACGCCTTCCACGCCGCGACCGCGATCGGCAACGCCCGGCTGCGCGCCAACATGCAGCGCGCGCTGCTGCGCCTGGAACAGGAACAGCAGGCCCTGCGCGCCAGCGAGGAGAGCTTCCGGCAGGCCTTCGAGTACGCGCCGAGCGGCATGGCGATCGCCGAGATGGGCGGCGATCAGCACGGGCGGCTGCTGCGCGCCAACGACGCGCTGTGCCGGCTGCTGGGCCGCCCGGCCTCCGCGCTGCGCCGCTACTCCTTCTCCGACCTGGTCCACCGCGAGGACATCGGCACCCTGCTGCGCACCTCCGCCGAGGGCGGCCGCTCCGAGCTGCGGCTGGCCCGCCGGGACGGCAGCTACGTCTGGGTGAGCCTGCGCAACTCCGTGGTCGCCGACGCGGCCGACGGCCCGCGCTTCCTGCTCACCCACGTCGAGGACATCGAGGAGCGCAAACAGAACGAGCTGCAACTGGCCCACCGCGCCAGCCATGACTCGCTGACCGGCCTGCCCAACAGCGCCGAGCTGCGCGCCCGCCTCGGCAGCAGGCTGTGCGACAAGCCGCCGCGCCCCGGGGAGTCGGGGTCCGAGGCCGGCGTCGCCGGGGAGGGCGGGCTCTCCCTCGGCTACGACGAGTTCGAGGGGCCGGGGGTCTTCGGCGGACCGGGCGCGTTCGACCGGCCGGGCGGCTCCATCCCGTACGAGCCCCATGTGCACACCATCGCGCCGCGGGAGGACGACGACATCGACGACGGCCACAAGGGGCTGGCCGTTCTCTTCTGCGACCTGGACGGCTTCAAGTCCATCAACGACCGGTTCGGCCACCACGCGGGCGACGCCGTCCTCATCGAGGTCGCCCGCCGGCTGGCCGCCGGGGTGCGGGAGGGGGACACCGTGGCCCGGCTCGGCGGCGACGAGTTCGTGGTCCTCGCGGACGGCCTCGGCCGGGCCGACGCCAAGGACCTGGCCGTCCGGCTGCGCAACGCGATCACCCCGCCGATCCGGGTCGACGGCCGGGCCGTCCGGGTCGGGGCCAGCTTCGGTATCGGCTGGGCCAGTTGCGGAATGACGGCCGAGGAAGTGCTGCACTCGGCTGACCAGCGGATGTACATCGAGAAGCGGTCGCGTGCCAAGGACCGCCGCCGCGCCGGATGAGCCTCCACGGACGGGCGTCGCCCTCGGCACGGTAGGCTGCCCCGATGCGGCACTGCCGCCGAGGGTGAATCGATCATGAATATTGGCCATCCGGACAGTGCATGCCCTGTTGCGGCCTTCCCGGCCCTGATATGAGCTGTCATGGCGCATACGCACCTGAGCGCCGTTGGCCATATGCACAGGGGAGTGACGAGAGGGATGACGGCCGGCAACAACGGCTCGGACACGCCGGAGAATGACGACCCGTTCGCCTATCTGTACCGCTCGGACGGCGGCCAGAACGGCCAGGCGGACCAGTCGGGCTCCGCCCCCCGGGCCGGCGGCTACGGCTACCCGGGCCCGGCCGCCCCGCGCCAGCCAGGGGTCCCCCGCACCTCGTACAACCACGTCCGCGCGGTCGGCGAGCGCACCTACGGGCAGCAGCCCCAGCAGCAGTACCAGCAGCAGACCCAGCAGATCCCGAACCAGCAGACGTACGGCGGCCAGGGCCAGCAGCAGGGCTACGGGCAGCAGAACGCCCACTACGCCGCCCCCGAGACCCTGCCCGGCGGCGGCCCCCGCCAGCCGGCGCCCTCGCGCGGCGGCCGCGGCCGTGGCCCCAACAACAAGGGGCTGCTCATCGGCGCGCTCGCCGTCGTCGCCGTGGTCGTGGTCGGCATCGGCGTCGCGATGATCACGAACGGCGACGACAACAAGGACGACAAGGCCGACCCGACCAACGCGCCCACGGCGCCCGCGAGTGTCGAGCCCAGCAAGACCTCCGGGGCCTCCAAGGATCCGTCCGAGCTGCCCAGCGAGGACGCATGGGGCCTGCGCCTGGACGGCACCGCCGCCCCCGCGACGGACATTCCCGGCGCCAAGGCCGAGGGCGGTAAGTACGTCGGCGGGCTGAACGCCCCCGGCGCGTCCGTGACCTGGAACGTGGACGTCGCCAAGGCGGGCCAGTACCGGGTGTACGCGCGGTACAGCGTGCCCGCCGAGGACCAGTCGCTCTCGCTCACCGTCAACGGGGAGCGGTCGACCCGGCCGATGAACATGGAGGCCTTCGTCCCGGCGAAGAAGGGCGACTGGGAGAAGAGCTGGACGAGCACCTGGTCCCTCGTCAACCTCAACGAGGGAGCCAACACCGTCAAGGTGTCCTGTGAGGCCGGCGACAAGTGCGACGTCATCCTCGACCAGCTGTGGCTCACCGGTAAGAACGGCTGACGGCGCCGCCGTCCGGCGCGGGGCCCGGCGGCCGCTCAGGCCGCCGGGCCCTCGGTGACCTCGATCCGCCCCAGCAGCTCCTCGTAGGTGGCGCGGTCGAACTCGCCCGCCGCCGGGGCCCGTACCGCCGCCGCCGACAGGGCCACCGCGCGCGCCAGCCGCTGCGGCCACGGGACGCCCTCCACCAGGCCGGACAGCAGTCCGGCCACCGCGGAGTCCCCCGCCCCCGTCGGATTGCCCGCCAGGCGGCGCGGCGGGGCGGCCCGCCAGGTGCCCTCGGCGGTGACCGCGAGCATGCCGTCCGCGCCGAGCGAGGCGGCCACCGCGCGCGCCCCGCGCCGCCGGGCGTCGCGTGCGGCGCGCAGCGGCTCGGTGAAGCCGGTGAGCCCGGCGAGCTCATCGGCGTTCGGCTTGACGATGTCGGGGCGGGCGGCGACGCCGCGGCGCAGCGGTTCGCCGCTGGTGTCCAGCAGTGCGGGCACGCCCGCCGCGCGCGCCTCCCGGATGAGCCGTGCGTACGTCCCCACGGGGACGCCCGGCGGCAGGCTGCCGCACAGCGCGACCGCGGACGCCTCGCGCAGCAGCTCGGCGTACGCGCTCAGGAACGCGGCCCACTCGGGCGTGGTGACGATCGGGCCCGGCTCGTTGAGCTGGGTGGCGTCGCCCGAGCCGGCGTCGACGACGCCGACGGTGCGCCGGGTCGTACCGGCGATCGGCACCAGGGCGTCCGTCACCCCGCCGCCGAGCTCGGCGAGCCGTTCGCGCAGGACCGTCCCCGTCACGCCCCCGGCGAAGCCCGTGACGACGGTGCGGTGGCCGAGGGCGGCCAGCACCCGGGCGACGTTGAGGCCCTTGCCGCCGGGCCGCTCGGTGACCTCGGTGACGCGGTGGGTGGTGTGGGCGCGCAGCCGCGGCACCTGGTAGGTGATGTCCAGGGCGGTGTTGAGCGTGACCGTCAGGATCACCCTGGCATCCCCTTCTTCACGGTTCTTCCCGCGTGTGTGCGGCTGTGAAGGATCATGCCAAAACGGCGGCGGCGGGCCCAGCCCCCCACCGGGGCCGGCCCGCCCAACCGAGGTGTCGAATCAGCCCACTTCGGGATCGATCACCCACTCGCCCCGGCGCATCACGCCCACCACCGTGAAGTCCTCGCCCAGCACGACCAGATCGGCGTCCTTGCCCGCTTCCAGCGAGCCCACCCGGTCGTCGAGGCCCAGGACCCTCGCGGGGGTGGCGGACAGCGCCCGCACGGCCTCGGGCACGCTCAGCCCGTCGAGGGTCACGGCCCGGGCGAAGGCGCGGTCGAGGGTCAGGGTCGAGCCCGCGATCGAACCGGCCGTCGGGCCGCTGCTGATCCGCGCGACCCCGTCGGTGACCTCGACCTCCATCGGGCCCAGCGGATAGACCCCGTCGCTCATGCCGGCCGCGCCCATGGCGTCGGTGATGAAGGCGACCCGGTCGGCGCCCGCGCGGCTGAAGGCGAGGCGCAGCGCGGCGGGGTGCAGATGGGTGCCGTCGTTGATCAGCTCGACGGTGACCCGCTCGTCCTCCAGCAGGGCGGCCACCGGGCCCGGCTCGCGGTGCAGCAGCGGCGGCATCGCGTTGAACAGGTGGGTCGCCACGGTCGCGCCCGCCTCGACGGCCTCGAGCGCCGCCTCGTACGCCGCGTCGGTGTGGCCGACGGCCGCGATGACGCCGCTGTCGGCCAGCAGTCGTACGGAGTCCAGGCCGCCGGGGAGCTCGGGCGCCAGGGTCATCATCTTCGCGGTGCCGTGTGCGGCGTCGACCAGCTTGCGCACGTCGGCGGGGTCCGGGTGGCGCAGCAGCGACGGCTGGTGGGCGCCGCAGCGGTGCGGGGAGATGAAGGGGCCCTCGAAGTGCACGCCGGCCAGCTCGCCCTGCTCGACCAGTTCGGAGAGCGCCGCGGCCTGCCGGGCGAGGTCGTCGAGGCCGCCGGTGACGGTGGAGGCGAGCAGGGTGGTGGTGCCGTGGCGGCGGTGCGTATGGACGACGGTGAGGGCTTCCTCGGGGGTGCCGGCCGAGAAGGACGCGCCCCCGCCGCCGTGCACATGCATGTCGACGAAGCCGGGGACGATCCAGTGGCCGGTCAGATCGAGCGCGGTCTCGGCGCCGTGGCCGCCTTGCGCGCCGCCGGCCGCCGTCCCGCCGTCCGCCGTCGCGCCCGCGCCCGCCTCGACGATGTGCCGGCCCTCGACCGTCACCCGCCCGTCCTCGACGACACCGGTCGGCAGCGCCACGCGGGCGCCCGTGAGAACCGTTCGAGCCGTGGGAGCCGTTCGTCCGACCATCAGGCGCTTACCTCCGTGGCGAGTAGATCCCAGGCGAGCAGGCCCGCGCCCAGGCATCCGGCGGTGTCCCCGAGGGCCGCCGGGACGATAGAGGGCAGCTTCTGGAACGTGATCCGTTCCTCGACCGCCGTGCGCAGCGGCGCGAACAGGGTCTCCCCGGCCTCGGCCAGACCCCCGCCGACGATCAGCACCCCGGGGTCCAGCAGGGTGACCCCGGTGACCAGGCCGTCGGCGAGCGCGCCCACGGCCTCCTGCCACACCGCGACCGCCCGCGGATCGCCGGACTCGACGGCCTTGGCGCAGTCCGCGGCGTCGGCGTCCGGGTCGCCGCTCGCCCGCGCCCAGGCGCGGCCCACCGCGGCGGCGGAGGCCAGCGTCTCCAGACAGCCGTGCTGTCCGCATCCGCACGCCGGGCCGCCCGGCCGGACGACGATGTGGCCGATCTCGCCCGAGGAGCCGTTGGCCCCGGGGTCGACGCGTCCGTGGATGCCGATGGCCCCCGCGATGCCGGTGCCCACCGAGACGAACAGGAAGCGGTCGGCCCCTTCGCCCGCTCCTATCCGTCCTTCGGCCAGCCCGCCCATGCGTACGTCGTGGGCCAGCGCGACCGGTGTCCCGGCGAGCCGTTCGGCCAGCAGGGCGCGCAGCGGCACATCGCGCCAGCCGAGATTGGCGGCGAAGACGGCGATGCCGCGGTCCTCGTCGAGGACCCCGGGCACGCCGACCCCGGCCCCGGCGGCGGGGACGCCGTAGCGCCGCTCGCCGATGGCGCGCAGCTCGGCGGCGAAGTCGAGGATCGTGGCGACGACGGCTTCCGGTCCGCGCTCCCGGCCCGTGGGCCGTCTGTCCTCATGGAGGAGCGCGCCGTCCGCCCCCACGAGGGCGGCCTTCATGCCGGTGCCGCCCACATCGAGGGCGATGACGTGTTTCACGGGGACAGTCTCGCGCGATCCCCCGTAAGAGGTCTAGTCCACTCGCCGTTCGCGCGGTCGACTAGGCTCCGGTTGTCCGCGTAAAGATGAAGTTCGATACCGAAGCGATATCCGTATGGTGTAGACCCTGTGGAGGTATGCGGGGCAGACTCGCTCGACCCTCCTGGGACCAGCCAGGAGGACAGTCAATCCACGAGGGTGGGGAAGAGCAGTGCAGCGTCGGCGGTTCTTGGGTCTGACGGCGGCGGGGGCCGTGACGGCGGCGATATCGCCCGCGCTGACCGCGTGTGGGAACGAGAGCCCGGGCTCGGGCGAGGTCACCCTGAAGGTGGTGGCGGCCGACTACGGCGACAGCGCGGCCAACAGCTCCCAGAAGTACTGGGACAACCTGGCCAGGGAGTTCGAGGCCCAGCACGAGAACATCAAGGTCGACGTCACGATCCTGAGCTGGACCGAGATCGACAAGAGCGTCGCCGACATGGTCAAGCGCGGCGAGGCCCCGGACATCGCGCAGATCGGCGCGTACGCCGACTTCGCCGCCGCGGGCAAGCTCTACCGCGCCGACCAGATGCTCTCCATCCCCACCCAGGCCGGGTTCATCGAGTCGATCGTGCAGGCGGGCGAGGTCAAGCGGGTGCAGTACGGGCTGCCCTTCGTCTCCAGCGCCCGGCTGTTCTTCTACAACAAGAAGCTGTTCGACGAGGCCGGCGTCGCCTCGGTCCCGGAGACCTGGGCCGAGCTGAAGGACGCCGCGACCAAGCTCAAGTCGATCGGCGTGAAGATCCCCTACGGCCTGCCGCTCGGCCCCGAGGAGTCGCAGGGCGAGGCCATGATGTGGATGCTCGGCGGCGGTGGCGGCTACACCGACAGCAACGGCAGCTACACCATCGACTCGACCCAGAACATCAAGACCCTCGAGTGGCTGCGCGACGAGCTGGTCGGCGAGGGCCTCACCGGCCCCGACGACCCGGGCCGCACCAACCGCCAGGACATTTTCGACGCCTTCACGCGCGGCGAGGTCGGCATGCTCAACGGCCACCCGACCCTGATGCAGCAGGCGGACGGCCACGGCATCGAGTACGGCACCGCGCCGCTGCCCGGCCGCACCGGGAAGTCCAGGGCCACCATGGGCGTCGCCGACTGGGTCATGGCCTTCAAGCAGAACGGCAACCGCCGGCAGGCCGGGCTCTTCCTGGACTTCCTCTACACCGAGAAGAACGTGCTCGACTTCACCACCCAGTACGACCTGCTGCCGGTGACCACCAAGGCCTCCGAGACGATGCGCGGGGACCGCAAGTACAAGCGGCTGTGGAAGTTCCTCGACGAGCTGGGGACGGCGCAGTTCTACCCGGTGGACAAGACGTCGTGGGCGTCGGTCCAGTCGGACCTGAAGAAAAAGCTCGGTTCGACGGTCGCCAAGGGCGGCGACCCGGCGGGCGTGCTCAGTGAGATCCAGCGCCAGGCCGACGCGCTGGAGACCGCGAAGGGCTAGCGATGCACGGCGAGCAGGACCGGCACGGCGAGGCGGGGGACAGGGACGCGGAGGACCACGCGGCCGGGACCCCCGGCGGCGCGGCCGGGACCTCCGACGGGACGGCCGGGCCCCCCGGCGGCGCGGCCGGGCTGTCCGAGCGGGACCGGGCCGTGCTCGCCGTGGAGCGGCGTGGCTGGCCGGGGCCCGGCGCCAAGGAGCGCGCGATACGCGAACAGCTCGGCATCTCGCCGACCCGCTACTACCAGCTCCTGAACGCCCTCCTCGACGACCCCCGCGCCCTCGCCCACGACCCGGTGACCGTCAACCGCCTGCGCCGGCTGCGCGAGGCGCGGCGCGGGCGCCGCTGACCGGACCGCCCACAACCCCACCCCGACGGCCCCCGCGGCGATAGGGTCGGCCGCATGGGCAGCCACCCTCTTCCCGTACCCACGACAGCGGCCGGCCGTGACGGCCTCGCGGCGATCCTCCAGCGGCCCGGCGAGTCCGTCGTCGCCCTCGACTTCGACGGCACCCTCGCCCCCATCGTCCCCGACCCCGACCAGGCGCGCGCCCACCCCGGCGCCGCGCCCGCGCTCTCCCGGCTCGCCCCGCGGCTGCGCTCCGTCGCGGTGATCACCGGCCGTCCGGCCGCCCTCGCCGTGGAGTACGGCGGCTTCGCCGGGCCCGCCGGCCTCGACCACCTGGTGGTCCTCGGCCACTACGGCGCCGAGCGCTGGGACGCCGCCGGCGGTGAGGTCATCGCCCCGCCCCCGCACCCGGGCGTCGCGGCGGCCCGGGCCGAACTCCCGGACGTGACCGCCGCGGTCGGCGAAGCGCGCGGCGCCACCGTGGAGGAGAAGGGGCGCGCCGTCGCCGTCCACACCCGCCGCGCCGCCGATCCGCAGGGCGCCTTCGAGGCGCTGCGCGAGCCGCTGCGCCTCCTCGCCGAGCGGCACGGGCTGATCGTCGAGCCCGGCCGTCTGGTGCTCGAACTGCGCCCGCCGGGCATGGACAAGGGCGTCGCCCTCACCGAGTACGTACGGGAGACCGGGGCCTCGGCGGTGCTCTACGGGGGCGACGACCTGGGCGACCTGGCCGCGTTCGCGGCGGTGGAACAGCTCAGGGCGCGGGGGGTGCCCGGGCTGCTGGTGTGCAGCGGCTCCACCGAGGTCACCGAGCTGGCCCGGCGGGCCGACCTGGTGGTCGACGGCCCGGCGGGGATCGTGGACCTGCTGACGGCCCTGGCCGAGGCGGTCGGGGACTGAGACCGCCGCGAGCCGTGGGCTTCGGGCGCGGGCGTCAGCCCTCCGTCAGCGCCCGCAGCTGCGCCAGGAACCACTGCGCGGGCGGCAGCGCGGTCGCGGCGGTCGCCAGCCGCTTCGTACGCTCCGCCCGCTCGCCGTCCCCCATCGACAGCGCCTCGTGCAGCGCCCGCGCCGTCGCCTCGATGTCGTACGGGTTGACCACCAGCGCGTCGTCGCCCAGCTCCGCGTACGCCCCGGCCTCCCGCGACAGCACCAGCGCGCAGCCCCGCTCGGAGACCACCGGCACCTCCTTGGCGACCAGGTTCATCCCGTCCCGGATCGGGTTGACCAGGGCCACGTCCGCCAGCCGGTAGGCGGCGAGCGAGCGCGCGAAGTCGTCCTTCACATGGAGGGCGACCGGCTGCCAGCCCTCCGTGCCGTACTCGGCGTTGATCCCGTCGGCGACCCGCCGCACCTGCTCCGTGTAGTCGCGGTAGACGGCCAGGTCCTGGCGGGAGGGGTAGGCGAAGGCCACGTGCACCACGCGCCCCCGCCACTCGGGGCGGGTCTCCAGCAGCCGCCGGTAGGCCAGCAGCCCGCGGACGATGTTCTTGGACAGCTCGGTGCGGTCCACCCGCACGACGGTCCTGCGCCCGGGGCCGATCTGCTCGCGCAGGGCGGCCAGCCGCTCGTCGACGTCCGCGGCCCGCGACCGCTTCCGCAGGAAGTCCGCGTCCGCTCCCAGGCCGTGCACGCCCAGCCGGGTCTCGCGCCCGTCCAGGCGCACGGACAGCCGCGCGCCGTCCCGCACCACCTCCGCGCCGAGCACGGCCGCGGCGCAGTCGGCGAAGGCCAGGGCCCAGCGCTCGGTGAGGAACGCGGCGCGGTCACCGCCGAGGATGCCGCGCAGCACGCCCGCCGCCACATCGTCCGGCAGCAGCCGGTAGTAGTCCGGGGGCGCCCAGGGGGTGTGCGAGAAGTGGCCGATCCGCAGGTCGGGCCGGCGCTCGCGGAGCAGCCCCGGCACCAGCGCCAGGTGGTAGTCCTGGACCAGCACGGCGGCGCCGTCGGCGGCCTCCTGGGCGAGGGCGTCCGCGAAGGCCGCGTTGTACGCCTGGTAGGCGTCCCACTGGGCGCGGAACTCCGCGCCGAAGACCGGCTCCAGCGGCGTCTGGTAGAGCAGGTGGTGGACGAACCACAGCACCGAGTTCGCGATGCCGTTGTACGCGGCGTCGAAGACCTCCGGCGCGATGTCGAGCATCCGCACCAGCTGCCCGCCGGTGTCGCCGGCGTCCAGATGCCCGGTCCCGGCGCGCCGGGCCGCCTCGCGGTCGCCGTCGCCGAGCGCCGCGCAGACCCATACGGCCCCGGCGTCCGGCCCTATCGCACTGAGACCGGAGACCAGCCCGCCGCCGCCGCGCCTGGCGTCGAGCGAACCGTCCTCCCGCAGGGTGTACGAGACCGGGCCGCGGTTGGACGCGACCAGGACCTGTGCAGCGCTGTGCTCAGAGGCCATGTCGCGTACCTAGCCACCTCACGAGTCGCGCAAACGTGTGTACGGTCTCTTGCCCCGGACAGCGGCACCGGGGCGGCCGGGCGTCACGCCGCCCACCGCTCCGCGTACTCCGGGATCTCGATCATCGGCGGCCGCTCCTCCGTGTCCACATCGCTCGTCCGCGCCACGAAACCGGCCTCGCCCCGGTCGAACTGGGTCAGCCGCGGCCGCACCAGATGCCCGCGGGCCAGCCGAAGCTGGGCCGTGCGGTAGATCGTGGCTGCCATCCGGCCGAGCGCCTGCGGGTCCTGGTGGCGGTGTTTGCGCACCCCGAGGTCCACCTGGGCGAGCCCGTCGAGCCCGACCGTGTGCAGCGAATCGATCAGAATGGCGAGCTCCACCCCGTATCCGACGGGGAAGGGCAGCCGCTCGAGCAGCGAGCGGCGCGCCGCGTACTCGCCGCCGAGCGGCTGGACGAAACCGGCCAGCCGCGGCCAGTGCAGATTGAGCAGCGGCCGGGCGACCAGCTCGGTGACCCGCCCGCCCTGGCCGGCCGCCCCGCCGGAGGCGGGTGCGCCGAGCCCGGGGCCGAGCGGCCGGTCGTACATCCCCTTCACCAGGTGCACGTCCGGGTCGGTCAGCAGCGGGCCGACGACCCCGGAGACGAAGCGGGCGTCGAATTCCCGCAGGTCGGCGTCTATGAAGCAGATGATGTCGCCGCTGGTCGCCAGCAGCGAGCGCCACAGCACCTCGCCCTTGCCGGGCAGCGCCGGCAGCTCGGGCAGCAGGGAGTCGCGGTGCACGACCCTCGCCCCGGCCGCCGCGGCGACCTCGGAGGTGCGGTCGGTGGACCCGGAGTCCACCACCACCAGCTCGTCGACCAGCGGCGCGGCCTGGCCCATCAGCTCACGGCGTATGGTCGCGGCGATCTCGCCGACCGTCGCCTCCTCGTTGAGGGCGGGCAGCACGACGCTCACGGTCCGGCCCGTGGCGCGCTTGGCGGCCAGCAGCCGGTCGAGCGGACGGTCGTCGGCGGACCAGGACCGCTCCTCCAGCCAGCGTTCCACCTCTTCCAGCACGGCCATGCCTCCCTGTTGTGCTCCGCACACGTCAGCTGTGATCCATCTCGCGCTTCGGACGACTGTCTTAACCATCCGGGTCTTCGGTTACAGTCTTGAACAGCGCACGTGACCGCCCTGTATCGGGGGTCCCGGTGCGACAAACACGCCGGGGCAGCCCGACGTCATACCGCTCATCCAGAGGGGCAGAGGGATCCGGCCCGTTGAAGCCCCGGCAACCCTCCAGCCGGTCCTGATTCTTCACCGAAGCGGGGCCCCGGCTTGGGAAGGTGCCAATTCCGGCTCGCGGCGAGACGCGCCGTGAGGAAGATGAGGAGAAAGGGCCTCGCCTCCATGGCTGTGCAAGCTGTTGAAAGCTCGACCACCTCTTCCGTCTCGCTCGGCCCCGCCGTCGCCCTGTCCTGTCGCGAGTGCGGTGAGCGCTTCCCCCTCGGCCCCATCTTCGCCTGTGCGGAGTGTTTCGGACCGCTCGAAGTCGCGTACGACCTGCCGACCGGCGACCCCGAGGGGCTGCGCAAGCGGATCGAGGCCGGGCCGAACAACATCTGGCGCTACGCCCCGCTGCTGCCCGTCCCGGCGGACGTGGCCGACAAGCCCAATCTGAACCCCGGCTTCACCAAGCTGGTGAAGGCCGACAACCTGGCCCGCGAGCTGGGTGTGACCGGCGAGCTGCACATCAAGGACGACTCCGGGAACCCGACGCACTCCTTCAAGGACCGCGTGGTCGCCCAGGCCGTCGAGGCCGCCCGCGCCTTCGGCTTCACCACTCTCTCCTGCTCCTCCACCGGCAACCTCGCGGGCGCGGTCGGCGCCGCGGCCGCCCGCGCCGGGCTGCGCTCGTGCACCTTCATCCCGCACGACCTGGAGCAGGGCAAGGTCGTCATGGCCGCGGTCTACGGCGGTGAGCTGGTCGCCATCGAGGGCACGTACGACGACGTCAACCGCTTCTGCAGCGAGCTGATCGGCGACCCGGCGGGCGAGGGCTGGGGCTTTGTCAACGTCAACCTGCGCCCGTACTACGCGGAGGGGTCCAAGACCCTCGCGTACGAGATCTGTGAACAGCTCGGCTGGCGGCTGCCGGACCAGCTCGTCATCCCGATCGCGTCCGGTTCGCAGCTCACCAAGATCGACAAGGGGCTGAAGGAGCTCATCGCGCTCGGCCTGGTCGAGGACAAGCCGTACAAGATCTTCGGCGCCCAGGCCGAGGGCTGCTCCCCGGTCTCCACCGCCTTCAAGGCCGGCCATGACGTGGTGCGGCCGCAGAAGCCGAACACCATCGCCAAGTCGCTGGCGATCGGCAACCCGGCGGACGGGCCGTATGTGCTGGACATCGCGCGCCGTACGGGCGGGGCGGTGGAGGACGTGAACGACGAGCAGGTCGTCGACGCGATCAAGCTGCTGGCCCGTACGGAGGGGATCTTCGCGGAGACCGCGGGCGGGGTGACCCTGGGCGTGACGAAGAAGCTCCTCGAGAACGGGGTGCTGGACCCCGCCCTCACCACCGTCGTGCTCAACACCGGAGACGGCCTCAAGACACTCGACGCGGTCGCCCCGACGAGTGGGCCCACGGCGGTGATCCGCCCGAGTCTCGACGCGTTCCGCGAGGCTGGTCTGGCCTGAACCGGCCCGGCTCACACCAGCTGGCTTGAATTCGCCCCTCGAATTCGCCCTCGCTTCCCGCAGCACTTCCGACAGAAGGTGAAACCCTCATGAGCGTCAATGTCCGGATCCCCACCATCCTGCGCACCTACACCGGCGGGCAGGCCGAGGTCAGCGCCGAAGGGGCGACCCTTGCCGAGGTCCTGGCCGACCTCGACCGCAACCACCAGGGCATCGCGGCCCGCGTCCTGGACGACACCGGCAAGCTGCGCCGTTTCGTGAACGTCTACGTCAACGACGACGACGTGCGCTTCGCGGAGGGCCTGGAGACGGCGACCCCGGACGGCGCCGGTGTCTCGATCATTCCGGCGGTCGCGGGCGGCTGCTGAGCCGGTCATCACCCGCGCTGACCCCGGGTTAAACGGAATCCGCGACCCCGGGTTAAACGGAATCGCCCCGTCCTGATAGAAACGGACGGGGCGATTCCGTGTGTGGAACCGCGATACAGTTAAACCGTTCTCCTCCTGTCGGCCCCGCGCCGACCACATATGAGAACTCGTCAACTTGTGCGCAAGGTGTGCGCGCGAATTGCCGGGTTGATCCCCTATGTCCGGCCCGGCTTGCCCCGGATTCGCTGGAATTCGCCGCTTATTACCGTTCGACCGTCGCCAGAATTCTCGTCCGATTGACCTGTTGCACAGGGCAGTGGGACAGATACATTCAGCGGCGGTCGACGCGTTCCGGCGCACACCCCCCTCGACTCGGGGGGTGAGGTCTGACCCGGGTCCGCGGAGTGCGGTCCTGCGCAAGGGCCAGCAATAGGGGAGTTAGGAATGGCTCAGGGCACCGTCAAGTGGTTCAACGCGGAGAAGGGGTACGGCTTCATCGCGGTCGACGGTGGTGCGGACGTGTTCGTCCACTACAGCGCGATCCAGATGGACGGTTACCGCACCCTCGAGGAAGGCCAGCGGGTCGAGTTCGAGATCTCGCAGGGTCAGAAGGGGCCGCAGGCGGACATGGTCCGCGTGGCTGTTGGCTGAAGCGCGCCGACGCGAAGCAGCTGACTGGACTGTTCAGAGGGCCCGTACCCCCAGGGGGAGCGGGCCCTTTGACGTGGCCGCAGACGATCACCGCCGCAGCTCGTTCCACCTCCATGACCAGCGAGTCTTCTCTCGTAGCCCTTCGGGCGCTTGCACTCTCAGGGGTCGAGTGCTAATCATTGGCGTTAGCACTCTGAGAGTGAGAGTGACAGAAGGATCGGGTCGGTGAGGTCCGTCCGGCCGTGCGGGGCAAGGAACCGCAGGGCAGGCAGACCGTCCGTCGCGGGCGCCAGGCGCGGTCCGGAGCAATCCACCCCGTCTTGGGAGGACCACTTCACATGGCCAAGATCATCGCGTTCGACGAGGAGGCGCGGCGCGGCCTCGAGCGCGGGATGAACCAGCTCGCCGACGCCGTCAAGGTCACCCTCGGCCCCAAGGGTCGCAACGTCGTCCTCGAGAAGAAGTGGGGCGCCCCCACGATCACCAACGATGGTGTGTCCATCGCCAAGGAGATCGAGCTCGAGGACGCGTACGAGAAGATCGGCGCCGAGCTGGTCAAGGAGGTCGCGAAGAAGACGGACGACGTCGCCGGTGACGGCACGACGACCGCGACCGTCCTCGCCCAGGCGCTGGTCAAGGAGGGCCTGCGGAACGTTGCCGCGGGCGCCAACCCGATGGCCCTCAAGCGCGGCATCGAGAAGGCCGTCGAGGCCGTCTCCGCCCAGCTGCTCGAGCAGGCCAAGGACGTGGAGACCAAGGAGCAGATCGCCTCCACCGCCTCCATCTCCGCCGCCGACACCCAGATCGGCGAGCTCATCGCCGAGGCGATGGACAAGGTCGGCAAGGAAGGTGTCATCACCGTCGAGGAGTCGCAGACCTTCGGGCTCGAGCTCGAGCTCACCGAGGGCATGCGCTTCGACAAGGGCTACATCTCCCCGTACTTCGCCACCGACATGGAGCGTATGGAGGCGTCGCTCGACGACCCGTACATCCTGATCGTCAACTCGAAGATCAGCAGCGTGAAGGACCTTCTCCCGCTGCTGGAGAAGGTCATGCAGTCGGGCAAGCCGCTGCTGATCATCGCCGAGGACATCGAGGGCGAGGCCCTGGCGACCCTGGTCGTCAACAAGATCCGTGGCACCTTCAAGTCCGTCGCCGTCAAGGCCCCGGGCTTCGGTGACCGCCGCAAGGCCATGCTCGGCGACATCGCCATCCTCACCGGTGGCACCGTCATCTCCGAGGAGGTCGGCCTCAAGCTGGAGAACGCGGGCGTCGACCTGCTCGGCCGTGCCCGCAAGGTGACCGTCACCAAGGACGAGACCACCATCGTGGACGGCGCCGGCGACACCGACCAGGTGCAGGGCCGCGTCAACCAGATCCGCGCCGAGATCGAGTCCTCGGACTCGGACTACGACCGCGAGAAGCTGCAGGAGCGCCTGGCCAAGCTGGCCGGCGGCGTGGCCGTCATCAAGGCCGGTGCCGCCACCGAGGTCGAGCTCAAGGAGCGCAAGCACCGCATCGAGGACGCGGTGCGCAACGCCAAGGCCGCCGTGGAGGAGGGCATCGTCGCCGGTGGTGGCGTGGCCCTGCTGCAGACCGTCTCGGTCTTCGAGAAGCTGGAGCTGGACGGCGACGAGGCCACCGGCGCCCAGGCCGTGCGCCTGGCGCTCGAGGCCCCGCTCAAGCAGATCGCGGTCAACGCCGGCCTCGAGGGCGGCGTCGTGGTGGAGAAGGTCCGCAACCTCACCCCGGGCCACGGCCTGAACGCCGCGACCGGCGAGTACGTCGACCTGATCGCCGAGGGCATCATCGACCCGGCCAAGGTCACGCGCTCCGCGCTGCAGAACGCCGCGTCGATCGCCGCGCTGTTCCTGACCACCGAGGCCGTCATCGCCGACAAGCCGGAGAAGGCCGCCGCGGCGGGCGCTCCGGGCGGCATGCCGGGCGGTGACATGGACTTCTGATCGACTCCTTGAGTCGATCGGCTGTCCGCCCGGAACATCGGGTACGTCGGGGCGGCACCCTCTCCCAGGGTGCCGCCCCGACGGCGTTTCACCGCACCTGTGCGCCTGGTTCTTACGCCCGCGCGGCCTCCAGGGCGGCCCGCAGATGGCCGTTCGACTCGCTCAGCAGCCGGGCGGCGGTGGGCGCGTCCACCCCGCCGAGGATGGCCAGGATGGCGTGCTTCGTCTCACCGTCGCCGGCGGCCAGCGCGGCCTCGATCTGCGGGTCGGGGGCGCCCGTGGCGAGGGAGACGATACGGCGCGAGCGCGCGCGCAGCTTCTCGTTCGAGGCGCGCAGATCGACCATCAGGTTTCCGTAGGTCTTGCCCAGCCGGATCATGGTGATGGTCGAGACCATGTTGAGCACGAGCTTCTGGGCCGTGCCCGCCTTCAGCCGGGTGGAGCCGGTGAGCAGCTCCGGTCCGACCACGACCTCGATGCCGTGCTCGGCGGCCGCCGCGAGCGCCGAGCCCGCGTTGCAGGACAGCCCGACGGTGAGCGCCCCGAGCCGGCGGGCGTGCTCGACCGCGCCGACCGCGTACGGGGTGCGGCCGGAGGCGGAGACCCCGACGACGGTGTCGTCCGGGCCGATGGCCAGCGCGTCGAGGTCGGCGGCGGCCAGGTCCTTGCTGTCCTCGGCGCCCTCGGAGGAGGTCACCATGGCGGCGGGCCCGCCCGCGATCAGCCCGACCACCTGGCCCGGGGCGGTGTTGAAGGTGGGAGGGCACTCACTGGCGTCGAGCACGCCGAGCCGCCCGGCGGTGCCCGCGCCCGCGTAGATCAGCCGGCCGCCGCGGGCCATGCGCTCGGCGATGGCGTCGATGGCGGCGGCGATCCGCGGGAGCTGGGCGGCGACGGCCGCGGGCACGGCCGCGTCCTCACCGTTCATGATGCGGGCGATCTCGACGGTCTCCAGCCGGTCGATCTCGGCGAGCTCGGGGCGGAACGCCTCGGTGGTGAGCGTGTCCAGCTGGGCGCGCAGCTGTTCCTGTTCAGCGGCGGAAGTCATGGCGAAGCGGCTCTTTCCGGTACGGGGTGGTGACGGGTCCCGCCGAAACGGGGTCCCGCCGATACGGGGGTGTCCCGACTCGGTCGACGCTCGGTCAGCGGGGGCCGGGCCGGGGGTCATGCCGGTGGGCGAGCGCTTCGTACGAGGCCGCCAGCGCGGGCGCGGCCGCCTCGTACGTACGCTGTGCCACACCTATGAAGAGGCAGTCCACGACGAGAAGTTGACTGGTGCGGCTGGACATCGCGGCCGGGCGCAGCTCGCTCTCGCGGGCGGTGGACGTGGTGAGCACGAAATCCGCGTACTGCGCGACCTCGCCGTCGGGGCGGCCGGTGATCGCGACGGTGGTGGCTCCGTGCTCGAAGGCGACGCGCAGCGGCTCGATGACGTCGGTGGTACGGCCCGAATGGGTGATCGCGAGGGCGACGTCGCCGGAGTGGAGCTGCACGGCGTTGGTGACCGCGAGGTGCGGGTCGGCGTGGGCATGCGCTATCAGACCGATGCGCAGCAGCTTCTGGACCAGGTCCTGGCCGACCAGGCTGGAGGCGCCGACGCCGTACACATCGATCCGGCGGGCCGTGGCCAGGGCGGCGACGGCCGCTTCGAGCTGGCTGGTGTCAAGCCCGGCGGCGGTGTCGGCCAGGCACTGCTGCTCTTCCTGGGCGAGCTTGGTGACGACGTCGGCGATGGGATCGTCGACGGCGATGTCGGCCGTGACGGCCGGGGCGCGGCCGGCCGCCTGCTGCGCGGCGAGCGCGGCGAGCGCCAGGCGCAGATCGCGGTAGCCGGGGTAGCCGAGCAGGCGCGAGGTGCGCACGACGGTGGCCTCGCTGGTGCCGGTGCGCTCGGCGAGCCCGGTGACGGTGAGCGCGGCACAGCCGGCCGGATCCCCCGCCACGGCCTCGGCCACGCGCTGCATCGAGCGGGTCATGGAGGGCGCGAGGGTACGGACCTTGGCCGCGAGGGCGGCGGGGGCGGGCGGAGTGGCTTCGGGCGCGGTGAAAGTTTCCTTCAGCTTGCTGCTCACCAGTGAAAGGTATTTTCAGGGCCGGGGGTCGTCAAGAGGCCCCGCCGCGTCCGTCACACGGTCCCGAGCGCCCCCACCCGCGCCACCGACACCGCCGTCTTGCCGCACACCCAGTGCGGATCGGGCCCCAACTCCGGCTCGACGTCCAGCGCGTGCGGATCGCCGCCCTCCGTGCACACCGGGCACAGCGGCCAGCGCCCGTACCGCTCGAGCAGGGCGTCCTGTACGTCCTGGGCCACCAGCCCGGCCAGGTACGTGGCGCCCTCCGGCCACTGCTCGACCCACCACCTGCGGTGCGCGATGGAGTCCTCGACGAGCGAGACGATGTCCGCCTGGGCCACTTCTCCCGCCGCGAGATCGGCGAGCACCAGTGCCCGTGCCGCGTGCAGTGCCTGTTCGAGCTTCATGGGACCCATTGTCACCTTTGAGTACGACTGGCGCCCGTTGGACGCCCGCTTTTACTAGCGCCGCTAGACATGCGAGCGCTGGGGCGCGACGATCACGCCAGAGGCGCCCCGCGCGTGCGGCAGCCGCGCGGCGAGCGCCGTCGCCCCGACGGCGGTCGCCGCGAGCGCCGCGCCCGTCCAGGCCACGGCCGGGTACCCCCAGCCTGCGTCGATGACGAGCCCGCCGAGCCAAGGGCCGAGCGTGTTGCCGATGTTGAAGGCGGAGGTCGTGGTCGCGCCCGCGAGGGTCGGCGCGCCGTTCGCGACGTTGAACATCCGGGCGTTGAGCGCGGGAGCGGTGAAGAAGGCGGTCACGCCGAGCAGCAGCGCCAGGCTCACGGCCACGGCCGCGTGGTGCGCGGTCAGCGCCAGGGCGGCCAGTACGACGGTCGAGGCGGTGATGCCGCCGTACAGCGTGGCGAACGGGTGGGCGTCCGCGATCCGCCCGCCGATCGCCGTCCCCACGAGCGCACCGACGCCGAACAGCGCCAGCACGGTCGGCACCCAGCTCTCCGCCAGCCCGGCCACGTCCGTCAGCAGCGGCGCGAGATACGAGAACAGGCAGAAGACGGCGCCGCCGCTGAGCGCGGTGGTGGCCAGCGCCAGCCACACCTGCCGGTCGCGGTAGATGGACAGCTCGGTGCGGAGCCTCGGCCGGTCCTCTCCGGTCGCCACCTCCGTACGCGGTACGAGGCCGACCACCCCGACGAGCCCGAGCGCCGACAGCGCCGCCACCGCCCAGAAGGCCGCCCGCCATCCGGCGTGCTGCCCCAGGAAGGCCCCCGCGGGCACCCCCGCGACGTTCGCGATGCTCAACCCGCCGACCATCACCGCCATCGCCCGCGCCCGCGCGTTCACCGGCACCAGCGACACGGCCACCGCCGCACCCACCGCCCAGAACCCGGCACACGCCAGCGCGCTGACCACCCGGGACGCGAACAGCACCCCGTACGAAGGCGCCACCGCCCCCGCGATCTGCCCGAGCCCGAACGCGGCCAGCAGCGCGATCAGCGTCGTCCGGCGCGGCAGCCGCAGCGTGGCGGCGGCGAGCAGCGGCGCGCCGACCACCATCCCGATCGCGAAGGCGGAGATCAGCAGCCCGGCGGTCGGGATCGAGACATCCATGTCGCGGGCGATGGGCTGCAGCAGCCCGGAGAGCATGAACTCCGAGGTCCCGAGGGCGAAGACGGACAGGCCGAGGACGTGGACGGCGACGGGCATGCGGACGCGAGCGGGTTCAAGGGGGGACACGCCAGGAGTCAACTCCCGGCTGGATCTTGCTATTCCGCATCCGATTCCGCCCTCCCCCTGACCCGCCGTTCCGCCGGCCCCGACTTCTCGGGGCCGGCAGTGGCTTTGCGGTGGGTTTGAGACATGGACACGCCGTGGCATCGGCGTGTCGCCGTCCCGAACTCACCGCAAAGTCGGGTGCCGGACGGCTAGACCCCGAAGGGCGCCGCGTAACGGACGGTGCCGCTCGGCAGCGGGCGGGTCTCGTCCAGGGTGAGCGCCATCATGGCCTCATCCGGGACGTCGAGGGTCACGCCGATGCCATGCGCGGAGGCGCGGTCGAAGCCGAAGCGCGGGTAGTACGCCGGGTGTCCGAGGACGGTGACGTAGTGCTCGCCCAGGCCCTTGGCCGCGCTGAGCGCGGCCCGGATGGCCGCGGAGCCGGCGCCCGTCCTCTGGTACTCGGGCAGCACGGACACCGGCGCCAGGCACAGGGCCGGGGTGTCGCCGATGTGGCAGCGCGTCAGCAGCGCGTGGCCGACGGGCTTGCCGTCCGCATCGGCGCTGACGACGGACAGGCCCTCGATCCACGACGCGTCGGCGCGCAGGGCATCGACGAGATCGGCCTCGTAGGGGGTGTCGAAGGCGGCGAGAACGATGCCGCGGACGGCCGGGATGTCGGCCTCGGTCTCGGTACGGGTGATCCACTGGTGGTGGGTACGCATGACGGGATGAAGATCCGTTTCATGGTGAGGTTCGTGTAGGACTGCCCCGCGAGCTCACGCTCCCAGCGAGGCGGGTGACTGGATCAGGCCGTCGCCCGGGACGTGAGGACGGTCCGGGCGCTGCGCGGCGCAGTGGCCTTCGGCGCGGCCATCAACTCACCCTCCCTGTCGTCCTCGATCTGATCCAACACGAACTCCCGCACGGTACCACGTCTTTGATCACCGACGACCCGCCCCGGCGTCCGGCAGCGGGCCTACCCATCACCCAAGGCCGCGCCGGACCGTCCCCGCCGCTCGAGCAGTACGGCCACGGCCCGGGTGACGGGCGGGGCGGCCGACCACACCGCCGCGGTGACGACGGCGGCCCCGAGCGCCGCGCCGGCCAGCACGTCATGGGGATAATGAACGCCCGCCGCCACGCGCGCCACCGCCACCGCCGCCCCCAGCGGCAACGCGACGGCCGCAAGCCGCGGGCGCAGCACGGCCAGGCCGACGGCGAGCCCGGCCGCGAGGGTGGCGTGGTTGCTCGGGAAGGACCAGTCACCCACCGCCGGACAGTCAGCCACCGCCTCCACACCGCTCACCGCCCGGCACGGCCGCTCCTCGTCCACCACCAACTTCAGCGCCTCGCTGACCGCGTACGCGACACCGGTCCCGACGCCGACCAGCACCACCCCGGCGACACCCCGGGCACTACGGCGCCGCACGGCCTCCCATCCCACCCACGCCAACAGCCCCCCGAGGACCACCAGGAGTCCGTCGGCGGTGAGATCCAGCAGCGCCCCCGTCCCCGACGGCCCGTCTGCCACCATGTCGTTCACCGTCCGGTACACGGCCACCGACGCCCCGCCGGTGACCTCCACCGGCCCGGCCTTCCCCAGCCCGCCCGGATACAGCAGCAGGAGAGCCACCAGTCCCACGCCCAGCGCCACCAGCGAACCGAGCAACCGGCGCCCGTGGCCGATGTCGTACGGGGATTTTGATTCCATGCCGCCCGACGCTAGGGACGACGAGCCACGGACACCCGACCCGAAAGACACCTCTGGCCCCTGACGATCGTCAGTTCGTCAGGGGCCAGAGACGCCTCTCATGTGCTGCTTCACACGCTGCCTTTTTCGGCGAGGGTGTGCGCCACGAGGGCGTTGGCATGGCCGTGTCCGAGTCCGTGCTCGGTCTTGAGCCAGGTGACGAGCTCCATGTGCTTGGCGAGGGGCGAGGAGCGGATGAGGTCCTTCCATTCCGCGATCGGACGGCCGTACTTCTTCTCGATCGAGGGGAAGTAGCTGGCAGGGCCCTTTACCGGTGCGGTCATGTTGTGGTGTCCCGTCTGTGTGTGCGTGGTGATGGTGGTCTGGGGGTGGGGCCGCTACCGCTGTGCCGTCGGCGCGGGGGTGGCCAGCCGGACGGTGACCGCGGTGAGCCAGAGCAGTCCGAGTCCCGCTCCGGCCGTGAAGGCCAGCACGTTGGCGGAGGAGCCGGCGAAGCCGGCCAGAATCCCCACCGGCACGAGCCGGCAGGCGAGGGTCCAGCCGCGTCGCCGTTGGTCGGCGAAGTGCCGGGCCAGCACGAGGAACGCCGCGCACAGCGCGAGGTACCCGACCGCGCCGCTGAGCAGGTGGACGGTGCCGTGCGCGCTCAGTGAGGTGACCCGGTCCTCGGGGGCACCGGCGGGGAAACCGGCGCCCGGGTCGGCGCGGAAGACCCCGGCGAGCAGGAACGAGGCGCCGAACACGCCGAGCAGCCGGGGCGCCCAGGTACCGCCGTCCCGCCGCGATGCCGCAGGCCGCCAGGGACCGTGGTGCGACGCGACGGACCGGTGTCATGGCGGGGGCGGTCGGGGCGGTCGGAGCGGTGAGCGTCTGGGACATGCGTGGGTCCTTCTCGAGCAAGAACGAGTGGTGCTGCCGGGCGGCGCCTCTCGGGAACTGGACGGTACAGTACTCGCGGAGGAACTAGACTGTCCAGTACCCAATCGGCGAAGGAGGCGGTAGTGGCACCGAACGAACAGGGCCGCTCGGCCCGTAAACACGAGGCGATCATGGAGGCCGCGACCGCGGTGTTCCTGGAGAAGGGCTACTCCGGCACCAGCATGGACGACATCGCGAAGCTCGCCGCGGTGTCCAAGCAGACCGTCTACAAGCACTTCGCCGACAAGGAGAAGCTGTTCGCCGAGATCGTCCTGGCCACCAGCGGCCGGATCGACGGGATGATCGACCTGGTGGCCGACATCCCCGCCGACCCCGACGCCCTGGAAGAGAACCTGCACCGGCTCGCCCGCCAGTTCCTGACCGCCCTCACCCAGCCCCAGGTCCTCCAGCTGCGACGCCTGATCATCGCCAACGCCGACACGTTCCCGGAGCTGGGCACCGCCTGGTACGAGCAGGGCTTCGAGCGGGTGCTGGCCACCCTGGCCGCCACGTTCCAGCGCCTGGCCGACGAGGGGCTGCTCCGCATCGACGAACCGCTCCTGGCCGCGAACCACTTCTCCGGCCTGCTGCTGTGGATCCCGGTCAACAAGGCCATGTTCACCGGCGGCCCCCAGCACACCGAGGCCGAACTCGACCACTACGCCACCGCCGGCGTCCGGGCCTTCCTCGCCGCCTACCGCTGACGCGCTGACCGTTGACGCGCCTACCGTTGACGCGCTGACCGCTTACGCGTTCAGCAGTGCCAGCTCCGTCGCGAGATTGCGCCGCGCCGCGTCCTCCCAGCGGTCGCGGGCCTCCGGGGTGCGGAACAGCCGGGGCATGGTCAGCAGGTCGCGCAGTACGCCCGCCCGGCCGGTGCGGAAGGCGTCATCGGGGACGAAGCCGTACTCCTCGCGGACGGCGGCGGCGTAGGCGGCGTAGCGCTCGGGGGCGCTGGCCAGGATCGACAGGTCGGCGTCGCACAGCACTTCGCCGTTCGCGTCGCCGGGGGCGGGGTCGTGGGTGCGGGTGAGGCGGACCAGGCGGGCGACTTCGGCGGTGCGGGGGGCGGGGACGCCTGCCTCGGGGAGGGCGCGTTCGGCGAGGCGGGCGCTGCGGTCCTCGTTGGTGGAGCGGTCGGGGAGGTAGACGGCGTCGTGGAACCAGGCGGCGAGGCGGACGGCGGCGGGGTCGGCGGCGTGGGTGATCAGCTCGTCGACGCGGTCCAGGATGGCGAGGAGGTGGTCGGTGGTGTGGTAGCGGCGCTGGGGTTCGGCCCAGCGGGTGAGGAGGTCCTGGCCGTACGGCTCGGGGGAGGGGGTGCGTACGGGCTCGCGGGCGCTGTTGAGGTGGATCGCCCAGCGGGTGAGGAGTGCGTCGTGGGCGGGGTGGTGGGGTGCGGGGTCGGCCATGGGCCAATTGTGTGGGGTGAGGGTGTGGGGGTGCGTGGGGTGTGGCAAGCTGTTCAGCATGTCTAGACCAATTCTTGAGGTGATCGCCCTCGATGTGGCGGACGCGGTCGCGGCCCAGGCCGGAGGGGCGGACCGGCTCGAACTGGTCACCGATATGGCCGCCGACGGGCTCAGCCCTTCCCGCGAGACCTTCGCCGAGATCCGCTCGGCCGTGGACCTCCCGCTGCGGGTGATGCTGCGCGCGTCCGACGGCTTCGCGTGCGGTGGGGCCGCCGCGCTCGACGCGCTGTGCGCGCGGGCGGCGGCGCTGCGGGCCGAGGGGGCGGACGAGTTCGTCCTCGGCTTCCTGGCCCCCGACGGGCAGGCCGACCTGGCCGCGATCCGCGCGCTCATGGACGTCATCGGCGCGGGTCCCGGGCTCGATGAGAGCCGGTGGACCTTCCACCGGGCCATCGACCGGGCCGCCGACCGCGAGGTCCTCCGCCGGCAGCTCGCGGGCCTTCCGGGGCTGGACACGTATCTCACCGCCGGGTCGGCCGCCGGGGTCGACGAGGGGCTTCCGGTCCTGGTGGACGAGGCGGCGCGGGGCGCGGGCGGGCCCCGGATCATGGTGGGCGGCGGGCTGCGCCTCGACCACCTCCCCGCGCTGCGCGCCGCGGGGATCGACGCCTTCCACATCGGCGGCGCGGCGCGGCCCTCGGGGTGGGAGGGGCCCGTGGACATCGCCTCGGTCCATCAGTGGCGGGCCGCGCTGGACGAAGTGGTGCCGGTGGGCTGACCCGCCCGGGCCCGGCGCCCGGCCCCGGCCCTGGGACAAGGTCAAGGGCCGGGGCGCCGGCGTTGGCGGCGATGCGATCCGCCGCGGCGGCCAACTCCCCGTGGCCCGCAGCGTGGCACTGGTGGAGCTGTGGTAAGCGGCCCGGAAGCGCAACAAGTCCCGATCACCCCTCCATGGCCGTTAGGCGCTAAAAGCGTTCAGTGCCGGGAAAAGTATCCGCGAATTGTCACGCCTTCTCGTCAAGTTCGCCTTGCAGGCGATCCGGCCGGTAAGGGTCCCCCGTCTGCTGTTAGCCTCATGCGGCTGTAACCGCAAAACCAGGGGAGGATGCATTGCGCATCAAGAAAATCGTTCAGGGCGGAATTTCCGCACTGGCCATGGCGGCGTTCGCAGTGGCCATGGCGCCGGGCTCTGCTCAGGCGATTGACTGGAACCACGGGCCGATGTATGACGGCGCCAAGGCTGCGGCGGTCTACTTCGCGTATGACGGCGACCATGTGAAGATTTGCGACACCAAGTCCGACGGCAAGAAGGCGCAGGTGAAAGTCTACAACCAGCGGACCAAGAGTTTCTTGTACAGTCTCACCGATGCCACGAACGACGGTAAGTGCAGTTACCGGGATGCGTCGTACGGAGGCGTGTACAACCTTCCGGAAAACGAAGACATCGGCTTCGAGGTCCAGAGGGTGCCCGACTCCGCGACAGATCGCTCGTATTTCGTGTACCTCAACGGAACCCACTACTAATCGTCCAGTTGAGTGACACCGCGCGGGAACGGCGGCGGCCGTTCCCGCGCGGCCGTTCCGCTTCCTTCTCACGGGAACGGTCATGCTCGTCTTCCCTGGCTGCGAGTCCGGAGAATCTGCCGTCGCAGCGGGTGCTGCGACGCGACGGGTTCAGCCTGTACGGCGGAAGATGTCCGCGAATTGTCACACCTTCTCGTTAAGTTCGCCTTACAGGCGATCCGGCCGGCAAAGACCCCGCCGCCTGCTGTTAGCCTCATGTGGCTGTAACCGCAAAGCCAGGAGAGAGTGAATTGCGCATCAAGAAAATCGTTCAGGGCGGGATATCCGCAGTGGCCATGGCGGCGTTCGCAGTGGCCATGGCGCCGGGCTCTGCTCAGGCGATTGACTGGGACCACGGGCCGCTGTATGACGGCGGCAGGGCCGCGGCGGCCTACTTTGAGGAGAGCGGCGACCATGTGAAGGTCTGCGACACGAAGTCCGACGGCAAGAAGGCATGGGTGAACGTCTTCGACCACATGACCGGCAAGTTCTTGTACAGTCTCACCGATACCACGAACGACGGTAAGTGCAGTTACCGGGATGCGTCGTACGGCGGCGTGTACAACCTTCCGGAAAACCACAACATTGGTTTCTCGGTCTCGAAGGAGCCCTCGGACAATTCAGATTCCGAGTATTACGTGTACTTCAATGACCACTAGAAATAGTCCAGTTGAGTGACAGCGAGCGGGAACGGCGGCGGCCGTTCCCGCTCGGCCGTTCCGCCCTCGTGTTGACGGAGCCGGCGAGCGACGGCATGATGACCGACTGCGTGGCCTACGCCGAACCTCCCGCGACCGTCCCCAGCACGGTCTCCCATCGGAGGCAAAGGGACCAGCGTCTCAGGTCGTTGTCGCAGCCCGATCGCCTCGGGCGAGGTTGCTGGGGAGCCGTCGCTCAAGGCGTGGAAGGCCGCGATGACAGCCCGTAGGAACTTCAAGCGCCAGGTGCGTGCCCGTGCCGCCAAGACCGGCGAGTCCTACACGTCCGCTCTCCGGCACTTCCGTCCGACTCCATCAGGAGACGTCATGTCGGAAGCAAGGATTCCCAAGAGCGTGCGGCTCGCCGTAGCGCAGACGCTCGTACGCGAAGACCCCCGAGACGTTGAAGCGCTGCGCGAAAGCGGGCGTGAGGTCCGTGCTCTGATGCGTGAGGCCAGTGCTCAGGGAGCGAGGATCGTGCACTTTCCGGAAGGCGCGATCTGCTTTCCCAGCAAGTTCGTCATGTCCGTCGACGGCCCGGATGCGGTCGGCCCGGCGGACTGGGACCGGTGCCAGTGGCCCGTGCTCCAATCGGAGCTGGCCGCGATCGCCGAGCTGGCCCGCGAGTTGCGGCTGTGGACGGTGATCGCATCGGTGCACCGCCTGACCGGCCCGAACCGCCCGCACAACAGCCTCTATGTCATCTCCGATCGCGGCGCCGTCGTCACGCGCTACGACGAGCGCCTGCTGTCGAAGACGAAGGTCTCGTACATGTACTCGCCGGGCGTCTCACCAGTGACCTTCGAGGTCGACGGTGTGCGCTTCGGCTGCCTGCTCGGCATGGAGATCCACTACCCGGAGTTGTGGGCAGAATACGAGAAGCTGGATGTCGACTGCGTCCTGTTCTCCACCAGCGGCACCCCGGGTAACACCGCCGCCCAAGCCCAAGGCCACGCCGCGGTCAACAGCTACTGGGTCAGCTTGTCAGGGCCGGCACAGGAGAGCGCCACCGCACCGTCCGGAATTGTCGCTCCCAATGGCCACTGGCTTGCGCGGTGCCCCACGGACGACTCGCCATCGGTGGCTGTCGTGAACCTCGACGACAGTTCCGAGGCCGCCACATGGGCACTGACCTACGGGCGTCCCTGGCGTCGTGAGGCGCGTGCGGGCGTCTACACCGAGCACCAGGTGATCGACCCGCGCAGCGAAGACCGGACAGCGGCCTTCTAGTTCAGAAGCGGAATCCGAGGTGTTCGCGGGTACGGGATGGCTCCCGGAACCGCGAACATCTCGGTTTCAGTCCGTCCCTCACCTTGGTGAAACCTGTACCCGGCTCGGCGAGGCGTCACGGTTACCGGCCGCCCGCCTCTGTTGTGGTCTTCCCGCGGGCCGGGGCCGACGGGGCCGGGGGTTCCGGGGCGCGGGGTGCGGGTGCGCGCGTCGTGGTGAGCACCGTGGCCGCGGCGAGCAGGGCCAGCAGCGTCGCCGTCAGCGGGAACCACCGGTCGCCGAGGAGCGCGACGGACGCGCTGCCCGCTCCGCCGCCCGCTGCCATCCCGAGGTAGAGCGCGCTGCTGTTGAGGGAGATCAGCAGGGGGGCGTTCGGCGGGTCGATGGAGGCCAGCCGGTGGGGGAGGGCGACCGAGACGGACCAGCCGGCGACCGGGGTGACCAGGGCGTAGAGCAGCGCGCCCGGCATGGTCCGGCCGAGCCAGGGGAGGGCGAGGAAGGCGAGCGCGGTGACCGCGCTCCCGGTCAGCATGACGCTGCGTACGCCCCAGTGGTCCACCGCCCGGCCGCCCAGCCAGCTGCCCGCCACCGACGCGACGCCCATCACCAGCATCACCAGGCTCAGCCGCCCGGCCTCGCCGCCCGTGGCGGGGCGTACGGCCGTGGCGATGTAGATGTACACGGAGTTGAAGGCGAGGAAGAAGAGGAAGGTGGTGGCCGTGGCCGCGACGACCCTGCGGTCACGCAGCGGCACCAGCCGCTCGCGCAGCCCGGGCGGCGCGGGCGTACCACCGGTGCCCGCACCGGCCCCCGGCGCGCCACCAGCCGCCCGTACCCCCGGCAGTCCCGGCAGCTCGCGCAGGAGCAGGGCCTGGCCCGCGAGGGCCGCCGCGCCGAGGGCGACGACCAGCCACATCGTCAGCCGCCAGTCCGTGCTCCCGATCCAGGTGCCCAGGGGTACGCCGAGGGCGGTGGCCACCGTCATGCCGCCGAGCACGGTGGCCAGCGCCCGGCCGCGGCGCTCGGGCGGGACGAGCGAGGTGGCGACCGCGTTGGCGGTCGGGGTGTAGAGCGCGGCTCCCGCGGCGGCCAGCACGCGGGTGGCGAGCAGCAGGGGGTACGTGGGGGCGAGCGCGCTCAGCGCGTTGGCCGAGGTGAAGACGGTGAGCGCGGTGAGCAGCAGCCGGCGGCGCGGCCAGCGGGCGGTGAGGGCCGCGAGGACGGGTGCGAGCAGCGCGTAGGCGAGCGCGAAGACGGTGACCAGCTGCCCGGCCGCGGGGACCGATACGTCCAGGTCGCGGGAGATGAGGCCGAGGATTCCGGCCATCACCATGGTGTCGGTGCCCACCGCGAAGGTGCCGAGGGCGAGCAGGAGCAGGCGTAGCCGCACGGGTGTCCTCCCCGAGAGATGGTTTGACGTGTGTCCAACGATAGGGATCGTTGGATGTATGTCAAACTGTTTCGGGTTGATGAATGTCAAACTGTTCTGGGAGGACGGCACAACCGACAGCGAGGAGGGTGTGGTGGACGAACGGCTGCCCCAGCCCGATGCCGAGGACATCGAGCTGGTGAAGGTCATGCACGCCCTCGGCGACCCGGTGCGTATGCGGCTCCTGTCCGTCTACGCCGACGCCGAGGAGCACAGCTGCGCGCCCGAGGCGGTGGGGCTCGGGCATCTCCACAAGTCGACCGTCTCGCACCACATGCGGGTGATGCGCGAGGCCGGGATCACCACCACGCGAATCGCCGGGCGCAACCGTTATGTGCGGCTGCGCCGCGACGAACTCGACGCCAGGTTCCCCGGCCTCCTCGACGCGCTGCTCAAGTCCCTGCCGTAATCGGGCCGTCAGGCCAGCCGCTCCGGGAGCGGCGCCGCGTGGACCACCGTGAGCCCCGACACCGCCCGGGTCAGCGCCACATACAGGCGGCGCAGTCCGGTGCGCTCGTCCGGCTCGCCGTCGACCACCGCGGCCGGCTCGTCCAGCACCACGTAGTCGTACTCCAGACCCTTGGCCAGCGTCGCCGGGACGAGGGTGAGCCGGGCGGCGGCGCTGGTCTCCTCGCCGGGGGAGAGATACGCCAGGCCCGCCGCGTCGAGGGCGCCCGCCAGCACCGGAATCCGGGCGTCGGCGGCGATCAGGCCGATCGAGCCCTCATGGCCCAGCGCCTCCTGGCAGGCGGCGATCACGGCGGAGTCGAGCGCGGCGGGGTCCACCGCCCGTACGGAGAAGTCGCCCGCCGCCTCGCGGATCGAGGTGGCCTCCGACAGCCCGGGGGCGATGGCGGGCAGCAGCCGCGAGGCGTACGCGATGACCTCGCGCGGCACGCGGAAGCCCTGGGTCAGCTCCTCCACCGCCGCCCCGGACTTGCCGAGGTGGACGAGGGCGTCCTCCCAGGTCGCCGTCGCCCAGGGGGTGGTGCCCTGCGCGATGTCGCCGAGGATGGTCGCCGAACCGGTGGTGCAGCGGCGGCCCACCGCCCGGTACTGCATGGGGGACAGGTCCTGCGCCTCGTCCAGGACCACATGGCCGAGCGAGTGCGTGCGCTCGACGAGGTCGGTGGCCTCGTCGATGAGCACCGCGTCCGCCGAGGACCACTGCGCGGACTTCACACCGCGCGGCGGTTTCGCCCACAGGATGGTCTTCTGCTCGTCGGCGTCGAGGATCCCGTCCGCCTGTTCGGCGAGGAAGTCGGGGTCGGAGAGCAGCCGCAGCACGAGCTTGGCCGGGTCGACGGGCGGCCAGATCTCCTTGACGGCCGCCTTCACGGCGGGGTTGCGGGCCACCGCGTTCTGCACCCGGTCGTCGGGCGCCTCGCCGGCCTGTTCCATCCGTACGAGCACGGCGTGCGCGATCCGCTGCGGCAGCGCCTCGCGGGCCGCGCCGTACCGGATGTCGCGGTCCAGCAACTCGCGGACGATCTCCTCCAGTTCGTACGCGGGGACCCGCCAGCGCCGTGAGCCGCGCACCACCACGCACGGCTCGGTCGGCAGGGTGACGTGCGAGCGTACGGCGCGGCGCAGCACCTCGGCCATCCGGGCGTCGCCCTTGAGGCCCGCCGCGTCGGCGCCGTCCGTGCCCCGCACCTCCACATGCGCGACGAGGTCGTCCACCGTGGCCTGGCCGACCTGCAACTCGCCGAGCGCGGGCAGGACCTGCTCGATGTAGTGGAGGAAGGAGCGGTTCGGGCCGATGACGAGGGTGCCGGAGCGGGCGAGCCGTTCCCGGTGCGCGTACAGCAGATACGCCACCCGGTGCAGGCCGACCGCCGTCTTCCCGGTGCCCGGCGCCCCCTGGACGCAGACCGTGCCGCCGATTCCGGCGCGGACGATCTCGTCCTGTTCGGGCTGGATGGTGGCGACGATGTCCCGCATCGGGCCCACGCGCGGCCGCTCGATCTCCGCCTGGAGCAGCTTGCTCGCGTGTTCCGCCTCGGTCGGGTCGGTCAGGTGCTCGTCCTCGTACGCGGTCAGCTCGCCGCCGGTGTAGCCGAAGCGGCGGCGCAGCCCGATGTCCATCGGCGCCTTCTTCGACGCCTGGTAGAAGGGCTGCGAGACGGGGGCACGCCAGTCGATGACCATCGGGTCGCCGTCGGCGTCGTGGACATGCCGCCGCCCGATATAGAACTGCTCCCCCTCCGCGCCCTCCGCCGACTCCGCGCCCGGCGCGTGCAGATAGTTGAGGCGGCCGAAGAACAGCGGGGTGTCGGCCAGGTCGGCGAGGGCCTTGATGCGCTCGTCGATCTGGCGCTGGAGGACTTCGGCGTTGACCCAGTTGGCGGTGACGTCCTTGATGTCGAGGGCTTCGACATCGGCGCGCATGGCGCGCAGGGCGGCACGGGACGCGGCGAGGTGGGCGCGCTCCCGCGCGAGCGGGTCGGGGTGGTCAGGGGCGTGCGAGGGCACGGCGTAGCCTCCGGCGTGTACGCGAAGCAGACAGACAAAGTGCGGGGCGTGAATGGCTCACATCAGAAGCCGGCCGGTTTCCGTCCGGGCGGCGGCTCTCCCCGATGATCGGGAGGCGGCAAGACGGGCGATTGTAGCCAGTGCTCCGCTGGGCCGCGAATGGTTTTCCGCTGGGTTTCCGCCCCGCCGGGCCTGATTGGATGGCGTGGGTCGCACCGGGTGGCCCGCGTTCGAGAGCGCAGAGGGAGGTGGCGCATGCCCCGTGCGGGTCTGACGCCTGAGCGGGTGGCGGAGGCGGCGGCGGATCTGGCGGACTCCGTCGGCCTGGAGAACGTCACGATCTCCGCGCTGGCGCGGAGCTTCGGAGTGGCGGACGCGAGCCTGTACTCGCACGTCAAGAACCTCCGGGACCTGCGTGTGCGGGTCGCGATGCGCGCCGCGAGCGACTTCGCCGACCGCATCACGGCGGCCGTGGCCGGACGGGCCGGGCGCGACGCCCTGATCGCCTTCGCCAACGCCTACCGGGACTTCGCCCGGGAGCACCCCGGCCGGTACGCGGCGACCCATATCGAGGTCGACCCCGAGGTGGCCGCGCAGTCCTCGGGCGGCGCCCGCATCATCCAGGCCACCTACGCGGTCTTCCGCGCGTACGGGCTCGACGAGCCGGACCTGACCGACGCCGTACGGCTGCTGCGCAGCACCTTCCACGGCTATGTCAGCCTGGAGGCGATCGGCGCCTTCCGGGACCCGCGCGCCGTCCAGACGTCATGGGACAACGGCGTCGCGGCCCTGGCCACGCTGCTGGAGAACTGGCCGTCGAGGGCCGCGGGCTAGCCGCCGGCCGGTGGTCACACGTCGGTGGTCACACGTCCTCGCCCGCCAGCAGCGCGCTCGCGTCCACGATCCGGTAGGCGTACCCCTGCTCGGCGAGGAACCGCTGGCGGTGGGCGGCGAAGTCCTGGTCGATGGTGTCGCGCGCGACGACCGAGTAGAAGACCGCCGGGTGGCCGTCCGCCTTCGGCCGCAGGACGCGGCCGAGGCGCTGGGCCTCCTCCTGGCGGGACCCGAACGTCCCCGACACCTGGATGGCGACCGTGGCCTCCGGAAGGTCGACCGAGAAGTTGGCGACCTTGGAGACGACGAGCACGGAGATCTCGCCCTGCCGGAAGGCCTCGAACAGCTTCTCGCGCTGCGCGTTGGTCGTCTCGCCCTTGATGACGGGCGCGTCCAGATGCTCGCCCAGCTCGTCCAGCTGGTCGATGTACTGGCCGATGACCAGGGTCTGCTGCCCCTTGTGCCGCGCCACCAGCGCCTCGGTGACCTTGCGCTTGGAGTCGGTCGTCGCGCAGTAGCGGTACTTCTCGTCGACCTCGGCCGTCGCGTACGCCAGGCGCTCGGTCTCCGTCAGACTGACCCGGACCTCGACGCAGTCGGCGGGCGCGATATAGCCCTGCGCCTCGATCTCCTTCCACGGCGCGTCGAAGCGCTTGGGGCCGATGAGGGAGAAGACATCCGACTCCCGGCCGTCCTCCCGCACCAGCGTCGCGGTCAGGCCGAGCCGGCGGCGCGCCTGAAGGTCGGCCGTGAACTTGAAGACCGGCGCGGGCAGCAGGTGCACCTCGTCATAGACGATCAGGCCCCAGTCGCGGGAGTCGAAGAGCTCCAGGTGCGGGTAGATGCCCTTCCGCTTGGTCGTGAGGACCTGGTACGTGGCGATGGTGACCGGGCGGATCTCCTTGCGCGTGCCGCTGTACTCGCCGATCTCGTCCTCGGTGAGCGAGGTGCGCTTCACCAGCTCGTGCTTCCACTGCCGGGCCGAGACGGTGTTGGTCACCAGGATCAGGGTGGTGGACTTGGCGGTGGCCATCGCCCCCGCGCCCACCAGCGTCTTCCCGGCGCCACAGGGGAGGACGACGACCCCGGACCCGCCGTGCCAGAACCCCTCGACGGCCTGCTTCTGGTACGGCCGCAGCGCCCAGCCGTCCTCGCGCAGCTCGATCGGGTGCGCCTCGCCGTCCACATACCCGGCCAGGTCCTCGGCGGGCCAGCCCAGTTTGAGCAGCACCTGCTTGATCTGCCCGCGCTCGGAGGGGTGGACGACCACCGTGTCCGGGTCGACGCGCTGGCCGACCAGCGGCTGGATCTTCTTCGAGTGCAGCACCTCCTGGAGGACCGGGCGGTCCGAGGTCTCCAGGACCAGCCCGTGGGTGGGGTGCCTGAGCAGCCGCAGCCGCCCGTAGCGGGCCATGGTCTCGGCGACGTCGACGAGGAGGGCGTGCGGGACGGGGTAGCGGGAGTACTGCACGAGCGCGTCGACGACCTGCTCGGCGTCGTGCCCGGCCGCGCGGGCGTTCCACAGGCCGAGCGGGGTCACCCGGTAGGTGTGGATGTGCTCGGGAGCCCGCTCCAGCTCGGCGAAGGGGGCGATGGCGCGGCGGCAGGCGTCTGCCTGCTCGTGGTCGACCTCGAGCAGGAGCGTCTTGTCGCTTTGGACGATCAGCGGTCCGTTCACGCGCCTGGGCCCTTCATGATGGGGGTGGGGGGCAAGCATCCAGTGTTACGCACTCGGGAGGGTGAACGGGAATGGAGCGCCAGACGGGTGCGGGTCGGGGCACCACGCTGAGGACGATGGCTCTCGAGAACGAGGTGGCGTGATGAGCGTCGTGCATGATCCGCACTACGGCCCTTGGACGGTCGAGGAAGTTCTGGCCTTGGGGGAAGACTGTGGACAGCGGCGGGAACTGGTGGGAGATGCGCTTCTCCTGTCACCGGCTCCGGGAACCAAGCACCAGCGGGCTTCATCCCGTCTGTGGCGCTTGCTGGACGCTGCGGCCGAGGCGGCCGGTGCGCCGGTGGAGGTGTTCGAGACGGTCAATGTGGTGCTGCCCGAGGGGCTGTTCATTCCGGACCTCGCCGTCGTGGATGCCGCCGCCGCTGAGGAGGATCCGGTGACTTACGACGCCGAGGCGGTGCTCCTCGTCGTCGAGATCGTCTCGCCGTCGTCCTCCGGCCGTCGTATGGATCGCCTGCTCAAGCCGCCGTTCTACGCGGATGGGGGGATCGAGCACCTGTGGCGGCTGGAGTTGGAGCCCGTGCCCGCGCTGATCGTCTCCCAGCTGGAGAACGGCCGTTACGTCGAGCGGGTCGCGGCCGAGGCCGGGCAGACCACGTTGATCGAGAAGCCGTTCCCCGTCGAGGTGGACCCCGGGGCGCTGGTGCAGCGCAAGCGCTGACGCGCTGACGGGCCGAGCGTCGCTCACGCCGAGTCGTCCGCCAGCTCCGCGACCCCCGTGATCCGGTGCAGCGGGTACGTGCGGACCTCGTCGGCCGTGTGGTCGTACGCCGTGACGAAGCCGCCCTCGACGCGCACCGGGGCGATGACGCGCTGGCTGGCCGCGCCGTCCGCGTTGACATAGCCGATCCAGACGGCGGAGCCGGTGAGGGCGGCGGCCTGCATGGTGGCGAGGGTGTCGGCGGAGGTGGTGCGGGGGAGCCGGCCGCTGCCCTCGGCGGCGGACGACGGGACCGGCTTGTGGGGGGCCGTCGCGGCGCGGTCGCCCGCGCGGATGGCGCGCACCGCCGCGCCCAGCAGCGTGTCGTCGGGCACCGGCGGGCCCTCGGGCACGGGGGCGGGGGCCGAGCGGGGCGGGGTGCGGTGGGCCTCGGTGCGGGTGATCAGCACATCGCCCTCGGCGGACTCGGCCGCCGGTGCGTACCCCATCGCGCGCAGGCCCTCCAGGAGCGCGTCCGGCGCCGCCTGCGCGGCCAGCACGGTCGGCGCGAGGCGGCGCAGCCGCAGGCCCGCCGAGCGGCGGTCGGCGAGGATCTCGGCCAGCAGGGCGTCGTCGTCGCAGCGCACATAGGCGGAGGCGGCGCCGACGCGGAGCCGGCCGTGCTTACGGGCCACGTCGTCGATGAGGTAGGCGAGCGGCTGGGGCACGGGGGTGCGGGAGTGCTGCGCGAGGAACGAGTGCAGGTCCGACGCCGCCTGCCCGGCGTCCAGCGCGCGGCGTACGGAGGCGGGCGTGAAGCGGTAGACCGTGGCGCCGCCCTTGGACTCCACCTCGGCCAGCACCCCGAGCATCGCCGCGAGCGGCCGCTCCAGCGGGCCGGGCGCGACGGCGGTGAGGTCGGCCTGGAGGAGGACGTGGTCCAGCGGCTGGGGCAGCAGCGGTGCGAGGAGGCGCGCGGCCGCCGCGGCGGCGGCGCCGGCCTCGGCCTCGGACAGCGGCCGAGCGGGCACGAGGAGGGCATGGGCCTGGCCCTCGGTGTGGCCTTCGGCCTGGGCGGCCGTTCGGCCGGGGGGCTCGCCTTCGGCGGTCCGCGGCGCGGCGCCCCCGGCGCCACCCGTGCCGCGGCTCTTCCTGGCACCGCCTGCTTCCCCGGCCGCGGGCCCCGCCGGGGAGGGGACCGCGGGTGGGCGGGGGCCGAGGAGGGCGGCGCCGTGGGTGGAGAGGGCGCCGCGGCCGGTGACGCCGAGCAGTTCGGCCTCGGTCAGCGTCCACCGGGCCAGCCGGGACCGCAGGTCGTCGCCGGGCGCGCCGCGGTGGGCCGGGCGCTCCCAGCGCAGGCGAGCCTGCAGCGCTTCGGCGGTGGGCGGGGCGCCTGGCGGGAGGGCGCCGAGGAGTTCGAGGACGCGGCGGCGCACCTCGGGGGCGGGGGAGCGGTCCAGCTCCGGGCCGAGGGCCGCGAGGGTGCGGCCCTTCGCGTCGCGGCCTCCGACCAGGCCCGGCGTACGGGTCGCGGTCAGCCAGGCGGTGGCGAGCCGCGTCCAGCGCTGCTCGGCGGGCAGCGCCAGCCAGTCGTCGTAGGCGGGGGTGGGCGCGTAGCGCTCGTCCGTCTCGCCGTCGGAGGCGAGCAGTCCGGCCGCGTACGCCAGCTCGATCCAGAACGCGGCCAACGGCTCGGGCACGTCGAGCGCCGCGGCGGTCCGCTTGAGGTCCCGTACGCTCAGGCCGCCCGCGCGCAGGACGGCGGGTCCGGCGGTCTCCCACTGACCCAGCAGCTCCTCGACCGTGGACAGGGCCGTGAAGGCCTGGCCCGCCGCGGTCGCGTCCACAGCCTGTGGATCGTGGCGCGCCGCGGGCGCGAGGGGCGGTGGCAGTGGTTCGGGCGCGCGGTGCGCGCGGCCGCCGCGCAGATGCAGGGCCACCTCCCGGGGCAGCACCACATTGCGCGGCCCGGACGGCAGCAGCAGGCCGCGGGCCAGCAGCCATTCGACGGGCGGGCTGGGCGAGGCGACGGACGCCTCCCCGTACGGCGGGCCCCAGGTCAGCTTGGACAGGACCGCCGTCGCGGCGTCGGGGGCCCCGGCCAGCAGCTCCGCCATGCGGGGGCGGTCGCCGAAGAGCGCGGTGAGGGCGCCCACCGCGGTGACCGGGTCGTGGGTGGGCGGCAGCCCGGCCGCCGCCAGGATCTCCTGCAGCCGGCCGGGCGACATGCCGGCCGTGGCCTCCTGGACGGTGGGGCCCAGCCCGGTCGGGGAGGGAGCCGTGGGCGAGGGGGCCAGCAGCTCGTGGGCGGTGCGGACCAGACGCAGCCGGTCGTCGCCGCCCCAGGCGAGGGCCTGGGCGCGCAGGGTGGCCACGGCGCGGGGCAGTTCGGCCAGGATCTGCTCGCGGGTGGCCTCGGGGAGAGCTGGGGGACCTTCGGCGGCCGGGGACGTTTCCGAGGCCGGGGGCGTCTCGCCGGGTGTCTCGCGTGTCTCGCCGGGTGTCTCGGGTTTCGGGCCGGGCGTCTCCTCGGCGGGCTCCGGGGCGTCGCCGGCCATCAGGGCGCTCAGCGTCTCGTACGAACACGGGTCCGGCGCGACCGCCAGCGCCTCCGCGGTCTGCAGCGCGAACCGGTCCAGCCGCTCCACGGCCCGTACGACCGAGGCGCGGGTGCCGGCCCGGGTGGCGAGCTGGGTGAGGTCGTTCGGCACGGGGGACAGCAGGTCGGGGCGGGCGCGCAGAAGGGTGGCGAGCGCGTCGTCGGGGCGGGTGCGCAGCTCCTCGGCGAGCGTGCGCGGCGCTCCGCGGCCGCTGTCCCGTGGGCCGGTCTCTGCAGGCACGTATGCCTCCCGATTCCGCGAGCTGGTCATTCGATCCACGATACCGGGGGGTGAACAGGTGGCGATCGACGGCACTTGATCGTGTTCTGGCACGTATGAGGTGAGTCCCCGGGCAGTGACAGGCACACGCTCCCGGACGCGCACGGGAGTTCCTGCATCGAATGCGTGACCTTCTCCGGGGGTGGTCGTTGGGTGTGGTGACGGATTTCTGCGACACCGGGTTGGGGGGAAGGGGGTGGGCGGACTGCGGGAGATGGCGGCGCCGTTCGTGGTGCCCAGCCCCTCGGGGGTCGCGATCCGTACCCGGCTCAAGGGTCTGACCGTCGGGGACGAGAAGGTTCTGAGGCTGGTCGGCGACCTGCTCGGTTCGCTCGCCTCCCGTGATCTGAGGGTGCGGTGTTCGGCCGGGCTGGATCACGACAGTGAGCAGTGGGCCGAGCGCAAACGCGTCCTGACCGGGGAGTCCTCCTCCCGCTGGGCCGGGTCGATCACGAAGGCCACCCACGATCAGTGGTCGCTGGCCAGGCGCGGCCAGCTCGCGCACATCCAGAGCCTTCAAGCCGGGATCGAGACGATCACCCACCGGCTGTCCCGGCCCGTGGGCGAGAAGGGCACCAAGCAGGCGCCGGGCGGCTACCGCAGCACACGGGAGTGGCACGCGAAAAGGCGCCGCTTGTGTGTGCTCGAAGACCGGCTTCAGGCAGTGCGGGCGGACCGTGAGGCCGCAGTCGTGCGCGTGGTGCGCGGCGGGAAACGGCTGCTGAACACCCGCCACCACCTTCAGGAAGCGCAGCTCACCGAGGAACAATGGCGCGCCCGGTGGCAGGCCGGGCGCCGGTTCCTCGCGGCGGACGGCGAGTCCGGTAAAAGGTTCGGCAATGAGACCATCCGCGTCACCCCCGACGGCGAGGTCTCGATCAAACTCCCCGCGCCCCTGGCGCACCTGGCGAACGCTTCGCACGGCCGGTACGTACTCACCGGCCGCGTGGCGTTCGCGCACCGGGGCGAGCAGTGGACCGATCGCGTGGCAGCGAACCGGGCGGTGGCCTACCGCATCCACGAAGACACAATCCGGGGGCGCTGGTATCTGACCGCGTCCTGGACGATCCCCTCTGTCCAGGCCGTCCCCCTGGCGGCGGCCCGCACCGGCGGCCTGATCGGGGTGGACACCAACGCCGACCACCTGGCCGCCTGGCGCCTCGACGCACACGGCAACCCGTGCGGCGAACCCCGCAGGTTCTTCTTCGACCTGTCCGGCCCTGCCTCCTACCGGGACGCCCAGGTGCGGCACGCCCTGATCCGTCTGCTGCACTGGGCTGCCCGGCACGGGCTGAACATCGCGATCGAAGACCTCGACTTCGACACGGACAAGACCCGCGAGAAGCACGGCAGACGGAAGCGGTTCCGCAAGCTCATCAGCGGTATGCCCGTCTCCAGGCTGCGGGCGCGGCTCGTCTCGATGGCGGCTGAACTCGGCATCAACATCGTCGCCGTCGACCCGGCCTACACGAGCAAGTGGGGCGCACAGCACTGGCAGAAGCCCCTCGCCGGCACGAAGCGGGCCACCACGCGGCACGACGCCGCAAGCGTGGCCATCGGAAGGCGCGCCCTCGGGCACCCGATCCGGCGACGGACGGCACCGCCCCGCACCCACCAGAGCGATGGGTGCGGGCATCGGACCGCCCAGGCCGGACACGGCACCCGAGGGCGTGAGGAACGCCGCCCCCGCATCCCCGGACCACGGACACGATCCGATGGCGCTGGGTGCGGAACGAAAGCGGCCGACCAGTGTGCCCAACACCGTTCGGGGCACGCGGCTGAGCATGGGGTCTGGCAACAGGACTCACTCCCGCTCAGTCCTTGGGAACGGTGATGACGAGCCGGAGGTGCGGCGGGCCGCCGGTCCGGCGCGGTACCGTCGGAGCGATCTGATACGCCAGCGGTGCGCAATCTCAGGGGTCTTGGTGGGGATCGAGAGCGAGCAGCTCGTCTATGACTATCTGAGCCGTGTCGGCGACCTGGCACAGCAGCAGGGGCTGCCGTCCGGCGACCGGATGCGGCTGGTCGCCGGGTTGCGCGCCGATATCGACCAGCGGCGGTCGTCCGCCGGTTCGGACAGCCCGGCGGGGGTGAAGCGGATCCTCGCGAAGCTGGGCACGCCCGCGGATGTGGTGGCCGCCGCGGGTGGCCGCCCGGGCGAGGGCGCCGCGCCGGACGGCGGCGCGGGCGCGGCGGGCGCGGCGGGCGCGGGGCGCGCGACGGGCACGGCGGGCGCGGGCAGCGGGGGCGGGGCGTACGGGGGTACGGAGCCGCCGCGCGGCGCGGGCGCGGCCGGGATGGCGCGCGCGGCCCGCGACAAGCTCTCCGGGTTCGCCGAGCGCAGCGGGCTGATCGGCAAGGTGCCCGCCCCGCGCGACGGCGACTCCACGGCCCGGCCCGAGTCCCCGCCCGGCGAGGCGCCGACGGACGGCCCCGGCAGGCCGTCGCCCAGGCGGCGGTCGTCCGCCGCCGCGTCGCCGCCTCACCTCGCGGGCGAGGACGAACTCGGACCCCGCGAGTCCAACCCCGACTGGTGGCAGGTCGAGGCCGGCCCGTTCGCACAGCCCGAGCAGCGTGACTCGCCGCTCGGCCAGGTGGAGGGGTTCATCGGCGGGGTGGAGATCCCCGAACTGCTGGGCCTGTCGACCGAGCCGGACAAAGAGACCGAGGAGGCCGCCGAGGGAGCCGCGGGCGCGGGCGCCGACGGGGCCGCCGAGGAGGCGGAGCCTGACACCGGCGGCGGCAAGGCGGCCCGGAAGCCCGGGCTGCTCCGCCGCGCGCTGCGGCGGCGCGGCGGGAAGGGCAAGGGGGCAGCGGACGGGGGCGGCGCCCAGCCGGCGGCCCCCCTCGGCCTGCTGCCCCTGCTGGCGGCCGTGCTGCTCGTGGCCGGTGCCGCGCTGGGGAATCTCATCGTGATGGCCTTCGGCTGGGTGATCGCCTACAGCACGCGCAAACTGTCGCGCGCCGAGGTGAAGTGGGCCGTGCTGGGCATGCCCGGCCTGGTCGCGGCCGTGACCATGGCCTGGCTGTGGGGCCGGGCCTCCGGCAAATGGGGCGAGCCGATCCCCGAGAACGGCATGGGGGACGCGGTGCGGGCGGCCTGGCCGGTCGTCGTGCGCGCCGCGGCGATCGCGTCGGCGGTCTTCCTCGTATGGCGCGCGAGGCGCCGCCGCTGACCCCCGTGCCCGACCGGCCCGGCGCCCGACCGACCCCGTGGTGAGCGCCACGCACGGGTGCGGAGTCAGGGGTTCCGGGCGGGGGAGAATGTCGGGCATGTCTTCGTCTTCGCCCGCAGCCGCCGCACCCGCTGTCCCCGCCGCACCCGAGCACCCCGTGACGGTCGGTTTCGACCTCGACATGACCCTGGTCGACTCCCGCCCCGGCATCAAGGCCGCCTACGTGGCGCTCTCCGCCGCCACCGGCACCTTCATCGACACCGACCTCGTCATCACCCGCCTCGGACCGCCGCTGGAGCAGGAGCTCGCGAACTGGTTCCCGAAGGAGCGGATCGACGAGGCGGGGGAGCTGTACCGCACGCTGTACCCGGAGTACGCGATAGCCCCCACGCCCGCCATGCCCGGTGCCCGGGAGGCCATCGCCGCGGTGCGGGAGGCGGGTGGGCGCGCGGTCGTAGTGACGGCCAAGCACGAGCCGAACGCCAAGCTGCACCTGAGCCATCTCGGCATCGAGGCGGACGCGGTCGTCGGCTGGCTGTGGGCCGAGGCGAAGGCGGAGGCGCTGCGCGAGTACGGCGCATCGGTGTACGTGGGGGATCACACGGGCGACGTGCGCGGCGCGCGCACGGCGGGTGCGCTGTCCGTGGCGGTCGCGACCGGGCCGTGCGGCGCGGAGGAGCTGCGTACGGCGGGGGCCGACGTGGTGCTCGACGACCTGACCGCCTTCCCGCAGTGGCTGGCCCGCCACCTGGAGGGCTGACCCCGCTCTGGGGTCGGCCTACGAGCGGCGGCCCGTCCCGTCGGAGTGGCTCGCCGGGTCCGCCGCGCGCCGCTGCGCCGTGATCGAGCGCAGCAGGCCCGCCGCGGAGAGCGCGAAGCCGACGCCCATCAGCATGCACACGAAGTACGCGGCCGACGGCAGCGGATGCAGGCCCAGAAAGAGCGGGGCTACAGTGATCAGAGTGGCCACGGCGCCCACGCCGAAGACGATTACCCCCACGCGCACCAATCGGTCGCCGGGGGCCGTTCCGTCCTGTGGTGTTTCATTGCTCACCGCAACAGGGTAGGTCGGAGCAGAGCGCGCGTAGGAACCACCACCCGGAACCACCCGGGTACGTCTTGTCACCAGGCTCCGGACCATTAGCCTTGGTGCTGGCGGGTCTTACGACCCGCTGTAGTGCTATCCAGAGCAGTTTTTACGTGCTTTTCCGACGAGTGACGAGGACGAGGACAGACGTGCCTACCGGCAAGGTCAAGTGGTTCAACAGCGAGAAGGGCTTCGGCTTTCTCTCCCGTGACGACGGCGGCGACGTCTTCGTCCACTCGTCAGTGCTCCCGGAAGGCGTGGACTCGCTGAAGCCAGGACAGCGGGTCGAGTTCGGCGTCGTGGCCGGCAACCGTGGTGACCAGGCGCTTTCGGTGACGGTGCTGGAGCCGACCCCCTCTGTCGCGGCCGCCCAGCGGCGCAAGCCCGACGAGCTGGCGTCCATCGTCCAGGACCTGACCACGCTGTTGGAGAACGTGACGCAGCAGTTGGAGCGCGGGCGCTACCCCGACAAGGCACACGGCCACAAGATCGCGGGCATGCTGCGGGCGGTGGCCGACCAGCTCGACGTCTAGGAGTCCGGTCGGACGAATTCCAGCGCGCCGTGGCCGAGGGGTGGCACCAGCCCCTCGGCCGCCGCACGTGTGAGCAGCCCGCGCACCGCGGCGTAGCCGTCCTCGCCCAGGTCGGCGGTGAATTCGTTCACGTAGAGCCCGATGTGCTGATCGGCGACGGCCGGGTCCATCTCCTGCGCGTGCTCCAGGACATATCCGCGCGAGGCCGCCGGGTCGTCCCAGGCCGCCCGTACGGACGTACGAGTGGCCTCGGCGATGGCCCGCAGCCGCTCGGCGCCCAACGACCGCTTCGCGACGATCGCGCCGAGGGGGATCGGCAGGCCCGTGGTGAGCTCCCAGTGCTCGCCCATGTCAGCCAGGCAGTGCAGGCCGTAGTTCTGATAGGTGAATCGGGCTTCGTGGATGACCAGCCCGGCGTCGACCCGGCCGTCCCGTACGGCGGGCATGATCTGGTCGAACGGCAGCACGACGACCCTGCCCACCCCGCCCGGCACCTCGCCGGCCGCCCACAGCCGGAAGAGCAGATACGCCGTTGAGCGCTCGCTCGGCACGGCGACCGTCCTGCCCGCCAGGTCCTTGGCCCGTCCGGGCTCCTTGGTGAGCACCAGCGGGCCGCAGCCGCGCCCCAGCGCGCCGCCGCAGGGCACCAGCGCGTAGTCGCGCAGGATCCACGGCAGGACGGCGTACGACACCTTCAGCACATCGCGCTCGCCGCGCTCCGCCATGCCGTTGGTGATGTCGATGTCGGCGAAGGTGACGTCGATCGCGGGCGCGTCCGGGACGCGGCCGTGGGCCCACGCGTGGAAGACGAACGTGTCGTTCGGGCAGGGCGAGTACGCGATGCTCAGCGACTGCGACTGCGACTGCGACTGCGACTGCGGCTGCGGCTGGGCGGTCATCTGCGGGGTCCCTTCCAGGTGGCGAGGGCGGGCGGGAGGTGACGGAAGGCGTCCGCCAGGGCGTCGAGCGCCTCGCGGATCCGCCAGGCGGCCCGGTCGCGCGGGCCGACGGCGTTGGAGACCGCCCGCAGCTCCAGAACGGGCACGCCGTGCGCGGCGGCCGCCTCGGCCACCCCGAAGCCCTCCATCGCCTCGGCGGCGGCGCCCGGGTGCCGCCGGCGCAGCTCCGCGGCGCGCCCGGCGGTGCCGGTCACGGTCGAGACGGTGAGCACCGTGCCGCGCACCGCCCCCGTGGCCTCGGCCACGGCCCGTACGAGCGCGGGCGGCGGAAGGTGCTCGACGGTCCCGAAGCCGAGGTCGGTGACGGCGGCGAAGCCGTCGGGGGTCTCGGCGCCCAGGTCGGCGGCGACGATCGCCTCGCCGACGACCACGGAGCCGAGGGCCGCGGGGGCGAAGCCGCCGCCGATGCCGGCCGAGACGACGAGCCCGTACGGCGCGTGCCCGAGCTCGGCGGCGGTGAGGGCCGTGGCGGTCGCCGCCGCAGCGGCGGCGGGGCCGACCCCGGCGTCCAGCGCGTCCACGGTGAGAGGGGGGCGTACGACCCGGTGCAGCGTCCGCCCGCCGGGCATGGAGACCTCGGCTTCAGCGGCCCCGGCTCCGGCTCCGGCCTCCGCCTCGACCGCTGCCGCTGTCGCGCTGACGCCACGTACCACCGCGTCCCGCTCGGCGGGCACGGCGGTGACGACGAGTACGCGCATCAGCGGCTCCCGGATCTCCTGGATCTCGCGGATCTCGCGGATCTCCCGACTGCGGCCGACGGCGGCCGATGACTGAGTCAGGTCAGGCGCCGGGCGTCAGATGTCGCGCTTGAGCTTGATCGGCCAAGCGCCCTTGATCCCGTTGCCGTCGCCGGTCTCCACCACCACGATCGTGACGGTGTCGAGGGTGGTCGTGGTGCCGGTCCGCGGGTTCGTCTGCTCGAACAGCTTGTCGCTGTCGAGGCTGCGGTAGGTCTTCTTGGACTGGCCGTTGACGAGCCCGTGGGCCTCGCTTATCACGAGCCATCCCGACTCGGCGATCTTCGGGTCGACGCCGACCCGCACCTTCTCGCCGGGGGTGACCGACAGCGTCTGCTCGGGCTTCTTGGTCAGGCACGCCGTGACCTTCTTCTCGGACTTGGCGACGACGTCGCCGTCCTTGTAGCAGCCCTTGGCGGCCTCGGTCGTCACGGTCTTCGAACCGACCGTGACCGTCGCCAGCGGGGTCGGCTTGTCGCAGGCGGAGAGGGCGACGAAGCCGAGGGACACGACACAGGCGGCGGTGGCGGCGCGGCGGCCCTTGCCCCTGGTAAACAGCGCAGCGGTCATGCGGGCAGGCTACCGGGCAGGGTTGATCAAGCCACGCGGGGGTGTGCCGCTCCCTGCCGGGCGGCCGCCAGCAGCCCCCGTACGCTCGCCGCCGCGCCCAGCGCGATCATCGCGCCCGCGGCCGCCATGCCGAGGACGCCGCTGAGCGGGAGGACGATGCCCACGGCCCCGCCGACGACCCAGGCCAGCTGCAGCGTGGTCTCCGAGCGGGAGAAGGCGGAGGTACGGACCTGCTCGGGCACATCGCGCTGGATCAGCGCGTCCAGCGACTGCTTGGCCAGCGCCAGCGCGAGTCCGGCGGTCGCGGCCACGACGGCGACCATGACGGCGCTGTAGAGGGCGGCCGACACGAGGAGCACCCCCAGGGCCGAGGTCAGCACCACCGCGATGATCCGCTCCGGTCCGCGCCCCCGCAGCCAGGCGCCGATCGCCGTGCCCAGCGCGTTGCCCGCCCCCGCCGCGACCGCCGCCACGCCGAGCGAGACCTCGGGGGTCAGCCCGCCCAGGGGGTGCTCGCGGAGGAGGAAGGCGAGGAAGAAGGTCAGAAAGCCGGAGAGCGACTTGAGGGAGGAGCACGCCTCCAGGGCGTGCAGCACGGAGGGGCTGACGTTGCGCAGGCCGACGCGGCGCGGGGGCGGGGCCTTGCCGCCCGCCTTGCCGCCCGCCGCGTCAGCCGCGGCAGCCGTGTCGGCCGTATCGCTTGTGTCGCTTGTGTCGCTTGTGCCGCTTGCATCGCTCGTTTTGTGGTCTGGGTCTTTGCCGCTCGCCGGGTGCGTGGGCTTCGGCCGATGCAGATGGTGCTCGCCGGAGGTGAGCTGCACCTTGCCCTCGCCCTTCGCCGAGTCGACCTTGTGCGGCAGCGTGAAGGAGAGGAAGCCGCCCCCGATGAACACCGCGCACGCCCCGTACAGCGGCCAGCTCGGCCCTACCTGGTGCAGCCCGGCCCCGACGGGCGCCGCCAGGCCGGTCGCCAGCAGCCCGGCGAGCGTGACCCGCGAGTTCGCCTTGACCAGTGAGAAGCGGGGCGGGAGCAGGCGTGGCACGACGGCGGACCGTACGACGCCGTACGACTTGGAGGCCACCAGCACGCCCAGCGCCGCCGGATACAGCTCGAGCCCGCCGCCCGCCACCGCGCCCGCCATCGTGAGCGCGAGCACCGCGCGGGCGAGCATGGCGCTCGCCATCGCGGCGCGGCGGCCGTGCGGGAGGCGGTCGAGCAGCGGGCCGACGACGGGGGCGAGGAGGGCGAAGGGGGCCATGGTGATGGCCAGGTAGAGGGCGACCCGACCGCGCGCCTCGGCGGTCGGCACGGAGAAGAAGACGGTGGAGGCGAGGGCGACGGTGATCAGCATGTCGCCCGCGGAGTTCACGGCGTGCAGCTCGATCAGCTTGCCGAGGCCGGATTCGCCGGCGCCGTGCGCATGGGTGGCCCGGCGGATGCCTCTGCCGGTCGCGGTGAAGGGGAGGTGCAGGGCCCGGCCGATTCGACGGCCGTGCCGGCGGATCGGGCCGTCGCCGATGAACCTCGTGACTTCCACCCGACCATGGTGCAGCCAAGACGGCCGGTATGTGAGGCCCCCGACCGCCATCCGGAACTATCTGTTCCCCTTTATGGGCCTGCGGGGGGCTTCTTATTGGCCTGGGAGGGGCTTCCGGATGGCTTCATCCGTCGCTTCGGGGCGGACGGGGGTGGGGCCGGGCGGGCCGGACAGGGTAGCGTGCGTTACGCGCCACCGACGGTCGTTCTTGGCCACGCGCCGAGTCGCCATCCCGCAGAATGGATGGGACATACAAGGTGCGCCCGAGGCCGGATCGGGCGCGGACGTCGACGCGGCCCCATGGTCCGCTCCGTCCGCGGTCCCGCGTCCCGGCCGTGCGGCTGGTGCACTCGTCAAACGGCTGCGACGGCGTGGAAGAGAGAATCGATCCTGTGAGTGCTGCGATGCGAAGCCGTACCCCCGACCGCCTGTGCGCCGAGGCGGTCGAGCTCGCCCGTGAGGCGGCCGCGGAGGCCGCCCATCCAGGCACGGTCGGCGAGCACGTGCGCGCCGTCGCCGACGCGGACCGCGTCGTCACCCACCTCTTCGAGTGCCAGGAGCCGGGCTACCGGGGCTGGCGCTGGGCGGTGACCGTCACCCGCGCCTCCCGCGCGAAGGTCGTCACCGTCGACGAGACGGTGCTGCTGCCCGGCCCGGACGCGCTGCTGGCGCCGGAGTGGGTGCCCTGGAGCGAGCGGCTGCGCCCCGGCGACCTCGGCCCGGGCGACCTGCTCCCCAGCGAGGCCGAGGACCTGCGGCTGGAGCCCGGCTACTCGGGCGAGGACATCCCGCCGCCGAACTCCGTCGTCTCGGAGGAGATGCAGCAGCTCGCGGCGGTCGAGGACGCCGATGTGACGGCGGGCGCGCCCGCCGCGCAGGAGACGGCGCCCGCGGTCGGGAGCATCGCGGCGCTCGCCGAGGAGCTGGGCATGCGCCGCGCCCGCGTGCTGTCCCGCTACGGGCTGCATGTCGCGGCGGAGCGCTGGGACGACGCGTTCGGCGCGAAGACGCCGATGGCGCAGGCCGCCCCCGCGTCCTGCTCGACCTGCGGCTTCCTGATGCCGCTCGCGGGGTCGCTGCGGCAGGCGTTCGGGGTGTGCGCCAATGAGTTCAGCCCGGCGGACGGGCGCGTGGTGTCCCTGGCGTACGGCTGCGGGGCGCACTCCGAGGCCGCCGTCATGCCGAAGCCGCCGCGCCCGGCGCCGCCGGTGATCGACGAGACGGTCGTCGAGCCGCTGGCGCTGCGGGGGCCCGCGGAGCGGACCGGGGGGTCCGTGGAGGCGGATACTCCGGCGGAAGAGCTCGGCCACTCCTGATCGCCCCCGGACCTCGCCTCTCGGCGCCTGCTCTCCCCTCTCCCGCGTCTTGTGACGTCTGCCCGTGTCTTGTGACGTCGGCCTGCGTCTCATGACGTCTGCCTGCGTCTCGTGACGTCTGCCGGCGGCTCCTGACGTCTGCCGGCGTCCTCCGATCCCGCGGCGCGCTCACGCGCAGGATGGAAGGAGGGCGCCGCGAGATCGAGAGCGAGATGGCGGTACGTTCGGCGACAGCAGTGGGGAAGGCGGGCCGCGGGGGAACTCGGTGACGCGGGACGCATTCCCCGGACTGACCCAGACGGACCCAAACGGTCCCCGACCAGGACCCCGGAGGCGACACGTGAGCAGCACGGCGATGGTGCGAGGCGCGACGGAGGACGTGGATCCGTTCGGGACCGCGCGGCTGCGGCGCGGCGTGCTGGACGCCTGGGCCGCTTCGCCCGCGAGGTTCCGGGAGGACGCCAACGCCGAGGAGGACCTGGCGCTGGGCGGCCACCGGGACCGCCTCGTGGTCGAGTTGGCGCAGAACGCCTCGGACGCCGCCGCCCGCGCCGGGGTGCCCGGCCGGCTGCGGCTGACCCTGCACCCGGCGCGGGACGGCGAGCCCGCCGTGCTGGCGGTGGCCAACACCGGGGCTCCGCTGGACGCGGCCGGCGTGGAGTCGCTGTCGACGCTGCGCGCGTCGGCGAAGCGGGACACCGCCGCGTGGGACGAGCCCGGCGCGGCGGTCGGCCGGTTCGGGGTGGGCTTCGCGGCGGTGCTCGCGGTCAGCGACGAACCCGCGGTCGTGGGCCGCTCGGGCGGGGTGCGCTGGTCGCTGGCGGAGGCGCGCGAACTGGCGTACGGCGCGGCGGCGGCGAGCCCCGGCCTCGGGGACGAGCTGCGCCGCCGTGACGGGCACGTACCGCTGCTGCGCCTGCCGCTGCCCGCCGAGGGCACCGCGCCGCAGGGGTACGACACGGTGGTCGTGCTGCCGCTGCGCGACGGCGCCGCGCAGGACGTGGTGGAGCGGCTGCTGGCCGGGATCGACGACGCGCTGCTGATCACGCTGCCGGGCCTGGCGGAGGTCGTGGTCGAGACGCCCGAGGGCGTACGGACACTGGCGCAGACGCGGGCAGAGGGGGCGGGCCCGTACACGGTCGTCGAGGACAGCCGTGCGGGGACCCGCCGGTGGCGGACCGAGACCGCGGGCGGCCCGCTGGACGCCGCGCTGCTCGCCGACCGCCCGGTGGAGGAGCGGCTGCGGCCGGTGTGGTCGGTGACCTGGGCGGTGCCGGTGGACGCGGAGGGCGCCCCGGCGCGGCCGGACACGGCCCCGGTGGTGCACGCCCCGACGCCGACGGACGAGCCGCTGGGCGTGCCCGCGCTGCTGATCGCCTCCTTCCCGCTGGAGCCGACCCGCCGCCACACCGCCCCGGGGCCGCTGACGGACTTCCTGGTGGAGCGGGCGGCCGAGGCGTACGCGGCGCTGCTGCGCGACTGGCACCCGGTGGGGGACGGGACGATCGGCCTGGTCCCCGGCCCGCTGGGCAAGGGGGAGCTGGACGGTGAGCTGCGGCGGCGGATTCTGGAGCTGCTGCCGCGCGTGCCGTTCCTGCCCAGCGCCGCCGCTCCAGCGGGTGGCGAGACGGACGGTGGGGCCGAGACGGGCTGGCCGGCCTCGCCGGACGCGCTGGGCCCGGACGCCGCGCGCGGCGGCCCGGGGAACCCGGGCGGCGGCACGCCGGCCGAGCGGTGGGACGACGACATCCTGGGCGACGTCCTCGTGGGCGGCTCGGGCACCGAGCCGTACGCGCTGCGGCCCCGGGACGCCGAGATCCTGGAGGGCGCGGGCGCCGAGACCGTCCGGGTGCTGGCCGAGCTGTTCCCGACGCTGCTGCCCGCCGGTCTGGAGCGGCGGCAGGAGCTGCGGGTGCTGGGCGTGGCGCGGGTGCCGCTCGGCGAGGTGATCGACCGGCTCGCGGGCGTCGAGCGCGCCCCGGCGTGGTGGCGGCGGCTGTACGACTCGCTGGGCGGCACCGACCCGGACCGGCTCAGCGGGCTGCCGGTGCCGCTCGCGGACGGGCGGACGACGATCGGGCCGCGGCAGGTGCTGCTGCCGCTGCCGGGCGAGGGTGAAGAGGCGGGCGGCGACGACCGGCACCGCACCCTGGCGCGGCTCGGCCTGAAGGTCGCGCACCCGGACGCCGCCCACCCGCTGCTGGAAAAGCTCGGCGCGACCCCCGCGACCCCGCGCGCCGTACTGACCACACCGCAGGTGCGGGCCGCGGTCGCGCACTCGCTGGACGCGGAGGACGAGTACGACCCCTTCGCGGAGGACGAGGGCGCGCCCACCGCCGCGCTCGACCCCGACACGCTCGCCGAGACGGTCCTCGGCCTCGTCCAGCAGGCCCGGCTCGCGCCCGGCGACGAACCGTGGCTGGGCGCGCTGGCGCTGCCCGACGAGGAGGGGGAGCCGGCCCCCGCGGGCGAGCTGGTCTTCCCCGGGAGCGCCTTCGAGCAGGTGATGCGGGAGGGCGAGCTGGCCGCGTGCGACGCCGAGCTCGCCGAGCGGTGGGGCGAGGAGACGCTGGCCGCGGTCGGCGTGCTGGCGGGCTTCACGCTGGTGCGCGCCACCGACGTGGTCCTGGACCCGGACGAGCTCGAACCGCGGGAAGGCGACTTCGCCGAGCCCGACGACGTGGGGCTGCTGGACGCGGTCGACGTGTGGTGCGAGGACGTCCTCGACCGGCTGCCGGAGGCCCCGGTGCCGCCGGTGGCCACCGAGATCGTCGCCGTACGGGACCTGGACCTGGTCGACGACGACGCCTGGCCCAGGGCGCTGGCGATGCTCGCCCAGCCGCCGCTGCGCGACGCGCTCACCGCGCCGGTGCGGGTGCTGCTGCCGGACGGCACGACGGAGTCGGTGCGCTCGTACACCGCCTGGTGGCTGCGCGGCCACCCGGTGCTCGACGGGCGCCGGCCGGCCGGTCTGCGCGCGGCCGGGGGCGACCCGCTGCTGGCCGGCCTGTACGAGGCGGTGGACGCGGCCGGGTTCGAGGACGAGCAGGTGCTGCGCGCCCTGGGCGTGCGCACCTCGGTCGCCGCGCTGCTCGACGAGCCGGGCGGGGCGGCGGAGCTGCTGGCGCGGCTGGCCGACGAGGACCGCCCGGTGACCGCCGCCCAGCTGCACGCCGTCTACGGGCTCCTGGCCGATCTGGACCCCGAGCAGGTGACCCTGCCGGACGAGCTGCGCGCCGTGGTGGACGGCGAGCCGCGCGTCGTCGACGCGGGGGACGCGCTGGTCGCGGACGCGCCGGACCTGATGCCGCTGGCCGAGGCGGAGTCCCGGGCGCTGGTGCCGGTGGCCCCCGGGCGGTCGGCGGAGGTGGCGGAGCTGTTCCAGGTGCGGCGGCTGAGCGAGGCGTATCCGGCCCCGGTCGTCTCGCAGGGCGAGCCGCACGAGGTCCCGGCGGCGGTGCGCGAACTGCTGCCGGGCGCCCCGCTGTCGTACGTCGAGCACGAGGAGCTGCTGGTCGAGGGCGGCCCCGAACCGGACGGGCGCACGGAGCTGGACTGGCGCTATGTGGACGGCACGCTGCACGCCTCGACGCTGGAGGGCGTGGCGGCGGGCCTGGCCTGGGCGGCGGGCCAGTGGGCGCGCCGCTTCGAGGTGGCGGCCCTGCTGGAGGACCTGACCCGCACCGACGAACTGGCCCGCGCCCGCTGGTTCGACTGACCGGGCCGTGCTCGCTGTCCTCTCCCGGGGCCCCGGGAGAGGACAGCGAGCGCCGTCACGCCTTGCGTGCCACCCCCGCGTAGATCCACAGATCCTCCGCCTCCGCCTTCGCCCGCTCCCGCTCGCTCGCCGGCCGCCACCGGTGCGGCATCACCACGCCCGGCTCGATGAGCTCCAGCCCGTCGAAGAAGGCCGTGATCTCCTCGTGGGTGCGCCCCTGCACATGGATGCCGCTCGAGCGGTAGAGGTTGGTGACCGCGTCGGAGAGGCCGGGGCGGGGGTCGATGGCGCCGTGGGAGAGGACGAGATAGCTGCCCGGCGCCAGGGGGGCCAGCAGCCGCTGGACGATGTCGTACGGCTTCTGGTCGTCGCCGATGAAGTGCATGAGCGCGTTCAGGGACAGCGCGACCGGCTCGCTGAGGTCCAAGGTGGCGTGCAGCTCGTCGGCGGCCAGGATGGCCTCGGGTTCCACGACGTCGGCGTGGAGGTAGGCGGTGCGCCCCTGGGGGGTGGAGAGCATCAGCGCCTGCGCGTGGGCCAGGACGATGGGGTCGTTGTCGGCGTAGACGACCCGGGAGGCGGGGGCCGCCCGCTGGGCGACCTGGTGCAGATTGGGCTCGGTGGGGATGCCGGTGCCGATGTCGAGGAACTGCCGGATGCCCGCCTCGGTGGCCAGCCAGTGCGTGGCGCGGTGCATGAAGGACCGGTTGGCGCGGGTCCACGGGATGACGTCGGGCCAGACGGTCATGACCTTTTCGGCGGCCCGGGCATCGACGGAGTAGTGGGTCTTCCCGCCGAGGAAGTAGTCGTACATGCGAGCCGAGTGCGGCTTGCTCGTGTCGATTTGGTCCGCTCGAAAACCATGGCCGGTCATGAAGAACACATTACTGGTCAGTTGGCGTGAGAAGTGAGCAACTTCCGTACCCAGAAAGGATCGTGGCACCACTGAAACGGTTGTGAATGATCAGTGAAGATCGTACCGTTGTTGCTCTCGGGCTCCGGTGCCGCATGCCCGCGGCCGGGCCCTCTCAGTCCTGTGGGGGGACAGATGCTGCGTAAGCGCACCACTTTGGCCATGTTCACCGCCGCCACCGCGCTGGGCGGTCTTGCCGCCCCGTCGGCCCGGGCGGCCCAGACGGACGGATTGGGGGACACGACGATCACGAACGTCACGGTCGACGGCGGGGGGAAGATCGCCGTCGGGACGACGGGCGCCAGAACCTTCAAGGTCGCGGTGACCGCGTCGGACGACTCGGGCATCAAGCGCGCCGAGCTCTATCTGGACGGGCCGTCGTACGGCTACCTCCAGCCGGACGCCACGGTGCAGTGTGTCGCCTCGGCCACCGACGCCACCACCTCGACCTGTACGGGGACCTTCACCGTCGACCCGGAGCTCGAATTCGTCGACAACACCCCGGCGGGCACCTGGTACGTCAGCGCGTGGGTCGACGCCAAGGACCGCGACTACTTCACCTCCGACCAGGCCGGCTCGTTCGCCATGCAGCGGCTGTCCAAGCTGACGGTCGACGCCTCGCCCGAGCCGGTGAAGAAGGGCGGGACCCTGACCGTGACCGGCGCGCTGACCCGCGCCAACTGGGAGACCGGCGCCTACGCGGGCTACACGAACCAGCCCGCGCAACTCCAGTTCCGCAAGCGGGACAGCGATACGTACACCACGCTCAAGACGGTGACCACGGGCAGCCGCGGGGCCCTGAACACGACCGTCACGGCCACGGAGGACGGCTGGTACCGCTGGACCTTCGCGGGCACCTCGACCACCCCGCCGGCCACGGCCGGCGGGGACTTCATCGACGTGCAGTGAGCAGTGAGCAGTGGGCGGCGTGCGGTGAGCGGCGTGCGGTAGACGGTCCCTGGCCCCGGGCGCCCCGGGCCGGGGCGCTCAGGGCTCGCGGGAGCGGCGGATGGCCGCCTCGCGGGCCCGGACGTACCAGATGCCGAGCAGCCCCAGGCCGCCGCCGGCCAGGCAGGTCCACAGCCACCACAGATGGCCGTGGTCGTCGTACCAGCCGTAGAAGGGCAGCTGGGCCAGGAAGAGGACGAACCACACGATCGTGCCACCGGTGATCGTGGCGACGACATTGCCCTCCAGGGGCGCCGGGGCCTCGTGCTTGGGGGTCCACTTCGTCATGCGCACAGCTTACGGGCCGGGTGTGGGGGCGGCGGGAGCGCCGCCCCCACACCCGGCCCGCTGTCCGTGAGGACCGGGATTGGTGTTTTTGCACTTCATGTATTCATACTGAAACCATCCGGGCCTGACGGGATTGTCTTGTCTGATCATCCAAAATGGCCCGTTGGTTATGTTCACGCACCTCTGAGGTACTTCATGTCTCCCTCGGCCCCCGCGCCGGCCGACGCCAAGCAGCAGGCCCCGGCACCCCCCAGGAACGGCCTGGACAGGTTCTTCCGGATCAGCGAGCGGGGGTCCTCCGTCTCTCGGGAGGTCCGTGGCGGTCTGGCGACCTTCTTTGCGATGGCGTACATCATCGTGCTGAACCCGATCATCCTCGGATCGGGTACGGACAAGTACCAGCACCATCTGGACAACGCCCAGCTCGTCACCGCCACCGCCCTGATGGCCGGCCTGACCACCGTGCTCATGGGGGTCATCGGCAACGTCCCGATCGCGCTCGCCGCCGGGCTCGGGATCAACGCCGTGGTCTCGCTGCAGCTCGCCCCCAAGATGAGCTGGCCGGACGCCATGGGCATGGTGGTCCTGGCGGGCCTGGTGCTGATGCTCCTGGTGGCCTCCGGGCTGCGGCAGCGGGTGATGGACGCGATCCCGGGCGGGCTGCGCCGCGCGATCGCGATCGGCATCGGACTGTTCATCGCCCTGATCGGCCTGGTCGACTCGGGCTTCGTCACCCGTAACCCGGACAAGGCCGAGACCACCGTGCCGATGGGCCTGGGCATCGACGGCAGGCTTCAGGGCTGGCCGGTGCTGGTCTTCGTGGCCGGGCTCGCGCTCACCTTCGTCCTGGTCGTCCGCAAGACGCGCGGCGCGATCCTCCTCGGCATGGTGACCATGACGGTGGTCGCGGTGGTGATCAACGCCGTGGCCGACATCCCGGACGGGAACTGGGGGCTGACCGTCCCCGATCTGCCGGACAAGGTGGTCGCCACCCCGGACTTCGGGCTGATCGGCCACATCAGCCTGTTCGGCGGCTTCCATGAGGTCGGCATCCTCACCGGCTGTCTGTTCGTCTTCACCGTGCTGCTGTCCGGCTTCTTCGACGCCATGGGCACGATCATCGGCGTCGGTGAGGAGGCCGGGCTCACGGACGAGCGCGGCCAGCTGCCGGGCATGGGCCGGATCCTGATGATGGACGGCGTCGCGGTCGCGGGCGGCGGCTTCGGCTCGGCCTCGGCCAACACCTGCTTCGTGGAGTCCACGGCGGGCGTCGGAGAGGGCGCCCGCACCGGTTTCGCCAACGTGGTGACCGGCGGGCTCTTCCTGCTCGCGCTGGTCTTCACCCCGCTGGCCGAGATCGTCCCGTCGCAGGCGGCGACCCCCGCGCTGGTGGTCGTGGGCTTCCTGATCATGGCCGCGAACGTCAAGGAGATCGACTGGAGCGACTTCACGATCGCGGTCCCGGCCTTCCTGGCCATGATCTCGATGCCGTTCACGTACAGCATCACCAACGGGATCGGCCTCGGCGTGCTGTCCTACCTGCTGCTGCGCATCGCGACCCGGCGGACGCGGGAGGTGCCCTGGCTGCTGAGCGCGGTCGGGCTGTGTTTCCTCGTCTACTTCCTGCTGGACCCGATCCAGCAGGCGGTCGGCTCCGGCTGACGCCCGCACACAGACACCTCGCGTATGAGCGCCCGGGACGACTGGTCCCGGGCGCTCACTCGTATGGGTGAATAGGTCATCGGGTTGTAACGCGGGTTTCATTAGACGAGGTAATGAGTTATGCTAAAGACCATGCCGGATCTGTCCCATGGTGGCAACGAGGACACAGCCGCCGTGAACGCACTGCGATCCGCCGTGATGCGCCTGTCGCGACGGCTCAAACATCAGCGCGTCGACGAATCGCTCAGCCCCACCGAGATGTCCGTGCTGGGCACGCTGGCCCTGTGCGGCTCCGCCACCCCGGGTGAACTCGCCCGTAAGGAGCATGTCCAGCCGCCCTCGATGACCCGCATCGTGGCGCTGCTCGAAGCCAAGGGACTGGTCAGGCTGGACCCGCATCCGGAGGACCGGCGGCAGAAAGTCGTCTCGCCGACCGAGCGGGCAGAGGCCATGCTCGAAGAGAGCCGGCGCAGGCGGAACGCCTGGCTGGCCGAGCTGGTCGGCGGGCTGACCGAGGAGGAGTGGGCCGCGCTGCGCGCCGCCGCGCCCGTCCTGGAGAAGCTCGCGCACATGTGAGCAAACGAGCCGCCTAGGAGGCGAACGCACTTTGAGTACGGGACCCGGAGCAGATTCCGCACCCGCACCTGATACCGACCCCGTGACCGTTCCCACTGGTGACGCCGCAGCCGGGCGCACCAGGGGCGGGACCTTCAGCTCCCTGAGGGTCCGCAACTACCGGCTGTTCGCCACGGGTGCGGTGATATCCAACACCGGCACCTGGATGTCGCGTATCGCCCAGGACTGGCTCGTCCTCAGCCTCACCGGCTCCTCCACCGCGGTCGGCATCACCACCGCGCTGCAGTTCCTCCCCATGCTGCTCTTCGGGCTGTACGGCGGCGTCATCGCCGACCGCTACCCCAAGCGCCGGCTGCTGCTGCTCACCCAGGGCGCGCTCGGGCTGTGCGGGCTCGCGCTCGCCGCGCTCACCCTCAGCGGCCAGGTGCAGGTCTGGCACGTCTATCTGATCGCCTTCCTCCTCGGCATGGTCACCGTCGTCGACAACCCCACGCGGCAGGCGTTTGTCGTCGAGATGGTCGGACCCAAGGACCTGCGCAACGCGGTCAGCCTGAACTCCGCGAACTTCCAGTCCGCCCGGCTGGTGGGCCCGGCGGTCGCCGGTGTGCTGATCACCGCCGTCGGCAGCGGCTGGGCCTTCCTGCTCAACGGGCTGTCGTTCGGCGCCCCGCTCATCGGCCTGCTGATGATGCGCCCCTCCGAGCTGCACAAGGTCGAGCGCGCGCCGCGCGGCAAGGGACAGCTGCGTGAGGGGCTGCGCTATGTCGCCGGGCGCCCGGACCTGATCTGGCCCATCGTGCTGGTCGGCTTCATCGGCACCTTCGGCTTCAACTTCCCGATCTGGCTCAGCGCCTTCGCCGACGACGTCTTCGACGCGGGACCGGGCACCTACGGCCTGCTCAACTCGCTGATCGCGGTCGGCTCGGTGACCGGCGCGCTGCTGGCCGCCCGGCGGTCCGCGACGAGGCAGCGGCTGCTGGTCGGCGCGGCGCTGATGTTCGGCCTGCTGGAGATCGCGGCGGCGCTGTCCCCGGCCTTCTGGCTCTTCGCCGCGCTCATGGTGCCGATCGGGATCTTCTCGCTGACCTTCAATGTGACGGCGAACTCCAGCGTCCAGCTGGCGACCGACCCCGCGATGCGCGGGAGGGTGATGAGCCTGTTCATGATGGTCTTCGTGGGCGGCACCCCGATCGGCGGCCCCCTGGTGGGCTGGCTGACCGACGCCTACGGCGCGCGGGTCGGCTTCGCCGCGGGCGGGCTGGTCTCCGCGGCGGCCGCGGTGGTGGTGGGCCTGATCCTCGTACGGGCGGGCGGCCTGCGGATGAAGGTGAACCTGCGGCCGGGGCGCCCGCACCTCACCTTCGTACCGCGAACCCCTGAGAACGCGGAGAGCGCGCAGGACGAGCCGGTGCCCGCGGCGGCCTGACGCGGCGGACGGCTCCGGCCGAGCCGGGCGGGCCGGGCGGGCGCTGCGGGAGACTGGGCGGATGAGACTCTTCGCCGCTGTGCTGCCCCCCGAGGCGGCCGTCGCCGAGCTCGCCGCCCGGGTGGGGGCGCTGCGCGGGCTCCCGGGCGCGGACGGGCTGCGCTGGACCGAGCGCGCGGGCTGGCACTTCACGCTCGCCTTCTTCGGCCAGGTCGACGAGAGCGTGCTGCCCGCGCTGCACGAGCGGCTGGCCCGGGCGGCCCACCGCCATCCGCCCCACGAGGTCCGGCTCGCGGGCGGCGGCCGCTTCTCCGACAAGGTGGTGTGGGTGGGCGTCGAGGGAGACCGGGCGACCCTGGGGCAGCTGGCCGACTCCACCGAGGCCGGGGCCCGGCGGGCAGGTCTCCCCATGGACCGGCACCGCCCCTACCACCCGCATCTCACGCTCGCGCGCTGCCGCGGCGGCGCGGATCTGCGGCCGTATGTGGCGGCCCTCGAGGACTTCGAGGGCCGCGCCTGGACGGTGGCCGAGCTCAGCCTGGTGCGCAGCCATCCGCCGACGCCCGGGGTCGTGGGCGCGCAGCCGCGCTACGAGGTGGTGGCCGCCTGGCCGCTGGGGCGCTGAGCGGTCCCGTTACCCTCAAGGCGTGGATCCCAAGACCAGGAACCTGATCATGAGCGGTGCGCTCGTGCTGATACTCGTCGTCGTGGCCGTGGCGGCGGCGTTCGGCTGAGCCCGAGGCTCGGCCGTACGCCGCCGCCATGGTGTGACGTGACCGCGCGTGATGGAGACTGTGAGCCCTACCAGGCGAACGCCTCGGGCGAGGGGCCCGTACCCGGGAAGATCTCGTCCAGCGAGGTCAGCAGCTCCTCGCTCAGGGTCAGCTCGCTCGCGCGGATCGCGGAGCTCAGCTGCTCGGCGGTGCGCGGGCCGACGATCGGGCCGGTCACCCCGGGCCGGGTCAGCAGCCACGCCAGGGCCACCTCGCCGGGCTCAAGACCGTGCTTGTCCAGCAGGTCCTCGTAACGCTGGATCTGGTCCCGCACCGCGCTGTCCTTCAGTACGTCGGCGCTGCGCCCCGACGTGGAGCGGGCTCCGCCGCCGTCGCGCTCCTTGCGGAGCGCCCCGCCCAGCAGCCCGCCGTGCAGCGGCGACCAGGGGATCACCCCGAGGCCGTACTCCTGCGCGGCCGGGATGACCTCCATCTCGGCGCGCCGCTCGAACAGGTTGTACAGGCACTGCTCGCTGACAAGACCCAGCGAGCCACGGCTGCGCGCGGTCTCGTTGGCCTGGGCGATGTGCCAGCCGGCGTGGTTGGAGGAGCCGGCGTAGAGGACCTTGCCCTGCTGCACCAGGACGTCGATGGCCTGCCAGATCTCGTCCCACGGGGTCGAGCGGTCGACGTGGTGGAACTGGTACAGGTCGATGTGGTCGGTGCCCAGCCGCTTCAGGCTGGCGTCGACCGCGCGGCGGATGTTGAGCGCGGAGAGCTTGTCCTCGTTGGGCCACGGCTCTCCGTCGACGCCCATGTTGCCGTAGACCTTGGTCGCCAGCACGGTCTTCTCGCGCCGGCCGCCGCCCTGCGCGAACCAGCTCCCGATGATCTCCTCGGTGCGGCCCTTGTTCTCGCCCCAGCCGTAGACGTTGGCGGTGTCGAAGAAGTTGATGCCCGCGTCGAGCGCGGCATCCATGATCGCGTGGCTGTCGGCCTCGTCGGTCTGCGGGCCGAAGTTCATGGTGCCGAGGACCACCCGGCTGACCTTGAGTCCCGTACGTCCGAGCTGCGTGTACTCCATGAACACCTAGCCAAGCCCTTGGAGTGCGCTCGAATCAAGGGCCCGCCGGGACGCGTCAGGGCCAGTTCACCTCCCCGTCCGCGACCGGGACCGGTACGAACGCGACCTCTTCGTAGAAGCGCACATGGCACTGGAAGGCGAGGGGGCCGACGGCCCGCTCGTGCAGCCAGACCAGCAGCTCGCCCACCCTGTCCAGCTCATCGGGGTGGAACTCCTGGCGGGACGTCAGGGCCCAGCCGCCGCGGGCCCCGGGCTCCAGGGCCGACAGGAGCACGCCGCCGGCGCGGGTCGCGGCGCCCTTGGCGGCGAGCACGGGGTACGGCTCGTCGTGCGTCAGCCAGTTGCCCTGCTCGTCCTCCTCCGGCTCGCCGTCGTCGCCGATCAGCGGTTCGGCGTAGTCGGTCACGAGGGACAGGGGGGTGGCGGGTTGGGGGGCGAGGCCCAGGTGCCAGCGGAGTTCGGATATCTCGGAGTCCGAGAGGGTGTCGGGGAGGTCCACCGACAGGATCAGGTCAAAGACATCGGCCACGCGGTGATCATAGCGCCGGGCGGTCCGGGAAAATTTCGAATGATCCCAGGAAAACTCCGGGCGGTCCCTGAAAATCCGAATGCCCGCATTCTCGGCCGGGGTGCGGCCGAAAAGCGGGCTCTCGGGTGCGATCGTCGAATTTCTCGATCGCCGCATTCTTTTCGATCAGTTGCTGCGGGACTTCTGGAAAGCGAGGAAGCCGAAGACCACGGTCAGCAGCGCGCCGATCAGCACCATGTACAGGCCGGGGCCGGCGGAGATGTCAGCAGCCTTCACGACAGCGTCGGCGTACTTTTCGGCCTCCTCCGCGGACGCCCCGTCGCTCTCCAGCTTCGAGGCGACCAGGCGCGCCGGGTCCACCATGTTGATCACGGCGAAGACCGCGGTGACCAGCGACAGGACCGCACCGCCCAGGTAGATCTGGGCCTTCTTGGTGGCCAGGGCGCCGCCCAGGGCCAGCGCGGCGACGATGGAGACGATCAGCGTGATCACGCCGTCGCCGTCCATGCCCTTGATGCCGCCGGTGTCATCACCGGAGCCGCCCACCACCCAGTTCACCAAAGAGCCGACCAGGGCGAGGGCCGCTCCGACGATCCCGATGATCGCGAACTTCTTGGCCTGTCCGGAGCCCGCCGGAGCGCCCCCGGGGGCGGGCGGCGCGGTCTGCGGGTAAGAGGAACCACCGTAATTGCTCATGGGGCAGACCGTAGGGCGGGGTTATTCTCCGACGCAACGCCGTGGTCCGCTTTGGCGCCGATTGACCGATAAATTTCCAAAAATTAATCTCTGGATCAGCACAACTGATCCAGAGATTATCAATTTGTGTGGCGAGTCGGTGTCGAGTGCTCGCTCATTCGTTATCTGCCCGTTCTCGACGAAGTCAATCAGACAGGTGTAGCGGCCCCGGACCCGCCCCTGGCCGACTGCCGCCCCCTCGGCTCCGGGCCCGGATGGCAGGCTTGGCCCATGCGTTCGCTTCCGTCCGTCCTCGGCGCCGCCGCGCTGGTGGTTCTGCCCGCCGCCGCCCCGGCCGCCGCCGACGACCACACGTCGCCGTCCTCGTTCACGATCGAGGACTCCAGGATCACCGAGTCCAGCGGCCTGGCGGCCAGCCGCCTCCACCCGGGCGTCTACTGGACGCACAACGACAGTGACGACGGCCCGTACGTCTACGCCGTCGACAGCAAGACCGGGCGCACGGTCGCGACGGTCACCATGCGCGGCGTCGGCAGCCCGCGCGATGTGGAGGCCATCTCGATCGGGCCGGACGGCGACATCTACGTCGGCGATATCGGCGACAACCTGGGCGGGTCCTGGTCCCATGTGTGGATTTACCGCTTCCCCGAGCCGAAGACGCTGAAGAACACCACGGTCAGGGCAACCCAGTACACCGTGAAATACGAGGACGGTCCGCGCAACGCCGAGGCGATGATGATCGACCCCAAGACCGGCCGAGCCTATATCGCGAGCAAGAGCCAGAAGGACGGCGGGCTGTACGCCGGGCCGAAAACCCTGTCTCCTTCCGGGGCGAATATCTTCCGGCGGGTCGACGACATCGGCATGGAGGTGACGGACGGGGCCTTCGCCCCGGACGCCAGCAGGCTCGTGCTCCGCGGCTATTTCGACGTCGCGGAGTTCAGGTGGCGCGGCGGCAAGCTCGAAGACCTGGAGGAGGCGCCGGATCTGCCGCTGCAGCGGCAGGGCGAGTCGGTCACCTTCACGCCCGACGGCGGCACGCTGATGTACGGCACGGAGGGCCCGAGCTCCAAGGTGACCGCGGTGAAGCTGGAGGGGGAGCTGCTGCCGGGGGCGACGGCGAAGGAGCAGAAGAAGAACGGGGGCGGGGACTCCACGGGGGCCGGTGCGGCCTCGGAGGAGGAGAAGAACGGCAATCTCCTCAAGGGCGCGCTGACGTTCGCCGCCGCCGCGGTCCTGTTCTTCGGTCTGCGCTCGATCTTCCGCCGCCGCTGACCCCCGGGGGCGAGGGCCTACTTCTCGGCGGCGTCGCGGGCGCGGGCGCGGGCGCGGGCCGCGATGAACGCGCCGATGCCGTCGAGGAGGCTCCGCAGGCCGAACTCGAAGATGTCCTCGCCCCGCCCCGTGAAGGCGTCCTCGCCGAGCGCCGCCTGCATCGGAAACCTGCCGCTGGCGAGCGCCTTCTCCATCGCGGGCGCGTGCGCCTTCCAGAACTCCTCGTCGCTGACGCCCGTGCGCTTCTCGGCCGTGACCGAGTTCAGATGGGTGCGGGCGATGCCGGTGGCGAACCCCTCGACGGTCACGATGACATGGACCCGCTCGCGGTCGGTGAGGCCGATGCCGTCGAGGCCGCGCAGCGCGAACTCCAGTCCCGCCATGGCGTTCGGCCCGAGGATGGGGCGCGACTGGTCGACCTGGAGCAGCCAGGGGTGGCGTCCGAGCAGCTGCCAGAAGCCGCGCGCCACCGTCTCCAGCGTCTCCCGCCAGCCCAGATCCGGGGCGTGGGCGTCGTGGTCGAAGGCCTGGACCTGGTCCAGCATCAGATCCAGCAACTCGGCCTTGCCGGGGACGTAGCGGTACAGCGACATGGTGCCGGTGCCCAGTTCGGCCGACAGCCGCCGCATGGAGACCGCGGCGAGCCCTTCCGCGTCGGCGATGCCGATGGCCGCCGTCACGATCCGCTCCAGGGTCAGCCCGGGCCTGGGGCCGCGGCTGGGCCGCTCGCCGGTGCCCCACAGGAGCTCCAGGCTGCGGGAGATGTCCCCGCTGCCGCTGTGTTCGGTGGTCGTCATCGCGCGCTCATCCTAACGCCGCGCCCGGAAACCGCGTACGCCGTACCCGGAACTGGGTACGCTGTACTCGCAATTGGGTACGGTGTACCCAGTGAAGGCATGGGGTTCCTGTGGGGGTTTCTTTGACTGCGACTTTTTCGAACGCGGCGCGATGGGCGGTCCTCACCGAAGGACTGCGGAAGCGATACGGAGACAAACACGCGCTCGACGGCTTCGACCTGGCCGTCGGCCGCGGCAGCGTCCAAGGGCTGCTCGGCCCCAACGGCGCGGGCAAGACGACGGCCGTACGGATCCTGTCCACGCTGGCCCGGCCGAGCGGCGGCCGGGCCTTCGTCGGCGGGTTCGACGTCACCGCCCAGCCTCGTCAGGTGCGCCGCCGGATCGGGCTGACCGGCCAGTACGCGGCGCTGGCCGAGATGTTGAGCGGGCGCCAGAACCTGGTGATGTTCGGCCGTCTCTTCCACCTGGACAAGGCGCGCGCGGCACGCCGGGCCGACGAACTGCTGAGCACGTTCGGGCTGACCGAGGCCGCCGACACGGTGGCCAAGGAGTACAGCGGCGGCATGCGGCGCCGGCTCGACCTGGCCGCGAGCATGATCCTCGCCCCTCAGGTGCTGTTCCTCGACGAGCCGACGACCGGGCTCGATCCGCGCGGCCGCAACGAGGTGTGGGAGGCGGTCCGCTCGCTGGTCGCCGGCGGTACGACGGTGCTGCTGACCACGCAGTACCTGGACGAGGCCGATCAGCTGGCGGACCGCGTCGCCGTGATCGACCGGGGGCGGAAGATCGCCGACGATACGCCGGCCGAGCTCAAACGGGCGATCGGCGGGGACCGGATCGAGGTGGTGGTGCGGGAGACCGCCGATCTGCCCGCCGCCGTCGAGGCCGTGGCGCGGGTGATGGACCGGAGCGCGGACGCGGCCGGGCCGTACGCGGCCGGGCCGGCGGCCGACCGGGAGGACCGGCGGGTGACGGCCCCGGTGCGCGACCGGGTCGCGGCGCTGACCGAGGTCGCGCGGACCCTCCAGGAGCGGGGCGTGGCCGTCGAGGACATCGGGCTGCGCCGCCCCACCCTGGACGAGGTCTTCCTGCGGCTGACCGGACACCGTACGGACGAACAGGGCGACGAACAGGGCGAGGGCCAGGGCGCGGACGAGCGGCCCGAGGCGCCCGCGCCGGAGCGCGCCGGGACCGAGCGGGAGGTGGACGCATGAGCAGCGTGGCCCACGGGGCAGGGGCACCGGCCGTCGTGGAGGGGCCGGAGCGGCGGGCGTACTGGGCGGTGGCGGACTGTCTGACCATCGTCAGGACCGAGCTCATCACCCTCCTCCGCTATCCCGCCGCCATCGCCTGGCAGCTCGGCACGCCGGTGATGTTCGTGCTGCTGTTCGTCTATGTCTTCGGCAGCGCGATGGAGGTGGGCGGCGGAGCGGACTACCAGGACTACGCGCTGCCCGGGATGTTCGCGATGACGATGGCGAACGGCTTCATGGGCACCGCCGTCGCGGTCGCTGTGGTGAAGGAGAAGGGCGTCATGGACCGCTACCGCTCCATGCCCATGTCCCCCTCGGCGGTGGTCAGCGGGCGCGGCGTCGCCGATGTCATCAGCGCCGCGGTGGACCTGGCGGTGCTCGCGGCGATCGCCCTGGCCGTCGGCTGGCGGCCCGACGGCAGCCTGCCGCAGACGCTGAGCGCCTTCGCGCTGCTGATCCTGCTGCGGTCCGCGCTGATCTGGGTCGGGGTGTATCTGGGGCTGCTGGTGCCCAACCAGCAGGCCGCGGGGAACCTCTTCGCGGTCGCCTTCCCCCTCGGGATGATCTCCAGCGTCTTCACCCCGCCCGCGATGATGCCCGACTGGCTGGGCGCGATCGCGCTGTGGAACCCCGTCTCGTCGACCGCGAACGCGATCCGGGACCTGTTCGGCAACCCGGTCCCCGGCGGGGGCGGCTGGGTGGAGGAGCACGCGACGCTGATGGCGGTGGCCTGGCCGGTGGCCCTCACCGCGGTGTTCCTGCCGCTGGCCGTACGGCGCTTCCAGCGGCTGAGCGGCTGAACCAGGTGGCTGACGTCAGGGGACTCCGTAGGCCTGGGCGAGTACGCCCACGATGGCGGCCATGGCCTGGCGCAGGTCGGCCGGCGCGACGACCTCGACGTCGATACCGAGCCGCAGCAGCTCGCCGCACGCGTGGTCGGTGCTCTCGGTCGGGATGACGGCCTCGACCCATCCGTCGTCGCCGACGGCGGTCGCGGTGGAGTCGACTGCACGCACCACTTCCGGGGGGACGTTGTCGGGCAGGCGTCGGCGTCCCCGCGGGGACAGGCGGACGGTGGCCGTGCCGGTGTAGCGGCGTGCCTGGAAGTCGTCGAGGTAGGAGGTCCAGTACGCGCCCAGGTCGAATCCTTGCGGCCGGTCGAACCGCTCGTCGCTCACCACCGCATCGAGGACTTGGGCGACCCGGTAGGTCGCGATCCGGCTCTCCCCGGCGGCCACGAGGTACCAGATGCCGGATTTGAGCACCAGGCCATAGGGGCGTAGCCGGCGATTCACCTCGTGCGGCGCGCGCCAACGGCGATAGCGCACGTCCACCGCGCGCCGGGTGAGCAGCGCGTCGACGAACAAGGGCAGTTGCGGTGTCGGTTCGGGTTCCCGGTACCAGCCGGGAGCGTCCAGGTGGAACACCGCCGCGGTCCGCGCGGCCTCCTTGCGCAGGTCCGTCGGCAGCGCGGCCAGGAGCTTCAGCCGTGCTGCCGTCACCTCCGCCGCGAGGCCCAGATCGGCGGCGGGCCCGGGCAGTCCGGCGAAGAACAGGGCCCGTGCCTCGCCCTCGCTCATCCCGGTGAGGCGGGTGCGGTAGCCGTCGAGCAGCTGATATCCGCCCCCGCGGCCCGCCTCCGCGTAGACCGGGACCCCGGCGGCCTGCAGACGTGCCAGGTCACGGTAGGCGGTCCGCACGGATATCCCCAGCTCGTCGGCGATCCCGCGCGCGGACATGCGGCCGCGGGACTGCAGCAACAACAGCAGCGACAGCAATCGGCCTGCGGACATGGGCGCATTCTCCTCGGAAACCCTGACAGCACGTGACACAGGGCTCCCCTAGCGTCAGTCCACGTCCGGCTCCGACCACCGAACCGGTCGGAAGTCCCTGCCGGGAGAAGAGCACCGAACAGGAGTTCCCTCGTGTCCCCCACCGACCCCGTCGGCCGCCCCGCTGTGATCGAGCTTCGCCAGTACACGCTGCGTCCCGGTCGGCGTGACGAGCTCATCGAACTGTTCGACCGGGAGTTCGTCGAAACGCAGGAAGAGACAGGGATGGTCGTGCTCGGCCAGTTTCGGGACCTTGATGATCCGAACCGCTTCGTCTGGTTGCGCGGGTTCCGGGACATGGCGGTACGGCACCGTGCGCTGACGGCCTTCTACGGCGGACCCGTCTGGGCCGAGCACGGGCCCCAGGCCAACGCCACCATGGTCGACTCCGACGATGTCCTGTTGCTGCGGCCCCTGTCAGCCGGGAGCGGATTCGCCGTCCGCCCGTCCGAGCGGCCCCGGGCCGGTGCTCCGGCACCGGACCGGTTCGTGTCCGCCACCGTGTGGTCCTTCCCTCCCGGACGGCCCGACGGCATCGCACTCGTCCAGGACGGCCTCCTCCCCGTGCTCCACAAGACGGGACCCGCGCCACTCGCCGTCCTGACCACCGAGACGGCGCACAACACCTTCACCAGGCTGCCGGTCCGCACCGGAGAGAACGTCGTCGCGGTCTTCACGTCCTACCCCGACGAAAGCGCGTACCGCCGGCACCTTGCCGACGTGCAGGCCCATCCCCTCACCCAGGAAATCCTGGCGGGCATCGGGAGAGAACAGACAGCGGCCCCCCGGACACTGAGGCTGGCACCCACGGGCCGCTCGCTCACCTGAGCGGCCCTCGTACGTACGCGAAGGGGCCCGCGCCGTCGCGTCGGCCGCGGGCCCCTCACGGGATGCTCAGATCACAGGCGCTCGATGACGTAGTCGACGCAGGCGGTCAGCGCCTCCACGTCCGACGGCTCGACGGCCGGGAACATGGCGATCCGCAGCTGGTTGCGGCCCAGCTTGCGGTACGGCTCGGTGTCCACGATGCCGTTGGCCCGCAGCGTCTTGGCGACCGCGGCGGCGTCGATCTCGTCGTTGAAGTCGATCGTCCCGACGACCTGCGACCGCTTGGCCGGGTCGGTGACGAACGGCGTGGCGAACTTCGACTCCTCCGCCCAGCCGTACAGCGCGCCCGAGGAGGCCGCGGTGCGGCGCACGGCCCAGTCCAGGCCGCCCTGCCCGTTGATCCACTCCAGCTGGTCGTTGAGCAGGAAGAGCGTCGCGAGCGCCGGGGTGTTGTAGGTCTGGTTCTTCAGGGAGTTGTCGATCGCCGTCGGCAGCGAGAAGAACTCCGGGATGTGCCGGCCCGAGGCGTGCACGCGCGCGGCACGCTCCAGCGCGGCGGGGGAGAAGGCCGCGATCCACAGCCCGCCGTCGGCGGCGAAGGACTTCTGCGGCGCGAAGTAGTACACGTCCGTCTGGGCGATGTCGACCGGCAGGCCGCCCGCGCCCGACGTCGCGTCCACCAGCACCAGCGCGCCCTCGTCGGCGCCCGCCACCCGCTCGAGCGGCATGGCGACACCGGTGGAGGTCTCGTTGTGGGTGAGGGCGTAGACGTCCACGCCCGCCTCGGCCCGCGGCAGCGGATGGGTGCCCGGGTCGGCGGAGATCACGGTCGGCTCGTCGAGCCAGGGCGCGAGCTTCGCGGCCTTGGCGAACTTGGACGAGAACTCACCGAAGGACAGGTGCTGGGACCTGGTCTCGATCAGGCCGTGGGTCGCGATGTCCCAGAAGGCGGTGGAGCCGCCGTTGCCCAGGATCACCTCGTAACCCTCGGGCAGCTGGAACAGCTCGCGCACGCCCTCGCGCACCTTGCCGACCAGGTTCTTGACCGGGGCCTGGCGGTGCGAGGTGCCGAGCAGGGAGCTTCCAGTGGCGGCCAGCGCACTGAGCGCTTCGGTGCGCACCTTGGAGGGGCCCGAGCCGAAGCGACCGTCGGCGGGCTTGATGTCAGCGGGAATCCGGATCTCAGCCACGGACGGAAGCCTAATCCGTCGGTATGCCCAGCCTGCCCCGGTGTCCATCCGATGAGACACGGTGTCTCTTGGCCGGGACGGCCCACGAGGCGCCGAGCGCGCCGCGGGCGACGACCGCGAAGACGGCGAAAGCGCTGGTGCGGCCGGATGCGGCGGGAAACCGGGGGCCTCGGACGGGCCCGCCGCGTCGAGGACCGCGACCGCGATCCGGGCGCCCGCGGCACCCCCGACGGCGTGCGCGACCGTGTTGACGCCGCCGGCCCCGATGTCCGCGGGCCCGAACCGGAACTCGACATTCTCATCCGGGCCCGGGAGATGGACCATGGGAACCATGGTTGATCACGAGACGGGCCAAGGAGAAGAACTGGAACGGGCCCTGCGCCGGGCCGTCCGCGGCGAGGTCTCCTTCGACACGGCGAGCCGCGCGCTGATGACAATGGACGCGTCGAACTACCGGCGGGTGCCCGCCGGGGTCGTCGCCCCCTACGACGCCGACGACGTCGCGGCCGCGCTGGCCGTATGCCGCGAGAGAGCGGTGCCCGTGGTGGCGCGCGGGGCCGGCACATCGATCGCCGGACAGGCCACCGGGCTCGGCGTCGTCCTCGACTTCACCCGCCACATGCGCTCCGTCGTCTCCCTCGACCCGCAGGCGCGCACCGCCGTCGTCCAGCCCGGCGTGATCCTCGACGACCTGCGGGCGGCCGCCGGCGCGCACGGCCTGACCTTCGGCCCCGACCCCTCCACCCACAGCCGCTGCACCCTCGGCGGCATGATCGGCAACAACTCCTGCGGCTCCCACTCGGTCGCCTGGGGCACCACCGCCGACAACGTACGGGAGCTGGACGTCGTGACGTACGGCGGCGAACGGCTGCGCGCCGGACGCGGCCTGGACGGGCTGCCGCCGAGGCTCCGCGAGGGCTTGCGCGCCCTGGTCGACGCCAACCTCGCCCCGCTGCGCACCGGCTTCCCCGAACTGCCCCGCCGCATCTCCGGCTACGCGCTGGACGCGCTGCTGCCCGAGAAGGGCGCCGACGTGGCCCGCGCGCTCACCGGCAGCGAGGGCACCCTCGGCGTGCTCACCGAGGCGACCGTACGCCTCGTGGACGCTCCCGCCGCCCGCGCCCTCGCCGTCCTCGGCTACCCCGACGAGAGCGCCGCCGCCGAGGCCGCCCACACCCTGCTGCCCCACGGCCCGCTCACCGTCGAGGGCATGGCCGCCGACCTGGTCGCCGGGGCGACCGGCCTGCCGGGGGGCGGCGCCTGGCTGTTCGTCGAGGTCGGCGGCGCCACCCGGGAGGAGGCCCTGGCCCGCGCCGAGACCCTGGCCCGCGCCGCCGCCGACGCCACCACCGACCACACCGTCGTCGCCGACCCGGCCGGCCAGCGCGCCCTGTGGCGGATCCGCGAGGACGCCTCCGGCACCGCCACGCGCATGCCGGACGGCAGCGAGGCCTGGCCCGGCTGGGAGGACTGCGCCGTGCCGCCCGCCCGGCTCGGCGCGTACCTGCGCGACTTCCGCGCCCTGATGACCCAGCACGGGCTGCGCGGCACGCCCTACGGGCACTTCGGCGACGGCTGCATCCACGTACGCATCGACTTCGACCTGCTGAGCGACGCCGGAATCCGCGTCTTCCGCGCCTTCTCCACCGACCTCGCCGACCTCGTCGTCGCCCACGGCGGCTCGCTGTCGGGCGAACACGGCGACGGTCTGGCACGCGCCGAACTGCTGCCCAGGATGTACGGCGACGAGATGGTCCGGCTCTTCTCCCGCTTCAAGGACCTGTGGGACCCGGCCGGCGGCCTCAACCCCGGCGCCCTCGCCCGCCCGCAGCGCATGGAGGAGAACCTGCGCTTCACCCCGCTGCCCAGGCGCCCGGTGGACGTGGAGTTCGGCTATCCGCACGACAACGGCGACTTCTCGGCGGCGGTGCGCCGGTGCGTGGGCGTCGCCAAATGCCGCGACGAGTCCGTCTCCGGCGCGGCCGTCATGTGCCCCTCCTACCGCGCCACCGGCGAGGAACAGCACTCCACGCGCGGCCGCGCCCGTCTCCTGCACGAGATGCTCGCGGGCGAGGTGGTGCGCGACGGCTGGCGCTCACAGGAGGTGCGCGAAGCGCTGGACCTGTGCCTGTCGTGCAAGGGGTGCCGCAGCGACTGCCCGGTCGGGGTGGACATGGCCACCTACAAGGCGGAGTTCCTGCACCACCACTACGAGGGCCGCGTGCGCCCCGCCGCGCACTACTCGATGGGCTGGCTGCCGGTGTCGCTGCGGGTCCTCGCCGCCCTCCGGGCGGCGCCGGTGGCCAACGCGGCGGCGGGCATCCGCCCGCTGGCCCTGCTCGCGAAGCGAGCGGGCGGCATCGCGCCGCTGCGCCCCATCCCGGAGCTGGCCCCGGAGCCCTTCACCCGCTGGTGGCGCAAGCGGGCGCGGGCCGCCGCGCGGGGCGGCGGCCGTGCGGCGGCCACCACGGTCGTGCTGTGGCCCGACACCTTCACCAACTACCTCTCCCCGTCCGTCGGCAGGTCGGCCGTGGCCGTGCTGGAGGCGGCCGGGCTGCGGGTGGTCGTGCCGCCCAAGCCGGTGTGCTGCGGGCTGACGTGGGTGTCGACGGGGCAGCTCGACCGGGCCCGGTCCGTCATGCGGCGCACCCTGGACGTCATGGCCCCGGCCCTGGACGCCGGGCTCCCCGTGGTCGGCCTGGAGCCCAGCTGCACCGCCGCGCTCCGCACCGACCTGCCCGAACTCCTCGGCCCCGCCGACCCCCGCGCCGCCCGGCTCGCCGACGCCGTCACCACCTTCGCCCAGGCCCTGGAGGACCACGCCCCCGACTGGCAGCCCCCCAAGGCCGACCGCCCCGTCGTCGGCCAGACCCACTGCCACCAGCACGCCGTCCTCGGCGACGCGGCCGAGCGCCGCCTGCGTGCCCGCGCGGGTCTGACGGGCGAGCTCAGCGGCGGCTGCTGCGGGCTCGCGGGCAACTTCGGCTTCGAGCGGGGGCATTACGAGGTGTCCCTGGCCTGCGCGGAGGAGCAGCTGCTGCCGTCCGTACGGGCCGCGGACCCCGGCGCCGAAGTCCTCGCGGACGGCTTCTCCTGCCGTACGCAGCTGGAGCAGCTGGCCGGCCGCCGCGCCCGCCACCTCGCGGAGGTCCTGGCCGAACGGCTGCGCTGAGTCCGGGCCGGTGATGCGGTGAGGGACCGGCTCAGCGGGCGGTCGGCAGCGGCGGGGTGCCGGTGACAGACATGACGACGGAGTAGAGCGCGGTGTCGGCGGCGATGAACATGCGGTTCCGTTTGGCTCCGCCGAAGCGGATGTTGGCGACGACGTCGGGGACCAGGAGGCGGCCGAGGAGTGTGCCGTCCGGGTCGTAGCAGTGCACGCCGCCGCTCATGGCGGCGGCCCAGAGCCGGCCGCCGTCGTCGAAGCGGATGTTGTCGAAGTTGCCGATCCCGCACTCGGTGAAGATCTCGCCGCCGGTGAGGGTGCCGTTCTCGTGGACGTCGAAGACGCGGATGTGGTTGGCCCGGCTGTCCGAGACGTACAGCCGACGCTCGTCGAGGGAGAAGACGAGGCCGTTGGGGCCGCGGAAGCCGTCGGCGACCAGCCGTACCTCGCCGCTGGCCGGATCCGCGCGGTAGACGTTGCAGGCGCCGATCTCGCTCTCGGCGCGATGGCCCTCGTAGTCGCTGGTGATCCCGAAGTCGGGGTCGGAGAACCAGATCGAGCCGTCGGACTTCACGGCGGCGTCGTTCGGGCTGTTGAGTCTTTTGCCCTGGAAGCGGTCGGCGATCACGGTGATCGAGCCGTCGTGTTCGGTGCGGGTGACGCGGCGGTTGCCCTGCTCGCAGGTGACGAGGCGACCCTCGTTGTCCAGGGTGTTGCCGTTGGGGTGACCGGCGGGTGAGCGGAAGACGCCGACCTTCCCGGTGGTCTCGTCCCAGCGGAGCAGGCGGTCGTTGGGGATGTCGCTCCACACCAGATACCGCCCGGCCGGGACGTAGAGGGGACCCTCGGCCCAGCGAGAGCCTTCGAAGAGGGTCTCCAGCTTTGAGTCGCCCGCATGGCACCTGCCCGTGCGGAAGCGCTCATCGAGGATCTCGTACAACTGCGGTTGATCGCCGGGCATGTCGCCGCCCTCACCATCGCCTCGAATGTTGATCTGACGAATGCAAACTATGCAGAATGAGATTCGGCAGATCAAGCTGTTCTCAGAAGGAGATCCGTTGGACGACGTCGATCGGCAGTTGCTCGCCCTCCTGCAGCAGGACGCCTCAAGGCCGTATGCGGCGCTGGGGCAGGCCGTTGGGCTGTCCGCGGGGGCAACACATGAACGCGTGCGCAAGCTGCGCGAGCGAGGCGTCATCCGCCGGACAGCCGTCGAAGTCGATCCCGCGGCGATCGGACGGGGTGTGCTCGCCTTTGTCATGGTGGACTCGACGAAGTGGGTGGGTGACTCCGCCGACCAGTTCTCCGCCATTCCGGAGATCCAGGAAGCGCACATCATCGCCGGCAGCGCTTCGGTCCTGGTCAAGGTCAGGACCTCGACGACGGAGCAACTCCAGGACGTGCTGCGCCGCCTGTACGCGATCGAGGGAGTCAGCGGCACTCAGGCCACCATGGTGCTCGAGACCTTCTTCGAGCGCCCTGTTACTCCCTAGGGCCCGGCCGGAGCGCCCGGCCGGGCGGGAGCCGTACCCGGCGCCGGAGCTGCCGGGGACCCGCGCGCCACGTCATACCGTCACCCCTTCCGCGCCGCCGGGGCGGGCTGGGCGCGGTTGACGATCACGCCGTTGACGACGTTGCGCGGGGCCTCGCCCGACAGCACCCGGTCCAGGGACTCGATCAGCCGCGCCCTGATCGCGTGGTACGCCTCGTGGGTGACGCCCGCGGTGTGCGGGTTGAGCAGCACGTCGGACCGGCCGCGCAGCGGGGAGTCGGCGGGCAGCGGCTCCTCGGCGAACACGTCGAGGGCCGCACCCGCCAACTGCTGGCCGTCCAGGGCCCGTACCAGCGCGTCCTCGTCGAGGACCCCGCCGCGCCCGGCGTTGATCACGTATGAGCCCCGGTCCATACGGGCCAGCAGGGCGTCGCCGACGAGCCCGCGGGTGGCGTCGTTCAGGGGCATGTGCAGGGTCAGCACGTCGGAGCGGGAGGCGAGTTCGTCCAGGGGCACGTACTCGCGCTCCGGCTCGGACGGCATGGGGTCATGGACCAGCACGCGGCTGCCGAACGCGTCGAGGCGGCGCGCCACGGCCCGGCCGATGTTGCCGAACCCGGCGATGCCCACGGTCAGCGCGGCCAGATCGCGCCCGCGCAGCCCCTCCGGGCCCCAGCCGCCCCCCGTGATCTTGGCATGGCCGGCCGCGTAGCGCCGCACCAGGTACAGCAGCGCGCCGACCGTCCAGTCGGCGACGGCGTCGGTGTTGAACCCGGGGAGGTTGGCGACCGGGATGCCCAGCCCGGCGGCGGCGCGGTGGTCGACCCCGTCGAAGCCGACGGCCACGGACTGCACGAGCCGGCACCGCTCCATCCCCGCCAGCAGCTCCGCGGTGATACGGCGCTCCTTCTCCAGCGGGGCGAGGACGACGGTCGCGTCGGCGAGCGCTTCCCGGTGATCGTGCGGGTCCTCGTCCGGGCCGATCTCGGTGATGCGCAGGTCCGGGTGGCCGGGCAGCAGCCGCCGCAGCTCGTCGGAGCCCAGGTCATTGAGGTGATACAGGGTCACGAGATGGTGATCGGGCATGACATGCGGCTCCAGGGTCGAACCAGGGCGAGGGGCGCTGCGGCAGCGGCCCTGCGGACGCCATGAGTTTTCGCCACCATGAAGATCGTGTCAACGGTTAACCGATGACGGTCTTCTGCGATCGGCGGCGCCCTGGAGCGGCCTCGGGGACGCGGACGGCCGCGTCGGTCGAGGCGCTGGGGCGGGAGCTGCTGGGCCGGCCTCAGGGTTGAGGCCGCGGGGCGGTGTCCGGGGCGTCAGCCGGATTTGGAGAGCAGGTGCGGTGCGTACGTCGCGACCGCTTCCATCAGCTGCTTCTTCGACGGGTTCACCATCGCCCTGCCCGCCACCGTCACGGTCGGCACGGTCTCGTTTCCGTCCGCGACGGAGCGGACGAAGGCCGCCGCTTCGGGGTCCTTCCAGATGTTGACCTTGGTGTACCGAAGCCGCGTGAAGCGCAGCCGCAGGAGCAACTTGATGCAGTACGTGCACATGGGGCGCCAGTAAACGACCACGCCCTCCTGGTCCTCGACCACCGATCTCCCTCTCCGCCGGTACACGATCCGCGGCCGAGCCTCCCACGAAAACCAGTGGCACGGCTTGGTGCGTACCAATTAGCTTGCGCGCTCGTGACATCCGTGACCGAAGCCTCGAAGGCGCAGGGCCTGTTCTCCCGGACGTACGCAGCCGCCACCGCCAGTTTCGCGGCGGTGATGTTCCTGACCGGGTTCGCCGCGCTCGCCGTGGTGCCGACGCTGCCGACCGCGGCCCGGGACCTGAACGGGGTGGGCCTGTTCCCCGTGGTCGCGGGGTGCTTTGTGACGGCGAGTCTGCTGGGTGGGGTGCTGGGCGGTCACTGGGCGGACCGTGCGGGGGCGCGCAGGCCGCTGGCGGCGGGGGTGGTGCTCACGGTGGTCACCCTGGTGGTGTCGGGGGCCAGCGTCTCCGTGTGGCAGCTCGCGGCCGGGCGGTTCCTGGACGGGCTGGCGGCCGGGATGGTCGCGGTGTCGGTCGACGCCGCCATCGGGCAGGCGTATCCGGAGCGGCTGCGGCCCCGCGCGCTGGCGCTGATGAGTTCGTGCTGGATCATCCCGTCGCTGGCGGGCCCGCCGCTGGCCGGGCTGGTGTCGGAGTGGTGGTCCTGGCGGGCGGTGTTCTTCGGGCTGGCGGCGCTGATGCTGCTGCCGGCCCTGGCGCTGGTGGTCGTGGTGCGCGGCGCATCCCTGCCGGGGGCCGCGCCGTCGGACGGTCACGCCTCGCGCCCGCCGCTGCTGATCGCGGCGGCGGTGAGCCTGGGCGCGGCGCTGGGGCAGTACGGGGTGTCGGGCTGGGACGTGCGCCATCTGCTGTTCGTGGCAGGGGGGTTGGGGCTGCTGGTGATCTTCGCACCGCGGCTGCTGCCCGTGGGCACCTGGCGTGCCGCCCGGGGGCTGCCGGCGACGGTGTTGCTGCGTGGCCTGTCGTCGGGCACGTACTTCACGGTCGAGGCGCTGGTGCCGCTGATGCTGATCGACGAACGGGGCGCGCCCGCGGTGCTGATCGGGCTGGCGTTCACGGGCGCCGCCGTGGTGTGGGCGGGAGCCTCGTGGGTGCAGGGGCGGCTGCTGGAGAACCGGCCGCGGCATGTGCTGGTCGCCGCCGGGGCGTTGGTGATGGCGGTGGCCGTCGGGCTCGCGGTGGTGGGGACGTTCACCAGGGGGCCGGTTCTCCTCGCCGCTTCCGCCATGCCCGTGGCGGCCGCCGGCATGGGTCTGCTGGCCCCGTCCCTGACCGTGCTGTCGCTCTCCCACAGCCCGTCCGGCCGGCTGGGCCACACCAGCAGCTCGATGCAGACCAGCCAGAACCTCGGCCAGGTCACGGTGATGGCCCTGGCCTTCGCCGCGCTCAACACCTGCCTGGCCATCGGCGCCTCCGCGACGGCCGGTTACGGGGCCGCCTTCGGGCTGCTGCTCCTGCCGCCGCTGCTGATCGCCCTGCTGGCGGGGCGTGCCCGCAGCACGGGGGGCAGGGTGGTGGCCGGCGTGCACGCCGATGAGCCGTCCCTGACCAGCAGCGGCTCCGACTGAGCGATCCCGAGCGCTCGCCCTGCTGGCCGGTTACGGGCATGTGGTGCCCTTACCAGGGCAGCGGTTTACGGTCGTAAAACAGGCCGCCGGTCGTTGTGTCTCCTGAGGGAAGTGTGGCGAGCCAGACCGGCGTGTCAGCTCCCTGCTCCACGCTGCGCGGTGCTCTGGGCCCGCCCATGTCGGTGCGGGTCCAGCCTGGGGATGCGGCGTTGACCAGGACCCCGGTCCCGCGGAGGTCAGCCGCCAGGATACGTGTCAGGGCGCTGACTGCGGCTTTGGAGACACGGTAGGCGGGCTCCTGGCCTTCGGTCATCTCAGTGAGCGATGCGAGGTTGCTGCTCAAGTTGACCACTCGGCCATAGCCTGCCGTAACCATTTGGGGGATGACGGCGTCGGCCACACGCCATGTGCCCAGCAGGTTCGTCTCCCAGGTGTCCTGCACAATCCGGTAGTCCGCGCCGATGGCGCGCTGGGATCCATCGAGGGCGACTCCGGCGTTGTTCACCAGTACATCGATCCGACCTGACCGCTCAATGCCTTGCTGGACGGCATGGTTGATGCTCGTGGGCGAGGTGACGTCGAGTTCCAGGGGCGAAGTTGCCGACCCGAGCGCTCGGCTGACTTCCCGAGCCGCCTCGAGGTCCCGCGCGGCGACGAGAACGCGCAAGCCTCGCTGGACGAGTTGACGGGCGATTTCCGTGCCGAGGCCGCGTGCGGCGCCGGTCACCAGGGCAACACGGGCGTCGGTCATCGTTCAGGCCGCCAATCCGGCCAGCTCGGTGTCCAACGCTGCCACGTGAGGGCTTGAGGAGTATGGCTTCAGTGATGCCCGGAAGGCTTTCACTGACGCGATGCTGCGCCCTGAGTAGGACTTCTGTGCGAGCTGTGCAGCCTGGCCGACAAGGGCACACGCGTAGTCCAGCTGCCCGAATTGGAGCTGCGTGGTGGCGGATCGCACGAGGTAGATAGTGCGGTCTCGTACGTAGGATGGATCTTGGTCGGCCAGAGCGGTGGACAACAATTCTTCAGCCGTGCGGGGCTGTCGCAGGTCGACGAAGCAGGCGCCGGCCTGCGCCTCCAGTTCGGCCCGGTCGAAGTAGTAGACCCATGCCGGGTCGTCACCGCTGCTGGCGTCCGCCAGTTGCAGCATTTGTTCGGCCTGGAGCAGTGCTCGGTTGCATGCCCCAGCGTCGTCAGCTCGTGCGTGTGCACGTGCCTGACGGCTGGCGATCAGAGCTCGGACCCGTGGCGGTGCGGACTGGGCATGCTCCTGGGCGGTGTCGGCGAGGGCGACCCCATCTCGCGGTTCCCCGTACAGCGCCTGCTGGAAGGACAGCCCAGCCAAAACGTTGGCCCCCTGGGCCCGGTCGTCGGCCTGGTGGGCGGCGTGCAGCGCCCCCAGGTAATACCGCTGAGCGGCTGAATGGTGGCCGATGTCGAAAGCGACCCAGCCGGCGAGCTGTCCGAGCTCGGCCGCCACACGGTACAGGCGCCGTTCCAGGCTTTCGGAGTAGGTCGAGCAGTCGATCAGCTCGGTAACCATGCTCAGGTCCGCGCTGACCAAGCGCAATAGATTTCGGCCGCTGAGCCGGTCGTCCATCCTGCGTAGTCCGGGGATGCGTTCCTCGGCCCACGCCACGGTTTCCTCGTCCAGCCGTCCGCCTTTCAGGGCGCCGACGACTCGTTCGGGTTCGTGATTGGCCCAACCCGCCGCTGCGGCGGTCAGGGCGGTGCCACCGACGGTCAGGAATCCTCGGCGGTCAAGCAAAGCGTCCTCCACGGCGTACAGGGCCTGCAGGCATCCTTCTATGGTCCACGGGTAATCACTGGAGATGGCTTCTCCTGCGGGGAGCCATCGAGGCCATGGCAACAGCTGGACCCGCTCGTAGGGAATATCGAGCACATGGGCAAGGGCTCGCTGAGCGTCCGCCTCGGGGGTGACTCCCCGGTTTTCCCACCGCCATGCCTTTTTCCGGCAGCCGTCAGCCAGGGGTACTCCCAGCTTGCGCGCGGATGTGGCGATGACGTCGACGAGGTCTTGCTGACTCCATCCGCGCTGAATCCGTAGGTACGTCAGCGGATGCTTGATCAAGTTGCATTCCGGGACTGCTGGTTGGGTCATACGGATCCCCTCGCTCGCTGGTATTGACTCTAGAACGACGCTGGATCCGCGGCTGGTGGCTCAAATCGCCTGGTGCCCGCGTGAGCTGGGTGTTCACGTATGTGTCTATCCAGGAGCCCACAAGGAGCCCACAGCACAGAGATGCTTCGGCGCATCACGCTGTGCTCGACTAGAGACCTCCCGGAGAACGCGATGGTCGGGTCAGGACCGCGTTCCTGGGCTCCGTAGAAGTACGTCCGGTACTCACCCGGGCGAGTCAGACACCAGACCACTTGCCACATGCAAGACCCCCGCGACGCGACTTGGAGGGAGCGTCCGGGGGCGGTGGCCATCAACCCCTTGGAAGGTTGACGACATGGCAAAGGCTATCGCCTGGATCTTCGAAGCGCTGCTACGGCTGGTGTTACCACCGTCCGGCCGCCACCGCGCCACTGACACTGCCACCGGCCGTCCGACCGGGTGGCACCAGCACGCGCCCACATGCGAGTGGCAGCAGCGGCTGGAGCGTGCCGAGTATCGGCTTGCGCGGCAGCGGCGGCGGGCGCTGCGGCTGGCCGTGCACGGCGTCGATGTCGGGCCGCGCCTGATCCACGGCGTGAAGGTGGCGGCGTAGATGGATTCCCCGATGACGCACCCGCCGGAGCAGGGACAGGACGACGGACCGCAGGGACAGGGCGGGCAGCAGAAGGGCAGCGACGACCGCCCGACCCTTGAGGAACTGTGGCAGCAGTCCGCCGCCCTCGGCGAACAGATCGCCCAGCATCTGGGGCGGGGGTCGACGTGAACCACGCATCGGACAGCAGGTGCGATGCGCCAAGCCCTTGGGGAACGGACACGTTCGCCGTCAAGATGGGCATGGATACGGACGCCGCTGACCCGTACGCGGGCACCCCGTACGAAGGTTCCCCCGAAGGGTGGTGGACGCGGTACGGCGGGGCGCTGGACCTGCGCTCCGGCATCGTGTTCATCCCACTGGGGGCCGACCTGCCGCCGTGCCCGTTCCCGTGCGCCCGATGCCGTGCCAAGGGGAAGCGGTGAGCGGCGGGGACTGGACCAAGGTCCTGCCCAGTCTTGCGGTCGGCATGGTGGTCTACGACCGGCGTTACGAAATGCCCGGGACGATCACCGACTTCGACGGGCCCCTGGTGTGCCTCACCCGTCCTACGGGCCTCGAATGGCGGTCGCACTGTGCCTCTGTGCGCCCGGCTACCCCATACGAACGGCGGCAGCTACGGGCCATCGCCCGCCTTCACGCCCAGCGCCAACGAGGCATCGCCCCCGCATAAACGCCGCCACTCGCGCCACCGGCGCCCGAGTTTGCGGTGAGTATCGGACGGCGACACGCCGACGTCACGGCGTGTCTCTGTCTCATACTCACTGCAAAGTCGCCGGGAGCGCTTCGCCAGATCGGTGATCAACCATGGCAGATGGACCCTGGCACGCCGAATGGGCGTTCATCAGTAGGTCCGGCGTCAGCACGGGAGCAGTCGACCGTGCGCGCTATTTCGACATCCGCACAGCCGTATTGAGGGCCGCCGACGACTCGCTGCGAGATCTGTCCCACGGAGGAGCCGCCGGGCGAGACGAGCCCTGGAAACTTCTCGTCGGAGCCCTGTACTCCGAAGCGATGCTGTCCGCCGACGAAACCAGCGCATGGCACTACGAGAGCCCGGACGGCTGGGCGAACGTCACCGTCCGTTTCACGCCGTAGCCATCGCTGTCGCAGCGTAAGGCGGGGAGTGAAGGGGTTTTCGCGCATCAGCGCGGCTAGTCCGCTGAATCATGCAAGCGCGCTTGATTGTTTCTTGGCGTACTGCCACGCTCCCTTCCCGGGACGCACGACAGGGACCCCACACGACGGGAGCGCAGCGTGTCCGATACGGACGTCGTGCTCGGCGATCTGCTCGCCGAGGGCGAGGAGTTGGACGGCCTGGTGGCCGGGCTCGCGGAGGAGGCGTGGGCCACGCCGACGCCCGCCGAGGGCTGGACGATCGCGCATCAGATCGCCCATCTCGCCTGGACCGACGAGCGGGCCGCGCAGGCGGCCACGGACCCGGCCGGGTTCGCGGCCGAGGTGCGGAAGGCCGCCGCCTCGCCGGACACGTTCGTGGACGAGGCCGCCGAGGTCGGCGCGGCGCAGCCGCCCGCTGAGCTGCTGCGGCGCTGGCGGGAGGGGCGGGAGCGGCTGCGGCGGGTGCTGGCCGGGCAGCCGGCCGGGACGCGGCTGCCGTGGTACGGGCCGTCGATGAGCGTGGCGTCCATGGCCACCGCCCGGCTGATGGAGACCTGGGCCCACGGGCAGGACGTCGCCGACGCGCTGGGCGTGCGCCGCGCGCCCACCGCCCGGCTGCGGCATGTGGCGCGGATCGGCGTGCGGGCGCGGGGCTTCGCGTACGCGGTGCGGGGTCTTGAGCCGCCCGCCGAGGAGTTCCGGGTCGAACTGCGCGCCCCGGGCGGGGAGCTGTGGACGTACGGACCCGAGGACGCGCCCCAGCGGGTCACCGGGCCCGCGCTGGACTTCTGCCTGCTGGTCACCCAGCGCGCGCATCGTGCGGATGTGGCGGTGCGGGCCGAGGGGCCGGACGCGGACCGGTGGCTGGACATCGCCCAAGCCTTCGCGGGCCCCCCGGGCCAGGGGCGGCCCCCCGGCGGCGGCTCCGGCGTGGCGCCCGAGGACGACGGCGCCCCGGGCCCGGGCCCCGGCGACGGCCGGGGCGTCCCCGAGACCGGCACCGAAGCCGACGCCGGGGTCGCCTCCGAAGGTGGCGCGCGTGGCGCGGCCGGGGGCCCCGGCGGGCGGCCGTCCGTCGGCGGCGACGGGGTGGCGCCCGAAGGTGCCGTGGCGCGCGGCACCTGGGGCCCCGCATGACCCCGTCGCCCCCACCCCTCCGCATCGGCAACTGCTCCGGCTTCTACGGCGACCGCTTCGACGCCATGCGCGAGATGCTGACCGACGGCCCCCTCGACGTGCTGACCGGCGACTACCTCGCCGAGCTGACCATGCTCATCCTCGGCCGGGAGCGCCAGAAGGACCCGGCGCGCGGCTACGCCGCCACCTTCCTCCGCCAGCTCGACGACACCCTCGCCCTCGCCCTGGAGCGCGGTGTGCGGATCGTCAGCAATGCGGGCGGGCTCAACCCGGCCGGGCTCGCCGACGCGATACGCGACGCCGCCGGCCGGCAGGGCCTGGCCCCCCGCGTCGCCCACGTCACCGGCGACGACCTCCGCACCACCCACGACTGGCCGAGCCACACCCTCACCGCCAACGCCTACCTCGGCGGCGCCGGAATCACCGCGGCCCTCCGCTCCGGCGCCGATGTCGTCGTCACCGGGCGGGTGACCGACGCCGCGCTGGTCACCGGGCCCGCCGCCGCGCACTTCGGGTGGCGGGCGGACGACTGGGACGCGCTGGCCGGGGCGGTGGTGGCCGGGCACATCCTGGAGTGCGGCGCCCAGGCCACCGGCGGCAACTACGCCTTCTTCACCGAGCACGACATACGCCGCCCCGGCTTCCCGCTGGCCGAGATCCACCCCGACGGCTCGTGCGTGATCACCAAACACCCGGGCACCGGCGGCGCGGTGACCGTCGGCACCGTCACCGCCCAGCTCCTGTACGAGACGGCGGGCGCCCGCTACGCCGGGCCGGACGTCACCGCCCGGCTGGATACCGTGCGGCTCACGCAGGACGGCCCGGACCGGGTGCGGGTCCACGGCGTGAAGGGCGAGCCGCCCCCGCCGTCGCTCAAGGTGGGCCTCACCCGCCTCGGCGGCTGGCGCAACGAGGTCGTCTTCGTGCTCACCGGCCTCGACATCCCCGCCAAAGCCGCCCTCGTACGCGACCAGATGGAGGCGGCCATGACCAAACGCCGCCCCGCCGAGGTGCGCTGGACCCTCGCCCGCACCGACCACCCCGACGCCGACACCCAAGAGACCGCATCCGCCCTCCTCCGCCTCACCGTCCGCGACCCGGACCCGGAGAAGACCGGACGCGCGGTCAGTGGCGCAGCCGTCGAGCTGGCGCTGGCCGGATACCCCGGCTTCCATGTCACGGCCCCGCCCGGCAAGGGCTCCCCGTACGGCGTGTTCGAGGCCGCGTACGTCCCCGCCGCCGACGTCCCGCACACCGCCGTGCTCCCCGACGGCACCAGCACCCCCATCGCCCCACCCCTCACCACCGCCCCCCTCGCCCCCGTCCCCGAGCCGCCGCTGCCGCCCCCGCTCCCGCCCGGCCGCCCCACCCGCCGCGCCCCGCTCGGCCTGGTCGCCGGGGCCCGCAGCGGGGACAAGGGCGGGGCCGCGAACGTCGGCGTGTGGGCCCGTACCGACGACGCCTGGCGCTGGCTGGCCCACGCCCTCACCGCCGACCGCTTCCGCGCGCTGCTCCCGGAGACGGCCGCCCTCCCCGTCACCCGCCACGCGCTCCCCGCCCTGCGCGCCCTCAACTTCGAAGTCGACGGCCTGCTCGGCGAGGGCGTCGCCGCCCAGGCCCGGTTCGATCCGCAGGCCAAGGCGGTCGGTGAGTGGCTGCGCTCGCGTCACCTCGACATACCGGAGGATCTTCTGTGACCCGGCTCGCCTCCGCCCTCGACCCCCACGGCGCCGACTACACGGCACACCGCGAGGCGATGCTCACCAAGCTCGCCGAGCTCAAGACCGAGCACGCGAAAGCCCTCGCCGGGGGTGGCGAGAAGTACGTCGCCCGTCACCGCAAGCGCGGCAAGCTCCTCGCCCGCGAGCGCATCGAGTTGCTGCTCGACCCCGACACGCCCTTCCTCGAACTCTCCCCGCTGGCCGCCTGGGGCAGCGACTACCCCGTCGGCGCCTCCGTCGTCACCGGCATCGGCGTCATCGAGGGCGTCGAGTGCCTGATCAGCGCCAACGACCCGACCGTACGCGGCGGGGCCAGCAACCCCTGGACCCTGAAGAAGTCCCTGCGCGCCCACGAGATAGCCCGCGCCAACCGCCTGCCGGTCATCAGCCTCGTCGAGTCCGGGGGCGCCGATCTCCCCAGCCAGAAGGAGATCTTCATCCCCGGCGGCGCCATGTTCCGCGATCTGACCCGGCTGTCCGCCGCCGGAATCCCCACCGTCGCCGTCGTCTTCGGCAACTCCACGGCCGGAGGCGCGTACATCCCCGGGATGTCCGACCACGTGATCATGGTCAAGGAGCGGTCCAAGGTCTTTCTCGGCGGGCCGCCCCTGGTCAAGATGGCCACCGGCGAGGAGAGCGACGACGAATCACTCGGCGGCGCCGAGATGCACGCCCGCACCTCCGGCCTCGCCGACTACTTCGCCCTCGACGAGCCCGACGCCATCCGCCAGGCCCGTCGCGTCGTCGCCCGCCTCAACTGGCGCAAGGCGCACCCCGACCCGGGCCCCGCCGAGCCCCCGGTCCACGACCCCGACGAACTCCTGGGCATCGTCCCCGGCGACCTCAAGGTTCCCTTCGACCCCCGTGAGGTCATCGCCCGCATCGTCGACGCCTCGGACTTCGACGAGTTCAAGCCGCGCTACGGCCCCAGCCTCGCCACCGGCTGGGCCACCCTCCACGGCTATCCCGTCGGCATCCTCGCCAACGCCCAGGGCGTGCTGTTCTCCGCCGAGTCCCAGAAGGCCGCCCAGTTCATCCAGCTCGCCAACCAGCGCGACATCCCGCTCCTGTTCCTCCACAACACCACCGGCTACATGGTGGGCCGCGAGTACGAGCAGGGCGGGATCATCAAACACGGCGCGATGATGATCAACGCGGTCTCCAACTCCCGCGTCCCCCACCTCTCCGTCCTCATCGGCGCCTCCTACGGCGCCGGTCACTACGGCATGTGCGGCCGCGCCTACGACCCCCGCTTCCTCTTCGCCTGGCCCAGCGCCAAGTCGGCCGTCATGGGCCCCCAGCAGCTCGCCGGCGTCCTGTCGATCGTCGCCCGCCAGTCGGCGGCCGCCAAGGGGCAGCCGTACGACGAGGACGGCGACGCCGCCCTGCGCGCCATGGTGGAGCGGCAGATCGAGTCCGAATCGCTGCCCCTGTTCCTGTCCGGGCGGCTGTACGACGACGGCGTCATCGACCCCCGCGACACCCGCACCGTCCTCGGCCTGTGCCTCTCCGCGATCCACACCGCCCCCGTCGAGGGCGCGCGCGGCGGCTTCGGCGTCTTCCGGATGTGAGGAAACCCGTGATACCCGTGATCCGATCCCTCCTCGTCGCCAACCGCGCGGAAATCGCCCGCCGGATCTTCCGCACCTGCCGCGAACTCGGCATCGCCACCGTCGCCGTCCACTCCGACCCCGACGCCGCCGCGCCCCACGTACGCGAGGCCGACGCGGCCGTACGGCTCCCCGGCGCCGCGCCCGCCGACACCTATCTGCGCGCCGACCTCATCGTCGAAGCGGCCCTCGCGGCCGGCGCCGACGCCGTCCACCCCGGCTACGGCTTCCTCTCCGAGAACGCCGACTTCGCGCGCGCCGTCACCGGCGCGGGCCTCACATGGATCGGGCCGCCGCCCGAGGCGATCGAGGCCATGGCCTCCAAGACCCGCGCCAAGGACCTCATGCGCAGCGCCGGCGTCCCTCTCCTCGCCCCTGTCGACCCCGACCGCGCCACGCCCGAGGACCTCCCCCTCCTGGTCAAGGCGGCGGCGGGCGGCGGCGGGCGCGGTATGCGCGTGGTCCGCGACCTCGCGGGCCTGGCGGCCGAGCTGACCTCCGCCCGCGCGGAGGCGCTGTCCGCCTTCGGCGACGCGGAGGTCTTCCTGGAGCCGTACGTCGAGGGCGCCCGCCATGTCGAGGTGCAGATCCTCGCCGACGCGCACGGCGAGGTGTGGGCGCTGGGCACCCGCGACTGCTCCCTCCAGCGCCGCCACCAGAAGGTCATCGAGGAGGCCCCGGCGCCCCGGCTCCCTGACGTGCTGCGCCGCGCCCTCGACGAGGCGGCGGCCGGCGCGGCGCGCGCGATCGGGTACCGGGGCGCGGGGACGGTCGAGTTCCTGGTGGGGCGGGACGGGCGGCCGTACTTCCTGGAGATGAACACCCGGCTGCAGGTGGAGCACCCGGTGACGGAGTGCGTGTACGGGGTCGACCTGGTGGCGCTGCAACTGCGCGTCGCCGAAGGCGAACCCCTGCCCGCCCAGCCGCCCCGGCCCCACGGCCACGCGGTGGAGGCCCGGCTGTACGCGGAGGACCCGGCGCGGGGCTGGCGCCCGGGGACGGGCACGATGCACCGGCTGGGCGTGGCCCAGGGCCCGGGGCTGCGCGTCGACTCGGGGCTCGCCGACGGCGACGAGGTCACCGTGCACTACGACCCGATGCTCGCCAAGGTCATCGCCTGGGCCCCCACCCGGGCCGAGGCCGTACGCCGCCTCGCACACGCCCTGGAGCGGGCCCGGCTGCACGGGCCGGTCACCAACCGCGACCTGCTCGTACGCGCCCTGCGCCACCCCGAGTTCCAGGACGCCCGCATGGACACGGGCTTCCTCGAACGGCATCTCGACGAACTCAGCCTGACCACCGCCACCGACGAGACGACGGCCCCCCTCGCCGCCCTCGCCGCCGCCCTGGCCGACGCGGCACGGCGGCCCGCGACCACGCACACCACCGTGGCCGGGCGGCTCGGCGGCTGGCGCAACGTACCGTCGCAGCCGCAGCTCAAGACCTACCGGTCGGAGCCAGACGGCGCCGAGTACGAGGTCCGCTACCGGCTGACCCGCGACGGCCTCATGGCCGACGCCCACCCGGACACCCGGCTGATCGACGCCGGCCCCCAGCAGGTGGTGCTGGAAGTCGACGGCGTACGCCGCCGGTTCGACGTCGCCGTCCACGGCCAGGAGGTCTACGTCGACTCGCCGCTGGGCGCCCACGCCTTCACCGCCCTGCCCCGCTTCCCCGACCCCACCGCCCGTACGGAACCGGGCTCGCTGCTGGCCCCGATGCCGGGCACGGTCGTCCGCGTCGCCCAGGTGACGGTCGGCGACCGGGTCGAGGCCGGACAGCCGATCCTGTGGCTGGAGGCCATGAAGATGGAACACCGGGTCACGGCGCCCGCCGCCGGTGTGCTCTCCGCGCTGCACGCCACCCCGGGCCGCCAGGTCGAGGTCGGGGCGGTCCTGGCGGTGGTGGCGGAGGAGGCGGACGGGACATGAGGGGCCCCGCCCCGTACAGCGCACCGCAACCACACGCCCGCACCCGGGAGGAGCCGCACATGAAACCCGACACCAGCCCGCTCATAGACGGCCCGGAACGCGCCGCCCTGCGCTCCGCCGTAGCGGCCTTCGCCAAGCGCCACAGCAGCGAGCAGACAACCCCCGACACCCTCTGGGCCGAGGCCGGCAAGCTCGGATATCTCGGCGTGAACCTGCCCGAGAAGTACGGCGGCGGAGGCGGCGGCATCGCCGAGCTGTCCATCGTGCTCGAGGAGCTGGGCGCGGCCGGCTGCCCGCTGCTGATGCTCGTCGTCTCGCCCGCGATCTGCGGCACGGTGATCGCCCGCTTCGGCACCGAGGAGCAGAAGCGCGCCTGGCTGCCGGGCCTGGCGGACGGCAGCAGGACGATGGCGTTCGGCATCACGGAGCCCGACGCCGGGTCGAACTCGCACCGCATCACGACCACGGCCCGCCGCGTCCCCGGCGGCGGCTGGGTGCTGACCGGCCGGAAGGTGTTCATCTCGGGGGTGGACATCGCGGACGCGACGCTGATCGTCGGCCGTACGGAGGACGCGCGGACGGGCAGGCTCAAGCCGTGTCTGTTCATCGTGGAGCGCGGGGCGCCCGGCTTCTCGTACCACCACATCCCGATGGAGCTCGCGGCGGCGGAGAAGCAGTTCGAGGTGGTGCTCGACGAGGTGCCGCTGCCCGACGGGGCGCTGGTGGGGGACGAGGACGCGGGGCTGCTGCAGCTGTTCGCGGGGCTCAACCCGGAGCGGATCATGACGGCGGCGTTCGCGCTGGGGATGGGCCGGCACGCGCTGGCGAAGGCCGTGGAGTACGCGCGCGTCCGCCAGGTGTGGAAGGAGCCGATCGGCGCGCACCAGGCCATAGCGCATCCGCTCGCGCAGGCCCATATCGAACTGGAGCTGGCGCGGTTGATGATGGCCAAGGCGGCCCACCTCTACGACGCGGGCGATGACGCGGGCGCGGGGGAGGCGGCGAACATGGCGAAGTACGCGGCGGCGGAGGCGGCGGTGAAGGCGGTGGACCAGGCGGTGCACACGCTGGGCGGAAACGGCCTGACGGCGGAGTACGGGCTGGCGAAGCTGGTCACGGCCGCGCGGGTGGCGAGGATCGCGCCGGTCAGCCGGGAGATGATCCTCAACTTCGTCTCGCACCAGACGCTCGGGCTGCCCAAGTCGTACTGACCTGCTGACCTGCTGACCTGCTGACCTACTGACCTACTGACGTAGTGACGCTGACGGACCAGGACCTACGGAGGGACCCGCGATGGCGTGGCGCAGTGAGTACCCCGATGTCCCGCCCCTCGACCTGCCCATCCACGAGGCCGTACTGGGCCGGGCGAGCGACGGGTTCGGCGATCTGCCCGCCCTGGTCGACGGGGTGGCCGGCACGGCGCTGAGCTACGCGGAGCTGGACCGCGCCACACGGCGGTTCGCGGCGGCGCTCGCGGAGGCGGGGGTGCGCCAGGGGGATGTGGTGGCGCTGCACAGCCCCAACTCGGTGCTGTACCCGGTCGTGCTCTACGGCGTGACGCGCGCGGGAGCGGCGGTGACCACGGTGCATCCGCTGGCGACGGCGGACGAGTTCGCGGCGCAGCTGCGCGATGCGAAGGCGGAGTGGATCGTCACCACCTCGGCGCTGCTGGGCGTGGCCCGGCGCGCCGGGGAGCGGGCGGGCGGGGTGCGCGAGGTGTTTGTCTGCGACGCGGCACAGGGGCACAGATCGGTCGGGGAGATGCTGGAGTGCACGGCGCCCGAGCCGGTGGTGGAGATCGACCCGGGCGAGGACATCGCGGTGCTGCCGTACTCGTCGGGGACGACGGGGACCCCCAAGGGCGTGATGCTGACGCATCGCAACCTGGCCACGAATCTGGCGCAGCTGCATCCGGTGGTGCCGATGGGCCCCGGGGAGCGCGTCCTGGCGGTGCTGCCGTTCTTCCACATCTACGGTCTGACGGCGCTGGTGAACGCGCCGCTGCGGGAGGGCGCGACGGTGATCGTGCTGCCGCGCTTCGACGTGGAGAGGTTCCTCGCGGCGATCGAGGAGCACCGGGCGACCGCGCTGTACGTGGCGCCGCCGATCGTGCTGGCGCTCGCCAAACACCCGGCGGTCACCGGCTACGACCTGTCGTCGCTGCGCTATGTGATGAGCGCGGCGGCGCCGCTGGACGCCGAGCTGGCCCGGGCGTGCGCGCGGCGGCTGGGGACCCCGCCGCTGCTGCAGGCGTTCGGGATGACGGAGCTGTCGCCGGGCTGCCACATGGTGCCGCGCGCCGCGCGGGACGTACCGCCGGGCACGGTCGGCAAGCTGCTGCCGAGCACCGAGATGCGCGTCGTGGAGACGGCGGGGGAGCGGCGGGACCTGGGGGTCGGGGAGGACGGCGAGATCCTGATCCGGGGGCCGCAGGTGATGAAGGGGTATCTGGGCCGGGCGGCGGAGTCGGAGGCGATGGTCGACGCGGAGGGCTGGCTGCGCACCGGCGACGTCGGGCATGTGGACGCCGACGGCTGGCTGTATGTGGTGGACCGGGTCAAGGAACTGATCAAGTACAAGGGGTACCAGGTGGCCCCCGCCGAGCTGGAGGCCGTGCTGCTCACCCATGAGGCGATCGTGGACGCGGCGGTGGTCGGGGTCCACGACGCGGACGGCAACGAGATCCCCAAGGCGTATGTGGTGCTCAGGCCCGGGGCCGAGCTGTCGGCGGACGAAGTGATCGATTACGTTGCCGGGCGGGTGGCCCCGTACAAGAAGGTGCGCCGTGTGGAGTTCACGGACGCCGTGCCGCGCGCGGCCACCGGCAAGATCCTCAGGCGTGAGCTGCGCGCCAGGGAAGGGAGTACGACGGCCCCATGACGGACGCGCCACCACCTCTCGTACGGCGCGCGTACGCGCGCGGCATCACCACCCTGACCCTCGACTCACCGCACAACCGCAACGCGCTCTCCGCGCGGCTGGTCGCCGAGCTGGGCGACGCGCTGGCGGCGGCCGGGCGGGACGCGGCCACGCGGGCGGTGCTGCTGACCCACACCGGCACCACGTTCTGCGCGGGCGCGGACCTGAGCGAGCCGCCCACGCGGTCGGGGGCGCTGGGCCTGGTCGCGCTGTTGCGGTCGATCGTGGAGCTGCCGAAGCCGGTGGTGGCCCGGGTGACCGGGCATGTCCGGGCGGGCGGTCTGGGGCTGCTGGGCGCGTGCGACATCGTGGCGGCGGGCGGGGGCGCGAGTTTCGCCTTCACCGAGGCCCGGCTGGGGCTCGCGCCCGCGATGATCTCCATACCGCTGCTGCCCCGGCTGGACCCGCGCGCGGCGGCCCGCTACTACCTGACCGGGGAGCGGTTCGACGCGGCCGAGGCGGCGCGGATCGGCCTGGTGACCATGGGTGCCCCGGCGGGTGCCCCGGCGGGAGAGGTGGACGAGCTGCTGGCGCCGGTCCTCGACGGGCTGCGGCGCGGGTCCCCGCAGGGGCTCGCCGAGTCCAAGCGGCTGGTCACGGCGGAGGTGCTGGCCGCCTTCGCCCGGGACACGGACCGGCTGGCAAAGCGGTCCGCGGCGCTGTTCGCCTCGGCCGAGGCCCGCGAGGGCATGACGGCCTTCCTGGAGCGACGGGATCCGGCGTGGGTGTCGGAGCCGGCGTGGGTGTCGGAGCCGGCGGGCGGGGAGGCGCGGTGACCCCGCCGCGCACCGCGCTGCGCGACCCCAAGCAGGACCGCAGCCGCGCGACCCGCCGGCGGCTGCTGGAGGCCGCCGTGGCCTGTCTGGCCGAGCACGGCTGGACCCGGTCCACGGTGGCGGTGGTGGCCGAACGGGCCGGGGTGTCGCGGGGCGCGGCCCAACACCACTTCCCGACCCGCGAGGACCTGTTCACGGCCGCGGTGGAGCACGTCGCCACGGAGCGCTCGGCCGCCCTGCGCGCCCTGCACGCGCGCGAGCGCGAGCGGGAGCGCGGCGGGGAGGGCGGCGGCCCGACCCGGGTCGCGGACGTGGGCGGCGTGCTCGGGGTACTGGTCGACCTGTACACCGGCCCGCTGTTCCGGGCCGCGCTCCAGCTGTGGGTGGTGGCCTCCTACGAGGAGCAGCTGGGCGCGCGCGTGGCCGCCCTGGAGACGCGGATCGGCCGGGAGACCCACCGGATGGCGGTGGAGCTGCTGGGCGCCGACGAGAGCGTGCCGGGCGTACGGGAGTCCGTCCAGGGCTTCCTGGACATGGCCCGCGGCCTGGGCCTGGCCAACATCCTCAGCGACGACCGCGCCCGCCGCGACCGGGTGGTGGCGCAGTGGGCGCGGATTCTCGACGACGTGCTGCGCGCGCCGGGCTGAGACAGCCGGCCGCTCAGCCGGAGGTGTTCCCGAAGCCCTCGATGTCGTGCGGGCTGCGCGGGCCGGGGCCGGTGTAGCGGGCGGAGGGGCGTACGAGGCGGCCGGTGCGCTTCTGCTCCAGGATGTGCGCGCTCCACCCGGCGGTGCGGGCGCAGGTGAACATAGAGGTGAACATGTGCGCCGGGACCTCCGCGAAGTCCAGGACGATCGCCGCCCAGAACTCGACGTTGGTGGCCAGCACCCGGTCCGGCCGCCGGTTGTGCAGCTCGTCCAGGGCCGCCCGCTCCAGCGCCTCGGCGACCTCGAAGCGCGGCGCGCCCAGCTCCCTGGCGGTGCGCCGCAGCACGCGGGCGCGCGGGTCCTCGGCGCGGTAGACGCGGTGCCCGAAGCCCATCAGCCGCTCACCGCGGTCCAGGGCCTGCTTGACGTACGCGGTGGCGTCGCCGGTGCGCTCGATCTCTTCGATCATGTGGAGCACGCGCGAGGGCGCGCCGCCGTGCAGCGGACCCGACATGGCGCCGACCGCCCCGGAGAGCGCGGCGGCGACGTCGGCGCCGGTGGAGGCGATGACGCGGGCGGTGAAGGTCGAGGCGTTCATGCCGTGCTCGGCGGCCGAGGTCCAGTACGCGTCGACGGCGGCGATGTGCTTGGGGTCGGGCTCGCCGCGCCAGCGCCGCATGAAGCGCTCCACGACGGTCTCCGCCTTGTCGATCTCCCGCTGCGGGACCATCGGCAGACCCTGGCCGCGGGCCGACTGGGCGACGTACGACAGCGCCATCACGGCGGCGCGCGCCAGGTCCTCGCGGGCTTGGCGCTCGTCGATGTCCAGGAGCGGTTTGAGGCCCCAGACGGGCGCGAGCATGGCCAGCGCGGACTGCACATCGACGCGGATGTCGCCGGAGTGGACCGGGATGGGGAACGGCTCGGCCGCGGGCAGACCGGGGTTGAACGCGCCGTCGACCAGCAGACCCCACACGTTCCCGAAGGAGACATGGCCCACCAGGTCCTCGATGTCCACGCCTCGGTAGCGGAGCGCGCCGCCCGCCTTGTCGGGTTCGGCGATCTCCGTCTCGAACGCGATGACTCCCTCGAGTCCGGGTACGAAGTCGGACATCAGGCGGCTCCTCGTGATGTGGTCGACGGTGGACGAGCGGCGGGCTCCTGGTGCCGGGACGGCTCCACGGCCGCGCGCGCGGCTTGCGGTCCGTACCGGTCACCCCGGTGATGCCCCGTGCGGGCCGGTGTGATCCGGCCGCGCCGGGCGCGTGGTCAGCCACGTTCTGGTGTCCCCACAGTGTGGTGTCTGAAGTACCCTCGGGGAAGCGTGAGAAGCGGCACACCCTCCTCCAGGATCGCCCGTTCGGGGCAGTACCCGAGGCGCGGCGTTGATGTTGCAAGATATGCGCGTGCCTCACGTTGACCCGCAGTTCTCGGCGCGTCCGGCCGCGCGCACCTACGACCCGGCCGCCATGCGCGAGCACTACCGCGCCGAGGGGATCGCCGAGCGCGATCTCGCGGCCGACCCGTACGAGCAGTTCACGCGGTGGTTCGAGCAGGCCGTGGCGAGCGGTCTGTTCGAGCCCAACGCGATGGTGGTCTCGACGGCGGACGCCGCCGGGCGGCCCAGCTCCCGCACGGTGCTGATGAAGAGCTTCGATGCGCGCGGGTTCGTCTTCTACACCAACTACACCTCGCGCAAGGGCCGTGAGCTCACCGAGAACCCGTACGTATCGCTGCTCTTCCCCTGGCACCCGATCGCCCGCCAGGTCGTGATCACCGGCACGGCGCGGCGGACCGGCCGGGACGAGACGGCGGCGTACTTCAGGACCCGGCCGCACGGGTCGCAGCTGGGGGCGTGGGCAAGCGCGCAGTCCTCGGTGGTGGGCTCGCGGGACGAGCTGGACCGGGCCTACGGGGAGCTGGCGGACCGCTATCCGCCGGGGGAGCAGGTGCCGGTGCCGCCGGAGTGGGGCGGCTTCCGGGTGGTGCCGGACGCGGTGGAGTTCTGGCAGGGGCGGGAGAACCGGCTGCACGACCGGCTGCGCTACGTCCCGGGGCCGGGCGGCGAGGGCTGGCGGATCGAGCGCCTGAGCCCGTAGCGGACGGTGGCGGGACGGAAACGGGGGAGAAAACGCAGACGACCCGTGGGTCTTTCCCCTGCGCCGTCAGGCGCGAGGGGGCCGGTCGGACGTACCGGCGACCCACGGGTCGGGTGACTGCTTGGGATTGGCCGGCCGCGCACATCTTTCGTGCGCCTGTCCGGCGAATGCGCTGAGCGCGACGACGGACTGCTAGCCCGCAGCCACCTCACGCGTCCGGATTTGATACATCTGCCGAACCACCTCCCTTCTCGTGTGCTCCACACCCTAAGAACCGCTCCGCCGCGCCACAAGTGAATTTCCGGGACGCAACGATTTAGCGGAATCCGGTGTGGCGCGTGTCACGTTCGAGTTGAATGTCACGGCGTGCACCACCGTGCACGCGGCCGTGGCTGCCAGGTCAACCAGGGGGTGTCCGGTGAGCGCTTCGCGACGTTCCGAGCCCGCACAGCCGGCTCGTGCCGTGCCGTCCGCTCCGGCGCCGCCGCAGGCCGGTGAGGCCGGGCCGCCGGGGGCCACGGCCGATCCGGAGGACGACTCAGGGCTGCTCGCCGCGCTGCTGGACGGCATGGACGCGGCCCTGTGCGCCTTCGACGCCCAGGGCACCGTCACCCACTGGAACCGCGAGGCCGAGCGCATCCTCGGCTGGTCCGCGCGGGAGGCCGTCGGCCGCAAGGGGCTCGCGGGCTGGGCGGTGCGGGCGGCGGACGCGCGCGAGGTGGAGGCGCGGCTGATGGCGGCGATGGACGCCCCGGGGCGCCAGGTGCACGAGTTCGCGCTGCTGACCAAGGACGGCGGCCGGGTCCTGGTGCGCACCCAGTCCTCGGCGGTGCCGCGGGCGGACGGTCGGCCGGGCGGGGTGTACTGCGCGTTCAGCGAGGTGCACACGCAGATCGACCTGGAGCGTTCGATAGCGCTCAGCGAGGCCCTGCTCGACGACGCCTCGTGGAGCGTGGTGCTGGTCGACGCCGATCTGCGCCCCGCGGTCGTCAACAAGAACGCGGCGCGCGCGCTGCGCGCGGGCCGTACGGCGGCGCTGGGGCGCCCGCTGGGGGAACTGCTCGACCAGGGCCTGGAGGAGCTGGAGAGCGCGCTGCAGCACGTCCTGGCCGAGGGCGCGCCCCCGGCGCCCACGGAGCTGTGGGTGAGCCTGCGGGAGAACGGCGAAGGCCTCAGAGGTTTACGCGGCGGCGCGGCCAAAGACGGAGCGGGCGGCGGGGCCGGTGACGGCGGCGCCCCGGCGCGCCGCTGCTGGCGCAGCGGCTTTCTGCGGCTGGCCTCGCCGCTGGCGGAGGAGCCGGTGCCGCTCGGCGTGGCGTGGATCTTCCAGGACGTGACGGAGTCCAAGCGCCACGAGATGGACGGTTCGCGGCTGCGCTTCCGCGGCAATCAGCTGCACCGGGCGGCGCGCGCGGCGGCCGAGTGCGAGGACCCGGCCGAGGCGGCCACCGTCCACCTGGACTTCGCGCTCGCGGGCTTCGCCGACCACGCCCTGATCGACCTGGTCCTGGACGCCCCGCCGGCTGACAGGATCGGCGGCCCCGGCCAGGACCGGGTCCGCCTGGTGCGGGCGGCGGCGACCCCGAGCGGCGCCCCGGGCCCCTGCCCGGCGATCGTCGCGGGAGGCATTCCGCTGGCCTATACGGAGAGCCATCCGGCGCTCCAGGCGGTCGAGCGCTGCGGGTCGGTGCGGGTCAGCGCGAGCCGCGCGCAGGAGGCGGCCGCCGCCGGGTGGGCGGCGGCCCGCAAGTGGCCCGACGGCACGGTCCACGGCCTGTGCACGGCGCTCCGCAGCCGCGGCCGCACCCTCGGCGTGGTCACCTTTCTGCGCGCCTCGGGCCGCCGCCCCTTCGACCGGGCGGACGCCGCGTACGCCGAGGACGTCTCCGCCCGCGTCGCGGCCGCCCTCGATCTCGCGCGGCAGCTGGGGTAGCCCGGCGTCCCGGCGTTGTCCCGGCGGTGTCTCAGCGCTGGTAGAAGATCCGGTCGCTGTACGCGGCCATGACCCGCGTGTTCCAGTCGTGGCCCCCGTCCACATTGCCCGAGCGCAGCATCGGCGGGTCGATGCCGCGCGCGGCCAGCTCGCCCGCCGCCGTGGCGATCACGGCCTGCATCAGGGCCGAGGTGACGACCGTGGAGGCGGGGGCGAAGGGCGCCCCGACGCCGTCGGCGGTCAGCTCGGCGTCGCCGACCGCGATCTTGCTGTCGAGGACCAGATCGCAGTGGTCCTTCAGGAAGTCCCCGGAGTGGTGGCGCGAGGCGGTGCCGGTGGCGTACGCGACGGAGGTCACGCCGATCACCTTGAGGCCGAGCGACCGCGCGTGCACGGCCATCTCCACGGGCAGCGGGTTGCGCCCGGACAGCGAGATGATGAACAGCAGGTCGCCCGCGCGCGCCGGGCTGTTGTCCAGGACGACGCCGGCCAGCCCCTCGACGCGCTCCAGGGCGCTGCCGAGCGTGGCCGGCATCACGTCCACGCCGACCATCCCGGGCACCGGGAGCAGGTTCATCAGGGCCAGGCCGCCCGCGCGGTAGACGACGTCCTGGGCGGGCAGCGAGGAGTGGCCGGCGCCGAAGGCGAAGAGGCGGCCGCCCGCCGTGGCGGTCTCGGCGACCAGGGCGCCCGCCGCGTCGATGGCCTCGGCTTCCTCGTCGCGTACTCGCCGCAGCAGGCCGATGGCGGCGTCGAAGTACTGCCCGGCCAGCTTGCTCTCGCTCATCCCCGAGTGGCCCTTCCCGTTGGTGTGGGTCGTGGTGTGATCCGGTGCCGCGGTCGGTGCCGCGTGGCGCGGATCACGTTGGGCCGTCGGTCAGGGCGCTGTCAATACTGGGCCGGTTCCGAACCGCTCCCATGGGCACGGTGACGCCGGACTCGGCTCCGTTGTCGGCGGGATGCGTCAGAATTGGGGTCAGGGCCACCGCACGACACATTCGAGGGGCACGCATGTCCGGACTCATCGACACTACGGAGATGTATCTCCGCACCATCCTCGAGCTGGAGGAGGAGGGTGTCGTCCCGATGCGCGCCCGTATCGCGGAGCGGCTCGACCAGAGCGGCCCGACGGTCAGCCAGACCGTGGCGCGCATGGAGCGGGACGGGCTGGTGAGGGTCGCCGGCGACCGTCACCTGGAGCTCACGGAGGAGGGCCGCCGCCTGGCGACCCGCGTGATGCGCAAGCACCGGCTCGCGGAGTGTCTGCTGGTCGACGTGATCGGGCTGGAGTGGGAGCAGGTGCACGCCGAGGCCTGCCGCTGGGAGCATGTGATGAGCGAGGCGGTGGAGCGCCGGGTGCTGGAGCTGCTGCGCCACCCCACCGAGTCGCCGTACGGGAACCCGATCCCGGGCCTGGAGGAGCTGGGCGAGAAGGCGGAGGTCGACCCGTTCCTGGACGACAGCATGGTGAGCCTGCGCGAGCTGGAGCCGGGGAGTGAGGGCAAGACGGTGGTCGTGCGCCGGATCGGCGAGCCGATCCAGATGGACGCCCAGCTGATGTACACGCTGCGCCGCGCCGGTGTGCAGCCGGGCTCGGTGGTGAGCGTGACGGAGTCGCCCGGCGGGGTGCTGGTCGGCAGCAGCGGCGAGGCCGCCGAGCTGGACGCGGACATCGCCTCACACGTCTTCGTCGCCAAGCGCTGAGTCCCGCGCCTGTACCACCGCTTCCGCCCTCCGGTGCCCCCGTACCCCCGCGACACGCTGGCCAAATCGGCCGGTTCGGCCGATTCGACTGTCGTGACCTGCGGCGCCTGCTTTTCCTGACGTTTTCCGGATACCGGAGTTCGTGGAATCCGAGCGGTCGCGCCCGCCGCGTGCGACTCTGTCGCTGAGGCATATATGCACGAGCGCGCTCGTGCGCCGAGGTGTGCAGGGGATCTGGGGCTGGGGCGTACGAGGTCTGCTCGTCTGTCTCCCCCGGGTCGGGGGAGGGGGGCCTTCATGGGCCTGACGGGCAGTGCTGCCCAGCGGGCGGTCGACAGCGAGAAGAGCGAGGGCCCCGGCGCCTTGAGCCGCCGGGGCCCTGCCTCCCCATGTCCCCCCTCTGGGCCTTTGGCCCCACGGTCCGCTGTGACGCGGCCCGTAGGGCCAAAGGCCCTGGCGACCCGGAGCCCCGAGCTCTCAGGGTCGGCCCCCGCGGACTTCCTTCCCCGAGCAGTCCGCCTCCCGCTAGCTGTCTCCCCTCGGTGTGGACGATCAACCCCTTGGCGCGGTCACTCGAACGAGGGGTGTTGTCCGGTCGTAACGGCGTGTTCGAATAAGGGTTCGATATCCTGGGGTTGGTCGAGGAGGGAATGGAGGTGCCAGAACACATGGTGCGGCGCATCGACGTGACGGGAGCCGGCGGTGTGCGGCTCGCCGCCTGGGAGTTCGCCGATCCGCCCAAGACGGGCGGGGGCGCGCGGGCCTCGCGCGGGCCGGGTGTTCTTCTGCTCCATGGCCTGATGGGCCGGGGGTCCCACTGGGCGCGGACCGCGCGCTGGCTGGCCGCCCGCCATCGGGCCGTCGCCCTCGACCAGCGGGGCCACGGCCGCAGCGAGAAGCCCGCCGACGGCCCGTTCGACCGCTCCACCCATGTGGCCGACGCCGCGGCGGCGGTCGAGCAGTTGGGCCTGGCCCCCGTCACCCTCATCGGCCACTCCATGGGCGCGCTGACCGCCTGGCAGCTCGCCGCCCGCCGCCCCGACCTGGTCCGGGCCCTGGTGATCTGCGATATGCGGGCCTCCGCGCTGGGCGCCGCCTCGCAGGCGGAGTGGGCCCAGTGGTTCGCGTCCTGGCCCCTGCCGTTCGCGACCCTGGCCGATGTGCGCAAGTGGTTCGGCGAGGACGACCCGAGGCTGGAGCGGCCCAATCCGGCGCGGGGTGACTTCTTCGCCGAGGTCATGGCCGAGCGCTCGGACGGCTGGCGCCCGGTCTTCTCCCGCCGCCAGATGCTCAAGGCCCGCGCGGCCTGGATCCATGACGCCCATTGGGAAGAGCTGGCGCTCGTGGAGTGCCCCACCCTCGTGGTGCGCGGCCTGGACGGCGAGTTGGGCCGGGCGGAGGCGCAGGAGATGGTCCGCGTTCTGCCGCGCGGCCAGTACGCGGAGGTGGCGGACGCGGGCCACCTCGTCCACTACGACCAGCCGGACGGCTGGCGCCGGGCCGTGGAGCCCTTCCTGGCCTCGGTGCTGCCCGCCTAGCCGTTCCGCGCGTGAGCGCGGGATTCGGCGGTGGTCTTCAGGTCGTGCAGCCAGGCTTCGAGGCCCGCGCCGAGGGCCGCGGTCGCGGTGGGCACATCGGAGCACGTCAGACCCCGCACGCCGGGGCAGCGCTCGTCGAAGCAGGAACCCACCCGAAGCCCCGCCGCTGCACGTGGCGGGGCAGGCGGGAATCACCCACGCTCATGCGGGTGAGGACGTCAACACGCGCCCGACGACATCACCACCATCGCGTCGAGAGCATGGCCACCTTGCTCGACGCCTGGACCACGCTGACCCCGACCGGCCCTGCGACCCCATTCGCCGCACACCTCGAAGACCACCGCCAGTGGGCGGACGGCCACCCCGCCCCGCCGGCGGCCCTCCACCAGGCGCTGGTCTTCTGGACCCGGCTGCACGGCGTCCTGTCCCTGGAACTCGCCGGCCACTTCACCGGGATGGGATTCGAGCCCGACCTGCTCTTCACGGCCGAACTGGACGCCCTGCTCACGCGTGGTGGGCTGCCTGCCGCTGATCGTCAGGGCCCGCCGAAGGGCGAGGGCCCGGCACGGTGACCGCTACGGCCGCCACGATTCGAGGTAATCCGGATCGTCGGCGAAGCGCAGTGCCAGGGCCCGGACGTGCGGGCACGGCCATGGCTCGACGAGGCTTTCGTCGTGGCCAAGGGTTCCGTCGGCGTGACGGACGGGATCGCGCGTGCATGCTCGGCAGCCCCTGACGAATGCGTAGGGAGCCCCGTTGGGTGGGTGAGAGAAGAGCTCGACGGCCAAGTCGAGAGGTTCGTGGCCGTCGAGCTCTTCCATGCCTGTCGAATCCAGACGCTCCAGCAGGAAGTCGATCAGCTCGTCATCCATGACACGTCTGGTGAGGTGTGACCACACCGGAAAACCGTAACCCCGCAAGGCGAACCGGGCGAGGCCGCTGAAGCGTCAGCGCGCCTTCGGGAAGGCGGCGCGCAGCTCGGCCCGGTTGACGAGGAACGCGGTGGGGGCGAGGGCGAGGGCGCCCGCGATCTGCAGCCCGACGAACCACAGCGGGAGCGCGCCGGGGATGGAGTCGATGGCGATGATCGCGACCGGCACGACGACGGCGATGATGCGCACGCGTATATAGGCCCAGCGCGCGCCCCGTGAGGCGACGACGGTCAGCCAGTACGTCACGACGGCGCTCGCGAACATCCCGCCGGTGCGGCCCCACATGAACGACGTCACCTCGCGGCCCATGACCGAGAGGACGACGACCACGGCGAGGACCGCGACGCTGAACGCGCCGTAGACCGCGACGAGTTTCTTCACCGTGGCGAAGGTTCGCCGGGTGTTCGGGCGGTTGACGTGCCCGGGTGCTGCCATGTTTCTTCCTTCGATGTGTTGGGTGGGATGTCAAAGCGCGCGGCCTACGCCGGGAAGCCGGCGGACCGGGCCGGCGAGCAGGAAGCTGTGGATTCGAAGCTAGAGAGCGCACGACGGGGGCGGTATGGGCCTGGACGCACAGTGGGGTGGGCCTGGACCCACTTCAGCGCCGACCTGGCCGGAATCGCACTTCCCGGGGCGCACAGTGGACTCACTGGGCCATGGGAAGGGGAATGATGAAACCGCTGGTGTCGTGGGTGACGAGCGCCTGCGTGGGGTTTGCGCGCGCGTGCGTCGTGGTGGCCGTCGCCATGCTGGTCCCGGCCGTATGGGCGGCTGCCGTGGGGCTGTGGATCTGGTGGGGCGGAAACCCGTGGTCGTGGATAGGCCCGTTCGTATGGGCGGGGATCGGCACGGTCGCCCTGTCCCGGCCGGTCTGCCGGATGGTCCGCTCCCTCGTCGCGAAGTGGACGGGCACCGTCATCCCCGCCGGGTACCGGCAGGCCACCCCGGTGACACAGATGTCGACCGGGTACTGGTGGAACGGTTTCTCCTACTCGCGTACCAGCAACGACGCCCGCCAAGAGCAGCGGTTGCGGCTCTGGTGGAGCGATCCCGCCACCTGGCGAGATCTGCGGTTCACGGCGATCGTGCCGATCACCGTCGGTGTGACCGCGGCCATCCCGCCGGCCGGAGCCGTGGCGGCGGTCCTCGGCTTCAGCCAACCGGAGTCCGCTCAGGTCGGGGTGGTCGGCGCGGTCGTGGCCCTCGCGGGCGCCCCCTACGCCTGGCGGTCCGTCGAGCCGGTGGCCGTACGGTTTCTGCGCCCGTCGTCGGCGATGGCGCTGGCCGACCGGGTGGACGAGCTGACGGCCCAGCGGGCCGACACCACGATCGCGCAGGCCGCCGAGATCCGCCGGATCGAACGGGACCTGCACGACGGGGCGCAGGCACGCCTGGTCATGCTCGGGCTGTCTCTCGCGACCGCCGAGAAACTGATGGAAACCGACCCCGACCAGGCCAAGGCGCTGATGCGAGAGGCGCGGGTCGGCGCCGCCACCTCCCTGACCGAGCTCCGCGAACTGGTCCACGGCATCAACCCGCCGGTACTGAACGACCGGGGCCTTGTCGACGCCGTGCGCACTCTGGCCATGGACAGCCCGCTGGAGACCAGCGTCAGCGCCGACGTTCAGCCGCGCCTGGAACCGCCGATCGAGTCCGCCCTGTACTTCGGAATAGCCGAACTGCTGACCAACGCGGTCAAGCACGCCCATGCGACCCGGGGCCGGATCTCCATCGCCCAGGACGAGGGCGGCATCGTCGTCGAAGTCGAGGACAACGGCCGGGGCGGCGCCGATGAGCATGCCGGCGGAGGACTCGCGGGGCTGCGCCGCCGGATCGCGGTCTTCGACGGCACGTGTGAGATCACCAGCCCGGTGGGCGGCCCGACCCGTGTGAGGATGATGGTGCCGTGCGCATCGTTGTAGCCGAAGACCTCTATCTCCTGCGTGACGGCATGGTCCGCCTCATCGAGGCATGCGGCCACCAGGTGGTGGCGACGGCGGCCACCGGGCCCGAAACGCTCGCCGCGCTGGTGACCTGGCGTCCGGACGTCGCCGTCGTCGACGTCCGCATGCCGCCGACCCAGTCGGACGAGGGCCTGCGGGCGGCGCTCGCCGCCCGCCGCGAGATACCCGGGCTGCCCGTCCTGATCCTCTCTCAGTACGTGGAGCAGCTGTACGCCCGTGAACTCCTGGCCGACGGCGCCGGCGGCATCGGCTATTTCCTCAAGGAGAGCGTGTTCGACGCCGATCAGTTCATCGACGCCCTGGAGCGCGTCGCCGCCGGCGGTACGGCCATGGACCCGGCCGTCATCACCAAGCTGCTCTCCAGCGGCTCCTCGAACCGACGGCTGGAACGGCTCACGGAACGCGAACACTCCGTGCTCGCCCTCATGGCCGAGGGGCTGTCCAACCAGGCCATCGCTCAACGGCTCTTCCTCAGCGAAAGCGCCATCAGCAAATACACCACCTCGATATTCGGCAAACTCGGTATCACCGACGACGACAACAACAATCGCCGCGTCCGGGCCGTCCTCACCTACCTCAACAAGCCCTGACCCGCCTCCCGAAGCGGGTCCACGCTGCTGGAAAGGCACGGAATCGGATGGACGCGGCTCGCTACGGTGACCGATGATTTCCGGCATGATCCGCGCTGCCACTGTGAACGACGTCCCGGAGATCCGCGCGATGATCCGCGAACTCGCCGAGTACGAACGCGCTGCTGAGCAGGCTCGAGCGACCGAGGAGCAGCTCTCCGAGGCGCTGTTCGGCGAGCATCCCGCTGCCTTCGCGCTGATCGCCGAGGACGACGAGACGGGCGAGACCGTGGGCTACGCCCTGTGGTTCCCGCGCTTTTCGACCTGGACCGGCACGCGCGGCATGCACCTGGAAGACCTCTACGTACGACCGCCCGCCCGAGGCGGGGGCCACGGCAAGGCCCTGCTCGCCTCCCTCGCCGCGATCTGCGAGCGCGACGGCTACGAGCGCTTCGAGTGGTGGGTCCTGGACTGGAACGAGCCGACGATCGGCTTCTACAAGTCGCTCGGAGTGGAACTGCTGGAGGAGTGGACGGTGTGCCGGCTGAGCGGCGACCCCCTCATCGAACTCGCCGCACAGGCCCCGGCCGGCACCTGACCCTCCGCCTGTTCCGCCGCATCCACAGCGACCTCCACGCTTCGACTTGGCTTGACGCGTCGGCGCACCAGCGGTGATCGGGCCAAGGAGGCCATGAGTCGGTTGCGGCAGGCCGGCGAACAACAACCTCTAGATCAGGAAGACGCCAGGGCAGACCTCGGTGTGGGATCGGGCGCGTACCTGCTCCGCTACGGCAGGTGGCCAGATCGTGCCGGACGCCCAGATGACGTTGTGGAGTCGGAGCACGTCGTGGGGCTCCAACCCGGACAGATCGGCGGCGGACAAGTCGAGGACGACCGTGGAGAGGGCGATCTGCAGCGACTGGCCGACCTCACGCATCCTGGATGAGGTGTTCGACATGCTCCTATCACGCACAAGAACAGCGAAAGGCTCGGGATTGCTCAGCTTTGAAATGGTGCGGGCGATGCGGGTGACAGTTCTGCCGGCGATGGCGAGACCGCCGTCGCCGAGAGTGTCCCGATCGTGGGCGCTGACGAACCTGCCGAGCCGGTCATCCGCTCGGATTCGCGTACACGGTCCTGTGTAGAGGCCATGGCTGATGCGGCGCAGCCGACGAGCGAGTCTCTTCGCCTGTCGGCGGGCATCGGCGTTCCTCTTGTCGTTTTTGTAGGTCCGGGAGTCCCCGATAGCGTCAACGAGTTCGCACAGGTCCGAATGAGCTGACGCCAGGTCAAGGGCGAGTGTGGCGGGGGCGCGACGCGCCAGGACGCAGTTGATCGACGCTGGCAGTGAGAGAGACTCCGGAGCGGTCACGCGCGTACTCCTGGGGTGTTCGCAGCGCTGGATGAGTTGATCGCGGCAGTTGGTGTCCGCCCAGCATGCGTTCACTGTCTCGGGACCGGTCCCCCGCGAGCCATATCCACTGACGCCACGGCCTTGCCGGCCCCCAGCGCGAGGGGCCCTCACTGGCTGTCGGGCGGCGGAACGGCGGATGGTCGCTCCGGAGCGGAGGACGCTGGTCCGGTCAGGGGCCTCCCCTCCTTCTGTCGGCGCTTTGGACCCGGAGGGTCCGAGACGAAAGCCGCACCCGCCTGAGCCGAATGCCGCGAGACGGCGCGTAGGCACAGCCAAGAGGGTAATGACGCGCCCACTTGCCGGATTGGTTCCATCCGATTCGCCAACGCGACTCACAACTAGGGGAGTTGCTGTGACGCGTTCCCGGGATCGTCACATCACGAATGCCCGGTGCTATTCTCTTCTGCGCGATGACAAAAGCGTTTCTGATCAGCGGGGGGTGTGCTGGCGTGCAGGCCAAGTGCAGAGCTTCAGCCATCGTGTTGACGGCATCCTTGCTGCTGGGAGGCTCGATGGCCCTCGCGCCGACGGCCTCCGCGGTGGGGTCGTCGGCGTGCCGGTTCAATTCACCTGACGTGAATTTCAAGGTGCGCACCAACGGCGCAACATACCGGACAGGGCCCGGAAAGCGTTATCGGGTGATCGGGACGCTTTACCGGGGGGATTCATTCCGCTACTTCTGCCGGACGGGCGGCCTCCAGGACTTCGAGAAGAGCTGGTCGTACGGAAAGATCACCAAGCGGACGAGGTCGGGAATTCCGGCCGGTACGAGGGGCTGGGTCTCCAGCAAGTACCTCGACTGACGTCCGGTTACGCGCCGAGGTGGTCGAACTCGCCGGCCTTGATCCCGCGTATGAGGGTGCCGAGAGGCTGGGGGGCTGTTGTTATGACGACGTGGGGGTCGTCACTCTCCCGGAGTCGTATCGCCCCCTCGACGACGGCCAGCTCCACGCAGGCGCCATGTGTCTCGGAGAAGGATGACTTCTGCCAGGTGATGGGTGTGGTCACGGATCCGCCCTTCTTAGGTGTCGGCTACGCGCTGAAGTGGTCGAACTCGCCTGCCTTGATGCCTCGTATGAGGATGCCGAGGGGGCGGGGGGTTGTGGTGATGACGGCGTGGGGGTCGTCGCTCTCCCGGAGTCGTACCGCGCCGTCGCTGGCGGCCAGCTCCACGCATTCGCCCTCCTCGTGTGAGAAGGACGATTTTTGCCACGTGAGTGGAGCGGTCATCGATGTGCCTTTCATAGGTCTCGGATGATGGAGGCGAGCAGTTCCCGCGATTCCCCGTAGTCGAGGGTCGCTTCCTTCACTGCCTCGAACAGTGTGCGGTATTTCTTGAGGTGGGGTTCTGCGTGCAGGAGGCTCACGCCCGGTGCGGTGTCGATCTGCACAGTGTCCAGCTGTGGAACAGGGCCACCCGTGTAGTACATCGCGTGGCCGGATCCGATGGGCTCCTCCGCCTTGAAGGGGATCACACGCATGGTGACCTTCGGCCGCTCGCATAGTTCTTGAAGGCGTTCGAGCTGTGCGCGGGCCACCTTTCGGCCGCCGAAGCGCATCCGCAACGCGGCCTCGTGAACGATGGCTTCGAACGGCTGGAGTTCGTCGCGCAGCAGAATTCTCTGTCGCTCCATCCGGAATGCGAGCCGCGCTTCCATTTCTGTCTGGGGAAGGCGGGGGAATGTGAAGCTGAAGACCGTACGGGCATAGTCCTCGGTCTGGAAGAGGCCTGGTGCGTGCGTGATCTGGATGGTGCGCAGGTAGGTGGCGTGATGCTCCATCTCGGCCAGGTCCAGCATCGGTGCGGGGAGTACGCCCCGGTATGTTTCCCACCAACCTTCGCCGCGCTGCTCATACGTCATCGCGGATAACGCGTCGACAAGCGCGGTGTCGCCGCACGAGTAGAACGCCGCGAGGCGGCGCACGCGCTCCTCGCTCACGCCAACGCGACCACACTCGATGTGGCTGACCTTCGCCGGATCGACCCCGAGCAGCCGCGCGGCATCACGGGCCGTCATGGCCGCAGCCTCGCGCATCTTGCGCAACTCGATACCAAGGCGCTCCTGGCGAGCAGTTGGGGTGCTCCTCGGTGGCATGGCTTCCTTCCTGGCTCCTGACGAGTGTTGCGCCCCCGCGTATCACGGTCTACCTCGATCGGGGGCAGATTCGACTTCAAGGTTGCCCCGGAGTCATCTTGAACCCTACCGTCTGTGGTGTACCTCTCACGCACCGTTCACGAGAGAAGGCCACCCCATGGGCAATCCCAGGCCAAACCACCGCCCCCACTCGTACACGCTCTACTGCCCACCCCTCGAAACATCCCCCCGCATCGCCCGCGACTTCGTCACGTCCGTCCTCCGCCGCTTACAGCTCAACGACGCAGTCGACACCGCGGCACTGTGCACCGCCGAACTCGCCGCCAACGCCTTCGCCCACGCCGCGGGCAACGGTTCCGTCCTCTGGCTCGCCGTTGAACCGGCCGAGGTCTGCGTCACCGTCTACGACGGCAACCTCACCGAACCCCTCCTCCGCCCGCCCAGCCTCGACGCCGAGGGCGGCCGCGGTCTGCGGATCGTCGACGCCCTCGCGGACAAGTGGGGCACAACGCCAGGCGCACCGCTGGGGATCGGCGGGGCGCAGGGGAAAGGCGTGTGGTTCTCCCTCGCGACGGAAGGCGCATAGGGGGCGCGGGCTCAGCCCTTCGTGACCGCCGCCAGGATTTCCGGCAGCCGCGCCACCGTCCGTGGCGCGGCGAGCCTCAGGCCGCCCAGGGCGACCCCGGCGCCGTACACCGCGCCCAGTGGAAGCAGCAGCCACAACCAGTCGTCCGCCCCGGAGGTGTGCATCCAGATCGTCGCCGCCAGCACGGGGGCGCACAGCAGCGCGCCGGTGACCATCCCGCCGAGGATGCCGATCCACGCCAGGCCCGCCTGCCCCGGCGCCACGTTCTTGTAGCCGCTGTCCTGCGGAATGGAGTACGGGTACAGGGCCGAGGTCATGGCGCCGGTCGCCACCAGCGCGCCGAACAGCGCCAGGGCGATGCCGAGCGCATCAAAAACCGCCGCCCACTCGTCGAGGAGCGCGGCCGAGCCCAGCACCGCCAGCGTGACGTAGGGCACGCCGACCAGGGTGAGGGCCAGCGCGCGTCCGCGCAGCTCCAGATAGGCGTCGCGCGGGGAGGAGATCGTCTGCGCGACCATCCAGAAGGCCGAGGAGTCCTGGCCGAACTGGTTGTACATCTGCATGCCGAGCAGCCCCGCGGCCCAGCAGGAGGCGTACACGCTGCCGGTGCCCTGGACGGTGGTGACGACCGGCACCAGCAGGCCGACGGCCAGTGAGGTCACCCACGCGGACTTGGTCTTCGGGTCCCGCCACGCGTAGCGCAGCGTGCGCACCACGACCGTGCCGGTCCGGTCGTCGGGCAGCAGCCGGTGCAGCGCGGGCCGGGCGTCCACAGCACGCTTCCGTCCCGGCCCGGCGGCCTGGATGGTCGAGGAGTCCGGCGAGGTCATCAGGTGGGTCAGACCGCGCTGCCACCACCACAGCAGCAGCGCCAACGCGCCCGCCGACAGGGCGAACTGGGCGGCCGCGGTCCCGTACGCGCCGTCGCCGACGCCCTGGACCGCGTCGATGGCCGCGGCGGGCGGCACCCAGCGCAGCACATCCGCGACCGGTTCCAGGGAGGACAGCCCGTTCTCGCCGGACAGCTGCCCCACCCCCACGTTGACCAGCTGTGCGCCGACCGCCACGAACAGGCCGCTGAGGAGCGCCAGATCGCGGCCACGGCGGCTGGTCAGCAGCCGCGTGTTGGCGGTGGCGACGGCCCGCGAGAGCGCGACGCACAGCAGCATCGCCAGCACCACGGCCACCACGCCCGCCGCCGTGGCCGCCGCGCCGTGCGCCACGGCGATCACCGAGCCGGTGATGAGGGTGAGGGTGAACAGCGGGCCGATGCCGATCAGCGAGGACACCAGCAGGGCGACGACCAGCGGCCGGGGCCGCAGCGGCAGCATCACCAGCCGCGTGGGGTCGAGGGTTTCGTCGCCGCCGGGGAAGAACAGCGGCATCACGGCCCAGCCGAGGGCGAAGATCGCGGCGAGGAGGGTGACCAGCGCGGCGGCGTGGTCGTTGCCGCGCAGCGCGATCAGGCCCAGCAGCTGGAGTGCCGCGATGAGGAGCGTGACCACGACGGAGGTCACGTACGCGGCGCGGCGGCCCGCCGACTGCCGCAGCCCGTTGCGCAGCAGGGACAGCTTGAGCCGGACGAACAGCGCGGTGAGCGGGCCGGTGGCGGTCATCGGGCGCCGCCGCCCAGCCAGTCGAGGTCATGGCCGGCCGCCCGGTCGCTCGCGCCGACCAGCTCCAGGAAGGCGTCCTGCAGCGACGGCGCCGCGCCCCGTACCTCGGCCAGCGGCCCGTGGGCCCGGATCCGCCCGGCGGCCAGCACCGCGACCCAGTCGCACAGCGACTCCACCAGCTCCATGACATGGCTGGAGAAGACGACGGTGGCGCCGGAGCGGGTGTAGCGCTCCAGCACCCCGCGGATGGTCTGCGCGGAGACCGGGTCCACCCCTTCGAAGGGCTCGTCCAGGAAGAGGACTTCCGGGTTGTGGAGGAGCGCGGCGGCCAGGCCGATCTTCTTCCGCATGCCGGTCGAGTAGTCGACGACCAGTTTGTGCTGGGCCCCCGCGAGGTCGAGGACGTCCAGCAGCTGGGTGGTGCGCTTGTGGACCTCGTCGGCGGACAGTCCGCGCAGCCGCCCGGTGTAGTCGAGGAGTTCGCGGCCCGACAGCCGCTCGAACAGCCGCAGCCCCTCGGGCAGCACCCCGATCCGCGCCTTCACCGCGGCCGGGTCCCGCCATACGTCGTGCCCGCCGACCTCGACCGTGCCGCGGTCGGGTCGCAGCAGCCCGGTCACCATCGACAAGGTGGTCGTCTTGCCCGCGCCGTTGGGCCCGACCAGTCCGATGAACCGCCCGGCGGGCAGCTCCAGATCGATCCCGGCGACGGCGACCTGCTCCCCGTAGCGCTTCCACAGCCCCCGTACGAGCACCGCCGGTATGGCCGACGTACCGCTCTCCTCCGGCTCCATCGCAGCCCGGTCCCCTTCCGAACACGCGGAGGCCCGGTCAACGCCCCCGTCCACCCCCCCACGATAGAGGGATGCCCCGCACAGACCGCCGGTACAGGGCGCGCCTCGGCGTGCCTCAGTGCCCCGCCGGCGCGCCTCAGCGCCCTTCGCGGCCGCAGGCGTAGGCGAGGGCGCTGACCAACTCCTCGGCGTCGGGGAGCCAGCGGTTGGCGGCGGTCGGCCGGCGCGCCCACTGGACCGAGCCGTGCCGGCCCACGCGCGTGGGCGGCGCGACCACGTAGTCGCCCTCGCCGCGCGCCACGAGGTCGATCGACGAGGGCGGCCAGCCCTGGTTCCGCACCAGGTCCGGGATCTTGGCGGCGGCGCCCGGCAGGACGAAGAAGAGCATCCTGCGGCCCGGGGTGCAGGTGACCGGGCCGAGTTCGACGTCCCTGCGCTCCATGCGCGCCAGCGCCAGACAGCCCGCCGTCTCCGGTACGTCGAGCGCGTCGAAGGTGCGCCCGGTCGGCAGCAGGATGGAGGCGCGGGGCGTCCTGGCCCACATGCGGCGCGCCACGACGGCGCTGCCGGTCGCCTGGTCCGTCCAGTCGGCGCGGGTCGGATGGGCGCCGGGGGAGGGGCAGTCGGCCGCGCCGCAGCAGCATTGGTCCCACCACTGTCCCGGGCCGGCCACGGGCTCCAGCCAGGCGCCGGGGAGCACGTCCCAGTGCCGTTCCTCCGCATAGCGCACCGCGGCGTCCCGCAGCCGCTCCCCGCGCTGCTGGGGGATCTGTGGTGCTCCTGTCACGTCGTCCGTCACGTCGTTTGTCACGTCCATGGTCTCGTCCACGATCAGCACAACTTCCGGGGTCTGCGGGGGTTACGCCCGGGGTGGTGCGGCCCGCCCGTTCTGCCGCGAGTGAGCCGAGCCGCGGAGAACGGGCATGCGGGGCGCATGGGTGCACGGTTGGGGGCGCGCACGGGGACTCGGCTGTGTGAGCGGGTAGCCACCATGCGTGACGGGCGTACGAGTGTCCGGTAGGCCGTGCCGTGGTCCAGGGGTGCGGTCCCGGACTCCTGTCGGCGCCGTACGCGTACGATCGCGGTCAATTCGGGCAAGTCCTGCATTCTCCGCACATGCCTGGCGTATCCGCGATATCTGCGGGGCACTGATCAACAGGGACGGCATCCGCCGTAAACGCACAGCAGTCACTGGGGGTAAAGCCATGGCCGCTAGGCCGCTTGTGGCGCGGCAGCCGAACGAGAGGCTGCAGGCGCTCATCCAGGAAGCCGCGTGTTCCAACGCCGGCTTGGCGCGCAGGGTCAACATGTGCGGCGCCGAGCACGGTCTCGATCTGCGCTACGACAAGACCTCGGTCGCCCGCTGGCTGCGCGGCCAGCAGCCGAGGGGCAGGGCGCCGGGCATCATCGCCGAGGCGCTCGGCCGCAAGCTCGGCCGTACGGTCACGATCGACGAGATCGGCATGGCCAACGGCAAGAACCTCGCCTCGGGCGTGGGGCTGCAGTTCTCGCCCACCGTCCTCGGCGCGATAGAGCAGGTCTGCGAGTTGTGGCGGAGCGACGTCGGGCGCCGTGACTTCCTGAGCGGTTCGACGGTCGCCGCCTCGGCGCTGGTGGAGCCCAGCCGCGACTGGCTGATCACCGGCGCGGACTCCCAGGTCGCGCGGACGGCCGGGGCGAAGGTCGGCAGGTCCGACGTGGCGGCGGTGCGGGCGACCACCGACGCGCTCATCGAGCTCGACCACCGCTACGGGAGCGGCCATGTGCGCCCCGTCGTCGTCCACTACCTCAACAGCGTGGTCTCCGGGCTGCTGGCCGGCTCCTACCGCGAATCGGTCGGGCGCGAACTGTTCGCCGCCGTCTCCAGGCTGACCGAGCTGGCCGGCTATATGGCGGTCGACACCGGCCAGTCCGGGCTCGCCCAGCGCTACTACATCCAGGCGCTGCGGCTGGCCCAGGCCGCCGGGGACCGGGGATACGGCGGGTATGTGCTCGCCGCGAGCATGAGCCACCTCGCGGCCCAGCTCGGGAACCCGCGGGAGATCGCCCAGTTGGCGAAGGCCGCTCAGGAAGGCGCGCGCGGACAGGTCCCGCCGCGCGCCGAATCGCTGTTCCTGGCCGCCGAGGCCCGCGGCCACGCCCTGCTCGGCGACGGGCGAGCCTGCCAGGCCGCGGCGGGCCGCGCGCTCGACGCCATGGAGCGGGCGGCGGGCAGCGGGGGCGAGACCGGCGACGACCCCGCCTGGATCCGCCACTTCGACCACGCTTACCTGGCCGACGAACTGGCCCACTGCCATCGCGACCTCGGCCAGGCCGAGCCGGCCAGGCGCCGCGCGGAGGAGGCCCTGGAGGGCCATCCGGAGGGCCGGGTGCGGCGGCGGGCGATCGGGCTGTTGCTGCTGGCCACGGCGCATGTGCAGCAGCGCGATGTGGAACAGGCCTGCCACACCGGGACCCAGGCGGTCGAGCTGCTCGGATCGCTGCGCTCCAACCGGGGGATGGAGTATCTGGACGACTTCCAGCAGCGGCTCGAGCCGTATCGGGACGAGCCGGTGGTGCGGGAATTCGGGGCGCGGCTGGAGGTGCAGGCGGCCTGAGACGGTGACCAGTGTCTCGTTCTCCCACGAGTCCGCCGGGCGCCGCACCGTCCGGTGACCCGGTAGCGTGAGCCGTCGATTCCGTACGTCGCATAGCCAAGGAGTCCCGGTGACGCAGAGCGGACAGGGGAACGAGCCGCAGCTGCCTGCGGTCCCGCCCGCGCAGCCCGTGCGCGAGGGTGTCGTGCTGCCCGCTCAGGGCGATCAGCGGGCCCACGACCAGCACCAGGCGGCCCCGGCCGGCGGCCAGGCCTGGGGACAGCCATGGGGTCCGCAGGGCGCACCCCAGGCCGCTCCGCAGGCCCCCGGGCAGCCCGGCGCGCCGGTACCGCCCGAGCCGCTGCCGCAGCCTCAGGGGGGCGCCGCGGCGCAGGCCCAGCCGGGCTGGCCGCAGAACGGCGCGCAGAACCTTCCGCACAACGCCCCGCACAACGCCCCGCAGAACGGCTTCCAGGGCGGCGCCCCGCAGGGCCCGCCCCCGGGCGCCCCGCACAGCGCGCCGCCCGGCGCCCCGTACGGCGGCCCGCAGGGTGCGCCGCTGCCCGCCCAGGGGCAGCCGTACGCCCAGCAGGGCTGGCCCGCACAAGGCCAGCAAGGCCAGCAGGGGCAGCCGCCGCGGCCCCAGGGGCAGCCGCCGATGCCGCCTCAGCCGCAAGGGGGCCCACCGGCGCCGGACAGACAGGCGCAGCCCTTCGCCCAAGACGCCGCCGAGACCCAGATGCTGCCGCCGCAGCCCGGTTTCCCCGGGCCGCCCGCGGCCGACTCCGAGGCGACGCAGTACATACCCCCCGTGTCCGGTCAGGCGCCCGGCGCGATGCCGCTGCCGCCCGAGGGCCCGGCCCCCGCGGCTCCCCCCGCCCAGGCCGCTCCCGGTCCGGCCCCCGCGCAGCCCGCCCCCGCGAGCACGCCGCTGCCGCCGGAGAACCGGTCCGGCCCGCCCGAGTCGGACAAGGAGTCCACCACGGTTCTGCGGGCGGTCCGCCCCGGACGCGCCCGCCACGGCGCCCCGCAGGCCGCCCCCCAGCCCGCCCCAGGGCAGCCGGCCCCCGGCGCCGCGGATCAGACGCAGGTCCTGCCAGGGCCGATCCCGGCGGCCGGACAGCCGCCCCAGCAGCAGGGCCACCACGCCGCCCAGGCGGGCGGCCCGCAGCGGCCCGGCTCCGCGCCGTACGCGATCCGTCCCGGAATGCCGGGGGACCGGCCGCCGCCGTCGGAGTTCGACGGCCTGTTCCGCGCCGACGGCGGGCCCGCCGAGGGCGCGGACTCGACCCAGCAGCTTCCCCAGTTCGGCGACCAGGGCCCGTTGCCCGGCCCGCCCGTCGCCCCCGACGACGGTGGGTCCGGCAGGCGCGGAGGCGGCCGCCGCCGTATGACACCCGCCGCCCTCATCGGCATCGTCGTCGGGGTCTGCGCCATCGCCGGCCTCGCCGCCGGGGCGGCGCTCAGCGCCGGCGGCGACGACGACAAGAAGGACACCAAGGCCGAGGAGAGCCAGTCGCCGGAGCCCAAGGGCGACGACAAGACCAAGGCGGCGGTCGACCCCGCCGAGGCACAGGCCAAGGCGCTCGACGCGCTGCTCGCGGACAGCAACAACAGCCGCGCGGCGGTGATCAAGGCGGTGGAGGACATCAAGTCCTGCAAGAACCTGTCCACCGCGGCCACGAACCTGCGCACCGCCGCCGGGCAGCGCACCGACCTGGTGACCCGGCTCGGCAAGATCTCCGTCGACAAGCTGCCCAACCACGCCCAGCTGACCTCGTCGCTGACCAAGGCCTGGCGGTCCTCCGCCACCGCGGACAACCAGTACGCGGCCTGGGCCGACCAGGTCGGCGGCAAGAAGGGCTGCCACAAGGGCAAGGCCCGCAGGACGCCGCGGGTGGGCGCGGCCGAGCGGGCGAGCGGCGAGGCGACCACGGCGAAGAAGAAGGCGTCCGAGCTGTGGAACCCGATCGCCACGAAGTACGGGCTGACGTCGCACCAGCAGACGGAGCTGTAGCCGGCACGGAGCCCTGGCGGCCAGTGGCTTTGTAGTGAGTATCGGACAGCGACACGCCGTGGTGTTGGCGTGTCGCTGTCCGATACTCACCACAAGTCAGGCCTAGTCCGCCTTGGCGTACCGCCTGAGCGTCGTCGAGACGTCCACGAACCCCTTGCGGACCGCGACCAGCCGCCCGCCCCGCACCACCTGGTAGGTCACGTCCGCGTTCACCATGCGCGGATAGTTGTGGACGGACAGCGTGTCCTTGTAGCCCCAGCGGAGCTCCGGCGTGAGGCCGCCGGTGCCGACCGCGTGGCCGTCGTCCAGCGTGCGCCGGATGGAGCGGGCGCTGATGTCGTCGGCCTTCAGGGAGTTCAGGACGGACCGCAGCACGGTGTAGGCGATCCAGGTGGTCTGGGTGCCGGGGTCCTCCGCGTCGATGCGGGCGTCGTCGAAGGCGTACTCCTTGATGACCTTCTTCATGGGCGCCCAGCGCGGATCGTCCGCGGCCGGGTACCAGCCGGTGGCGTACGCGCCCTCCAGCGGGCTCTCGCGGCCGCCGGTGCTGTCCACGAGGGACTGGCGGACGCTGCCGAGCACGGAGGCGATCCGTACCTTCGGGTGGTCCTCCTGGAGCCGCCGGAAGGAGTCGAAGAAGGTGCCGGTGCGCTCTCCCAGCGCCGCGGTCACACAGGACCCGGGCAGCTCGGCGCCCTGCGCGGCGCCCCCCGGGGCGGCCTCGGCGCCCACGCCGCTCAGGGCGGAGCGGGCCTGCCGGGTGTAGTCGCCGGCGTCCTCGGGGGCCCGTATGTCGCCGGCGGCGCGGCGCTTGCCGGCCGCCAGGCCCGCGTCGAGGAGTTCGGGCAGCTCGTCGCCCGCGATGGTGTCGGGGCGGACGAAGGAGACGCGGTGGCACACGGAGGCCAGCTGCCGTCCGTTGCCGGCCAGCAGGGCGGCCTGGCCGCCGTTGACCGGGTAGGAGTACGGGCTGTCGAACTCCTCCTGGGTCAGCCCGTATCCGCCGATGTAGGGGATGCCCGAGCCCTCCAGGGCGGAGATGAAGTAGCGGCCGAACTGGCTGTACGAGCCGACGACCGCGACGACGTTCTCGTCGGCGGCGCGCCGGGCGCAGCGGGCCGCCTCCGAGGGGTCGTTGCGCTCGTTGCAGGTGAGGACCTTCAGCTTGCGGCCGTGGATGCCGCCGTTGTCGTTGACCCAGCGGGCGTACGCCTGCGCCATCGCGGGCATCTCCGGCATGTTGGTCGCTTTGGTGTTCTCGGGCGCCCAGGTCATGACGGTGACGGGGTCCTCGGAGCCCGCTGTGGACAGGGCGCCGCAGCCGGTCAGCGTCCCCGCCGCGACCGCCGCGCAGAGCGTGGCCGTCAGCCACGGTCGTGGGGAGAAAAGTCGCCATCCGGTCATGACATGTGAGAGTGGCGTTCCGCTCGTAACGGGGCGGCTATCGCAAATGACGGAAAGGTGACGAGAGGGTGAATTGCGGGGGCCGGCGCATGACCGTCCGTGAAGAACGTACGATCGATTCCCGTGCAAGGTTCGGAGAAGTCTTCCCGTCGCGGCCGTCGCTCGACCACCATGGGCGGTATGCCTGTCAATGACATGCCGTGGTGGCGCTGGCGCAGCAATGTGCGCTCGGCGCTGCACATGCTCTCTGACCCCGTCTTCCAGCAGGAGTGCTGGCTGGCGGGCCTGGACGGATACGGGGACGTCACCGACGCCGTGTACCGGCTGGTGGAGGACACCTGGCTGGACAACTGGTCGGCCGAGAAGTACGTCGGCACGATCTTCCGCGACTCGCAGGAGGCGGCCCTCGTCGATGTCGCCGTCCTCAGAGTGCTGAGGATCATGCACCAGGTCGGCGCTGACGCCCCGCCCTCGGCCTACCTGGAGCACCACGGGTGGCCGGAGGCCGTCCGGGCGGCGCGCGAGGCGCATGTGCGGCTCGCGGCCAACGACGGCGAGGACCCCGACCTGCCCCCGCAGACCCTCGAAGTGCTGGCGATCATGACGCGCTCGGTCTAGGGATCTTCACGGGTGTGCGACGCTATGGAGTCATGAGCCAGTCGCACTCCACCGCCGCCGACCAGTACATCCTCACCCTGTCCTGCCCGGACAAGCAGGGCATCGTGCACGCCGTGTCCAGTTACCTCTTCATGACCGGCTGCAACATCGAGGACAGTCAGCAGTTCGGCGACCGCGACACCGGGCTCTTCTTCATGCGGGTGCACTTCCGGGCGGTCTCGCCGGTGCGGGTGGAGGACCTGCGGGCGAGCTTCGCCGCGGTGGGCGAGTCCTTCCGGATGGACTGGCAGATCCACCCGGCCGGCGAGAAGATGCGCGTCGTGCTGCTGGTCAGCAAGTTCGGCCACTGCCTGAACGACCTGCTCTTCCGCTCGCGGATCGGGGCGCTGCCCGTGGAGATCGCGGCGGTGGTCTCCAACCACACCGACTTCGCGGAGCTGGTGGGCTCGTACGGAATCCCCTTCCGGCACATCCCGGTGACGAAGGAGACCAAGGCCCAGGCGGAGGCGGAGCTGCTGGAGCTGGTGGAGGCCGAGAAGGTCGAGCTGGTGGTCCTGGCCCGCTATATGCAGGTGCTCTCGGACGACCTGTGCAAGCGGCTGGCGGGGCGCATCATCAACATCCACCACTCCTTCCTGCCGAGCTTCAAGGGCGCCAAGCCGTACCACCAGGCGCACGCCCGCGGGGTGAAGCTGATCGGCGCGACCGCCCACTATGTGACGGCGGACCTGGACGAGGGCCCGATCATCGAGCAGGAGGTCGAGCGGGTGGGCCATGAGCTCACCCCGGACCAGCTGGTGGCGGTGGGGCGCGATGTGGAGTGCCAGGCGCTGGCGCGGGCGGTGAAGTGGCACAGCGAGCGGCGGGTCCTGCTCAACGGCCACCGGACCGTGGTGTTCGCTTAAGCCTCCCCTTTCGGAGGGCTCACAGGCGCGACAGGGACGCCGTCGCGAAGAGGACGTCGCGGATCGCCTCCGGGTCGCCGAGCTGCCCCGCGGCCGCCTCCTGGGGCGGCACATGCCCGGCCGCCAGCTGGTAGAACGCCTCGCGGTCGAGCGCGATATGGGCCACCGCCTCCTCCGGGGAGGGCTGTGCGGCGGGGGAGTCCAGCGGGATGTACCAGTCGCCGCTGCCCTCGACCTCCAGATGGAGCGTACGGCCCGGCGCACCCGCCTCGACCAGCCGCCGCGGCGGCCCCGCGAGCCCGGCCCGGCGGCGCTGTGCGAGGGCGTCGGGCAGCAGCCGGGCGCACAGGTCGACCATGCGCCTGAGATGGGCCGAGGCGGGCGGCTCGTACGGGTAGTCGATCGCCTCGGCGATGTCCCCGGCGTGCACCCAGCACTCGAAGGCCCGGTCGACGAACGAGTCGCGCATGGGCAGCGAGAAGTCCTCCCCGTACGGCACGGAGAGCGTGCGTGCGCCGCGCCCGGCGAGGGCCACGGTCCGCACCAGCGCGTGGCCCTGCTCCCGCCACGGCTCACGCACCGCCCCCGGCTCCCCCGCGGCCCCGGGCCCGGGCGCGGGCCCGCCGCGCCAGTACGCCTCCGTACGGTCCGCCGGGGAGCCCGGCGCTTGGGCGCCGAGCGGATCGGGCAGCCCGAGGGACGCGGCGAGGATGCCGTCGACCACCATCAGGTGGCCTATCACCCCGGCGACGGTGGTGTCCCGCCCCACCAGCCGCTGACCGTCGAACCATCTGAGCCGCACCGGCGCCCGCCACTCCGCCTCGCCCATGTCGCGCAGCAGCGCGTCCAGCCGGGCGGCCTCCGCGTCGTACACCCCGGCCCAGTCGGGGACCGGTATCCGGGCCGGGCGGCGGCCCAGACAGCCCGCCAGCACGCGGGAGCGCAGCAGCGGGTCGAGGTCCAGGCTCTGCTCGGTGTGCAGCAGGCCGACGGCCTCGCGCAGCCGCAGGGCCTCCTCGGCGCACGGGGTGCAGTGGTTGAGGTGCGCCTCCACGGCGGCGGTCTCCTCGGGCGGGCACGCGGCCAGGGCCCAGGCGCCCAGCAGCGACTTCAGCACCGCGTGGGAGAGGGCCGGCGGGTCAAGGGGCCCCGGGTCGGGCGTATCGGGCGCCGGGCCGGACACCGGGTCGGGCACCGGGCTGGACACCGGGTCGGGCGCCGGGTCGGGCACCGGGTCGGGCACCGGGCTGGACACCGGGTCGGGCACCGGGTGCCACTGGGCGGGCCAGTGGCCGCTGTCCTCGGCGGCCGGGCGCGGCGGGGGTATGCGCGGTGACTCGGCGGGCTCGGGCCCAAGCGGCGGCTCGTCGCCGCGCCCCGGCCCGCCGGTGCCGCCGATGCCGTCACTGGGGCCGTTCACAGCGCCCGTCCGTAGCCGGGGGGCGGAACCGCGTCCGGGGGTGGGACGTTGGCCGTGGACAGCAGCTGCAGGCCCAGGCGCAGCCGGCGCCTGGCCTCGTCCTCCGTCACGCCGAGCTCGGCCGCGGCCTGGCGGTAGTCGCGGCGGTCGAAGTAGGCCAGTTCGAGCGCGGCGCGCAGCGGGGCGGGCATGGACGTGACGATGTAGTCGGCGCGGGCGGCCACGGAGGCTTCGCGGATCTTCTCCTCGATGTCCTCCTGGGTGCGCCGCGCCCCGCTTCCGGCGGGGTCGTCCCCGAGGGAGCCGTCCGCGGCCGGGTCCGCGGCGGCCCGCGCCTCGGCCTCGCGGAGCCGGTGCACCGCCTGGCGGTGGGCGAGCGTGGCGATCCAGGAGCGCAGTGTGCCCTGCTTGGGGTCGTACGCGTCCGGGTTCTCCCAGGCGTAGCCGAACACTTCGCGGGTGACGCGGTCGGCGGCCTCCTCGTCGTCGAGGACGCGGTGCGCCAGATTGTGGACGAGGGAGGCAAAGCGGTCGTACAACTCGCCCAGCGCGGCGGCCTCGCCGCGCGCCAGGCGCTGCTGCATCCTGCGATCCCAGCGGGGCGGTGCGTCGTTCGTCATACGGCCCCCATTCCTCGTGCTCGAGTCGTCCGGGCGTCGGCTCCGGGCCGCCGGGTCCGATGCCACCGTCATATCGAATGTAGTGCGGGGGGTGGCACAACACGCCCCCATGCGGCAAAGTGCGGCACGGTGAGGCTGCGGATGGTATTGGGCCCGTCACTTTGCGCAGGAATCCCGCGACGAAACGCTTCCGCACGGCATAAGGTCATCATCTCTGGCTTGTGCCGGGGGGAGTTTGGTGGGGCATCGGGCGGGCAGCCGCTGGGGAACAGGCAATTCCGGTTAGCGGGCGAGCGAAGGGCTTCGGGCGCGTGACGTTGAAGGTGATGGAGGACCGGCGGGGGGAGTGGGTCGTTCTCCAGGTCTCGGGAGAGATGGACCTGGTGACCTCCCCCGCGGTCCGGCAGCACGTCCACGACGCGGTGGCCGAGGGCCGCCACTGGCTGGTGCTCGACCTCGAGGAGGTCCGCTTCTGCGACTCCAGCGGGGTCGGCGTCCTCATAGCGGCGCGGCGGCTGATGCGGTCCTGTTCCGGCCGGCTGCGGCTGATCCTGCCCCCGCAGGGCGAGGCCCACGGCTCCCATGTCCACCGGGTGCTCGCGGCCCTGGGCGTGCGGCGGCTGTTCGACGTCTACCCCGACCTGACCGCCGCGACCGAAACGGCCGTGGACCCGCTGAGCGCCTGACCTGGCCCCAGAAGTGCACTCACCCATGTGATCGCACGGGCGATGGAGTCCAGCACGTGGCCCGTCGAGCCGTACGGATGTGCCCCGCGCGAGGCTGTCGCATGAGTGGTGTCTGGTTCAGGCTGGGCTGTCCGGTTCAGCGGTGGGGGTATGCGATGAGCCCAAGAGTGAGCTTTCCGCTGCCGGTGGGGACGATGAAGTAACCGTACTCCGCGGAGTTCGCGGCCGGCATGGTCGCACCGTCGGGGGCGATTTTGGGTATCGCCGTCTTCAGCGGCACCTGGACCCGGGGGTTCGGCTCGCTGCCGTCGGTGGGAACGGACACGCCGTAGGCGACGCCGTCGTCGTCGACCGTCGAGAGCTCGATGGGATTGCGCTCGTCTGTGCCTTCAAAGCAGTACCCCTTCTTGCTCTTGAGGTCGAAGGCGCCCGTACCGACGACGAGGTAACGCCCGTTCGCGGAGACCGATGGGGTGTGGAAGGTGGGGTTGGCCGTCCCTGTGCCATCAGGGGGAGAGCACGGCATATCGACGACGACTTCGCCTGAGCGGGCGTCGTGGACGACCCATCGCGCGGGGTGGTCACCGTCGAGGTGGTCCCATGTGCCGATCACGTAGTCCTCGGTGACGGCAATGGCGTTTCCGTAGCCGTCCCGGTAGCCATCCGGAACGGTGTCATCCCCGTCCCAGGCACCGAGCACTTCGTATCCGGTGGCGGGTGAGCTGACGACCAGACCCTTGTCCACCATCGCGAACGCATAGCCCTGTTTCCCGCACATGTCGCAGGATTTGTACTCGTGGGTCTGCCCGGTGGTGATGTCGACGGTGGATACCCGGTCGTACTCCGTGACCACCACTCCCAATCCATCAGCATTGATGCGATCTGGCTCGCCGGAAACGGTCACGTCGGTGGTCCTCAGCGGGGCCACGGCTTGTCCCGAGGAGTCAGCGCGATAGGAGACAACCTCGACGACCTCGCGCACCGGACTCAGCTCGTCTTTTTGTTTCTCCCCGTAGGCGTAGGCCACGACATACTCGGCATCTCCGTCGGTGACGACCGCCAGCTGTGGTGGCGGAGCGTCCCCTGTCTCCGTCAGGCCCTCCTCCGGGACAGGCGGTGCCCATGGTCTGCTGCGCCAGCGGAGTTTCCCTGTCTTCTCGTCCCGAGCCTTGATGACGTATTCCGTGCCGGTGCTGTCGAGGTACACCACAAGGTGACTGCGGGGTGCGGTGGTCAGCGGTACGACGCCGTCCAAGCCGCCGGGCGTGACGCGTTCTTGCCAGCCCCGGGAGTTGTCGTACGTGGAGGGAACGCTGATCCGCGTGACCTTGCTGGAAGACTGGTTCTCGCTCGTGTGGCTCGGGTGGTCAGTCCCTTTTCCCTCACTGGAGTTGCTGCTGCAGGCTGTCAGTACGCAGGCCATCAGCACCGCAGGCGCGGCCTTCGCGATCCTCAGGTTCAACCGTCCCCCTTCTGCGGCGGATGCGGCACCACCATCTCGCTCCCGCAGCCACCTGTTCGGTCGGTGACAAGCTATCAACTACGAGTTCATGTGCACGGAACGCATCCCGCCTTCCGGCCCTCCTGCGCATCAGCGCAACGGCGGTGCGTTATCAGGATTGCGGGACGCGGGCCGGACTCCGGGGAGGCGGGCGCGGACGGCGAAGCCGCCGTCGGGCAGGGGGTGTGCCTCCAGGGTGCCGCCGAGGAGCTGGGCGCGTTCGCGCAGGCCGATCAGGCCGTGGCCGCCGCCCGGCAGGCCGGGCGCGGTGGCCGTCGCGTCGGGGGCCCCGTTGCGCACCTCGACCCTCAGCTCCCGTACGCCCTTCCCGTCGCCTTCCGCGCCGGCGGCACCGGCCTCCCCGACCCCGCCGACCTCGCTGACCCGGACCCGTACCCGCGCTCCCGGCGCGTGCTTGCGCACGTTGGTCAGCGCCTCCTGCACGATGCGGAACACCGCCCGCTCGACCGCCTCCGACTGCCCCGGGTCCTCCAGCACACCCTCCCCGTAGTCGGCCTCGTAGTCCACGTCCAGCGCGCTCAGCTCGATCAGCCGCGGCAGATCGGCCAGGCACGGCTGCGGGGTGAGCTCTTCCAGGTCCCCGCCCGCCGCGCGCAGCACGCCGACCATGTGACGCAGCTCGTCCAGGGTGCGCACCGACAGCTCGCGGATCGTGCGGGCGCTCTCCCGCGCCTGGGTGTCCTCCGCGCTGATCTGCACCGCTCCGGCCTGCAGGCTGATCAGGCTGACCTGGTGGGCGACGACGTCGTGCATCTCCCGGGCGAGGCGGGCCCGTTCGGTGCTCAGCACCTGCTGGGCCAGCAGCTCGTCGGCGTGGCGGCGGCTGTGTGTCAGGTCCTCGATACGGGCGGCCAGTTCGCCGCGGGTGCGCACCAGCAGGCCCAGCGCGATGGGGGCGACGGAGGTCACGGACGCGTCGATCAGGGTCAGGGTGTTCTCCCGGTACGCGGTCGGCTCGAAGTCCGAGACCGGCCACGGTACGAAGTGCGCGGCGGCCAGCAGCAGCGCCGAGACCGCCAGCAGCCGGCGGTCGGGGCGGCGCGCGGCCACGGTGTACAGCGCGATCATGGGCGCGAACCAGACGTAGCCGATGAGGATGCCCGGCAGCGTGGCCAGGAACACCGTCAGCGGCAGCCGCCGGCGCAGCAGCAGCGCGGCGGCGGCGACCAGTGACACGTCCAGCTCCAGGCCCGGCGTCACGCCGTTGACCAGCAGCGCGTCGGCCACCGCGAGGGCCATGGGGACGACCGACGACGCCCAGGGCGGTACCCGGGCGGTCATCGCGGCCCTCCGGGCGCCCCGGCCCTCCCTGCCGGCGGACCGCTCGCCAGCAGTCCCGCCCGGTCGGCCACGATGGCCGCCTGCACCCGGTTGACGCTGCCCAACTTGGCCAGCACCGCCCGCACATGGTCCTTGACGGTGCTGGGCGCCAGGCCCATCCGCTCCGCGATCTGCGGATTGGCCAGCCCCTCCCCGAGCAGCGCCAGCACCTCCCGCTCACGCGGCGTCAGCGCCTCGACCGCCGCCGAGGCGGTGGCCTCCGCCTCGGCGGCCAGATAGCCGCCGATCACGGCCCGGGTGACGCCCGGGTCCAGCACACTGCCGCCTTGTGCGAGTGTCCGTACGGCCCCGACCAGCTGTTCCGGATCGGTGTCCTTGAGCAGAAACCCGGCCGCTCCGGCGCGCAGCGCGGCGGTGACGTACTCCTGCGCGTCGAAGGTGGTCAGCATGGCGACGGCGGGGGCGCGGTCCGCCTCCAGCAGCCGTCCGAGCACGGTCAGCCCGTCCACGTCGGGCATCCGGATGTCCAGGAGGACCACGTCGGCCGCGCTGCTTTCCACCGCCGCCACCGCCTCGGCGCCGGAGCACTCCGCGACCACCTCGATGTCCGGGGCGGTGCCCAGGATCAGCCGCAGCCCCGACCGTACGAGCGCCTCGTCGTCCACCACAGCCACACGGATCACTGGCCGCTCTCCCTCCCCCTTGGCTGTCATGCTCATTGCCCGGACAGCCTGCCGCATGCGCGGTACAAAGTGGAGTGGCTACCTCCGCCCGTTGGGGGGAGCACCCCCGCCGGTCGGAGGGGGTGGGGGGAGACCAGGGGCGGATGCCCCGCCCGCGCGTCGCGGGGCACAGTGGTCCCAGGCCGCCGCGGCCCCCACACGCGGCGGCCGGTTTTTTTGTGGCTCGGTTCTCCCCCGGCTACCGCTGGGAGAGACCGGCCGGCCCGGACGGGCTCACACCGGTGGCTCCGCCGGGGCGGGGCCCAGGGTGGTGGTGCCGGGGGCCGCGCGGTGGCCCAGGCCCCTGCGGTACGCGTCCATCGCCGCCTCGGCGCGGCCGGCCCGCCGCAGCAGATCGCCCAGCAGCCGGCACAGATCGGCCAGGTCACCGGCCGCGCCCGTCCGCTCCAGCAGGGACAGGGCCGCGCGGTAGTGCTCCTCGGCCGTCGCCGTGTCGCCCCGCTCCTCCGCGATCAGGCCGAGCAGCCGGTGCGCCCCGCCCGCGTGCACCGCGCCGGCTTCGGCGGTGAGCCCGGAGGCCGCGCCACCGTCCCCCGCGGCTTCGGCTTCACCATCCCCCGTGGACCGCTTCAGCAGCGGCAGCAGCAGCGCCTCGGCCTCCGCCGTCCGCCCGCGCCGCCGCAGCACATCCGCCAGCTCCACCTCCACCTGCACCACGTACAGCGTGGCCCGCTTGGACGCCAGCATGTCCCGGGCGATGCACAGTTCGCGCTCCGCCCGTTCCAGATTGCCGTCCTGGGCGTGGACGTAGCCGCGCATCCAGTGGCAGTGGGCCAGGTCGGTGTGGATGCGCAGCTGCTCGTACAGCTCCTGCGCCTTGGCCAGCGAGGCGTCCGCCTCGGCGGTGCGGCCCTCGGCGATGAGGGTGCGGGCCACGCCGCGGTGCAGCCGGGCGATCAGCCCCGGGTCGTCCACGCTGGGGGCCAGCGCGAGCGCCAACTCGGCGGAGCGTGCGGCGCGGGCGTGCGCCCCCATGTCCATGTACGGTGCGATCGAGGCGGTGTAGAGCAGCAGCAGGGCGCCCGGGTCGTGCAGGCCCGAGGCGTTGAGCTCGTCGATGGCGCTCTCCAGGAGGTAGCAGGAGTAGCGCAGTTCGCCCGAGAGGAAGTGGGCCACGGCCCGGCCGCGGATCGCCGGGACCCGCCGGGGCAGCGGCTCGTCGGCCAGCAGCTGTTCCGCCGCCTCGTAGTGGGCGCGCGCCGCGGCGAGTTCGCCGGTCTCCTGTGCGCAGTCGCCGAGCCCCACCAGGGCCGTGGCCCGCTCGTCCCGGAAGCCGAGCCGTTCCGCCTCGGCCATCAGCTCCTCGAACAGCGCGGCCGCGTCCTTCGCGTCGCCGGTGGCCAGCGCCTTGCGGGCGTCGGTGAGCCCGGCCCGCAGCCGGACCGCGTCGCGCGGGTCGCGGCCCGTGGTCAGCTCCTCGTAGCTGACGCCGAGGCGTGCGGCGAGATGGCGCAGCGCGGCTTCGGAGGGGCGTACCTTCCCGGACTCCAGCGTGGAGACGTACGCGGCGGTGTAGGCGGGCTCGGCCAGCTGCCGCTGGGTGAGCCCGCGTTCCGTACGCAGCCGGAGCACCCGGCGCCCGATCTCCGCGGCTCCGTCGGCCGTCCGTACGTCCTCGGCGCTTCTCTCGCCCACCCTGCCCTCTTCTCCTCGGCGGCTGATTAATCGCCGAGCTAAGTCCATTTACGCGAGGATTGAAACATGTCGAGATGATGGATCATGGACCGGCCGAGCGGGAGGCGGTGAGTGTCCGCCGGCCCGGACCCCCGCTTCCCCGATCACCCCTTCGACGTACCGTCGGACGATACGGCTCCCGGCGCGGACCGGAACGCGGGCGCGCCCTGAAAACACGTGGTGAGACGCCATCTGACACACTGTGGACCGGGGTCGGCGGGACGGCAGTGACTACTGACAACTGCTGACGATTACTAGCGACTTCCCTAATCCCCATTGCCGAATCGTGCCTCGAGCCCCTAGGTTGAGCGGCGACTTAATCGTGCTTAACTGGCTGCTTACGAAGTTGAGTTCGGGGGGTACCGACCGTGCGCAGACGTCTGCCCAGACGTTTCTCCATACGCACCGCAGCCGTCGCCGGCGGTTTTGTTCTGACGGCAACCCTGGCCGCCACGGCCGCGGCCAGCCCGGCCCCGCCGCCGCCCCCCACCCGCACCACGGCGGCCCAGGGCGCCGGGCTCACCCACGAGGTGGAGTACTTCACCCGCCCCGGCGGCCATCCCCGCCACACCGAGGTCCCGGCCGCCACCCCCGACCGCATCGCCCGCGCGGACCGCGCCCTGTCCGCCTCCGAGACGGCGGCCGACGGCGACGTCAGCGCGGTCATCCAGACCGGACCGGTGGCCGACAAGCTCGACGTCGTCTTCATCGGGGACGGCTACACCGCCGCCCAGCAGGGCGACTTCCACACCGATCTGCGGTCCAAGTGGGAGCAGATGTCGGCCGTCGAGCCGTACGCCTCCTACAAGGAGCTGTTCAACGTCTGGTCGGTGGACGCGGTCTCCAACCAGTCCGGTGTCTCCGGCGACCCGGGCAAGGACGTCGTCAAGGACACCGCGCTGAAGTCGTACTTCTGGTGTGACGACATCGAGCGGCTGCTGTGCGTCGACACCGACAAGGTCGAGTCGTACGCCGCCAAGGCCCCGGACGCCGATCTGGTCGTCGTGCTCTCCAACTCCACCAAGTACGGCGGCGCGGGCTACACCCTCACCTCCCAGGTCGGCTACGACGGCATCGCCACCGCCTCCTCCGACCACGCCGACTCCGACCAGGTGGCCGTCCACGAGACCGGACACTCCCTCGGCAAGCTGGCCGACGAGTACTTCTACGACGACTACGGCACCTACACCGGCGCCGAGCCCACGGAGTCCAACGCCACCAAGCTGACCGCCGCCCAGCTGACCGCTCAGCAGAAGAAGTGGTACCGCTGGATCGGCCAGACCTCGCCCGACGGGGGCACGGTCGGCGCGTACGAGGGCGGGCGCTACTACCCCAAGGGCATCAACCGCCCCACCGAGAACTCGATCATGCGCACCCTCGGCCGGGAGTTCAGCCTCCCCGGCCGGGAGGCGATGATCGCGGGCTTCTACCAGCACGCCAGTGTGCTCGGCAGCACCACCGGCACGGCCACCGCCCTCAAGCGCGACGCGACCATCAAGGTCACCTTCCCGGCCTCCGCGTCGGTCACCTGGTCCGTGGACGGCGCCGAGGTGACCGCCGCGCGCGGCAAGAGCTCGGTCACCCCGGCCTCCCTCGGCATCACCGCCGACGGCCGTGCGCACACCATCACGGCCAAGGCCACGGACAACACCAAGGCGGTCAAGGACCCCGCCCTGCGCAAGCTGCTGACCGACTCCCGGACCTGGAAGGTCGCCGCCTAGCCGCACACCGCCGCCACCCCCCAGCTGCCGCCCCGTGGACCCCCGCCGCGGGGCGGCTTCTTTTTCTCCCTGCTTCTGCCCTGCTTCTGCCCGGTCAGCGCGCGTAGGGCCGCAGCGGGGGCTCCTCGCGCACCCACGGCATGCTGTGGACCAGGACGTCGAGCGGCAGGCTCAGCAGGCTCGGCAGGGTCTCGACGGCCTCCGCGGTGTTGAGGGGCATGAGCAGGGTGGCGCAGTCCGCGCGGTCGATCCTGGCGGGGTCGGCGGTGCCGGGGTGGCCGATCGCGTCGGCGGCGAGCTCGTAGGACACCAGGTCGACGACCAGGCCCATATGGCTGGGCCACTGCCGCCCGGGGCAGATGTCCTGGACCCCGATGTTCCGGGCGCCCGGCAGGACCGAGGGCGCTCCGTCGACCACCACGGACTCGTCGGCCAGCGAGTGGACCGCGGTGTACGAGGGGCCCGCGGGCATGGGCGTGCCGTGCGCGGTGAGCGCCTTCGTCCAGTTCGAGCCGCGGGCGAACTGCAGGGACGCGGCCGGGCAGCCCGTGATCTGGGTGAGGGGCAAGCAGGAACTGCCGATGCTCGTGCCCTGGAACGGGGAACCCAGGGTCACCATGTCATCGACCTCGGTCGCGAGGTCCGGCCAGAAGCGCAGCGCCCAGGCCGCCAGGAGGCCGCCTTGGCTGTGCCCGACCAGATCGACCTTGCGGCCGGTGCGCTCGTGGACCGCGCGCGTCGCGTACACCACGTACTCGACGGACTCCTGCATGTCCCGCAGGCCGCGGCCAGGGTAGTCCACCCAACAGGACGGATAGCCGCTCTTCTTCAGCTCGGCCATGTAGTTCCAGGCGTAGGGCTCGTCGCCCTTGAATCCGGTGCCGGGAATGAACAGCACGGTCGGCTTGTCGGCATCCGTCTGGCCCGTCTGGCAGTGCAGGCCCTTGGCGAGCTCGGCCACCGGGGTCTCCAGGGGCGGACCGGGATCGGCGTCCGCCGCCGCGGCCCCGGGGAACAGGGCCAGCGCCAGCAGAACCGCCGCGAGGCCGGTGGCCCATGGGCGTAATCGCATCAGGAACCTCCGCGGGGGAGCGAGTGAGAAGGAACCTCCTATCGTGCGCAGACGGCACAAGGCGGTCAATGTCCCTCCCTGACACCCCCACAACCGTAGGGAACGCCCCCACCCGTCAGGGCTTGTCCGCCGGCAGCCCGCGCAGCAGCTCCCGGGCCCGCTCGGCGAACTCCGCGCTTCCGGTCGCGGCGGCCCGCTCCAGGAACTCGCGCGCACGCCCGCCGTCGCCGTCCTCGGCGGCCATCTCACCGAGCCTGAAGGCGCCCTCCGCGACCAGCTCGGGCTCCTGAGTGGCCTTCAGCAGCCGCTCGTACCAGGTGCGGGCGCCGTCGCGGTCGCCCAGCCAGTAGTGCAGCTCGCCGAGATGGCCGGTGGCCAGCGGCCGGTGGATGCTGTCGGCCTTGAACGCCTTCTGGTACCACTTCAGGGCGGCGGGCAGATCGCGGCGCTCCTTGGCGATACGGCCCAGCAGCATGGCGGCGTAGCCCCGCGTGGTGAGTTCGCTTCCGGCCGGCTCCACCGCGCGCAGCAGATACGACTCGGCGGTCTCCTCGTCGCCCTGGTTGAGTGCCGTCCAGCCGAGGCCGACAATCGCCCGGGCGGGCTCTTTGACACCGAGGTCCAGGGCCTGCTGATAGGCGGCGCGGGCTTCCTCGTAGTCGCCGTCGCCGCCGCGCGTGCGCAGCACATCGGCGAGGCGCATCACCATCTCGGCCAGCGACGTCCGGTTCTTCTTCTGGCTCAGATCGCGCCCGGCGGCGATGCGGTGGGCCGTCCGGGCGGCCTCCACGGCACCGTCGAAGTCATGCAGGCCGTTCAGCACCGAGGCGAGGGAGTAGGCGGCACGCATGGCGTTCGTCGCCCCGCCGGTCTCGATCGCCCGCCGGTACGCCTCGGCGGCGCCGCGCGGGTCGCGCCGCCGCTCCAGCAGCAGGTCGGCCTTCTTCCGGTACGCCATGCCGACGGCCGCGGGGTCCTCTTCGCGCTCGATCAGCTGGTCGTACAGGAAGAGGGCGTCGTCCGTGCCCCGGGCGTCCTTGGCGAGCTCGCGCAGTTCCCCGACCGTGAGACGCACCTCTTCCGGGGGCTCGACGGGCGCCCCGGCGCGGTAGATCCGGAACTCGCCTCCGTACCCCTGGGAGCCGGTGATGACGGAGACCGCGAGCATGCTGCCGTCCGGAGACCAGGCCAGGGCGGGGAGGGACTCGCCGCCGGTCCGGCACCGCATGAGCAGCGCGCCGTCACGGACCCGCCACAGATCGATCCGCTCGTCCGCCTCGAACTCGTCGGCGGACGGGCCCTTCCCGCCGCCGGCCACCAGATAGGCCCCGTCCGGCCGGACGATCGCGTCGGACCGGATTCCGGTGAGCGTGGTGAGGACGCGGCCGGTCTCCGGATCCAGGATGTGCACATCGCTCCCCTGGCCGACGAACATCCGGGTCTCGTCGCCGGTGAAGGAGACGCTTCCGGCCCGCGCCTTCCCCCTCGGAAGGTGCAGTCGACGGGGCGATGCGCCGGACGAGCACAGTACGTCGACCCAGGCGCCGTAACCGGTGAAGCCGCCGTAGCCGCCGTCGGCGCGGTAGCGGCCGAAGCCGACGTCGGCCCGGTAGCGGCCGGTGCGCGAGCGGACCTCTCGGGGCTGCGGAGGGACGTCCACCTCGGCGCCGCTGTCGACGTCGTAGGCGCGGGTCGCGGCGTCGTCGTCCATATCGCCGCCGCCCCATCGGACGCGCTTGGTGATCTGGTGGGTGCCGGGCACCCACTGGATGTCCTGCCCCCACAGGGCGCTGAAGGGGACGCGGACGTGCTCGCTCCAGTCGTCGGTCCGGAACACCACCAGTTCGCACGCCTGGCTGGTGACCGCGAGATACCGTCCGTCGTCCGAGAAGGCCAGGTCGCTGGGGGTGCCCTCGTCGCTGTCCTCGTCAGGGAACGGGTCGAGTGTCACCGCGGGACGCCGCAGGTCCAGCACCGTGGGGGCGTCCTCCTCCAGCACCTGGTCGGCCGTGATCGCGTAGAAGGTGCTCGCCCAGCCGTGGCCGGCGCTCAGCGACCCCAGCCAGCGCGCGTCGGTGACCTCGACGTCGTAGTCGGCCTGCGCGAGCAGGTCCTCGTCCTTCCAGCGGCCGTCACGCTCGTAGTAGAAGTCGTGGAGGCGCTGCCAATCCGCCTCGGCCACGGGGTGGTTGCGGGTGGCGATCCGCTCGACCCGCCGGACGAACCGGTGGGTGTGGGCGGCGACCCACTCGGAGTCCAGGATCTCGTCGACGGGGACCATCCGCAGCGGGTGGAGCGAGGCGATCGGCAGGCGCTGCGCCGCCTCCCACAGCAGCGAGAAGAAGAAGCTCGGATCGTCGGGCAGCGGCGCGTGGGTCCGGCTTCCGGTGTCGTAGTACACGACGAAGACGCGGAACCGCACGCGCGACTCGTCGGGCGCGACGTCGAGGACACGGATGCCGTACAGATCGGTGGACATCTGGCCTTCCACAGCAGGGGACTTGGGGAATCCGGTCCATGGTCACAGAAGGGTCCGACAGCCCGCCCGGCGGACAGGGCCTAGGGCCGCCGCAGCAGCCCCCGCTCCAGGGCGACCACCACCGCGCGCGTCCGGTCGTTCACGTCGAGCTTGGCGAACAGGCGCAGGAGATGGGTCTTGACCGTGGCCTCCGTGATGACGAGGCGTCTGCCGATCTCGGCGTTGGTCAGGCCGTCGGCCACCGCGTTGAGTACGTCGGTCTCGCGTGCGGTCAGCGGGTCCTGGACCGGGCGGCGCATGCGCGCGATCAGCTTCTCGGCCACCCGGGGCGCGAGGACGGTCTCGCCGCGCGACGCCGAACGGATCGCGTCGGCGAGCTGTTCGCGGGTGGTGTCCTTGAGGAGATAGCCGATGGCGCCGGCCTCCACGCCGCGCTCGATGTCCTGGTCGGTGTCGTACGTCGTCAGGATCAGGACCCGGGTGCGCGGGTGCCGGGCGACGATCTCGGCGGTCGCCCCCACCCCGTCGAGCACCGGCATCCGCAGGTCGACGAGCGCGACATCGGGGTCGTACCGCTCGACGAGTTCGAGGGCCGCCCTGCCGTCCCCCGCCTCCCCGACGATCTCGATGCCGTCCTCACCGGTGAGCAGGGCGACCACGCCCGCCCGCATCACGGTGTGGTCGTCCACCACGATCACCCGGACTTGTTCGCAGGTCATCCGATCCCCTCGCGCGCTTCACTCTGCGTCTCCAGCGGAATCATCGCCAGGATCCGCGTGCCGTCGCCGACCGAGCTGGTGACCGTCAGCCGGCCGCCCAGTTCCGCCAGGCGTTTCCGCATCCCGTCGAGCCCGAAGCCCGCCGACTCCTCCGGGACGAAACCGGTGCCGTCGTCGGTGACCTCCAGCTCCACCCCGTACGGCCGGCGGGCCAGGATCACCCCGACCGTGGACGCCCGCGCGTGTTTGCGGACGTTGGCCAGGGACTCCTGGGTGCAGCGCAGCAGCGCGATCCGGGTCTGCTGGTCGCAGCCGACGTCCGCCAGGTCGGCGGCCACCGTGAGGCCCGTGTCCTCCGCGAAGCGGTCGAGGATGCGGCGCAGCGTCTGCGCCACGGAGCCGGCCTGCGAACCGTCCTGCCGCTGCGCCGAGCCCACCAGCTCCCGCGCCTCGGCCAGGTTCTCGCGCGCCGTCGACTCGATCGAGCGCAGCTGCTGGGCGCTGCGCGCCGGATCGGCGGCGAGACCGGCCCGGGCCGCCTCCGCGAGCACGACGATCGACGCGAACCCCTGCGCGAGGGTGTCGTGGATGTCCCGTGCCATCCGCTCTCTCTCGTCGGCCGCGCCCTGACGCTGGTGCGCCTCGGACAGCTCCGCCTGGGTCCGCTCCAACTCGACGATCAGCCGGGCCCGTTCGGTGCTCTGGGCGACCACCGAGTGGGCCCACAGCCCGATCAGCACCCCCACGGCCACGACGATCAGGGTGGACACCACCGTCTCGCTGAAGAACTCCAGCGACCAGCCCTGCCGGGACCAGCTCCCCGCCAGCGTCGCGGCGGTCGCAAGGCCCAGGAACCCCATGGAGGCCCTGGGGGTCCGCCCGAACATCCAGTAGTGCGGCAGCGTCACCATGAACAGCGCCGCGTAGCTGCTGCGCAGATACGCCAGCCCGCCGAGGGCGAGCACCAGCACGGACAGATAGACGTGCGGCCGTACGACGGGATTGCCGGGGAAGCGGTCGAGGAGCGCGTAGCACAGCACCACGCAGCCCAGCAGCGCGAGCGCCCCGTACCTGCTCCCGCCGGGCCGGTCCATCGTGGCGAGCCCGACGGCCATCGCGGCGAACAGCACCCAGCACACCGCGTTCCAGCGGCGCAGCGACGCGGTCCAGAAGGCGTCGGCGGAGGGCCCGGCAAGAGCAGTCATACCGATCAACGTACGTCGACCACCGGCTGCCCCTGGGCCGCGGGCCCCGGTACGGGCGCGGCCTTCCCCTTTGGCCGCGACGGCCACCAGGTCGCCTCGCCGAGCAGGAGCAGGGCCGAGGGCAGGACCATGATCCGCACGATGAAGGCGTCGAGCAGCACGGCCGCCGCCAGCACGAAACCGATCTGCTTCATCTCGATGATGTGCAGGAAGACGAAGCTCACGAACACGGTGGTCATCACGACCGCGGCGCTGGTGACCACGCCCGCCGAGGTGCGGAGCCCGTCCAGCACCGCCTGGCGCGTGGGGACGCCGGCGAGCGCGGCCTCCCTGATCCGGCTGACCACGAAGACCTGGTAGTCCATGGAGAGCCCGAAGAGGATCACGAAGAGGAAGAGCGGGACGCGCGACCCGATCGAACCGGTGGAGTGGAAGTCCAGCAGCCCCTCGGCCCAGGTGCCCTGGAAGACGAGGACGAGCAGCCCGAGCGCCGCCGCGGCCGACAGCAGGTTCAGGACGACACCGATCAGGCCGAGCACCACGGAACGGAAGGCGTACACCGTCATCACGAACGTCACCAGCAGCAGCGCGCCGATCACCAGGGGCAGTTTGGCGTTCTGGTGGGCGGGATAGTCGGCGTAGCGGGCGACGTCGCCGCTGACGCCGTACTCCGCGCCCGCGATCCGGCCGACGGTGGCGGGCAGATAGTCCTGGCGCAGGTGGTCCAGGGAGGCCTTGGCCTCAGGGGAGTTGCCGAGGTACGGCACCTTCAGCCGCAGCACGCTGACCCGGTGGTCGGCCGATGTCCTGATCAGCGAGCCGTCAGCGAACAGCGGATCGCGGTCGGCCAGCTCGGCGAGGTCGCGCAGCGCCCCGGTGACCTCGCGGGCGCGTGAGGCGTCGGCGCGTACGACGACGTCGTGGGTGACCCTCCGGTCGGGGAACGCCTCGTTGAGGCGGTCGTACACCCGCATGGCGGGGATGGCGCGGGAGTGGGTGTCCCGGCTCATCTCCGTGATCTTCAGTTCGCTCAGCGGAACGGCGAGGGCGAGCAGGGCGAGGACCGAGACGCAGAGCGTGGCGAGGGGGTGCCGGGCGGCGGGCCGCAGCAGCGCCGCCCAGATCCGGCCGCCGCCCTCCCGGCGCGTCCGCCGGGCCGGCTTGCCGCGCTCCGCCCGGCGCCGCGCCTTGCGTTCCGCCCGCTTCCCCAGCACGACCAGCAGCGCGGGCAGCGCCGTCAGGGAGCTGGCCACGGCGACCAGGACGACCACGATGGTGCCGGTGGCGAGCGAGGAGAAGATCACGTCGGAGGCCAGGTAGAGCGTCGCGGTGGAGGCGACGACCGCGAGCCCCGACACCACCACCGCACGGCCCGAGGTGGCCGCCGCCAGCTCCACCAGCGCCTCGGTGCTCAGCCGGCCGCCGCAGCGTGCCCGCTCCTCGCGCTCCCGCTTGAGGTAGAAGAGCGTGTAGTCGACGCCGACCGCGAGGCCGATCATCAGGATGACGTTCGTGCCGACCCCGACGTCGGGGGACAGGTGCGAGACCACCATCGACAGGCCGATCGCCGCCGCGATCGATGACAGGGCGAGCAGCAGCGGCACCGTCGCCATGACGACCGAGCCGAAGGCGATCAGCAGTGTGATCAGCGTGACCGGAAGCGTGATCTTCTCGGACAGCGCCAGGTCGTCGTTCCGCTGCTGATCGACGCCCTTGCTGGTGGAGGGGGATCCGGTCTCCTCGAGGAGCAGCCGGGGGTGGGACTTCTGGACGGCGGCCGTCTGCGCGACCAGCGCGCCGACCTTGGCGTCCGCGTCCAGTTCCTCGCCCTTGATGGCCACCTCGACCATGAGGATCCGGCCGTCGCGTGACCACAGCGGCGCGGCCACGCCCGCGACCTCGGGCAGTTGCTTCATCCGCGCCGTGAGGTCCCGCGCGGCCGCTTCGGCGGCCCGCTTGTCGGTCCGGCTGTCGAGGGCGCCGGAACGGGCGGAGATCAGCACCTGCTCGGTGGAGCGGCGCTCCAGATGTCCCTCGGCCGCCATGGCCTCGGCCCGGCCCGCCTCGCCGACGCGGTAGTCCGCCGTCTTGGCGCTGTTGGTGCCGACGGCCCCGCCGACGACCAGGCACAGCGCCACGAACACCAGCCATCCGACGACCGCTCGCCAGGGGTGGAGCGCGCTCCAGCGGGCCGCGCGCACAGTGAGTGAATTCATACGGGAAAGCCTTGTTGACCAGGGCGGTTGGCGGACAGAGGTGTCAGGTTGAACCTGCCGTCCACCGATCGGGGGACCCGGGGGAGGGGGTTATCCCCCGTACCGCCTGTCCCGTGGCAGCATCAGCGTCGCGCCCGCCGTACGCCTGCCGGGCCCCGGTGCGGTCGGACAGGGCGCCCGCGGAGAGCATCAGGGCGGCACCGAGCACCGTCCGGGATCCGCCCCGGGCCGCCTCCGGTGCCGCGACCGCGGCCCCGGAGCCAGGAGAGGACTTGAGCAGGGATGTCATCAGGACGCTCCGTCGGAGAAGGTGTCAGTCGGCGAAGTCGGTGGAGCGGATGAGCTTTTCCCAGGAGCGGAGTTCGGTGCGGGCACGGTCGAGGTGGTCGCCGATCGCGTCGGCGGCGTCGTTGCCGAGCGGCAGACGCAGCGGCGGTTCGTCGGCGTCCAGAGCGGCGAGGATGGCGGCCGCGGCCTTGGCCGGGTCCCCGGGTTCCCGGCCGCTGCCGCCCGGCAGCCCGGAAAGGACGGGGCCCACGGTCTCCTGGTAGGCGTCCAGGGCCGGGGTGGGCCGCAGCGCCGCGGCGTCGGCGAAGCCGGTACGGAACGCTCCGGGCTCAACGATCAGCACCCGGATGCCGTGCGGGGCGACCTCGGCGGCCAAGGCCTCGGAAAGCCCCTCCAGGGCGAACTTGGTGGCGCAGTAGGCGCCGACCCCGGCGAGGGCGAACCGTCCACCCATGCTGGTCAGTTGCACGACGGCGCCCGAGCCCCGGCGGCGCATGTGCGGCAGCGCGGCCCGGGTGAGCGCGGCCGGGCCGAAGAAGTGCAGGTCCATCAGGTCCCGCAGCTCCGCGTCGGTGGTCTCCTCGACCGCCCCCACCATGCCCCGTCCGGCGTTGTTGACCAGGACGTCGATTCGGCCGTGCCGGGCTGCCACGCCGTCGACCGCGGCCTGGACGCCCGCGATGTCGGTGACGTCCAGCGGTAGCGCCTCGACCTGGTCCGGGTGCGCGGCGACCAGGTCGTCGAGCAGCGCGGTACGGCGGGCGGCGGCGACCACGATGTCCCCCGCGGCCACCGCCGCTTCGGTGATCGCCCGGCCGAATCCGCTGCTCGCCCCGGTGACCAGCCACACCTTGTTCATGTTCTTCTCCTTGTGCCGGGTGATCCGCCGCTCTCGGCGGTCCGTGTGGGCACCACCTTGCGAGGCACACGGCTTGTGCGTCCAAGACCTGCCGTGATAGCCGATGGTTATGGACGTTCATGGGCGGGATCTGAGGTACTTCGCCGCAGTGGCCGAGGAACTGCACTTCACGCGCGCGGCCGAGCGGCTGTACGTCTCACAGCCCGCGCTGAGCAAGCAGATCAGGATGCTGGAGAAACAGGTGGGGGCCGCGTTGTTCGAGCGCGACCGGCGCGACGTGCGGCTGAGCGCGGTCGGTGCGGTGCTGCTGCCGCACGCTCAGCGCGTTCTCGCCGAGTGGGAGGCGGCCCAGGAGACGGTCGCCCGGGTCATGGCCGACCAGGCGGGCCGTCTCGTCGTGGGGATGAGCACCAGCCCGGGGCGCGGGGGCGTGCTGCCGGCGATCCGCTCCCGCTTCACCGCCGCGCGCCCCGACGCCCGCCTCACACTCCGCCAGGTCCCCTGGCAGGACTCGACCGCCGGGCTCGCCGACGGCACGTGTGACGCGGCGTTCGTCTGGCTACCGCTGCCCGATCCGGACCGCTACGAGTGGGTGGTGGTCGCCGAGGAACCCCGCCTGGTCGCCATGGCCGACACGCATCCGCTCGCCGACAGGGAGATCATCGACTTCACCGACCTGCTGGACGAGCCGTTCCTCGCTCTGCCCGACAGCGCGGGGCTCCTGCGGGACTACTGGCTCGCCACCGATGCCCGCGGCGGGAAGCCGGCACGCATCGGCGCGGAGGTGGCGAGCACCGAGGAGACGTACGAGGCGCTCGTCGCGGGTCTCGGCGTGGTCCTGCTGGCGGCCGGGAACGCCCCGCTGATCACCCTCGGCGGAGTCGTCACCCGTGCGGTGAGGGGCATCTCGCCCAGCCGCTTCGCCCTGGCCTGGCGCGCCGACGACCGCCGCCCGCTGGTGCGGGAGTACGCGCGCGCGTGTGAGCTGGCGGCCGGGACAACGGACTGAGGCAGCGCGCACGCGGTTACGAGGCCAACTCCCGCTCCAGCGGCGTACGGAACCGGGGCGTGACCCGGACCTCCCCCAGCCACCCGCTCAGCCGCGCCGCCTCCGCCTCCACGGCGGCCGCCGCCTCCCGGCCCACGTCGCTCAGCGCGCGCCAGACCACCTCGCCGCTCGCGCGCTGGGCCCAGCCGCCGACGACGCGGCCGTTCCACCACACTGTGGGGCCGATGTTGCCGCTGCCGTCGAAAAGCGGCTTCACATGGTCCGGGTCGAGATACCAGCCGCGGGCCTGCCAGCCCATGGCGGTCGGGTCGAGGCCGGGCAGCAGCGCGGCCCAGGGCTCGTCGTCCGCCACCGGCGACCCGTCCGCCAACGGCTCGGCGTCCCCGGCCACCACGTACCCCGGCCCCTCCGCCAGCGCCACGCCCTGCGCGCCGATGTCGGCCAGCGCCCGCCGGGTGTCGGTCACCGTCCAGCCCGTCCACCACTTCACGTCGGCCTCGGTGGCGGGGCCGTACGCGGCCAGCCAGCGGCGGGCCAGTTCGGCCTTCGCCTCGCGGACGGGCAGGTCGGGGAGCGGCGGGACGAGGGCCCACGGGTAGAGGCTGCTGGTCCAGGAGCCACGCGGGCGGCAGCGGCGCAGATGTCCGTCGGAGGCGAGCAGCCGAAGCAGCCGGCTGCCGACGGTCTGCCGGGCCGCGTACGGCTTGCCGGGCGCCATCACGATCCGCTCGCGCAGCGCGGGCACGTCCTCGGCCACCTCGGCGGTCGTCGCCTCGCCCCGCGCGGCCACGGACGCCAGCACGGCCTGCTCCACCTCGGCGAGCCGCGCCTCGTCCCAGTGCTCCTCGGCGCGCTCCCGCAGATGCTTCAGCAGCGTGGCCCGCTCCCGTACCGCGATCGCCCGCGCGGTCGACGAGCCGACGACCGGCGCGAGTTCCGTCGTCACGGCGAAGATCGTGCGCCGCATGCTCAACAGCTTGACCAGCGACACGTCCTCGTACAGTGCCCGGTCCACCTCCCCGGCCCCCGGCTTCCGCAGCCGCGCGCACGCCGACAGATACACGGTGGCCGGATCGGTCGCGTGCAGCCCGACGACCGCGTCCGCCACGGCTTCGACACGCGCCGCCCGCGCGGACGGGGCCAGCAGATGCCGCCGCCCGAGGCGGGCGCGGCGCTGGGCGGGGCTGATACGGGGGAGAAGGTCGCTCATGGGGGCTGACCGTAGGGGCCGTACCTGTCATCTCCTGGCAGGTATGGCCTCGCGGGGCACGGGCACAGTCGGGTGCTCATGGTGTTGTTCGAGCCTTGTCACTCAGTGGGTGGCACCCCGAGATCGCGGCGCATGGCGGTCCTCATGGCCCGGATCAGGTCCCAGATCTCCCTCTGGCCACGGATGGCGGTGGCCATGGTTTCCCCTTCCTGGGGCTCTCCTCGCTCCAGGCGCTTGACCTGGCCATAGACCCTGTTCAGGGCTTGATTGACCGTACGTGCGCATGCGAGCACCTCGTCGGGTGCGATCATCTGCGCTTCGGAGTATCGATCGCGGTGGGCGCCCTTGGCTTCCTCGAGTGCCTCCTTGTCCGCTTCCTCGACACCGCGTTCCCGCATGACATGCAGATGACGGTTGAGCGCCGTGGTGAACTGACGTGCGTCCCGATTGAGCTCCACGTAGCAGGTGCGTCGGCTGAGCAGGTTCTCGCGAAGCTCCTCGTGGTCACGAATCAGGTCTATCTCCCGGCGCTTTGCCCGTTCGGAGGCCCGCTGGGTGAGAAGCGACCCTCCTAGGGTTCCGGCTACACCTGCCACCGCGATAATCACCGAATCAAGATCCACGGATGCCCCCTTGAAGCAGTTGCGTGCTGGGCTGGTTGCGGACTCCCATGAGCGTTACGGCACGGCGAACTCAGCCCATACCACCTTCCCCCGCAACGGCCTGGCGTGATGCCCCCAGTCCTTGCTGAGCGCCGCCACGATCATCAGTCCCCGCCCCCGCTCCTGGCTGTCGGGCACGGGCCCGACGGGCCAGACCGGCGGCCGACGGTCCGGGTCGTCCACTTCCAGCCGTAGTTGCTTCGCGCTGCGCAGCATCGTCAGGGCGATCAGGCCATGGGTCTGCCCGGCGTGCCGCACCGCGTTGCTGACGAGCTCGCTGGCCACCACCTCGATGCACTCGGTCAACTCGCCGTCCACACACCACGCGTCCAGGACGTCGCGGACATGGCGCCGGGCGGTGGCCGCTGCCTTGGGCGCGTGGGGGAGAGGCATGCGGCTGATGTGAAGTCCAGGGTCATTTGCGTCATTCACGAGTCCAATGTCAGTGACGTCGATTACGCTCGGCAATGAGTTGGTCGCTGACCGCAGCGACTGTTGTGTGAGGGGGTAGCCGTGCCGAATCCCAACGACCTCGACCCGTCCCGGTCCCCGCTGGCCTTCTTCGGCTCGGAGGTGCGCCTGGAGCGCGAGAAGGCGGGCATGTCCCAGCAGGACCTCGGCAAGGCGCTGTACTGCTCCGGGGCGCTCGTCGGGTACATCGAGGCGGCGAAGCGGTACCCGACGCTGGAGTTCGCGGAGCGCTGCGACGAGGTGTTCGGGACGGGTGGGTTCTTCGTGCGGCTGTGGCCGCTGGTGAGCCGGTTCGTGCTGCCGCATTCGTTCCGTCACTACGTGGACTTCGAGGCGGGGGCGAGGGCGATCCGCACGTACCAGGCGCAGACCATTTACGGCCTTCTGCAGACTGAGGCCTACGCCCGCGCGGTGATGTGTACGAGCCGCCACGAAGATCTGGATGCCATGGTGGCGGCCCGGATGGAGCGACAGCGCATCCTCCAGCGGCCGGAGGCGCCCAAGATCTGGGCAGTGTTGGACGAGGCGGTGCTGCGCCGACGCCCCGAAGACGACGAGGTCATGCGGGTCCAACTTCAGCGCTTGTTGGACTACCGCTACGACCCGAAGATGGTCATCCAGGTTCTCCCGTTCCGTGCGGGCTTTCCGGCCTCGCTGGACGGCTCGTTCAACCTCCTGACCATGGACGAAGGTGCGAACTTGGTGTACAGCGAAGGTGTGGGGACCGCCCAAGTCCTGGCGCATCCAAAGGAGTTCGAGCGGGCGGGATTCCGTTACGATCTTCTGCGCACCGCCGCGCTCTCGGCGGAGGAGTCGTGGAAGCTGATCGCCTCACTCTTGGAGGAGCTATGAGCAGCACGTGGCGCAAGTCCAGTTACAGCAGCGGCCAAGGCGGTGATTGCGTCGAGTGCACTCCCCTTGGCGACGCGACCTGGACGAAGTCCAGCTACAGCAGTGCCCAGGGTGGTGATTGCGTCGAGTGCGCCGAGGTCAGCCGTGGCATAGCCGTCCGCGACTCCAAGAACCCCGACGGCCCCCGCCTCCACTTCACCGCCACCGCCTGGCACGCCTTCCTCGCCTACGCCAGATCTATGCCGTCAACTCCCGCTCCAGCGGCGCATGGAACCGGGGTGTGATCCGGGGCTCTCTCAGCCACGCTCCTCCGTCTCCATAAGGCCCCTCCCGGCCAACCGGCCGAACGCGCGTTCCTTTAAGTCGCTAGGGTGTTGGGGTGATCCAGATACCCGAGGCTTTTGCGCGAGGGACAGCAGCTCGGGAGGGTAGACGCGGCCGCGACTGGATAGCGGCTTTGCCCGGCCTCGTCGATGAATTCCTTCAGCGCTGGGATTGCACCCCAACAGGGGCGATACTGCATGGGCAGGTCGGCATCGTCGTTCCCGTGCGCTGCAGCGATGTGCCATCCGCTGTTCTGAAAATATCGTTTCCCCACCCCGGCAACGTCCACGAACCGGACGCCTTCGCCGCCTGGGGAGGGCGAGGTGCAGTGGCGCTGTACGAGCGCGATGACACATCCTTCGCCATGCTTTTGGAGCGGGCCGAACGTGGCAGCCTGGCCGATGTCGCCGACGTTGACGAGGCTGTCGCGATCGCCGGCCGACTCGCACATCGTCTGGCCGTTCCGGCGCCGGTCGGCCTGCCCAGGCTGCGGGACCAGATGGGTCAATGGGAGGAAGAACTCCGAAAAGATGCCGCACATCTGGCCGACTCCTCGCTTCAGCGCGAGGTCGAAGCCGCTCTCGCGACCTTCCGGGAGCTGGGTTCGGAACAGCTGGACACACTTGTTCACGGCGACCTGCACTACGGCAACGTGCTGCGTGCCGAACGGGAACCTTGGCTGGCCGTCGACCCGAAGGGGTATGTGGGCGACGTGGCCTACGACGCCATCACCCTGCTCCGTAATCGCCACCAAGAACTGCTCGCTGCGGCTGACCTGAAGTCTGCTCTGCTGCGTCGTCTCGCCATCTTCGCCGATGCCGCCGGTGCTGATCCGGACCGAGCCCGCCGCTGGGCCCAGGCTCGCGCCGTGACAGATTCGTTGCGAGGTCGGCGCTTGGGCGATCCCGCCTGGGTCATCCAGCTCAATGACCGGATCGCGGGACTGCTGAGCTGAGTCGTTCTCAGCTGGTTGAGAGGCCGCGGGCCAGGCCCGTCCATTGATCCCCTTTGCAGTGAGGCAAGATGAGGGGCATGGGTAGCTCCGGGGGAAGTGATCGCTTGCTGGCCGGGCGCTATCAGCTGGTGTCACGGCTGGGGCGCGGCGGCATGGGTACGGTGTGGCGGGCCGTCGACACTTTGCTGGGCCGGCATGTGGCGGTCAAGGAACTGCACCTCGACGAGGGGCTGGACGGGATGTCGGCCCTGGACATCCAGCAGCAGCACGAGCGCACGCTGCGCGAGGCCCGCACCGTGGCGCAGATCAAGCATCCGAATGTGATCGTCCTGCACGATGTCGTGGAGGAGGACGGACGCCCCTGGATCGTCATGGAGTTGGTCGACGGCGGCTCGCTCGCCGATCAGCTGGCAGCCGAGGGGCCGGCCGGGCCGCGTGAGGCGGCGCGGGTCGGGGTCGCGCTGGTGGACGCGTTGCGGGTGGCGCATGCGCGCGGGGTGCTGCACCGGGACATCAAGCCCGCCAATGTGCTGGTGGAGGCGGGCACCCGGCGGGTGGTGCTGACGGACTTCGGGATCGCGCAGGTGACGGGGAGCGCCACGATCACCGAGACCGGGACGTTCGTGGGCTCGCCCGAATACACCGCGCCGGAGCGGATGTCGGGGCGCCGCACGGGCCCGGAGTCGGACCTGTGGTCGCTGGGGGTGCTGCTGTGCACGCTGGTCAGCGGCGAGTCCCCGTTCCGCCGTGACTCGTTGGGCGGCGTGCTGCACGCGGTGGTGTTCGACGAGATACGGGCGCCCGAGGCGGCCGGAGCCCTGGCCCCCGTCATCGAGGGGCTGTTGCAGCGCGACCCCGACCAGCGGCTCACCGGGGACCAGGCGGCCCGGATGCTGCGGATGTGCCTGGAGCCGGGCGACACCCCCGAGATCCCCCTGGAGTACACGCCGACGCAGCCCGCCGTGCCGGTGTCGAACGGCCACGCGTCCGGGCACGGGGCAGCAGGGCACGGGGCGTCCGGGTTCGGGTCAGCCGGGTATGGCTCAGCCGGGTTCGGGGGCGCCGGGTACGGGGGAGCCACCCCGGTGGCGGCCCCCGCGGCTCCGGAGGCCCCCACCCCCGTCGCCCCCGTCCCGCGCGGCCGGGGCCCCCGCCGCCGTACGGCGCTGATGGCGGCCGTCGCGGTGGTCGCGCTGGCCGGCCTCGGCGCCGGGGTCGCGGCGCTGGCGCTCGACCGGGAGGACGGCGACACCGCGGACGAGGGCCGGGGCGGGGGCAAGGGCACGGCCAGCGCCACGACAGACCCTGGCAAGAAGCCGTCGAAGGGGTCGCCCACGCCCTCGAACACCTCCTCCAAAGCCGCCGTCCCCAAGGGGTATGAGCTGGTCGATGACCCGGAGGGCTTCACGATCGCCGTACCCAAGGGGTACTCCCGCGAATTCAAGCCCCCGCGCGTCTACTACAACTCGCCCGGGATGGAGTTCCGGATCGGTATCCACGTCCAGGAGCAGGACCCCAAGGGCCCGCTGAGGCTGAGCCGGGAGGCGGACGCCAGGGGGCCGCAGGACTACCCGGGCTACCGCGGCGGCCAGGTCATCGAGACGGACCGCAAGGGACTGCCCGCCGCCCTGTGGGCGTTCATCTGGAACGGCTCGGCCGACGACGGCGGCTCGCGCCAGACCTATGACCTGACCTGGGACGAGGCGGGCAGGATGTACGACGTGTGGGTGTCCGCGCCGGTCGCGAAGAAATCCGAGGGAAAGCAGCACTTCGACACGGCTGTCAACACTTTCTCCCAGTCCGCCGGCCGGAACTGAACAGCACCGCAACGGCTTTGTCACGAGCGGTCACAGCCGCCCCGGTGCCGGTGGCGGGGCGTGTGACGGAGCAGGTAATGATGGAGCCATGACGAACGACGGGGGACGGGCGAACGAGCCCACCAGCTACGAGCTGCGGCCACCGCAGGCTCCGGCCGTGCCGGCGCCGCCTCCACCCGCGCCGGTGCCGTCCGGGCAGCCGGCTCGCGACGCGGCCCAGGAGCCGCATCGGCAGGGGGCTCAGGACCGGCCGCACGGCGTGTACGAGCCGACGCAGCTCGACGGCCGGGCCACTCCCGGGCAGCCGTCCTCCGAGTCGTCCTCCGGGTCGTCCTCCGAGCGGCCCTCCGAGCCGTCCACCGCCGGGCAGTCCGCTCCCCGGCAGCCCGCCCCCGGACAGCCCGACCCCCGTACGTCGCCGCCCGCGCCCGCCGCCCAGGACCCCGGCGTCGGCCGCGTCATCGGCGGCCGCTACCGCCTCGTCTCCCGTCTGGGAAACGGCGGCATGGGCACGGTCTGGAGGGCACACGACCAGGTCGTCGACCGCGATGTCGCGGTCAAGGAGCCGCGGGTGCCCGAGACCCTGCCGGAGAGTGAGCGGCAGAAGGTCTACCAGCGGATGCAGCGCGAGGCGCGCGCCGCGGCCCGGATCGACCACCCCTCGGTGGTCTCCGTGTACGACGTGGCCGTCGAGGACGGCCGGCCCTGGCTGGTGATGGAGCTGGTGCGCGGCGACTCGCTCGCCGACCGGCTGGCCGAGGGCACGCTGGCCCCGCGCGAGGCGGCCCGGATCGGCGTCGCCGTGCTGGGCGCGCTGACGGCCGCGCACGAGGCCGGGGTGCTGCACCGCGACGTCAAGCCGGACAACGTCCTGCTCGGCCGGAACGACCGCGTGGTGCTGACCGACTTCGGCATCGCGCAGGTCGAGGGGGAGCAGGGGCTGACGGAGACCGGCGCGTTCGTCGGCTCTCCCGAATTCATCGCGCCCGAGCGGGTGCTGGGCCAGCGGCCCGGGCCCGAGTCGGACCTGTGGTCGCTGGGCGTCGTGCTGTACGCGGCGGTCGAGGGCGTGTCCCCGTTCCGCCGCTCGCATGCCCCCGCGACCCTGCAGGCCATCCTCTCCGCCGAGCCCCAGACGCCCGCGCGCGGCTCGGGCGCGCTCGGCACGCTCACCATGCAGCTGCTGCGCAAGGACCCGGCGGCGCGGCCGTCGGCGGCCGAGGCGCGGCAGGCGCTGGAGGAGGTGGCGCGGCCCCCGCAGCCGGTGCCGACGGTGCTGGCGACCAGCCTCTACGGCCAGACCGGGGCCGGGACCGGGGCCGGGGCCGGGGGCGCGGGAGAAGCCGGGGAGGCGCGGCGCGGGGGCAGCCGCTTCGTACCGCCCATCCTGCACAAGAACCGCAAGGCGCAGCTGGGCCTGGCCGGTGTGGTGCTCGTGGTGGTCGCCGCGCTGGTGCTGACGCTGATGAAGCCGTTCGCGAGCGAGGGCAGCGGCATTCCGGACGGGTGGACGGTCCGGGACGAGCGCGAGGTGGTCGACGCGTCGCTGGCCGTACCCGAGGACTACAAGCGGGTTCTGAACGACAGCGACGAGAACAACCAGGCCGTCACCTTCAAGGATCCCAGCGGCGTCTTCACCATCTATCTCCTCCGGGCCGTCAAGGACGGCGAGGACGACGTCACCGGGCTCGCGGACGCGGTCAAGAAGACGATCGCCTACCGCAAGAGCACTTCCCAGTACAAGTGGGCGGACGCCCACAGCAAGCAGAAGGAATCCACCCAGCAGGGCCAGCCGGCGGCGGACGTGGACACCACCTACCGCCCCTTCTCCAGCAACCGCGACGACTACACCCCCTATCTCGACCGCACCCACATCTACGTCAACACCGACAAGACGCAGTGGCAGCTGATCGTGACCATGCCCGCCAAGGGGGAGGCCCGTAAGAGCGGCGACGAGCTCTACGAGGAAGTCGTGAAGCACCTGGAGATCCAGGACCTCAAGACGGCCGCGAAATAGAGTTACCCTCGGGTAGTCAAACCGGGCGGGGCGGGCCTACCCTCGCCCCCATGACGGACTCGCAGGACAGCGAACAGCCCACGCAGGACGCCCCGCGGGAGGCCGCACCCGACGCCGCCCGCGCCGCCACCCCTGCCCCCGCCGACGGCAACCCGGCCGCCCCCGCGGGCGCCCGCACCGCCGCCCATGTCGTCACCCCCGAGCTGGTCGCCCGGCTCACGCGCGGCGTGGTGGGCAGCTCCAGCACCACCAGCCACACCCCCTTCACCGGGGAGGTCCTGGCCGAACTGCCCGAGTCCACCCCCGAGGACGTCGCTAAGGCGTACGAGCGGGCACGCAAGGCGCAGCGGGCCTGGGCCCGTACGCCCGTGCGTCGGCGCGCCGCCGTGCTGCTGCGCTTCCACGACCTGCTCATGCGCCGCCAGTCCGAGGTGCTCGACCTGATCCAGGTGGAGACGGGCAAGACCCGGCTGCACGCCCACGAGGAGGTGCAGGAGGTCTGCCTCACCGCCCGCCACTACGGGCGCAAGGCCCCCGCCTACCTCGGCGCCCGCCGCCACACCGGCGCCGTACCCGTCCTCACCAAGGTCACCGAGCTGCGCCAGCCCAAGGGCGTGGTCGGCCTGATCTCCCCCTGGAACTACCCCCTCTCCCTCTCCGTCGGCGACTCGCTCCCCGCCTTCGCGGCGGGCAACGCCCTCGTGATGAAGCCGGACACCGAGACCGCGCTGACCGCCCTGTGGGCCCGTGAGCTGCTGATCGAGGCCGGGCTGCCGGAGGGCGTGTGGCAGATCGTCCTCGGCGAGGGCCCGGTCGTCGGCCCCGCCGTGGTCCAGGACGCCGACTACGTCTCCTTCACCGGCTCCACCCGCACCGGCCGCGAGGTCGCCCAGCGCGCGGCGGCCCGGCTGGTCGGCTGCTCCCTGGAGTTGGGCGGCAAGAACGCCATGCTGGTGCTGCGGGACGCCGACCTCGACAAGGCCGCCGAGGGCTCGGTGCGCGCCTGCTTCTCCTCCGCCGGGCAGCTGTGCGAGTCCATCGAGCGCCTTTACGTCCACACATCGGTCGCCGACGCCTTCCTGGAGCGGTTCGTCGCCCGGACGAAGGCGATGCGCCTGGGCACGGCCCTCGCGTACGGGGCCGAGATGGGCTCCCTCGCGGGCGAGCGCCAGCTGGCGACGGTCATCCGCCATGTCGACGAGGCCCGGGAGAAGGGCGCCAAGGTGCTCACCGGCGGACGCGCCCGGCCCGACATAGGCCCGTACTTCTACGAGCCGACCATCCTCGACGGCGTCGAGCCGCCGATGGCGGTGTGCGCCGAGGAAACGTTTGGTCCGGTCGTCTCCATCTACCGCTTCACCGACGAGGACGAGGCGGTCGAACGCGCCAACGCCACCCCGTACGGCCTCAACGCCAGCGTCTGGACGAAGGACGGGCGGCGCGGCCGCGCGGTCGCCGCCCGGCTGCGGGCCGGGACGGTCAACGTCAACGAGGGCTACGGCGCGGCCTACGGCAGCGTCCGGGCGCCGCTGGGCGGGATGGGCGACTCAGGCCTCGGGCGCCGCCACGGCTCGGAGGGCATCCTCAAGTTCACCGAGGCGCAGACGGTCGCGCACCAGCGGCTGCTGCCGCTCGGCCCGGCCTTCGGGATGACGGACGAGAAGTACGCGGCGTTCATGACCCGCAGCCTGCGTGCGATGAAGGCGCTGCGCCTGCGCTGACCGGCGCGCGCGGCGAGGGAGGGGAGGTGCTGCTGTGGACGACGCGTACGACGGTCCGTACGAGGACGCGTACGACGGTCCGTACGACTACGACGTCATCGTCGTCGGCTCGGGCTTCGGCGGCTCGGTGACGGCCCTGCGGCTGACCGAGAAGGGATACCGCGTCGGGGTCCTGGAGGCGGGCCGCCGCTTCACCCCCGAGACCCTGCCCAAGAACTCCTGGCACCTCCGCGACTACCTGTGGGCCCCCGCCCTCGGCTGCTACGGCATCCAGCGCATCCACGTCCTGGGCAAGGTGATGGTGCTGGCGGGCGCCGGGGTCGGGGGCGGCTCGCTCAACTACGCCAACACCCTCTACGTACCGCCCGAGCCCTTCTTCCGGGACCCGCAGTGGGGCGCCATCACCGACTGGCGGGCGGAGCTCGCCCCGTACTACGACCAGGCGCGGCGGATGCTCGGGGCGCGCCTGAACAAGACCATGACCCCCTCCGACGAACACCTCAAGGCCGCCGCCGAGCGGATGGGGGTGGGCGAGAGCTTCCACATGGCGCCGGTGGGGGTCTTCTTCGGGGACGGCGACGACGCGGACGGCGCGGCGACGGCGGCACCGGGCGAGCGGGTCCCCGACCCGTACTTCGGCGGCGCCGGCCCCGCCCGCCGGGCCTGCACCGAATGCGGCGAGTGCATGACCGGCTGCCGCCACGGCGCGAAGAACACCCTCAACGAGAACTACCTCCACCTCGCCGAGCGGGCCGGCGCCGTCGTCCATCCCATGACGACCGTCCTCGCCGTCAGCGAGGACCAGCGGGGCGGCTACCGGGTCACCACCGTCCCCACCGACCGCCGCCGCAAGGGCCCGCCGCGCGCGCTGCGCGCCCGCCAGGTCGTACTCGCCGCCGGGACGTACGGCACCCAGACGCTGCTGCACACCATGCGGGACAAGGGCCTGCTGCCCCGGATCTCGGACCGGCTCGGCATGCTCACCCGCACCAACTCCGAGGCCCTGGTCGGCGCGCAGACCACGGACCGCCGCTACCGCAAGGTCCATCCGGAGCGGGAGCGGGCCGACTTCACCCGCGGCGTGGCGATCACCTCCTCCATCCACCCCGACGACACCACCCACATCGAGCCCGTCCGCTACGGCAAGGGCTCCAACGCGATGGGGCTGCTGTCCGTCCTGCAGATCCCGGAGAGCGGCCGGCTGCCGCGCCTGCTGCGGTTCCTGGCGGCCAACCTCCGGCACCCGGCGCTCGCGGTGCGCTCGATGTCCACCCGGCGCTGGTCGGAGCGCACCATCATCGGCCTGGTCATGCAGACCCACGACAACTCGCTCACCACCTACCGCAAGCGGAGGGGCCTCGGGAAGGGCCTGCTGACCGCCCGCCAGGGCCACGGCGAACCCAACCCGGACCACATCCCCGAGGGCGCCGAAGCCGCCCGCCACCTCGCCGAGTCCATCAACGGCTTCCCGGGCAGCAACGTCGGCGAGCTGATGGGCACCCCGCTCACCGCCCACTTCCTCGGCGGCTGCCCGATCGGCACGGACCCCGGACACGGCGTGATCGACCCGTACCACCGGCTCTACGGGCACCCGGGCATCCACGTCGTGGACGGCGCGGCGGTCTCCGCGAACCTCGGCGTCAACCCCTCCCTGACCATCACGGCCCAGGCGGAGCGCGCCATGTCCCTGTGGCCCAACAACGGCGACCCCGACCCCCGCCCGCCCCAGGGCGAGCCGTATCGGCGCCTGTCCCCGGTCGCGCCCATGGCCCCCGCCGTCCCCGAGGACGCCTTCGGCGCCCTGAAGCTGCCCCTGCTGCCGGTCCCCAAGGTGCCGCCCGCCGACCACTGAGGTCGCCCCGGCCGTGAGCTGGCCAATTTTCGTTGGCGCGCGGCTGGGTCCAGGGATTTATATGTGAACATGACAGCAAGAGGGGGCAGGTGCGGACAACTGCGGTCATTGCTTCGGCCTGCGCTCGGGGGAGCGACTCCAGAAACGGGGGAGGCGTCATGACCTGGCATGAGTGGGAGCAACTGAAGAAGACGGCGGCCGAGAGGATCCAGCTCGACTCTGCCAGTTCTGGGGGTGGAGTACCCGAAGACGGAATCATGGTGTATCAGGACGACCTGGGAGCCGTGGGGTCCGAAGCGTTTCGCCTCCACACGGAGTTAAAGGCCAAGGCCGATCTGGCCGGCATGGGGGCCGACAAGCACGGGGACAGCTCCACCGCACAGGCGGCAGCCGCGCTGAAAAAGCAGGGATTCGCCATGGCGGCCGCCCTGGACAAGACGCTGACGACATGGTCGGTCCAGGTCAAGACGGTTCTGCAGGCGTGCGCCAACATCTCCAACCACCTGGATTACACCAAGAAGCTCCATGCCCACGAGGACGCGAAGATTGCCGCCGATCTGCGGGGCAAGGACGGGCTGTCCATGCCGGCTTCGCGTTTGAACAAGTACTTCAAGTAAACGGGGGCGTCATGATCGGCTACAGGGACCTCGCGGAAGCGGACCTCGGAAGCCTCGGCACAGCGGTCGGACACTGGAAGAAAGCGGTGCAGGACCTCGAAACCCTGGCCACGGACGCCCGGGACGGACTGCAGGCGAAGGCCGATCGAGCGCGCTGGAAGGGCGTGAACGCCACCGTCTCTCGCGGATTCATCCACAAGACGGCGAAAGAGTTCGACGACCTGCATGCAGAGGCCAGCAGTATCTATCAAGTACTCGATGACGCACACCGGGAACTGCTCCGCTTACAGCAGAAGGTCTCGCGCCTGATCGATTCGGCCGGCAAGAAAGGCTTAGTCATCGCGGACTCCGGTGAGAGTCTCGTCACCGTGTCCATGCGCACGGCGCCGGGCCAGCCGGTCAACGAAGACGCGGAGACCAGGAAAGCGGAGAAGGAGTACGCCGATCAGATCAGCTCCTGTCTCTGGGAAGCCAATGTGATCGACCAGGCGACGGCCATCGCGCTGTCCCGGTCCCACGGAAATGATCAGCATAATCCCGGGCATGCCACGTATGATTCGCTGGATGAGGCGCGGTACGATCTCGTCGAGTATCCGCCGGTGCCGGCCGAGGATTTGAACCGGCCGGCATGGGGAAGCGCGGAGCCCGGGGACAGCGACAGCCGGACTTTCTGGTTGGCTTCGACTCTCGCCCTGCCTTACATGGCGTTGCAGGACAACAAAATGGCGTCCGATCTGTTCCAGCACTGGCTCTCGAACAGCGGCGAAGCCGCCACCATCAACCCTCTTAAGATGATGGATGATCTACCGGAGCTGAAAAGGTTGGTCGGGCAGGAAGTAAAGCCCGGGAGATTTGATAGCGGGTGGAAATCCGATAAGGTGTCCCGGCACTTGAGTCTCGACGGGGGTGACAGTGCGCAGGTGCGCGACTGGTACTACGCCCTCAATGGCTACCAGTACCGGGTAAGGGGCAATGTGGTGGACGACAACGGCGTTCTGAAGGGTACCGTGACGGTCGACATCTACAAACGATACAACTTTGGAAATCCCGCGGGTGGCGTTCATCGTGGAGATGTGGGGAAAGGGCCGGTGAAGCTTTCGCAGAACGACCTTGCCCATCTCAACACCGTTGGCCTGGCGCGCGATTTCGACGTGGTCGGTCATGAGACTTATCGGATCGGATGAACTGACTCACATGTCGAGGCGCCACCGTGCGGCGGCCCTGCTGGCCGCCACAAGTTGCATGACACTGCTTATCGCGGGTTGCTCCGACGATAAATTCGCCCACCAGTATCAGAACGCTGACGTCAACGTCTCCCTTGAACAGGCGCTGCGCGACCATCGGATCAAAATTCCGAAAGATGCGCAGCACGTGCAGTACTCGGCCAACAGTGATTTGGAGGGCTATCCACTGTACTTGACATTCGAAGCCTCCTGCTCCGTGATGAAGTCCTTCTCGAAGCAGAACAAGCTCACGCGCTTGCCCATGGAGAAAGTGTGGGGGACAACCGTGGCAGCCGCCGCCCAGGGGCGCGGCTGGACCCACCGAGCGGGAGACTACGGGTTCCGCCGAAATCCAGGGGTGGTGACAGCAAAGAGGGTCGGTGTCCTCGTGTCCCCCAAGGGCTCGGTCTGTCACGTCTGGATGGACAGCTGGTCTTAGCGGGTGGAGGCCGCAACTGAGGCCGCATAGAGCTGCCTGGGCCCCGCGTCTCAGCCGGCGACAGGCTCCTTGGGCTCGGCGCGCCAGTCGGGCTCGACCGCCAGCATGCGCGCGGTCTTCGACGGGTCGCGATCGACCATCTCGCCGAGCACCTTGTCGACGCGCTCCAGCACCTCGTCCTCCAGGCGCACACCGGCCGCCGCGGCGTTCTCGGTCACCTGCTCGGGCCGCGAGGCGCCGATGACGGTGGCCGAGACCCCCGGCTGCCGCAGCACCCAGGCGATCGCGAGCCGGGCCATGGACAGCCCGGCCTCCTCGGCGACCGGACGCAGCTGCGCCACCCGCTCCAGCAGGCCGCTGCCGAGCACCCGGCTGACGAACCTCGGGCCCCGGCCCGACGCGGTCGCCCGGGAGCCTTCCGGGGGAGCCTGGCCGGGGCGGTACTTCCCCGTGAGCACGCCCTGCGCCAGTGGCTGGAAGGCCAGTTGGCCGATGCCTTCCCGCAGGCACAGCGGAAGGACTTCGGGCTCGATGACCCGCCACAGCATGTTGTACTGCGGCTGGTTCGACACGATCCGGCTGCGCAGTCCGAACTCCCCGGCCATCCGCAGCGCGCTCTCGATCTGCGGCGCCGTCCACTCCGACACCCCGACGTACAGCACCTTGCCCTGCCGCACCAGGTCGTCGAAGGCGACAAGCGTCTCCTCCAGCGGCGTCCGCTCGTCGAACCGGTGGGCCTGGTAGAGGTCGACGTAGTCCGTCCCCAGCCGGCGCAGCGAGGCGTGGCAGGACTCCATGACGTGCTTGCGGGACAGGCCGCGGTCGTTGGGGCCGTCGCCGGTCGGCAGGCACACCTTGGTGGCGATCTCCACCGACGAGCGCCGCACCCCGCCCAGCGCCTCCCCGAGCAGGTCCTCCGCGGCGCCTTGGGCGTAGACGTCGGCGGTGTCGAAGGTCGTGACACCGCAGTCGAGCGCCGCCCGCACACACGCCAGGGCCGCGTCCCTGCCGACCGACTCCCCATGGGTCAGCCAGTTTCCGTACGTGATCTCGCTGACCATCAGGCCGCTGCGGCCGAGTTGACGATGTTCCATGGGGCTGACCCTAGACTGCCCCTGCAGGGCGGCGCCGATCCTGGCGGATGGCGTCAAACTCGTTTGACTTGGAGTGCACTCCAACTCCTAGCGTTCTGGGCATACGGTTCCGAGTCCAGGAGGCACAGCAGCATGACCAACGTTCCCACCCGACACCTCGGCGAGCTGGCGGTCTCCGCACAGGGCCTGGGCTGCATGGGCATGAGCCACGCCTACGGCGTCTCGGACGACGAGCAGTCGATCGCGACGCTGCACCGCGCCCTCGACCTCGGGGTGACCTTGCTGGACACCTCCGACTTCTACGGCGTCGGCCACAACGAGGAGCTGATCGGCCGGGCCATCGCCGGGCGCCGTGACGAGGTGGTGCTGGCCACGAAGTTCGGCTTCGCCAACCGCCTGGGCGAGCCCACCCGGATCCGCGGCGACGCCGCTTATGTGCGGCAGGCGTGCGAGGCGTCGCTGCGCCGGCTCGGGGTCGACCACATCGACCTCTACTACCTGCACCGGGTCGATCCCCAGGTGCCGATCGAGGAGACCGTCGGCGCGATGGCCGAGCTGGTGCGGGCCGGGAAGGTCCGCCACCTCGGGCTGTCCGAGGCCGGCGCGCAGACCATCCGGCGGGCGCACGCGGTGCACCCGATCGCCGCGCTCCAGAGCGAGTGGTCGCTGTGGACCCGCGACCTGGAGGCGGAGATCGCCCCGGTCTGCCGTGAGCTCGGCATCGGACTGGTCCCGTTCTCCCCGCTCGGACGCGGCTTCCTGACCGGCCGGTACACCTCGGTCGACGGGCTGGAGGAGACCGATATGCGGCGCACCCAGCCGCGTTTCGCCGACGGCAACCTCGAACGGAACCTGGCGATCGTCGCGAAGCTGAACGAGCTGGCCGAGGCGAAGGGGGTCACCGCCGGTCAGCTCGCCCTGGCCTGGGTGCAGCACCAGGGCGATGACGTGGTGCCGATCCCCGGCACCCGGCGGCAGCGGTATCTGGAGGAGAACCTCGCGGCCCTGGACGTCGAGCTGTCCGCCGAGGACCTCGCCGCGATCGAGGCCGCCGCACCGTCCGAGCAGATCGCGGGCACCCGCTACGACGCGACCAGCCTCACCTTCGTCAACGGCTGAGCCCGCCGCCGCGCTCCGCCCCGGGCGGCTTCGGCGGGGCACCGGGCGCAGCCGCCGTCGGGGCGCGGCACGTCGACCGCTGTCCCACCGGCGCGGCCCCCTGCCCGTCACGTACGAAGGGGCCGCCCCGGGCGGGGCGGCCCCTTCGTCGCGGCCTCAGTGCCGCCCGGCGGGTCAGCCCGCCGTCGTCAACGCGTTACGCGGCAGCGCCGCCCGCGCGGCGACGGCGCACCACGAACACCGCGCCCGCACCGGCGGCCATCGCGACGCCACCGATCACGGCGATCGTCGGCAGCGCGGAGGAGGAGCCCGTCTCGGCGAGGGTGCCCTTGGGGTTGATCTTCGTGTCGCCCGCGGGCTTGGGCAGGGGCTTCTTGCCGCCCTGCGGCTCCGGCTTGGGCTCGGCCGGCGGGACGTGGCCCGGCTTCGAGCCGGCCGGGAGCACGTCGAACTCGTAGTAGTCGCCGGTCGAGTAGACGCAGTTGCCCTCGTCGTCGGTGTAGACGCCGAAGGTGAGCGCGTAGCCGAAGCCGTCGCCGAGGGCCTTGGCGGAGACGCTCAGCCGCATGTCGAGGGTGACGGTCTCGTGGGCGCGCACGTCGGTGTAGCCGATGTAGCCCGCGCCCGGGTCGTTCTCGTCGGTGGAGATCGACGTCCAGGCACCGGTGTCCGGGTCCTTGTACTGCAGCGTCAGGAACTTGCCGGTGCCATCGGGGTGCTTGGAGTCCGCGGTGCCGGCGAAGACACCGAAGTCCACGCGCTTGAGGGACTTGTCCGAGTCGTTCTCGACCTGGAACTTGAAGCTGTGGAAGCCGCTGCCCGCCACGACCTTCGACGGCAGGCCGGTGATGGTGGTGGTGAGGTCGGGGTCCTCGTTCCACGAGCCGTCGTCGTTGCAGTCGTCGCCCGGAGTCGGCTCGTCCGTCGGGTCACCGGTCGGCGGCTTGGTCGAGGGGGTCTCGGTGGTGGGCGGAGCGGTCGGCGGCTTGGTGTCCGTCGGGGTGTCGGTCGTGGGCGGGGTGGTCGGCGGCTTGGTGTCCGTCGGCTCGGTGGTGGGCGGGTTGGTCGTCGGGTCGGTCGGGGACGGGGTGGTCACCGTGGGGTCGGGCGTCGTGGTGACCGTGGCGGTCGGCTCGTCCGTCGGCTCGTCGGCGAAGGCAGCGGGCGCCGCCAGCAGCGCGGCGGGGGCTATGGCGGCCGTCGCTGCGGCGGTCGCCAGGGCGCGGCGAAGCTTCATGAAGACCTCTTCGGGGTCCGTTCGTGCCGCTGGTCGCCCGCGGCACGCAGTGGAAGGCCGTCGCGGTGGGGGCGCGGTCTGGCCGTGCGTTTGCACGTACATGACCGGCCAAGTGGCCGAAAGGTTGCCCTCGGATTTGCTCACAGAATGGTCACAGAAAAACCCGGCCATGGTCACGGACCTGAGGGGCCCCGGGGACGCCCGAACGAGCGGTTGTCCCCGGGGCCCTGGGCGGTCAGCACCGGCGTCAGGGCAGCGCCGGTGCTGAAGGGCGGCGCCGGGGGGAGCGCCGCTGGCTTTGGAGGCCGCCGGTCTTTCGGGGTGGTGCGTTTCGAGTGGTGCGCTGTCGAACGGCGCGCTTGCGGGTGGAGCGCGGTGGTGAAGCGGAGTGCAAGGGGGGCGTGCGCCCGCGTGGTCGGACCAATGACGGTGGGAGGTCCGGGGGCGTCTTCCCTCTGTGCATCGTGGTGGATGTGGCGCTTCGGGCGCAACCGTTTCGACCGGACACGGTCGGTCCCAGGCGTCCCCGGGACCGACCGTTCTTTGGGGTGGCGACCGGGCTGCTGTCCCCTGCTGACCGGTCGCCTCGCCGAAGCGAGGTCCCACGACGCGCGCCGCCTGAATCACCGCAGGGGGGCACGTCTCATCGCTTCGGCGGATCTGAGCCACGCGTGGATTTCTTCCGGGCCGCTCCTGGCTGGCGCGGACACCGGGCTCAACGAAGCGGCTCACGGCCTGGTCACGCGGCGTACGGGTGACGGCGCGTGAGGGTGCGAGCCCGGAAAGTGCACGGAAAGCGCAGGAAAGTACACGGAAAGCGCATGGAAAGCGCACGGAAAGTGCCCGGAGCGCGCCGGAGAGCCAGTGCGGAATGCGCCAGAAAAGCACTGATGGCGAGCCCGTTAGAATCGATGGTCCAGCCCCCAGAAACACCGCAACCTCCGCCGGAAGGCCGCCGAAGTGCCATCAGCGTCCCCTGCTGCCGCCCCCGACACCGTCCTGGTCGTCGACTTCGGCGCGCAGTACGCCCAGCTCATCGCCCGTCGCGTCCGCGAGGCCCGGGTCTACAGCGAGATCGTCCCGTCCACGATGCCGGTGGCCGAGATGCTCGCCAAGAAGCCGAGGGCGATCATCCTCTCCGGTGGCCCGTCGTCGGTGTACGCCGAGGGCGCGCCCACCGTCGACCGCGCCCTGTTCGAGGCCGGGGTGCCGGTCTTCGGGATGTGCTACGGCTTCCAGCTGATGGCCACCGCGCTCGGCGGCACCGTCGACAACACCGGGGCCCGCGAGTACGGCCGTACGCCGCTGACCGTCACCAAGCCCGGCTCCACGCTCTTCGAGGGCACCCCGGCCGAGCAGACCGTGTGGATGTCGCACGGCGACGCCTGCTCGGCCGCCCCCGAGGGCTTCACCGTCACCGCCTCCACTGACGTGGTGCCGGTCGCGGCCTTCGAGAACGACGAGAAGAAGCTGTACGGCGTGCAGCACCACCCCGAGGTGATGCACTCCACCCACGGCCAGCAGGTGCTGGAGCACTTCCTCTACCGGGGCGCCGGGATCGAGCCGAGCTGGACCACCACCAATGTGGTGGAGGAGGCCGTCGCCGCCATCCGTGAGCAGGTCGGCACCAAGCGGGCGATCTGCGGGCTGTCCGGCGGCGTGGACTCCGCCGTCGCCGCCGCCCTCGTCCAGCGGGCCATCGGCGACCAGCTGACCTGCGTGTACGTGGACCACGGCCTGATGCGCAAGGGCGAGTCCGAGCAGGTCGAGAAGGACTTCGTGGCGGCCACCGGCGTTCAGCTGAAGGTCGTCGACGCCGAGGAGCGCTTCCTGGCCGCGCTCGCCGGGGTCTCCGACCCCGAGGAGAAGCGGAAGATCATCGGCCGGGAGTTCATCCGGGTCTTCGAGCAGGCCCAGGCCGAGCTGGTCGCCGAGGCGGGCGCCGCGGGCGAGGCCGTGGAGTTCCTGGTGCAGGGCACCCTCTACCCGGACGTGGTGGAGTCCGGCGGCGGCACCGGCACCGCCAACATCAAGTCCCACCACAACGTGGGCGGGCTCCCCGACGACCTCGAGTTCAAGCTGATCGAGCCGCTGCGCCGGCTGTTCAAGGACGAGGTGCGGATGGTCGGCCAGGAGCTCGGCCTCCCGGAGGAGATCGTCCAGCGCCAGCCCTTCCCTGGCCCGGGCCTGGGCATCCGCATCGTCGGCGAGGTCACCAAGGACCGCCTGGACCTGCTGCGCGAGGCCGACGCCATCGCGCGCGAGGAGCTGACCGCCGCGGGCCTGGACCGGGACATCTGGCAGTGCCCGGTGGTGCTGCTCGCGGATGTGCGCTCGGTGGGCGTCCAGGGCGACGGCCGCACCTACGGCCACCCGATCGTGCTGCGCCCCGTCTCCTCCGAGGACGCGATGACCGCGGACTGGTCGCGGCTGCCGTACGACGTGCTGTCGCGGATCTCGACCCGGATCACCAACGAGGTCGACGAGGTGAACCGCGTGGTCCTGGACATCACCAGCAAGCCTCCGGGCACCATCGAGTGGGAGTGACCCGACTCCCCTGAGCCGTGTCGACGCCGACGCCCGCACCCGATGGGCGTCGGCGTTCCGTCGCGCCTCTGGCGTCCTGTGATACCCCCAGGTAGCTTCCGCTCCGAGCCCTGAGAGCACGCAGTGCGCCAAGGAGTGAGCCGCCGATGCCGCCGACGCCGGAGCCGATCCCCACCGATCAGTTGCACTTCACCCTGCCGCCGCAGCACACCTCGCTCGAGGACGAGCGGCGCCACCGCAAGGAGCGGCTGGCCGCGGCCCTGCGCCTCTTCGGGCGGTACGGGTTCGAGGAGGGGGTCTCGGGCCATATCACGGCGCGGGACCCGGAGTTCACCGACTGCTTCTGGGTGAACCCCTTCGGGATGTCCTTCCGCCACATCACCGTCAGCGATCTGATCCTCGTCAACCAGGCGGGCCGGGTGGTCCAGGGGCGCCACCACGTCAACCAGGCGGCGTTCGTCGTTCACTCGTCCGTGCATCAGGCGCGGCCGGAGGTCGTGGCCGTCGCGCACTGCCACTCGGTCCACGGCCGCGCCCTGTCGGCGCTGGGCGAACTGCTCGAACCCATCACCCAGGACGTCTGCGCCTTCTTCGAGGACCACGCGCTCTACGACCGCTATACGGGCGTGATCGTGGACGAGGCCGAGGGGCGGGCCATCGCGGCGGCGCTCGGCCCCCGTAAGGCCGTCATCCTGCGCAATCACGGTCTTCTGACGGTCGGGGACTCGGTCGACGCCGCCGCCTGGTGGTTCATCGCGATGGAGCGCTCCTGCCAGGTGCAGCTGGCCGCGAAGGCCGCGGGCAAACCGGTCCTGATCGACTACAGGAACGCGGTGCAGACCCGTGAGCAGCTGGGCACCGATCTCGTCGCCTGGATCAACTATCAACCTCTGTACCAGCAGATCACCCGTGGCGAGCCGGACCTGCTGAGCTGAGGACCCCCGACTTACGGCACAATCCCCTGTCGAGACATGTCAGTTGGGACGAGAGCACCACTGACCCGGGAGAACGACGAGCGGGAGCGCCTCGTGGCGGTGAAAGCGGCGGAAGACGCCACGACGGCAGAGCGCCATACGCACAGCGGATGTGACTGCGCCGACTGCGCCCGGGACGGGCACCGGCGCGCGGTGGCCGCCTTCTTGGCGCTGCGCGACCGTTTCGCGGCCGGGGAGGGTCTCCCGGCGGCGCTCGCGCACTCCGCCGAGGCCTCCCGGCAGTGGGTGTCGGACGAGCTGACGCAGGCGGCCAGGACGACCTGGGACACCGGCCGCGCCGAGAGCGTCGCGTGGGGCGGTGCGGTGCGGCGGCGCACGCTGTTCGTGGTGTGGGGCGCGGTCGGGGCGCTGCTGGTCGGGCAGTTGGCCACGGCGGTCGGCGCGGGCTGGTCGGGGGCGCGTACGGCGTCGCTGACCGTCGCGCTGCTCGCGGCCGGGCTGCTGACGCTCGCCGCCCGGCTGCACCGCGGCGACGGCGGTCCGCTCGCCCCGCTCGTCGGAGAGGACAACCGGCTGTCCACCTCGCGCGCCGTGGCCGCCGCGTGGGTGCTGTTCGCGGTCTTCGCGGTGCTGATGCTCGCGGTCGAGCTGGCCTTCGCCCCGGAAGCGGGTCGGCGGACGGCCGACGGGCTGGCCCTTCAGGGCGCCGCCGGGCTGCTCACCGTCACCGCCCTGAGCTGCCTGGCCGCGGTCGCGGCCCGGCTCGTGGTGGCGGCGCGGGTGCGGTCGCAGCGGCTGCAGAAGGTCCGGGCGCTGCGGCCGCGCGCCGCGGACCTGCTGACCGACGACGCGGGCCGCGGCAGCCTGGCGGACGCGCAGTACGTGGTGGTGCACGCGGTCGCGCTCGTCTTCGCCGCGGTGCGGCTCGCCCGGGAGCCCTGGCGGCTGCCCGATCTGCCCTGGGGCCTGGTGCTGCTGGCCGCCGTCTCGGTGCTGATGTACCTGGCGGGGAAGTACACGGAGGGCGGCCGGCCCACGGTGCTCTCGGTGGTCCGGGTCCGGCCCGAGGAGGGCGGCTTCGACCGGGACGCGCCAATCCGCACCGGGGACGACATCGAGATCCGCGGCAGTGGCTTCGTGCCCCCGGGGGCGCAGGAGCCGGACCGGCTCGCCCGTATGGTCGTACGGATCGGGGCGGTCCATGTCCAGGTGCCGCTGGTGCCGGTCGCCGGGGGCTTCAGCAACCCGACCGACACCGTGCTGACCGTGCCGGTGCCGGTGGACGTGGAGCCGGGGCGGGTGGAGGTTCAGGTCGTCACCGCGGCGGGGGCGGAGACAAACCGCTATCCGATCGACGTTCTGGACTGAGTCGCCTGCCCGTTCCCTCCGTAAGGTTTTGTTGACGAGGCAACGGGAGAGGCGGGCGTCATGAGGCATGCTGACAGAACGGTCGGAGCCGGCTCGGGCCGTGTGAGCGGTGTGGGCGGCGTGGGCGGGATAGGCGGGAGCGGCGGGCGCACCGGCGGCTGGCGGGACTCCGCCGCGCGGTACGCCCTGCTGCCGCTGCGGATCTTCCTCGGGGTGACGTTCATCTACGCGGGGATCGACAAGCTGACGGACTCGGCCTTCCTGGCCGACAGCGGCAGCGGCTCGATCGGCGAGCTGATGCGGAACGCGCGCGACAGCTCCGCGGTGCCGTGGCTGATCGACCAGGCGCTGAAGGACCCCTCCAGCTTCGGGTACGCCATGGCGTTCGGGGAGCTGGCGGTCGGCCTTGGCACGCTCGTGGGGCTGCTGGGGCGGCTCGCGGCGTTCGGCGGCGCGCTCATCTCGCTGAGCCTGTGGCTGACGGTCAGCTGGCAGTCGGACCCGTACTACTACGGAAACGATTTGGCGTATCTGATGGCGTGGCTGCCGCTGGTCCTGGCGGGCACCCCCTATCTGTCGCTGGACGTGGCGATCTCCAAGCGGCGCAGACGCCAGGGCGCGCAGCTGTTCAGCTAGCCGTCTCCTCCCGGTCAGTCTCGGCGCGCAGCGCGCCGAGACACGTTCATGTCGTCGTAGCTGCGGCGCAGCTCGTCCATGGGCAGGTCGCCCAGCGGCGGGGCGGCGTGCTCGGAAAGGCGGGCGCGGCGGCGCCGGGCGCCGAAGGCGAGCGCCGAGACGAGCCCCGCCAGGCACAGCCCGCCGAGGAGGACGGGCAGGGGCGCGAAGGGCGGCAGATCCCACTCCCCGGCTGCGTCCAGGCCGTACGCGAGGCTCGCCCCGAGGACGACCAGCCCGGCGATCAGCTTGCCCGGTTCGAAACGGTGGCGCGTCATGGCCGGCTCACCTCCACATTGCCCAGTCCGATCTCCAGGTCGAGCCGCAGCGTGCCCTTCGCGGCGCGCCCGTCGGCCGGCGGCACGGTCACGGTCCGGTCCCTTCCCGGTTTGATGTCGATGTCGTCGCTCTTCTCGCCCGGCAGCCGTATGTCGCCGAACCCCACATGGATGGACAGCTCGAGCCGCGCGTCCTTGGGCACGGTGACCGCGAGCTTTCCGGCGCCGACCTCGGCGTGCGCGGTGACGACCTGGCCCTTCTCCAGCGACAGGCGGTCCAGCTTCAGCTCGCCGACCCCCCCGCCCAGCTCGTACGAGCCGCGCACGGCGGCCGTGGACGCGGGCGTCCAGGTGCGGCGCGTCCAGTCGGTGGTGACGGACTCGGGGAGCCAGGCGGAGGCCGCCAGGAGCGCGCTGGTCACCACCGCCAGCACGAGGGTGCCCGCGCCGGTGCGGCCGTACCGGGAGCTGACCGCGATGCCGAGCCCGAGGACGCCCAGCGCGCACGCGAACCCGATCTCCAGGCTGGTGCCGAGCGGCCGGGAGCCCCACGAGGCGCCCGCGCCCGCCACGGCGGCCGCCAGGGCGAGCAGAAACGTCCAGCCGCCGATCGACGTCCCCTCAGGCGCCCTGCGGGCCCTGCGGAACGCCGTCCGCCCCGCGGCCCCGGCGGGGTACGAGGCGCCGTCGGAGCCGTCGTCGGGGCCCCACAGATAGCCCGTGTCCGCGCCGACCGGGCCCGTCGTGCCGTCCTTGACGATCGGGTCCCGCCACCAGGACGGGCCGCCCCAGGCCGGCGGCGGGGCCTTGGTCTCGGGGGGCGCGTCGGCCACCGCCTGCGCCGTCGCCGGGTCCACCACGCCCCCGCTCTCCGCCAGGTGGCGGTGGTGGGACCAGTAGCCGAGGCCCCCCGCGGCGAGGCACAGCATGACGGAGAAGAAGATCACGCCGCCGTCGTTGAGCATGGACAGGAACAGACCGCAGCCCACCAGCGCGCACAGCACCGCGGTGAGCGCCGGGCCCTCCACCCGGCCCGAGAGCAGCTTGCGGCCCTCGTTCTCCTCCTCGCCCTGCAGCGGGACCAGCAGCCAGCAGAAGCCGTACACGATCAGGCCGAGGCCGCCGGTGACGGCGAGCACCGACAGCACCACCCGGAAGATCACCGGATCCACGTCGCAGAACCGGCCGAGCCCCCCGCACACGCCCGAGATCATCTTCTGATCGCGGCTGCGGCGCAGCGGCGCCCACATTTGCGGCCGCGGATCGCCGGAGCCGGGCGCGCCGGGGGCCGGCTCCGTGACAGTGGGTGCGTCGGTCATGCCCACCATGGTGACAAGCCGGGGTCCCGGGCGGCATCCGTCTCAACCCTGGCCCTTCCCTGAGATCGTCCCTGAGACGGCGGCGGCTATCGTGGCGCATCGAACATATGCGGGGGGACATGGACAGCCGGGGGAGCGGGAGGGGCACACAGTGTCAGAAGAAGGGCGGCTGATCGCGGGGAGGTACCGGCTGGTCAAGCAGATCGGCCGCGGTGGCATGGGCACCGTCTGGCGTGCCCAGGACGAACTGCTGGACCGCCAGGTCGCGCTGAAGCAACTGCACATCTCACCCCACCTCACCGAGGAGGAGGTCGCCACCCTCTTCGAGCGGACCCGCCGCGAGGCGCGCAGCGCCGCCCGCATCGCGCACCCCAATGTGGTGGTCGTCCATGACGTGGTGGAGGACTTGGGGCTGCCGTGCATCGTCATGGAGTACGTGCCCTCGGCCACGCTGGGCGATCTGCTCAAGTCCGGCCGGACCGTCACCCCCGACGAGGCGGCCCGGATCGGCCGCGGCATGGTCGCCGCGCTGCGGGCCGCGCACGCGGCCGGGGTGCTGCACCGCGACGTCAAACCCGGCAACGTCCTCCTCGGCGACGACGGCCGGGTCGTGCTCACCGACTTCGGCATCGCCATGGCCACCGGCACCTCCACGCTCACCAAGACCGGCGAGGTCGTCGGGTCCATCGACTACATCGCGCCCGAGCGGATCAGGGGCAGGACCCCGGGGCCCGCCTCGGACCTGTGGGCGCTGGGCGCGACGCTCTATCAGGCCATCGAGGGGCGGCCGCCGTTCCGCAAGGCCACACCGATCGAGACCGGGTACGCGATCGCCGTCGACCCGCTGGAGCCGCCGCTGCGGGCCGGGCCGCTGACGGGGCTGATCGAGGGGCTGCTGGCCAAGGAGCCCGACGACCGGCCGACGGCGGAGCAGACCGAGCGCGCGCTGCGCGGCCCGGCGGGGGTTCCCGATACGACGTCGATGCCCAGGCCGGACCCGACATCCGACACCACCCGGCTGTCCACGTCCCTCTTCCACTCCCCGCACACCCCGACGCCCACCCCCACCCCGACACCCACCCCCACGCCTGCCCCCGCCCACACCCCCACGCCCGGTCCTGTGTACGGGCATCCGCCCCTGCAGGCCCCCACGCACATCCACGGCTCCGGCTTCCCGCCCGCCCCCGGCCCCGGCGCGCCGGACTCCGCCCCGGGCGGCGGCGGGCGGCGCCGCGGGCGTACGGCGCTGTGGAGCGCGTCCGTGGCCGTGGTGGCCGTGGTCGGGGTCGCGGCCGGGCTGTATCTGGCGGGCGTCGATTTCGGCGGGGGCAGCGACGACGGAGGGGGTTCCGGGACCCCCACGACGACCGCGTCGTCGTCGCCGACGTACAAGATCCCGGAGCTTCCCGACGGCTACCACCGGGAGCAGCTGAAGGAGTTCGGCGTCTCCCTCCCCGTACCGGACGACTGGAAGCGGCAGCCCGACTCCAGCCCGGAGGGCACGGTGGACGGCACCCAGGAAGTCAGGTTCCTGGACCCCACCCAGAAGGTCAGGCTCATGGTCAACGTCCTGGACTCGGCCGGTTCGGACCCTGTGAAGCACTTCGAGGAGGTCGAGACCGCGCTGAAGCAGGAGTACCCCGTCTACCAGCGGATGCGCCTGTACGACACGAAGTACCGGGGCCTGCCCGGGGCGATCTGGGAGTTCAAGTTCCAGGGGCGGGAGCGCTGGTACCGCGCCATCGACCTCGGCTTCGGCGAGGAGGGCGGCAAGGCGTACGCGATCTACCTCAGCGCGCCCGCGGACGAGTGGGAGACGTACCTGCCGGTCTTCCGGAACGTCAAGGAAGGCTTCAAGATCGAGGACAGTTCCCCCTGAGGCGCCCTTCGGGGAACGATCAGGGGGGACCCTGATACCCGGGCGGGGCCGTTCGTGTGACGATCGGGGCATGACCGCCGCCGCGCCCCCCGCCGAGCCGCCCCCGCGCAAGCTGTACCGCAGCGCCGAGGGCCGGATGGTCGGCGGGGTCGCGCGCGGGCTGGCCGGTCATCTGGGGCTGCCGGTGTCCTGGGTGCGGTTCGTGTTCGTCGCGCTGCTGATGGTCGAGGGCTTCGGCGCGCTGGTGTACGCGCTGTTCTGGTTCGTGGTGCCGCTGGGCTTCGGCGGCGTCGAGACCCCCCGCCCGGTGTCCGAGCGGGCCGACGGGGGCGGCCGCCGCATCCTGGCCCGCAAACCGGACAAGGGGCAGGTCTTCGCGCTGCTCGCGCTGCTGGTCGGCATGGGCGTGTTCGTCGAGAACTTCCAGCTGGGCCGCGCCAACACCTACATCTGGCCGCTGCTGCTCATCGGCGCGGGCGTGGCCCTGGTCTGGCGCCAGGCCGACAACTCCCGGCGCGCCCAGTGGGTCGAGCTCAGCCGCCGCAAGCAGGTGCTGCCGATCGCGCGGGGCGCGGCCGGGGTGGTGCTGGTCGGCGCCGGGGTGACGGGCATCGTCGTGCTGCAGGGCTCGGCCAAGCACCTGGGCGCGGTGCTGCAGGCCGCGCTCGCGGTGCTGGTGGGCATCGCGCTGCTCGCCGGCCCGTACCTGGTGCGGATGGCCCAGGACCTCTCCGAGGAGCGCCTGATGCGCATCCGCGCCCAGGAGCGGGCCGAGGTCGCCGCCCATGTCCACGACTCCGTGCTGCACACCCTGACCCTGATCCAGCGGAACGCGGAGGACCCCCGGGAGGTCGCCCGGCTGGCCCGGGCGCAGGAGCGCGAGCTGCGCGCCTGGCTGTACCGGCCGGAGGGCAGGGGCAAGGACGAGGCCGAGGAGCCGGACACGCTGGCGGAGGCGGTCAAGGCGGCCGCCGCGGAGGTCGAGGACCACCACGGCGTGCCGATCGAGGTGGTGGTCGTCGGCGACTGCCCGCTGGACGAGAAGCTGGCCGCGCAGCTGCAGGCGGCGCGCGAGGCGATGGTCAACGCCGCCAAGTACGGTGGCGACGGCGGGGCCGTCCAGGTCTTCGCCGAGGTCGAGGGGGCCACGGTGTTCATCTCCGTACGGGACCGGGGGCCGGGCTTCGACCTGGACGCGGTGCCGGAGGACCGGATGGGCGTGCGCGAGTCCATCATCGGCAGAATGCGGCGGAACGGCGGTACGGCGCGGCTGAGGTCCGCGCCGGACGGGGGCACGGTAGTGGAGCTGGAGATGGAGAGGGCGGCGACGACGACATGACCGACGCGAGCGGGGCGAGCCAGGCGGCGAACGAGCCGGCGCGGGAGACGGAGCGCCGGGTGCGGGTCGTCCTCGTCGACGACCACCGGATGTTCCGGACCGGCGTCCAGGCCGAGATCGGGGAGACGGCCCGTACGGGCGTCGAGGTGGTCGGGGAGGCGGCCGACGTCGACCAGGCCGTCACGGTGATCGGCGCCACCCGGCCGGAGGTCGTCCTCCTCGACGTCCACCTCCCGGGCGGCGGAGGCGTCGAGGTGCTGCGCCGCAGCGCCGCGCTGATGGCCGCCGCCGAGCGGCCGGTGCGCTTCCTGGCGCTGTCGGTCTCGGACGCCGCCGAGGACGTCATCGGGGTGATCCGCGGCGGCGCCCGCGGCTATGTCACCAAGACCATCACCGGCACCGACCTGGTCGACGCGATCTTCCGGGTCTCCGAGGGCGACGCCGTCTTCTCGCCCCGCCTCGCCGGCTTCGTCCTCGACGCCTTCGCCTCCACGGACGCCCCTCCGGTGGACGAGGACCTGGACCGCCTCACCCAGCGCGAACGGGAGGTGCTGCGGCTGATCGCCCGCGGCTACGCGTACAAGGAGATCGCCAAGCAGCTGTTCATCTCGGTGAAGACGGTGGAGAGCCATGTCTCGGCGGTGCTGCGCAAGCTCCAGCTCTCCAACCGCCACGAGCTGACCCGCTGGGCGACGGCCCGCCGCCTGGTCTGACCCCCTGACCCCCTGACCCGCGGCTAGTAGCCGATCGTGAACCTCCGCTGGACGAACCGGGGCAGCTCGGCCTCGTCGACCAGCGCGACGGCGGCGTCCTCGATGGAGATGCGGCTGCGCCCCTCGGCGTCCAGGACCGGCTGGTCGCCGCCGAGCCGGAAGCGGCCGGTGCGCTCGCCGGGGGCGATCTCCTCGGCCGGGCTGAAGTAGGTCCACAGCCGGTTGGAGGTGCGCAGCACGTTCAGCGCGTCCCGGTGGCCCCGGACCGCGGCGGCGTACTCCCTCGGCAGGCCGAGCGAGTCCAGCGCCTCGTACAGCTCCTCGTCGGAGTCGGCGCGTGTGACGCCCGGCCTGATCTCCAGGCTTCCCGCGCCGCCGATCATGATCAGCCGGGTGCGGGGATGGCTCTCCAGGGCCTTCAGCAGCGCCTTGGCGGCCGTGGCGTAGACGGTCGGATCGGCGATCGAGCGCCGCACGGTGTCCGCCATGTCCTGGGCGGCGTTGCCCGGCTGGAAGCCGCTGATCAGGACGTCAAGCCCGGGCAGGACGGCCGCCACGCTGTCGGCGTCGAGGACGTCGACGCTCTTCCACACCATGTTTTCGGGGGTTTCGCGGTTCTCCTCGATACGGGAGGCGTCGCGGGTGAACGCGATGACGTCATGGCCCCGGCCCAGGGCTTCGGTGACGACGCGCTGTCCGATGTTGCCGGTGGCGCCGATGATTCCTATGCGCATGAGAACGATCTCCAATGCCGACGGGCGAGTTGAGCCGCAGGGCGTAGATCCGGTCGATGGGTACGGCGTGATCTATACGGCGTGCGGTGACTATACGGCGTGAAGTTTTGATACGGCAACCAAGGATTGTGACGCTGTAGAGTGCTCCCGTGGGCACGACGACGGGACGCCGGGAGAGGCTGCGGGCCGAGACGACGGCCGAGATCAAGAAGGTCGCGCTCGGGCTGATGTCCTCGGGCGGGCCGGACGCGATCACCCTGCGGGCCATCGCCCGCGAGATGGGCATGACGGCCAACGCCATCTACGGCTACTTCGCCACCCGGGACGATCTGGTCACCACGCTGATCAGCGATGTGTACACCTCTCTCGCCGACGCCGTGGACGCCGCCCGGGACGCCTGTCCCGCCGACGACCCGGCCGGCCGCATCGCGGCCTGGGCGAACGCCTTCCGCGACTGGGCGCTCACCAACCCCGAGGGCTTCCGGCTGATCTACGGCGACCCCGTCCCCGGCTACCAGGCGCCCGAGGCCAGTGCCGCGCCCGAGGCGGAACACCGCGTCTGCGCCGGGCTCACCGGCCTGGCCGCCGGGGCCTGGCCGCACGCCAAGGAGCTCTACCCGGAAGCCGAATTCGAGTGGTCGGACTTCGACCCCCGGCTCGCGGCCGAGGTACGCGAGGAGTTCCCCGGCCTGCCGCCGGCCGCCGTGGCCATCGCGCTGCGCATCTGGGGCCATCTGCACGGCCTGGTCTCACTGGAGATCTACGGCCATATGCGCGTCCAGACACCGCGCCCGGACAAGATCTACCGCGCGGAACTGGCCCAGCTGATCCGCGGTCTGGGCCTGCCCGTGTAGCGGCGCGGTCAGCTGCCGGCGCCCGCCATGGTCTGCTTGGCCAGCTCGTACGCGGGCAGCATGGCCTCGTGCTCCTCGCTGTCGAGCCCGCCGAGGTGCAGGACGACGCCGCCCTTCGGGGTCACCACCGCGAGCGCCCGCTCCCGCTTGGACTCGTCCAGGTCGGGGACGTCGAGGATGTAGCTGATCTCCGCGGCGGGCAGGTCACCGGCCTTCACATCGCTGTACTTGGCGTCGCGTACGCCCTTCTCGTCGGCCATGAAAGCCTTCAGCAGCTGCCGCGGCTCGCTGCCGGCCGCGGCCTTGCCCTTGTCGCCGGTCCACACGCGCAGAAAGCCGATGTGCCCGGCGGGCTTCGCGTCGATCTCGCAGACGAGGGTCACCGGCCCCTGCGAGAGGAGGGTGGAGCCCAGTTCGGGGTCGGCCCCCTCCACTTCCTTCACCGCCTCCGGCTTCCACGACTTGGCGAGGCTGAACCGCACCGGCAGCTCGCACGCCGTGCCCCGGCCGCCGAGTTCGCCGCCCGCCGCCGCCACCTCGACGCCGCCCTTGCCGGCCTTGGGCCCCTTGCCACCCTTGCCGCCCTCGCCGTCGTCGCCGGAGTCCGAGGAGCAGCCCGTCAGTGCCCCGAACATGCCGATCACGCCGATTGCCACAGCGGCGCCCACGGCTGCCCGACCAGGTATGCGCATCGCGCTGTTCCCCGCCTTCTCCACAGAAAAATCGAAAATTCGCCGCAGCATATCCGGAAGGGGAACCGGTTGACTGGGGGTGACATGCCACCAACAATCCCCGGCGAAGGCGACGAGAGGCTGTGGGGGTCATGAGCAGATCGGAGATACCGGTTCCGGACGGCCCGTTACCCGACCGGCCGCTGTCCGGCGGCCCGGCTCATGCGCGGGGGACGGGAGGCGCCGACGGTCAGGACCGGGTCGCCGCGCCGGCGGCCGGGGACCCGGCGCACATCGGTCCGTTCCGGCTCGTCGGGCGGCTCGGCGCGGGCGGCATGGGGCGGGTGTATCTGGGGGTGTCGCGGGCCGGTCGGCCGGTCGCCGTGAAGGTCGTACGCGCCGACCTGGCCGAGGAGACCACCTTCCGCCGCCGCTTCGCCGCGGAGGTCGCCGCCGCCCGCCGGGTCCAGGGCCCGTACACCCCGGCCGTCGTGGCCGCCGACCCGGACGCCGCACTGCCCTGGCTGGCCACCTCGTACATCGCCGGGCCCTCGCTGGGCGAGGCCGTCGAGGACGGCGGCCCGCTGGCGCCGCCGATGGCGCGGCGGCTGGGCGCCGGCGTCGCCGAGGCGCTGGACGCCATCCACGCGGCCGGGGTGGTGCACCGCGACCTCAAGCCGAGCAACGTCCTGCTGGACGCCGACGGGCCGAAGGTCATCGACTTCGGGATCGCCGCCGCGGCCGACGCCACCCGGCTGACCAGCACCGGCGTCCGGCTCGGCACGATCGGGTTCATGTCGCCCGAGCAGGCCGACGGGCGCCCGGTCACCCCCGCCTCCGACGTCTTCGCCCTGGGCTGTCTGCTCGCGTACGCGGTCACCGGCCGGCCGCCGTTCGGCGACGGGCCGGCGAGCGAGGTGCTGTACCGCGTCATCCACGCCGAGCCGGCCCCGGACTACCTGGACTGCGGCGACCCGGAGTTGAGCGTGCTGATCGGCCGCTGTCTGCGCAAGTGGCCCGCCGACCGCCCGACCGTGGACGAGGTCATCGACGCCTGCGCCGGCCAGGCCGGCGGGCAGTCCGACGGGCAGCCGTCGGGCTGGCCGGAGGCCGGCCTCGGCCCCCGCATCGCCGGGGCCCACGCCGCCCTGGAGCGGGCCTTGGGCCGCGCCCCCGCGGGGCGTGGTGACTCGGCGGGCGGCGACTCGTTAGGGGGCGGCCCGGCGGGTGGTGGCTCGGTGGGTGGTGGCCGTACCGCCGGGGGCCGCGGCGCCCGGCGGTCCCGGCGCGGCGCCGTGGCCGCGGCCCTCCTCGGCGTGGCGGCCGTCGCGGTCGCCACCGCCGTCGCTCTGACCACCGGCGGCGGCGAGGACGGCGGCAAGGACGGCGGCGGCCCCCGGTACACGGCCGGGTACAAGGGGCGGACCCTGACGCTGCCGGACTACGACCACTACATCGACCTGCACACCGGCAAGGTCGTCAAGGGCGGCGGCCGCTGGATGCTGAGCACCAACAGCGGTGGCGACGGCCACGGCGCCTTCGAGCTCCAGGACGCCACCCAGGCCCAGGTCGCGGGGGAGCGGCCGGTCACCCCCGAGCGGTGCGCCGAGTTGGTCGCCCGCCGGCCGCTGCGCGAGAAGGTGCGCTTCTCCCAGGCGCCCGCCGGGCGGTGGTTCTGCCTGCGCGACCGCATCTCGGGCGACATCGCCGTCGTCCAGGTCCTGGACACCGACTCCGGCGACTACACGGTCACCGTCGCGGTCGACTACTACCGCAGGGCCGCGAAGGGATGAAACGTTTCCGGGCCCCGGGCTCCTGTGCATAACGTGCTTGGGCCGCCCGCGGCTTGTGACCGCGGGCCGGGAGGGAGGCGCACACCATGGGCACTGCCGGACCAGGAGCGGGACCGGGGGCGGAACCAGTGGCGGAACCAGTAGTGGAAGCGGAAACCGAGTGGTGGGAGACCTGGGAGGCCGAAGCGGAGCGGCGCCTGCCGCCGCACGCCTACGCCTACTACGCCTCCGGCGCCGGGCGTGACGTCACCCGGGACGAGGGGCTGCGCGACTGGGACGCGCTGCGGCTGCTGCCGCACATGCTGCGCCGCGTGTCCGGGGTTTCCACCCGTACGACGGTGCTGGGCACCGAGGTCGCCACCCCGGTGCTCGTCGCCCCCATGGCGGGTCAGGAGTACGCCCATCCCGACGGGGAGCAGGAGATGGCCAAGGGCGCGGGCGGCGCCGGGTCCCTTGTGGGCGTGACGACCTGGACCGCCAGCCGCTTCGAGAACGTCGCCGCCTCGGGCGCGCCCTGGTGGTACCAGGTGTACGTGATGCGCGACCGCGGCCTGACCGCCGAACTCGTCCGGCGCGCCGTCGACCACGGCGCCCGCGCCCTGCTGTTCACCGTCGACGTGCCGGTGCTCGGCCGCCGCGGGGACAATCACCGGGCCGCCGACCTCGATCCGCTCGTGCGCCTGGTCAATCTGGAGGGCCGTCAGGAGCTTCCGCGCGAAGCGGCCCAGATGGAGCTGGATCTGACGCCGGACCTGATCGGCTGGCTGCACGAGATCAGCGGGCTCCCGGTCGTCGTCAAGGGCGTGCTGCGGGCGGACGACGCCAAGGTCGTCGTGGACCACGGGGGCGCGGGCGTGGTGGTCTCCACCCACGGTGGCCGCCAGCTCGACCGCAGCGTGACCTCGGCGTACGCACTGCCCCGGGTGGCCGAGGCGCTGGCGGGCACCGGCGCCGAGCTCTACGCCGACAGCGGGGTGCGCCGCGGTGAGCACATAGCCGCGGCCCTCGCGCTGGGCGCCCGCGCGGTGTTCGTCGGCCGCCCGGCGCTGTGGGGGCTGGCGACGGAGGGGGCCGCGGGGGTCCAGGAGGCCGTGGACCGGCTCACCGCCGAACTCGCCCACACCATGACCCTGCTGGGCGTCGAGACCCCCGCCGAGCTCACCCCGGACCTCGTCGCCTGAGCGGGTTTCAGGGGGGCCCGGGCCTGAGCGCCGTCAGCCGAAGCAGAGGGTCCGGGCCCCGGACGCTGTCAGCCGAAGCCGAGGCGCCGCGGCGCGGCCACGTCCAGCGTGTCCTTGACCATGGCGAGCGCCGCGCCGAGCGGGCTGGAGCGGCCGCCGCTCACCGTGATGTCACCCGCGTCCGGACAGCCGTAGACCACGGCCTTCTCCGGCCCGGCGAGCGCGTGCAGCGGGTCCCCGGGCGCGGTCCGCTCCAGGCGGACCCGCACCAGCAGCGGCTCGTCGGCGCTCGCGCTCGCGACCGCGCGCAGCCGCTGCCCCGCGGCGGCGGCCTCCCGCGCGGCCCGCGCCGTGCCGTCGTCCACCGCCTCGGTCTCGGTACGGACCGCCGAGGCGTCCCAGCCCCACAGCAGGGCCGCCAGCAGCCGCGCCTTCGTGGCGGCGTCGGAGCCGGACAGATCGGCGCCGGGGTCGGCCTCGGCGATGCCGCGCCGCCGCGCCTCGGCGACCGCGCCGGCCAGGGAGTCACCGGCCGCGAGGCGGTCGAGCACGAAGGTGGCGGTGCCGTTCGGGCAGGCGCGGATCGTACGGCAGCCGAGGCCGCGCACACCGGTCCTGGCCAGGTCGCCCGCGGGCAGGGCGGCGCCGGTGGCGCCCGAGATCCTGATCAGGCTGCCGCCCTCGGCCGCGGCCCGGTCCAGCTCCCGCCAGTGGCTGAGCAGATGGCTCTTGGTGGCGGTGACCACGTGGACGCCGCGGCGCAGGGCGAGCAGCGCCTCGGCGGCCGCCTGGTCGCGCACCTCGGGGGAGGAGGGCACGCACTGGACCAGCACCCCGGCCCCCGTACGGTCCAGCGTCTCGGCCAGCGGCGGCAGCGGGCCCCACGCGGACCGGGGCGGCGGGGGCGCCCAGGCGTCCGTACCGCCGGCCGGCGGCAGGTACTCGGCCGAGCCGGCCCGTACGGCCGCCGGGCGCGGACGCACCCCGTACTGGCGCGCGAGGGCTTCGCCGTGCGCGGCCAGGTGCTCGGCGTAGGCCTGGCCGACCCGGCCGTAGCCGGACAGGACAAGGGGGGCCGGGGCGGCGGTTTCGTCCGCGGTTTCGTCCGACACGGGTGCGGGGCTCCTTCGCGCGCGGCTCGACGCTGATCAGCCAGAACGCTACGCGCGGGCCGCCGGCCGCCCCCGCGCGGACCCCTGCGCGGACCCCTACGCGGGGCGGGTGGCGCCCGCGAACGGCATCTGGTCGATCGGCGCCACGCGGACGGGCGCGCCGGGGCGCGGGGCGTGGATCATGAGGCCGCCGCCGATGTAGAGGCCGACATGGCTGACGCCGGAGTAGAAGAAGACCAGGTCACCGGGGGCGAGCTGGGTGCGCGAGACCCGTCGGCCCGCGTTGATCTGGGTGTAGGTGGTGCGCGGCAGGGCCACCCCGGCGGCCTGCCAGGCGGCCTGGGTCAGCCCCGAGCAGTCGTAGCCGTGCGGGCCGGTCGCGCCCCAGACGTACGGCTTGCCGAGCGCCCCGTACGCGTACGAGACGGCGCGGGCCGCACGGCCCGACGCGGCGTACGACGCGGCGCCGGGCCGTGCGTTCTGGGCCTCCAGTGCCTCGCGTGCCTTCCGGGCCTCCCGTGCCTCCTGGGCCGCCTCCCGGGCCGCGTAGCGGCGGCGCTGCTCGTCGGTCAGCCGGTCGAGGAGGGCCCTGGCGGCGGCGAGCTTCTTGCGGGCGACGCCCCTGTGGCGCGCGAGCGCCGCCTGAGCGCCGCGCAATCGGTCGAGCTGGTCCTGCGCCTCGCCGCGCAGCCGGCGTAACGTCCGGGACTGGCGGGAGAGGCCCGCGACGGTGGCGGCCTGGCGGCTGCTCGCACGGTTGGCGAGCGAGGCCCGGCGCAGGAACTGCTCGGGGGAGGAGGACAGCGCGAGCTGGAGGGTGGGCGCGACGGTGCCGGAGCGGTACTGGGCGGTGGCGAAGGCGCCCAGCGCGTTGCGCGAGGCGTTCAGCCGCGCCGTTCCCCGGGCCGCCTCGTCGCGCAGCCGGTCGAGCGCCTGGCGGGCCTTGTCCGCCTTCTCCTTCGCGCCGTTGTACTTCTCGTTGGCCTCCTCGGCCTCCCGCTGGTACTGGTCCACCTTCGCCCGCACCTGGGCGGGGGTGGGACGGGTCTCGGCGTGGCCGGTGCCGCCGATGACGGTGGCGGCGGCCCCCGCGAGGGCGATGGCGGCGGTCCAGGCGGTCCCGCCCGTGAGCGAGCGCTGCTTGGGCTTCCTGTGCGACGCCACGGCGGCGGGTCACCATCCTTTTCCTGCGTGGTCCTTGCCCGGTCGGGCAGGTGGCAGCCCGCCCATGAGGCGGGGACCCTCGGCAAACGGGAAGCGCACTGCCACCTGGGGGAGGAAGCTAGGCGGGCGGGCGCGGACGGGCGGTGCGATGAACGGGAGTGGACGGTTTCGGTGCCCTGATGCCCGTAACCGACCGTCCGGTGCACGACCGCCGATGACTCGCGGGGCGGCCGTGACCGAAGCGGCGATCTGGGCCCACCCGGTTGCCGGGGGCTGCTATGGGCAGGGCTACGCTCGCCAACCATGGACGTCCTCATCAATGTTTTCGTCGGGCTGCACATCGTCGGCATCGCCGCGCTGCTCGGCGGTTTCCTGGCGCAGCTGAAGCCGATGCGCGCGGGCGAGGGGCGGATGACCCCGGGGATGCTGCACGGCGCGCTGACCATGCTGGTGACCGGTGCCGCGCTGGTGGGGCTCAACCAGGCCGACGACAACAGCGTCAACAACATCAAGATCGGTGTGAAGCTGGCGCTGCTGATCGTGATCCTGGGGCTGGTCTATGTGAAGCGCGACGAGGAGAAGGTCGAATCGGCGGCCCTCGGCGCGGTCGGGCTGCTGACCACGGCCAACATCTTCATCGCCGTCCTGTGGACCTGATTTTCCGCACAACCTCTTGCCGCCGTCGTCTGTCTTACCGGGCAAGGCAGCCGAAGGGAGCGGGCAGTGGGGGTACTTGGGGGATGGCGCCGCCGTACGGGCGTGGCCCTGGGGGTGGCGGGGATGGTGGTGCCGCTGGCGGTCGCGCTCGGCACCCCGGCGCAGGCCGCCTCGTCGTGCACGACGAGTGTCGGGCCGTACCAGAAGCAGGTGGAGAAGTTCCTGGGCCGCCCGGTGGACGGGCGGCAGTCGCGGACGGACTGCCGGGCGGTCCAGCAGTTCCAGATCAACCATGGGATCAGCCCCACGATCGGCTACGCCGGGCCGGTCACCTGGGGCGTGATGAAGCTGATCAACACGCAGAAGGCGGCCGGGCACAATCCGAACAAGGCGAGGAAGTGCCCCACCAACAAGGGCCGCATCGCCTGTGTGGACCTCACCCGCCAGCTGAGCTGGATCCAGGACGGCTCGCGGCTGAAGTTCGGCCCGGTGCCGGTGCGCACCGGCCGTGACCGGTATGAGACCCGGGGCGGGCTGAAGAAGATCTACTGGCGGGACATCGACCACTGGTCGACGCTCTACGACGTCGCGATGCCGTACAGCCAGTTCTTCGACGGCGGCCAGGCCTTCCACTCCATCGCGGGCAGCGTGTGGTCGCCGCCGGGCTCCCACGGCTGCGTCAACATGCGCAAGGGCGATGCGAAGAAGTACTGGAGCCTGCTGCGCAACGGCGACGACGTGTACGTCTACGGCCGCAAGCCCGGCACCTGAGCCGTGCCGCCTCCCCGGGCCCCGGAGAGCCCCTTCGGGGCCCGGGGAGCTCCTTCGGGGCCCGGGGAGGCGGGAAGCCGTCAGGCCGGGCGGACGCTTCCGTAGATCGGCATCTCGGTGATCGGCGCCTTCTTGACCACATCGCCCGGCTTCGGGGCGTGGATCATCATTCCGTCGCCTATATAGAGGCCGACATGGCTGATGTCGTCATAGAAGAAGACGAGATCGCCCGGTTGGAGGTCGGAGGTCGACACGCGCGTGCCGACCTTCACCTGGTCCCAGGTGGTGCGCGGCAGGGAGACCCCGGCGGTCTTCCAGGCGGCCTGGGTGAGCCCCGAGCAGTCGTAGGAGTTGGGGCCGGTGGCGCCCCAGACGTACGGCTTGCCGAGCTGCGAGCGCGCGAAGGCGATGGCCTTGTCGGCCTTGGTGGCGTACGAGCCCGAGGAACCGGAAGTGCCCGAGGACCCGGAGGAGCCTGACGAGCCGGAGCCGTCTGCCTGCTCCTCCTGCTGCTGCTGTTCCTGTGCCCGCTTCGCCGCCTCCTCCCGCTGCTTGCGCGCCAGCTCCGCCGCCTTGCGCCGGGCCTCCTCTTCCTTCTTCTTCTCGATCGCCGCCAGCCGCGCCTTCTCCTCGGCGGTCAGCTTCGACAGCAGCTGACGGGCCTGGGTGAGCTTGTCCTGGACGGTCTTCTTCTTGGTCTTCAGCTGCTCCTGCGACCGGGTCAGCGAGGCCAGGCTCTCGCCGGCCTTCGTACGCTCCTTGGCGGCCTTGGCCTGCTGGGTCAGGAAGTCGTCGACGGCATGCTTCTGCTCTCCGGTCAGCCGGTCCATCAGATGGGACTGGTCGAAGATGTCCTGCGGATCGCCTGCGAACAGCAGGGTCGCGGCGCTGGAGGCCATGCCGCCGTTGCGGTACTGCGCCGCCGCGTAGCTGCCCAGCTTGCGGCGTGCCTCGTTCAGCTTCTCGGTGCGCTTGGCGACGCTGTCCAGCAGCCGGTCGACCTTGGCGCGCTGTTCGCCCGTGCGCTCCTTGGCGGCGTTGTAGGCCTGGGTCGCGGTTTCGGCTTGGTGGTAGAGCGTGTCGACCTTCTTCTTGACCTCTTCGACCGTCGGCTTGGGCTTGCCGGGCTCGGCGCTCGCCGTCTGGGAGAGGAGGGTGACGGAGGCGAGGGCGGCCGTGGTGACCCCGACGGCGGTGCGGCGGCCGGTGGCCGAATCCAGTATTCGGGTCCGCGGTTTGCGGTGCGACGCCAAGGGAGGCGACTCCTTCCGTGGACCGCCTACCGGGTTAGCTGTCGGGTTCGGGCGTCGGAAGGCTGCCCTACGGCCCGGGCGGCGGACGGCTGGCGTCGCCACATGGGCCGATTCACCCCAGTGGTGTCTTTGGGTCCCCGGCTCCGGCTGCCTCGCGGCGGGGCCGGACTCGGCGGAGACAGCCCGTGCCGGCGTGGTCGCCGACGGGTTCCGGACCGCCTGACGGAGGACGGTAGTGGGCTTGTGGTGCTCATGTGAAGGCGGGTGTTCGAATTGCCCCGAAACCGTTTTGTGACATCCACGCATACGCTGTCAGTGGGGCGGCCTAAACTCGGTGAGCGATGAGCAGCCTCTTTGACGACAGCTTCCTGGCGGATCTCGGACCCCCGGACGAGGAGCCCCCGCCGCCCGAGGACGACGGCCGGCCCGCCGCTGAGGCCGTCCCGCACGACCTCTTCGACGGGCGGTTCGACGCGCCCGCGCCCCGGGAGGCGTACTACCGCGACGGCGCGGCGCGTCCCGCGGTGGATCCGGCCGCCCTCCTGCAGGGGCTGAACGAGCAGCAGCGCGCCGCCGTGGTGCACACCGGCTCGCCGCTGCTGATCGTCGCGGGCGCCGGGTCCGGCAAGACCCGGGTGCTCACCCACCGCATCGCGCATCTGCTCGGCTCGCGCCGGGTGCACCCCGGCCAGATCCTCGCCATCACCTTCACCAACAAGGCCGCGGGCGAGATGAAGGAGCGGGTCGAGGAGCTGGTCGGCCCGCGCGCGAAGGCCATGTGGGTGTCGACCTTCCACAGCGCCTGTGTGCGCATCCTGCGCCGGGAGTCCAAGAAGCTCGGCTTCACGTCCTCCTTCTCGATCTACGACGCGGCCGACTCCAAGCGGCTGATGGCGCTGGTGTGCCGGGACCTGGACCTCGACCCGAAGCGGTATCCGCCCAAGTCCTTCAGCGCCAAGATCTCCAACCTGAAGAACGAGCTGATCGACGAGGAGACCTTCGCCGGACAGGCCTCGGACGGCTTCGAGAAGACGCTCGCCGAGGCGTATGCGATGTACCAGTCGCGGCTGCGCGAGGCCAATGCCCTCGACTTCGACGACATCATCATGACGACGGTCAATCTGCTCCAGGCCTTCCCCGACGTCGCCGAGCACTACCGCCGCCGCTTCCGGCACGTCCTGGTCGACGAGTACCAGGACACCAACCACGCGCAGTACACGCTGGTGCGCGAGCTGGTGGGCACGGGCCCGGCGGAGGCCGTCGACGGCGGCGAGGTGATCCCTCCCGCCGAGCTGTGCGTGGTGGGCGACGCCGACCAGTCGATCTACGCCTTCCGGGGCGCCACCATCCGGAACATCCTCCAGTTCGAGGAGGACTACCCGGACGCCACGACCATCCTCCTGGAGCAGAACTACCGCTCCACCCAGACGATCCTCAGCGCGGCCAACGCCGTTATCGAGCGCAATGAGAACCGGCGCCCGAAGAACCTGTGGACCGATGCCGGCGCCGGGGCGACCATCACCGGCTATGTGGCCGACACCGAGCACGACGAGGCGCAGTTCGTCGCCGACGAGATCGACCGGCTGACGGACGCGGGCGACGCCAGGGCCGGGGACGTCGCCGTCTTCTACCGGACCAACGCCCAGTCCCGTGTCTTCGAAGAGGTCTTCATCCGGGTCGGGCTGCCGTACAAGGTCGTCGGCGGTGTGCGCTTCTACGAGCGCAAGGAGGTCCGCGACGTCCTCGCGTACCTGCGGGTGCTGGCCAACCCGGAGGACTCCGTCCCGCTGCGCCGGATTCTGAACGTGCCCAAGCGCGGCATCGGTGAGCGCGCCGAGGCGATGATCGACGCGCTGGCGCTGCGCGAGAAGATCACATTCCCGCAGGCGCTGCGCCGCGTCGACGAGGCGTACGGCATGGCGGCCCGCTCGGCAAACGCGGTGAAGCGGTTCAACGTCCTGATGGAGGAGTTGCGCACGATCACCGAGTCGGGCGCGGGGCCGGCCACCGTGCTGGAGGCGGTACTGGAGCGCACGGGCTATCTGGCGGAGCTGCAGGCGTCCACGGACCCCCAGGACGAGACCCGCATCGAAAACCTCCAGGAGCTGGCGGCCGTCGCCCTGGAGTACGAGCAGGAGCGCGGCGAGGAGAACCCGGGCACGCTCGCGGAGTTCCTGGAGCAGGTCGCGCTCGTCGCCGACTCCGACCAGATCCCGGACGACGACACCGAGGGCGCCGGGGTCATCACGCTGATGACGCTCCACACCGCCAAGGGCCTCGAGTTCCCGGTCGTCTTCCTCAGCGGCATGGAGGACGGGGTCTTCCCGCACATGCGGGCGCTCGGCCAGACCAAGGAGCTGGAGGAGGAGCGGCGGCTGGCGTACGTCGGCATCACGCGGGCGCGCGAGCGGCTGTATCTGACCCGGTCGACGATGCGCAGCGCCTGGGGCCAGCCCGCGTACAACCCGCCGTCCCGCTTCCTGGAGGAGATCCCGGACCAGTTCGTGCGCTGGCAGCGGACCGGGCCCGCCACCCCGTCGGCGTCCATGGGCCCCGTCGGGGCCGGCGGTGCCGTCTCGGGGGTCGCGTCCTCGCTGTCCTCGTCGCGTTCGAGGGCGGGGGCCGGGGCCGGTGGCTTCGCCACCCGCCGGGCCAAGGAGCGGCCGGTGGTCGCGCTGGCCATCGGCGACCGGGTCACGCATGACGCCTTCGGGCTCGGCACCGTGGTCGCGGTGAAGGGGAGCGGGGACAACGCGGAGGCGACGATCGACTTCGGCGACGAGAAGCCCAAGCGGCTGCTGCTGCGGTACGCGCCGGTGGAGAAGCTGTAGGGGGAGCGGGGCCGCCCGGGCCGCCTGCGTCGGCTCGGGCCCGTCGCTCCTGCGCCGGGCCGTGGTTCACGTCGTGTGCTGTGGCTTGGGCCGGGCCGTGGTCCGCGCCGGGCCGTGGTTTTACGTCGGGTCGAGCCCGTGGGTGCGCAGCCACGGCAGCGGGTCGATGGCCGAGCCACCGCCGGGGTGCACCTCGAAGTGCAGATGAGGCCCGGTGGAGTTGCCTGAGTTCCCGGAGTACGCGATCACGTCCCCGGCCTTGACCGAGCCGGCCCGGATCTTGGCGCTGCTCAGGTGGCAGTACCAGGTCTCGGTGCCGTCCGGGCTGGTCAATATGACCATGTTGCCGTAGGCGTCGTTCCACTGGGTGCGTACGGTGCCGTCGGTCGCGGCCATGACCGGCGTGCCGTAGCTGACCGGGAAGTCGATACCGGTGTGCAGGGACATCCAGTTGATGCCCGCCTGGCCGAAGGTGGCGCTCAGCCCGTGCTCCGCGACGGGCAGCGCGAACTTCGGCCGCAGCGCCTCCTTGCGGGCGGCCTCCTCGATCTTGCGCTTCCGCTCGGCGGCCTGGCGCGCCCGGAGGTCGATCCGCTCCTGGGTGCGGCTGGCGCGGTCCCGGAAGTCGTCGGCGTCCTCGAGGCCGGCGGCGAGCTGGGTGTCCAGCTTGCTGTTGGCGACCGAGGCCTTGACCGGCGGGGTGTCGGAGGCGGCCTGGGTGGTCTTGGCGTCCTTCTTGTCATCGCCGATGTTGGCGACGGAGGCGGCGGCCACGGCGGTGACGCCCAGCGCGCAGACGGACGGGACGGCGACGGTGAGGAGCGCCGAGCGTTTGGGGCGGGCCGAGGGGGCGCGGCGGCGGCTGCGGCCGCCGTCCCGGCGGGGGGAGGGAACCGACGCCACCTCGGGCATGACGTCCTCGGGGTCGGCGGCCGCGCCTTCGGAGTGGGCGGTGTCGGTGGGGACGGCGGCGTGGGCCGTGTCGGCCTCGGCCGAGTCGGGGTCCAGGACCATGAGGGCGGTCTGGGTCTCGGCCCCGTGCACGGCCCCCGCCCCGGGTTCCGGCTCCGCCTCGGGGACGGCGTACGGCTGCTCGGCGGGCTGCTGATAACCGCCGTGCTCGTACCCGCTCCGGTCGTACCCGCTCCGGTCGTACCCGGCCTGGTCGTATCCGGCCTGGTCATGTCCGGCCTGTTCGTACTGCGACTCGTCGACGGTCGCGTAGGCGCTCATGTCCCAGAACTGGGTCTGGCCGGTGTCGACCCCCGACGTGTCGTACTGCCCGCCGCCGTCCCACTGGGCGGCGGCCGTCAGGTCGTGGTGGCCGGTGGTGTCCCACGAGGAGGCGTCCCACTGGCCGCCGGTGTCCGAGTCCTGCTGCGCCGGGATGGTGCCGGCCAGCGGAACGCCGGAGCCCGCCCACGCCGCGGTGGTGTCATAGGTCCCGGAGTCATAAGCGCCGGAGTCATAGGCTGCGGAGTCGTAGGCGCCGGTCGCGGCGCCCCACTGCGTGGCGTCGTACTGCCCGCTGTCGGATCCGTCGTGTCCGCTCCCGTAGCCGCCGCCGTGGTTGCCGGGGAGGGAGCCGAAGAGGGGATCGCCGTCGCCGTACGCGGCGGCAAGGCTGTCGAAGGTGCCGGTGGAGTAGCCGTCGTACCCGGCGTAGCCGTGCGCTGTGCCCTGCTGGTCGTAGGCCTCGTAATACTGATATGAGGCGTCAGGAGCGGGGACGGTCGAGGTTGTGATCCCCGACGGGTGACGGTCGTTCACCACCAACTTCTCTTTCGCCTCGGCAGCAGGAGAATTAGCGGCGACTGTACCCGCCGGTTCGGGACGGCGACAATCTTCCTCAGGTTTTGAGCAACACCGGAACGGGCATTTGGCCGTCTTTCGGTGGACTGGCTGCCGTAATTTGGCCGGGCGTTCGATTACTGTTCGGCAACTTCCGGCCCACTCACGCAACCGAGGCGGCTTCCGAAGCGTCTGCCGGCGCCCCGTCGGCGGCATCCAGCGCCTCGCGGACTTCGGCGGCGATCGCAGGGTGCACCGGGAGGGTGAGATGCCCAATTCCATTGACGCGGACGTTGCGCGCCCGTAGATCCGGATGGTCGATACGGGCCGTCTCCGTGGGGATCATCAGCTGATCCACGTCCCCTGCTGTTCGTCGCGGTACGACCGCGCCGTCGCACCGCGGCGCCAGGCGGCTCGTGCTGACGGCGCTTCGCGGTGCGACGGTCCCCGCTGCGGCTCCCCTGATGGCCGGCCCGATGCGTGGAAACCGCCTCGGGCGGTCGAGGCGGAGGTGGGCGCGGCCGAGGCGAATGTGTCCCACGTGTGATTTCCCCTCCGCTGCGCGCCGCGAAACTGCTGCGTGCGGGATGCTGTAGATAACGTTCGTTCACGTTCGCGTCCCGCGACGGCGGTCCGCGAGCTCCGCGCGACGCGCCGCGGAGGATGACGACATGGAGGCTGCGATGGGTGTGACCGGTCCGATCCGCGTGGTGGTGGCCAAGCCTGGGCTCGACGGTCACGACCGCGGGGCGAAGGTCATCGCACGGGCCCTGCGGGATGCGGGCATGGAGGTGATCTACACCGGCCTGCACCAGACGCCCGAGCAGGTCGTCGGCACCGCGATCCAGGAGGACGCCGACGCGATCGGGCTGTCCATCCTCTCCGGCGCGCACATGACGCTCTTCGCGAAGGTGCTGGAGCTGCTGCGGGAGCGCGACGCGGAGGACATCAAGGTGTTCGGCGGCGGCATCATCCCCGAGGCGGACATCCCGCTGCTCAAGGAGCAGGGGGTGGCCGAGATCTTCACCCCCGGGGCCACGACCGCCTCGATCGTGGAGTGGGTCAGGACGAACGTGAGGCCGGTGGCCGCGTAGCCCGGTGGGCTGCGGGGCGGCTCCCGCGACCGCGCCGCGCCGCGCTGGGGTTCGGCGACGCGGTCCTAGGGGGCCGGCGCCGGGCCGGTCGGTGATGGGCGGGTCGCCGCTGTGCCGGGTGGTTCGAGCTCGCGGCGCATCGCGGCGCGCAGCCGGAGCGTGCCCACCAGACGCTGGAACGCCTCCGACCAGTAGCTCCCGGCACCGGGCGAGCCGTCCGCCGACTCGTCCGGTATTGCGGTGAGCACTTCCAGCCGGTCGGCCTGGTCCGGGTCCAGACAGCGCTCGGCCAGCCCCATCACGCCGCTGAAGCTCCAGGGGTAGCTGCCCGCGTCACGGGCGATGTCGAGCGCGTCCACGACCGCCCGGCCCAGCGGCTGGGCCCACGGCACCGCGCACACCCCCAGCAGCCGGAAGGCGTCGGACAGCCCGTGGGCCGCGATGAAGTCCGCGACCCACTCGGCCCGCTCGCCCGGCGGCAGGGCGGACAGCAGCTTCGCCGGGTCGCGCCAGGACGCGGCGGCGGGCAGGGCGGCCCCGCCCGGCGCACCGGGGCCGGGGGCGGCGGTGGGCGCGGCGGGTGGCGCGGACGGCGCGCCGAGCAGGGCGCGGGACCACTCCACGTTCCGCTGCCGGACGGCCGCCCGGCACCACGCCGCCTGAAGGTCCGCCTCCCAGCCGTCGGCGACCGGCAGCGCCACGATCTCGGCCGCGCCGCGCCCGCCGAACCAGTCGCTCCAGCGCTCCAGCGGTGTCGCCTCCACCAACTGGCCGAACCACCAGGCGCGCTCGCCGCGCCCCGAAGGGGGCTTGGCCACGACGCCGTCGCGCTGCATACCGCCGTCGCACTCGGCCGGCGCTTCGATGGCGATGACCCCGGAGGTGAACGAGACACAGGCCCTGGACCGCTCGGCCATACGGGAGGCCAGCGCCGAGCCGGGGAGGGCGGACAGCAACTCGGCGGCCGTGGCCCGGACGTTGCGGCTGCGGTCGGCCAGGGCGTGCTCCAGGAACGGCTCGTCGGACGGGGAGAGATCGTCGCGGAGCGAGTCCAGGAACATCAGCCGGTCCTCGGCGCGCTCCATGGACCAGGTGCTGCCGAGCAGGGCGAGGCCGAGCTCCGGGTCGCGGTGGCGCACCGTCGCCAGCAGCGAGACCCGCTCGGCGAACAGGCCCTCCTCCCACTGGCGCCGGACCCCGGCGGGCACGGCCGGGACGGCGGGCATGGAGTCGGGCGGGGCCGAGGCGCCCGGCGCCACCCGGGCCGTGCCCGCGGGGGCCGTGCTCCCGGGGGCATCCGGGGGGCACGGCGATGCTGAGGCCCCGGCATCCGCGTCCACCGCCGCCAACGCTTCCGCCGCGCGCCCGCCACTGCCGCCGCGCAGCGCGAACCTCCACTCCGGGTTGAGCCTGGCCAGCCACAGGATCCGCGGGCCGCCGAGCGCGAGCGCTTCCGGGCGCAGATCGGTGCGCGCGCGGGCCGCGTCCAACAGGGCCGGGAGGAGGGCGTCAGGCGCGCGGTAGCCGTGCTGGTTGGCCATGGTGAGCCACTGCGGAAGCAGTTCGGCGAGGTCGGGCGCGGAGCGCCGGCCGCCGCCGGGGGCCGAGCGGCCGGCCAGCAGCATGGCCAGCCGGCTGCGGGCGGCCGGTGGCAGCGGCGGGCGCGGGTCCTCGGGCGCGGGGGCGGGGGCCGGCCGGGAGGCGGCGGGGCGCAGCCCGGCCCGCCGCCGCACGGTGCTGAGCGCCGCGGCGTCCAGCAGGGCGGCGGGCGCGTCCTGGCCGGGGCGCGGGGTGAGGGGCGGGGTGCGGCGCTCGGTGCCGAGCAGGGCGGCGGCGACCAGGTCGTCCCAGGGCGCGGTGGTGCTCACGGCATGCCTCCATGCTGTGTCGATCCGGAGCCGGACGGGCTCTGGAGCGGGACGGGGGCCGGGTCCCAGGTGGTGATCGGGGCGAAGCCGCGGTGGCCGCATTCGCCGAAGACCGTGACGGGGCCGCCGCCCGAGATCGCCGTCAGCTGCCACAGCTCCGTACGCCCCGTGCACCGGGGGTCGATCGGCAGGGCGGAGCCGGTCCGGACGTCCGCCAGCTGCCAGTCCTCCTCGCCGCCCGGGATCGGGGTCACCCCCGCGAGGACGACCGGCCAGCCCTCAAGCCACGGGTCCTCGCGCAGCGCGTCCCCATAGGCGGCCAGGGCCGAGGCGATGTCGGTCCCCGTCGGCACCTCGGACGAGGGCGCGGCGGACGCGGAGGACGGTGGGGAGGGCGCGGGGGACGGCGGCGGGTCCGGGCGGCGGGTGCCGAGCGCGGCCCGCAGCGGGCGCCCGGCCGGGTAGTACGTGAGGTCGGCGTCCAGCACGATGCCCACCGGCAGGGCCAGTTCGGGGGAGTGCCCGGCCGCCCCGAAGGAGAGCAGCAGCGCCATGCGGCCCGTGTCCTGGCCGCGCAGCCAGATCCGGCGCGTCGTCAGCCTGCCGTCGGCGCTGTCCTGCAGGCCGAGGACGAGCCAGCGGTCCCGGACGGGGGTGCCGGAGGCCAGCAGCTCGGCCGTGGTCGTGGTGAGGCCGACACGCGAACGGGTCGTTACGGCCAACGCCTCCGGAAGCCGGTCCAGGCGCAAGAAGCCTTGGTTCAGCAGGTGGAGGAGGGCGCACTCCTCCAGCAGGCGCGCGGGCCAGCCCGGCCCTGAGGAGGGGATGGCTCCCAACTCCCGCACCCGCGCGCCCAGGCCGGGCGCCTGCGCGTCCACCATGCGCGCGGCCGTCTCGTCCCACGTCGCGTAACCGGCCTGGCCGGCGCCGGCCAGGCCCTCGCGGAGCAGATCCGCCAGGCGCTGCTCCAGTTCGGTGGCGCCGGCGGCGATGCGCTGGGCGCGCCGCTCGGCCCGCCGCCTGGCCGCCTCGGGATCGGCGACGCCGCCCGACTCCTTCCGCCCCTCTGCCGCCCCCTCGGCTCCGGCGACGGCCGCGGACGCCGCGCGCTCGGCGCGCTCCCGCCGCTCGCTCAGCCACTGCCCGGCCCACTCGGGCGGCCCCTCGACCTCCGGGACGCCCCCGCCGCCCGCCCACAGGAGCAGCAGGCCGAGCGCGTGCTTGCACGGGAACTTCCGGCTCGGGCAGCTGCAGCGACAGCCCGGCCCGTCCAGGTCGACGACGGTCTGATAGGGCTTGCTGCCGCTGCCCGCGCACAACCCCCACACACCCCGGCCATGCGCCCCCGCGCCCGACCACGGGCCGGGCGTGGCGAGCTTGCCGCCCGCCTTGCGTGAGGCGGCGTCAGGAGCCAGGGCAAGCACCTGCTCCGCCGTCCAGCGTTCCCCCTGCGCATTCATGTCCCCGACGGTACGTGCACCCACTGACAACGGCCTTGACCTGCTGGTTTGTTGGCGTGCGGGGTGGTTGTCAGTGGTGTGGTGCAGGGTGGTTCCCGGGTCCGGAAACGGACGGAGAGACGAGTCGTGGGGGAGCTGTGACCGTGCCTGTGCCCAGCGGAGACGAGACCGCCGAGACCGCTGAGACCGCCCAGATCCGCGGCGACGCCGCCGCCGGAGCCGCCGACGGCGCGGCGGGGGCCGCCGGGGGCGAGGCCGAGGCCCTGCGCCCGCATGCCGAGGACGCCTTCGCCGACGAGCTCAAGGCGCTCGCCGCGGCGGACGACCGCCCGCGGCCCGCCCGCTGGCGCCTGTCGCCGTGGGCGGTCGCGACGTATCTGCTCGGCGGCACGCTGCCGGACGGCACCGTGATCACGCCCAAGTACGTGGGTCCGCGCCGCATCATCGAGGTCGCCGTCACGACCCTCGCCACCGACCGCGCGCTGCTCCTGCTCGGCGTGCCCGGCACGGCCAAGACATGGGTCTCCGAGCACCTGGCGGCGGCGGTCAGCGGCGATTCGACGCTGCTCGTCCAGGGCACCGCGGGCACGCCCGAGGAAGCCATCCGCTACGGCTGGAACTACGCCCGGCTCCTCGCCCACGGCCCCAGCCGCGACGCGCTCGTGCCGAGCCCGGTGATGCGGGCGATGGCGGAGGGCATGACCGCGCGCGTGGAGGAGCTGACCCGTATCCCGGCCGACGTCCAGGACACGCTGATCACCGTCCTCTCGGAGAAGACCCTGCCGATCCCGGAGCTGGGGGAGGAGGTCCAGGCGGTCCGCGGCTTCAATCTGATCGCCACGGCCAACGACCGCGACCGGGGGGTCAACGAGCTCTCCAGCGCCCTGCGCCGCCGGTTCAACACGGTCGTGCTGCCGCTGCCCGCGACCGCGGAGGAGGAGGTCGACATCGTGGCCCGCCGCGTGGCCCAGATCGGCCGCTCGCTGGATCTTCCGCCGGCTCCCGAGGGCGTGGCCGAGATCCGCCGGGTGGTCACGGTCTTCCGCGAGCTGCGGGCGGGGGCGACGGAGGACGGGCACACCAAGCTCAAGTCGCCGTCGGGCACGCTGTCGACGGCCGAGGCGATCTCCGTGGTGACCGGCGGGCTCGCCCTCGCCGCCCACTTCGGCGACGGCGTCCTGCGGGCGGGCGATGTGGCCGCGGGCATCCTGGGCGCGGTGGTCCGCGACCCGGCGGCGGACCGCGTCATCTGGCAGGAGTACCTGGAGACGGTGGTCCGCGAGCGCGACGGCTGGAAGGACTTCTACCGCGCGTGCCGCGAGGTGAGCGAGTGAGCGCCGCCGCCCCGGGCCGCGAGGCACCCCCGCCGGGCCCTGGGCCCGCCGCGGCCGAGCCGCCGTGGCCGCTGCTCCTGGGCGTACGGCACCACGGCCCGGGCTCCGCGCGGGCGGTCCGGGCGGCGCTCGACGCGTGCGAGCCCGACACCGTGCTCATCGAGGGGCCCCCGGAGGCGGACGCGCTCGTCGGCTTCGCCGCGGAGGAGGGCATGCGGCCCCCCGTCGCCCTGCTCGCCCACGCGGTGGGCGACCCGGGGCAGGCCGCGTTCTGGCCGCTGGCCGAGTTCTCGCCGGAGTGGGTGGCCGTTCAGTGGGCCCTGTCCCACGGTGTCCCGGTGCGGTTCATCGACCTCCCGGCGGCGAACTCCCTGGCCATGGCGGACCGTACGGATGCGGAGGGGGAGGCCGGTGCTGAGGTGTCGGATGGGGAGCCGGCCGGGCGGCTGCGGGTGGATCCGTTGGCGGTGCTCGCGGAGGCTGCCGGATACGACGAGCCGGAGCGCTGGTGGGAGGACGTCGTCGAGCACCGTGGCGCCGGCCCGGGGAGGGCGGGCGCGACTGACAGGGCTGACGGGGCGGGCTGGGCCGACGGGGCCGGGGCCGTCGCGTCGTTTGCCGCGCTCGGCGAAGCCATGGCCGCGCTCCGCGCCGAGTACGGCCACGGCGGACACGAGCACGACGCCGCGCGCGAGGCGCAGATGCGGCTGCGGCTGCGCGAGGCGCGGCGGGAGTTCGGAGACCGCGTCGCCGTCGTGTGCGGGGCCTGGCACGTTCCGGCGCTGGCCGAGCGGACGACCGTGACGGCCGACCGCGGGCTCCTCAAGGGGCTGCCGAAGGTCAAGGCCGAGCTCAGCTGGGTGCCGTGGACACACCGTCGGCTGGCCCGGCACAGCGGCTACGGCGCGGGGATCACCTCCCCCGGCTGGTACAGCCATCTCTTCCACGCCGCCGACCGCCCGCTGGAGCGCTGGCTGACCAAGGTCGCCGGGCTGCTGCGCGCCGAGGACTTCGCCGTCTCGTCCGCGCATGTCATCGAGGCCGTACGGCTCGCCGAAACCCTCGCCGCCGTGCGCGGCCGGCCGCTGGCCGGGCTCGCCGAGACCACGGACGCGGTGCGGGCGGTGATGTGCGAGGGCTCCGACGTGCCGCTCGCGCTCGTCCACGACCGGCTGGTCGTCGGGGACGTCCTGGGCGAGGTGCCCGAGTCGGCGCCCGCCACTCCGCTCCAGCGGGACCTGGCGCGCACCCAGCGTTCGCTGCGGCTCAAGCCGGAAGCGCTCGACCGCGAGGTGGAGCTGGACCTGCGCAAGGAGAACGACATCGCGCGCAGCCGCCTGCTGCACCGGCTGCGGCTGCTGGGCGTCGACTGGGGGACCCCGGCCGCCTCGCGCGGCAGCACCGGCACGTTCCGGGAGACCTGGCGGCTTCGCTGGGAGCCGGAGCTGTCGGTGCGGGTCGCCGAGGCCGGGGTGTGGGGCACCACCGTCCTGTCGGCCGCCACGACGAGAGCGGAGGCCAAGGCGGTGGACGCCACCGCCCTCGGCGAGGTCACGGATCTGGCCGAGCGCTGTCTGCTCGCCGGGCTCCCCGACGCGCTCCCGGTCGTCATGCGCGCGCTCGCCGACCGGGCCGCCCTCGACGCGGACGTCGGACATCTCGCCCAGGCCCTGCCCGCGCTCGTCCGCTCGGTGCGCTACGGGGACGTGCGCGGCACGGACACCGCCGCCCTGGCCGAGGTCGCCGTGGGACTGGCCGAGCGCGTCCTGGTCGGCCTGCCACCCGCCTGCTTCGGCCTCGACACCGACGGCGCCGCGGAGATGCGCGGCCATATGGAGGCCGTGCACCAGGCGGTCGGCCTGCTGGCCGAGATCCGGGCAGACGGTGGGGGCGGTCGGCCCGTCGTTGGGCTGCGGGGGCGCTGGCTGGGGGTGTTGCGGGGGCTTGCGGGGCGGGACGGCGTGTCAGGGCTGATCCGTGGCCGGGCCGCGCGTCTGCTGCTGGACGACGGGCGGCTGGCCGAGGGCGAGGCGGCCCGGCTGATGGGGCTGGTGCTCTCGCCGGGCACCGCGCCGACCGAAGCGGCGTCCTGGATCGAGGGATTCGTAGGGGGCGGTGCCGGCGGCGCGGGCGGCGGGATGCTGCTGGTCCATGACGAACGGCTGCTCGGCCTGCTCGACAGCTGGCTCACGGGCGTTCCGGCGGAGGCGTTCACGGACGTACTGCCGCTGCTGCGGCGCACGTTCGCGGCGTACGACGCCGGGGTGCGGCGCACGCTCGGCGAGTTGGTCCGCCGTGGACCGGCGGCGGCCGGTGGCGCGCGGCCGGCCGGTGGTCCGCCCGCGCCCGGGTTCGGGCCCGGCCTGGAGGAGGGGCGCGCGGCGGCCGCCCTGCCGACGGTCCGTCTGCTCCTGGGCCTCGACGACAGCGACATCGGCCATGGCGGCGACATCGGCCACGACAGCGACATCGGCCACGGCGGCGACGTCAGCCGGAGCAGTCACGACAACCACGTGCCGGAGGGGGCCGGATGACCGGGGAGACGGCCGGGGAAGCCACGGACGAGCGGCTGCGCCGCTGGCGGCTGGTGCTCGGCGGGCAGGGCGGCGACGGGACCGGACGCGCGCTGAGCGGGCAGGACGCCGCGATGGACCGCACGCTCGAAGCGCTCTACGGGGCGGGCGGCGGGACGGGCCCCGGCGGGGGCGCGGCGGGCGCCGCCCGGGGCGGCTCCCCGGGGAGCGGTCCGCGCGCGGCCGGGCTCGGCGGCTCCGCGCCCCAGGTGGCCCGCTGGCTCGGCGACATCCGCCGGTACTTCCCCACCTCCGTGGTCCAGGTCATGCAGCGCGACGCCATCGACCGGCTCGGCCTGTCCGCGCTGCTCCTGGAGCCCGAGATGCTGGAGGCGGTGGAGGCGGACGTCCACCTGGTCGGGACCCTGCTCTCGCTCAACAAGGCGATGCCGGAGACGACGAAGACCACCGCCCGCGCCGTCGTCCGCAGGGTCGTGGAGGACCTGGAGAAGCGGCTGGCCACCCGCACCCGCGCCACCCTCACCGGCGCCCTCGACCGCACGGCCAGGACCAGCCGCCCGCGCCACCGCGACATCGACTGGGACCGCACCATCCGCGCGAACCTGAAGAACTACCTCCCCGAGCACCGCACCGTCGTCCCCGAACGGCTGATCGGATACGGGCGCGCGGCGCACGGGGTGAAGAAGGACGTGCTCCTGTGCATCGACCAGTCGGGGTCGATGGCGGCGTCCGTCGTCTACGCCTCCGTCTTCGGCGCCGTACTGGCCTCGATGCGCTCCCTCGCCACCCGGCTCGTCGTCTTCGACACCGCCGTCGTGGACCTGACGAAGGAGCTGGACGATCCGGTGGACGTGCTCTTCGGCACCCAGCTCGGCGGCGGCACGGACATCAACCGGGCGCTCGCCTACTGCCAGTCGCAGATCACCCGCCCCGCCGACACCGTGGTCGTTTTGATCAGCGATCTGTACGAGGGCGGCATACGCGACGAGATGCTGGGCCGGGTCGCGGCGATGAAGGCGTCCGGTGTGCAGTTCGTCGCGCTGCTCGCGCTGTCCGACGAGGGCGCGCCCGCCTACGACCGTGAGCACGCCGCGGCGCTGGCCGCGCTCGGCGCGCCCGCCTTCGCCTGTACCCCCGATCTCTTCCCGGACGTCATGGCCGCGGCGATCGAAAAGCGCCAACTACCCATACCGGACAAGGAGCTGTAACCCTAACCGGGGGGTTGCGCCGCCCCCCGCCCGTCGTGCAAGGATCAACCCATCGCCGCGGAAGTGAATCTGACCTTCCGATTGGTCGATTCACCTCTGCTTAGCCCTGTTCCGTGTGCCCGTATGCCCGTACGTCTGGGAAGGCCCCCGCTCGTGTCTGCTGTGTCCGCCATGCCTGTCGCAGTGCGCCTGCCGCGCACCGCGGCCGCGCGGCGGGCGCTGCTGGCGGCGCTGTTCCTCGGGGGTTTCCTGGCGCTCGCGTTCCTCTTCGGGGGCAGCGCGCACGCCGCGGACCGTACGGACGCGGGCGGGGCGGCCGACTCGTCGACCGCCTCCGGGCTGCTCGGCCCGGGCAGCGCGGACAACACAGTGGCGCGGCACACGAAGGACGCCACCGGGGCCGCCAAGGTCACCGATGGCGCGGCCCGGATCGCCGACGACGCCGTGCGGGATGCCGTACGGCCCGTCGAGAAGCAGACCCGGGAGCTCACCGAGCCGGTCACCGACCTGCTGGACCAGGCGGGCCGCTCCCTGCCCGTCCACCTGCCCTCCGACGTGCTCCGCGGGGCGGGCGACGACACCGGTCCGAGCGGTTCCGTGCCTGCTCATCAGCCGTCCGACGGCCACCGGGCCAAGGGCGGCGAGGCCTCCGGGCACCCGGCCGCGCGCGCCGCTTCCCGTATGGGGCCCATGGCCCCGCGGTCGGCCGTGACCGCGCCGCGCACCGTCACCGACCACGACCGGGCCCCGGTCGTGCGGGCGGCGCACGGCCCGGCCCAGGGCGACGGCGTTCCGGCGCCGCTCCCCCTCCCCCTCCCCGGTTCCCCGGCGGGGGCCGTCTCCCAGTGCACCGGCGACAGCGGCGCCCCCCGTGGCGGGGACACCCATGCCGCCCTGGTGCCCGGCGGCCAGGCGAGCCACTGGCTGCGGCCCGGCGCCGTCCGCGCCGAGAGCTCCGCGCCCACGCGTGAGCGGTTCAACGAAGTCCTCGAATTCCCCGGCTAGGGCAGACCTTCACCCCGTCTGTTTGAGACCTGCCGCGCGGGGGCGGGTCAGGTCTGCCCGTCCGAACATCCCCCTGAATTCGAAGGACTTCCCCCTCATGCGTAACAACATCCGCCGTTCCATCCTCGTCGCCGCTGCCGCCACCGGTATCTGGGCCCTCGGCACCGCCGCCGCCAACGCGGCCGAGGTCCCCGAGGTCCCGTCCACCGACAGCGTCACCAGCACCGTCGGCGGCGCCACCAAGACCGCCGGGGACGCGCTGCCGACCGACGGCGTCAAGGACGTGACCAACGGGGTGGCCGACACCTCCGAGGTCACCGGTGCCGCCGGCAAGGCCGTGGACGGCGCCAAGGCCACCGTGGACGGCGCGGCCTCTAAGGTCACCGGCACCGCGAAGGGCGCCCTGCCGGGCGTCGGCGACGTGACCGGCCTGACCGACGGGGTGACCGACGGCCTCGCCAAGGGCGCCACCGACAAGGTCGACCCGGCGAAGACGGTCAAGAAGGCCAAGAAGACCGTCAAGAAGGCCAAGAAGACCGTCAAGAAGGTCATTGGCGGTGTCGACCTGCCCACCGGCGAGGTGCCCGGCGTCGTGCCGCAGCTCCCCGGCCTCGGCTCGCTGCCGTCCGTGCCCGCCACCCCCTCCGTGCCCGCCCTCCCCTCCGTTCCGGGCGAGCTGCCGGCCGTCCCGGCCACCCCTGAGCTGCCCGCCACCCCCGGCTCGGCCGACAACCTGCTCGCCGCTCTCTCCGGCGCGGGTGTCCGTCCGGAGGAGCTGGCCGGCAAGGCCCAGCGCGCCGTGGCCGACGCCCAGGCGACCGCCGGTTCCGTGGCCCCGGGCGAGCTGCCCCCGGCCGGGAACGACGTCGTGGCGAAGGTGACCCCCGTGGCCCAGCAGACCGTCGGTGACGCCGGCCTGCTGGCCGACGATGTGTACCTGCAGGTCGCGCCGTACGCCCAGAACCTGGCCAACGGCGCCCAGGACAACGTGACGGGCGTGGCCGCCGACAGCGTGCTGCTCGTGCAGGGCCTCACCTGGACGGTGACCGCCGACGGGCAGATCGCCGTCGGCAACGCGGCCGCGGGCGCCCGGACCCTGGTCCCGGCGCTGCCCGGCGACCTGAGCGACCTGACGGACGCCGCCAACATCCCGGGCCTGCCGGTCCTGCCGGGCGTCCCCTCGGTCCCGGCCGACCTCCCGGCCGTCCCGGTCACGGGCCTGCCGACGGTTCCCGCCGACCTCCCGGCCGTCCCGGCCGACCTCCCGGCCGTCCCGGCCGACCTGCCCACCGTCCCGGCCGCGGACCTGCCGGCTGTTCCCGCCGACCTGCCGACGGTTCCCGCCGACCTGCCCGCCGTCCCGGCGGAGCTCCCGACCGTCCCGGCCGCCGAGCTGCCGGCCGTTCCGGCCGACCTGCCCACCGTCCCCGGCATCGACGGCGTTGACGGCCTCGGCGGGCTGAACGTCTGATGACACCACCTGCCGTACGCCGTACGGCATCTGCTTGACCGATCGGGCGGCCCTCGTTGGGGAGGGGGCCGCCCGACCGGTTTTTCCGGCTTCCCGGCCCGCTCGCACCCCTCCGAGCAGCAAGGCTGTACAAAGATAGGTGGGTATGGTCGCGATCTGTGACCGTAATCACCGCGCCAGTGTGATCTGCGATTTAGGGTCGCACGTCCTGCGGGGATAACCTGCGAGACGGACATGCCGCGTACTCGGCGCACGTGTGCCGCCTCGTCAAAGATCGCGTCCTCACGCTGCCACCGCGGCACGCCCGCGCAGACAACGAACCGCGATTTCCAGGAAAAGGGACGGACGCGCGTGGACCTGTTCGAATACCAGGCGAGGGACCTCTTCGCCAAGCACGGTGTACCGGTGCTGGCCGGTGAAGTCATCGACACGCCTGAGGCGGCGCGCGAGGTGACCGAGCGACTGGGCGGCCGCGCGGTCGTCAAGGCGCAGGTCAAGGTCGGCGGCCGCGGCAAGGCCGGTGGCGTCAAGCTGGCCTCTGACGCGGATGACGCGGTCACCAAGGCCACCCAGATCCTGGGCATGGACATCAAGGGCCACACGGTCCACAAGGTGATGCTGGCCCAGACCGCGGACATCAAGGAGGAGTACTACGTCTCCTTCCTGCTGGACCGCACCAACCGCACCTTCCTCGCCATGGCGTCCGTCGAGGGCGGCGTGGAGATCGAGGTGGTCGCTGAGCAGAACCCCGAGGCGCTTGCCAAGATCCCGGTCGACGCCATCGAGGGCGTGACCAAGGAGAAGGCCGCCGAGATCGTCGCCGCGGCGAAGTTCCCGGCCGACATCGCCGATCAGGTCGCCGAGGTCCTGCAGACCCTGTGGAAGGTCTTCATCGAGGAGGACGCCCTCCTCGTCGAGGTCAACCCGCTGGTCAAGACGGGCGAGGGCAAGATCATCGCCCTGGACGGCAAGGTCTCCCTGGACGAGAACGCCGCCTTCCGCCAGCCCGAGCACGAGGCGCTTGAGGACAAGGCCGCGGCCAACCCCCTTGAGGCGGCCGCCAAGGCCAAGGGCCTCAACTACGTCAAGCTCGACGGCGAGGTCGGCATCATCGGCAACGGCGCGGGTCTGGTCATGTCGACCCTCGACGTCGTCGCGTACGCCGGTGAGAACCACGGTGGCGTCAAGCCCGCCAACTTCCTCGACATCGGCGGCGGTGCCTCCGCCGAGGTGATGGCCAACGGCCTGGAGATCATCCTCGGCGACCCGGACGTCAAGTCGGTCTTCGTCAACGTCTTCGGCGGCATCACCGCCTGTGACGCCGTGGCCAACGGCATCGTCCAGGCCCTGGAGCTGCTGAAGTCCAAGGGCGAAGAGGTCACCAAGCCGCTCGTCGTGCGCCTCGACGGCAACAACGCGGAGCTGGGTCGCAAGATCCTGACCGACGCCAACCACCCGCTCGTGCAGCAGGTGGACACCATGGACGGAGCGGCCGAGCGCGCCGCCGAGCTCGCGGCTGCGAAGTAAGGGAACAGGTCACCAACACCATGGCTATCTTCCTCACCAAGGAAAGCAAGGTCATCGTCCAGGGGATGACCGGGTCCGAGGGCCAGAAGCACACCCGTCGGATGCTCGCCTCGGGCACCAACATCGTCGGCGGTGTGAACCCGCGCAAGGCCGGTACGAAGGTCGACTTCGACGGCACCGAGGTACCGGTCTTCGGCACCGTCAAGGAGGCCATCGAGGCCACCGGCGCCGATGTCACCGTCATCTTCGTCCCGGAGAAGTTCACCAAGGACGCGGTCATCGAGGCGATCGACGCCGAGATTCCGCTCGCCGTCGTGATCACCGAGGGCATCGCGGTCCACGACACCGCCAACTTCTGGGCGTACGCCGGCCAGAAGGGCAACAAGACCCGCATCATCGGCCCGAACTGCCCGGGTCTGATCACGCCGGGTCAGTCGAACGCGGGCATCATCCCGGCCAACATCACCAAGCCGGGCCGGATCGGTCTGGTGTCGAAGTCCGGCACGCTGACCTACCAGATGATGTACGAGCTGAGCGACATCGGCTTCTCGTCCTGCGTCGGCATCGGCGGTGACCCGATCATCGGCACCACCCACATCGACGCCCTGGCCGCCTTCGAGGCCGACCCCGACACCGACCTGATCGTCATGATCGGCGAGATCGGCGGCGACGCGGAGGAGCGGGCCGCGGACTTCATCAAGGCCAATGTCACCAAGCCGGTCGTCGGCTATGTGGCGGGCTTCACCGCGCCCGAGGGCAAGACCATGGGCCACGCCGGTGCGATCGTGTCCGGTTCCTCCGGCACCGCGCAGGCGAAGAAGGAGGCCCTGGAGGCCGCGGGCGTGAAGGTCGGCAAGACCCCGTCCGAGACCGCCCGCCTGGCGCGCGCCGCGCTGGCCGGCTGACGCCGCCGAGGCGCCGCCGGCCGGAGCGTACGGCTCACGGACGCGGGCCCGCATCACCCATGGGTGATGCGGGCCCGCGCCTTTTGCTGTTCCGGATGCCACGGCTCCGGCTGACCCCCTGCCTTTCAGCGCGCCTTTACCCCGAAAGGTGCATAAGCGCAATCTTTGCGACACGGCGACTAATCGCCTGATGTACGGATGAAACGGAGGTTATTGGCAGCATGGGTGCGTGACCCAATTGACCGATCGCAGCCCGTCGTTGTCCTCCTCCGGCCGCGCCGCGCTCCGGCGCCCCTCCTCCGCGGTGAGAGAGGCGTTCCTCGGCGGCGTCGTCGCCGCGGGGCTCGGTCTTGGCGTGCTCGCCGTCGTCGTACTCCTGCTGTGGATCACCTCCTCGGCGCCCGAAAGCAGCCCGGACGGGGCCCTGCACATCGCCGCCGACCTGTGGCTTCTCGCGCATGGCGCGGAGCTCGTACGGACCGGGACGCTGTCGGGGGGCTCCGCGCCCGTCGGGCTCACCCCGCTGCTGCTCAGCGCCCTGCCGTGCTGGCTGCTCTACCGGGCCGGGCGCCATGCGATCGAGACGGGTGTGCCGGAGGAGGCGGAAGAGGCTGCGGGGGCGGCGGGCGGCCCGGGGCCGTGGGTGCCCGAGGAGGCCACGCTCCACCCTCGCACCGCCTTCGGATGGGTGACGGCCGGCTATCTCCTGGTCGGGGTGGCCATCGTGGTGTACGCGTCGACGGGGCCGCTGCACGCCGAGGCGTTCAGCGCCCTGCTGCATCTGCCGCTCGTCGCCGCGGCGGCCGTCGCGGTGGGGGTGTGGGCGGCGGACGGGCGGTTCCCCAGACCGCTGCCGCCCGCCTGGGTGCGCGAGGCGTGGCGCCGGTGGCGAGGCAGGCTGGGCAGCTGGCTGCGCGCGCGGTTGGCCGCCCGGGCGCCGCGCGCCGTACAGCTGATCTCGGCCCGTCACCGGCTCAAGCGTGTGGTGCGTCTGGTGCGCCTGGTGTGTCTCGTGCCCTTCGTACGGCTCCGCTCGGCCATCGGGCGCCGGGGCGCGGCCCCCGGCGCCGCCGCCCCCCGGCCTCCGGCCTACCGGACCCCCGCCTTCCGTGCCGCCGTGCTGCGGGCGGCCGGGGGCGCCGTGGTCGTGCTGCTCGGCTGCGGCGCGCTGTTCACGGCGGTGTCGCTGATGAGCCACGCGGGCGCGGTGCAGTCGGCGTTCCTGGAGCTCAGCGACGTGTGGTCCGGCCGTTTCGCGGTGCTGCTGATCAGCCTGGCGCTGCTGCCCAACGCGTTCGTCTGGGGCGCCGCGTACGGACTCGGCCCGGGGTTCACGGTCGGCTCCGCCGCCGTCGGCCCGCTCGGCGTGGCGGACTACCCCGACCTGCCCCACTTCCCCCTGCTGGCCGCCCTGCCCGCCGAGGGCAGGGGCGCCCCGCTGAGCTGGCTGACGGGGTGCGCGGCGGGGGCGTCGGTGGCGTGGTTCGTGGCGGCCGCGGCGGTACGGAGGGTGGACGGCGCGGAGCGCGGCGCCAAGGGCGCGGGCGAGGGCGGGGGCGAGGGGCGGCGGAGGCCGCGCCCGACCGTGTCGGTGTGGGGGTGGGCCCAGACCGCCCTGATGGCCGCGGGCGCCTCGCTCGGCTGCGCGGCCGCGATGGCGCTGCTCGCCGGTGCGTCGGGCGGGGCCCTGGGCACCCAAGGACTCGCCGAGCTGGGCCCGAGCTGGTGGCGTACGGGCGCGGCGACGCTGACCTGGACGGCCCTGCCGGGAATCCCCGGCGCGGTGGTCCTGCGGTGGCTCCGGCTGGTCGTGCCCGTGGTCATGGCCTGGCTGGCCCGGAAGTCCGAGGCCCGCGCCTGGGCCGCCTCGGCGACGCCCGCCCCGCGGCCGGACGGCGACGAGCGGGAGGACGACGACCGGCGGGACGCCACCACGGCGCCCGGCCGGCGGGACGCCACCACGGCGCCCGGCCGGCCGGATGGCGCCACGGCGCCCGCGCCGTGGTGGCGGCAGTTCCTCCCGCGCGCCGGCGCGGAGCCCGGGCCCGGCGCCGACCAGCCGGCAGCGCCGGCCGGCACCGGCGCGCCGCCCCCCGGCCCGGAGCGGCGCCGCGAAGCGGGTGCCCCGGGCCGTTAGGCGCTCAAGGTCTGTCGCGCGGGGGAGTGCGCCGTGCGCGTACGCCCCTCCGCGCGCCCCTCCGTGATGAGCATCCCGGCGGTCAGCAGCAGGACGCAGGCCGCGGAGACGTGCACGCTCAGCGCCGTGGTGAGGGTGCCGCCGTGTGTGACGACCGCCAGCGCGTCACCCAGCGGGACGATCGCGTCGATCAGGACCACCCACCCCAGCGCGCGGCGCTGTCCGAGCGCGAGCAGGAGCAGGCCGGTGGCTCCGATGGCGAGATCGCGCACGCCCTTCACGACGAAGTAGCCCTGGGCATTGCCCTGCGGCCACGGCTCGATGCCGAAGCCGTTGGGCGCGCCGTGCGGGTTCAGCAGGAAGTTCAGGCCGAAGAACAGGGATGCGGCGGCGCACAGAACGGCCAGGACGGTAGTGATGCGCTGCTTCGACATGAGTCCCCCACAGGAGCGAGTAGAGCCCGGAATCGGATTACCTAGCGACGCTAGGCACATAAGCGATGCTAGTGGAGTGCTGCTCGATTGTCTAGCGTCGCTAGTCATCGCGGGCGGCGTCTCATGGCTCGTGTGGTGACGAGGTGTTCGCCAGGCCGCGAGCGTTCCGGCACGCGAAAGGGCGGCCGCGACGCCAGTCCGTCGCGGCCGCCCCTGGGACTTCTGGGGTCAGTCCTCCGTGCTGAGCAGCGGGCGGAGCTGCTTGGGCAGCAGGTCCTCGCACGCGTGCCGGGAGGTTTGGGTGAGGGAGTCGTCCACACAGGAGTAGTAGTCGCTGTAGACGATCTGGACGGTGAAGGTCGCGAGGACGATGGCCAGCGCGAGACCGCCCGTGACCAGCCCGCTGATCGCCGCGGTGGCCTGCGGTTTCGAGGGGCCGGTACCTGGGGCCGGGAGGTGGGCCGGGGTGGAGCCGGGGGCGGGCGGCGGAGCGTTCAGCGGGACGGCGGAGGGCGCCGGCGCCGGGCGGCGCGGCTTGGCGCGCAGGGCGCTGATGCCCCAGTAGACGGCCAGGGCGCCGAGCAGCAGCGCGATCTGGGGCAGGCTGAAGAGCGCGAAGAAGAAGCCCCACATGCCCGCGAGCAGCGCGTAGCGGGCGCGCCGCTGGGCCGGGTCGTTCGGGTCCCAGCGCGGGCCGCCGGAGCCGCCCTGGCCGCCCGTCCCGGCCGGGCGGCCGGGATTCGAGCCGAAGCCGCCGCTCTGGCGGCCGGGCTGGCGGCTGCTCCACTGGCTGCCCCAGACCGGAGGCTGCTGCGGCGGGCCGCCTTGGCCGCCCTCCTGGCTTCCCTGGTCTCCTTGGCCGCCCTGACCACCCTGGCCGCCCTGACCGCCCTGTATGCCGTCGCTGGGACCGCTGGGCCCGCCGGCGCCGCCGGGCGCACCGGGGCCGGACGGCCCGCCCGGCGCGGAGCGGCCGTCGTCCTCGCCACCGCTGCCGCCCTCACCGCCCGGCGCGGCGTCGGGCCGGTGCCTGGGCTGCCAGGGCTGGTCCGGCCGTCCCTCCGGCGGCGGTGCGAAGGGGTTGTCGTCCTCGCGCCCGGCGGGCGAGCCCTCGGGCGAGGCGGCGGAGGACGGGGACTGCTGCTCCCGCAGCAGCGGCGTCGTGCGCGACGTGCGGGCGTACCTCATCGCGGCCCCCCGGTACGCGCAGAGGTCGGCGTGAGGCAGTGAGCCGCGCGGCGGCGTCGGTCCGGCATGTGGAGGTGTCTTCCCCTTGTGTCGTCGTGATGCACGCAAGGCTTCCGTACGGCCTGCGCCGTACGGCTCCCCTTGCGCGGGACGCGACGGTGGTTCCCACGGCGTCAGTCGGATTCGCAGTCCAGACGCTACCTCCCGCGCCCGCCCCCGTCCCTCGGGGGCCGTTTCGTGTGCCGGTATCGTTGCTGACGGTCGGCGGCTTCGTAGAGTTCCCCGGAATTCATGACTCCGCGACCTTGTACGACCACACAAACGCAGTGGCGCCACCCCGCGCAAGCATCCGCACCACCCGCACCACCGGCCCACCAGCCCCGTATCACCCGCGCACCGCCCGCATCGCCCGCGAGAAAGATCCCCGCCGTGGCCTCCCCGCCTCCCCTCGCCGCCCGCTCCGAGCGCCCCGCCCGCCTCGTCGTCCTCGTCTCCGGTTCGGGTACGAATCTGCAGGCGCTCCTCGATGAGATCGCCGCCGAGGGCGCCGCCGGCTTCGGGGCGGAGGTCGTGGCCGTCGGCGCCGACCGCGCCGGTATCGCGGGCCTGGAGCGCGCCGAGCGCGCCGGGATCCCCAGCTTCGTATGCCGGGTGAAGGACCACGCCACCCGCGTCGAGTGGGACCGCGCGCTGGCCGAGGCGACGGCCGCGTACGAGCCGGACCTCGTCGTCTCGGCGGGGTTCATGAAGATCCTGGGCCCGGAGTTCCTGGCCCGCTTCGGCGGCCGGTGCGTCAACACCCACCCCGCGCTGCTGCCCAGCTTTCCCGGTGCCCACGGGGTGCGCGACGCGCTCGCGTACGGCGTGAAGGTGACCGGCTGCACCGTCCATCTCGTCGACGACGGAGTCGACACCGGCCCGATCATCGCCCAGGGCGTGGTCGAGGTCCGGGACGAGGACGACGAGTCCGCTCTGCACGAGCGGATCAAGGAAGTCGAGCGCTCGCTGCTCGTCGAGGTCGTGGGGCGTCTGGCCCGCAACGGCTACCGCATTGAGGGACGAAAGGTAATGATCCCGTGACCGCCGAAGGTACGAAGCGGCCCATCCGCCGCGCGCTGGTCAGCGTCTACGACAAGACGGGGCTCGAGGAACTGGCCCGGGGGCTGGACGCGGCAGGGGTCCAGCTCGTCTCGACCGGCTCGACGGCGGCGAAGATCGCCGCCGCGGGCGTCCCGGTCACCAAGGTGGAGGAGCTGACCGGCTTCCCCGAGTGCCTGGACGGCCGCGTCAAGACGCTGCACCCGCGCGTCCACGCGGGCATCCTGGCCGACCAGCGGCTCGAGTCGCACCGCGAACAGCTCGCCGAGCTGGGCGTCGAGCCCTTCGAGCTGGTCGTGGTCAACCTCTACCCGTTCCGGGAGACCGTCGCCTCGGGCGCCTCGCCCGACGAGTGCGTCGAGCAGATCGACATCGGCGGCCCCTCCATGGTCCGCGCGGCCGCCAAGAACCACCCGTCCGTGGCCGTGGTCGTCAACCCCGAGCGCTACGCGGACGTGCTGAAGGCCGCCGCCGAGGGCGGTTTCGACCTCGAACAGCGCAAGCGGCTGGCGAGCGAGGCGTTCCAGCACACCGCGGCGTACGACGTGGCGGTCGCCAACTGGTTCGCCGAGGCCCGCGGCGGAGCCGCTGATGGACACAGCGCGGCCGACGAGGGCCCCTGGCCGGACTTCATCGGCGTCACCTACGAGCGCAAGCAGGTGCTGCGCTACGGCGAGAACCCGCACCAGCCCGCCGCGCTGTACAGCGACGGCTCCGGCAAGGGACTCGCCCACGCGGAGCAGCTGCACGGCAAGGAGATGTCGTACAACAACTACGTGGACACTGAGGCCGCCCGCCGAGCCGCCTACGACCACGACCAGCCCTGCGTCGCGATCATCAAGCACGCCAACCCCTGCGGCATCGCGGTCGGCGCGGACGTCGCCGAGGCCCATCGCAAGGCGCACGCCTGTGACCCGCTCTCGGCGTTCGGCGGCGTGATCGCCGTCAACCGCCCGGTGACGGTCGCCATGGCCGAGCAGGTCGCCGAGATCTTCACCGAGGTCATTGTCGCCCCGGACTACGAGGACGGCGCCGTCGAAGTACTGGCCCGCAAGAAGAACGTCCGCGTACTGCGCTGTGCCGATGCGCCCGAGGCCGTCGTCGAGCAGCGCCCCATCGAGGGGGGCACGCTCGTCCAGATCAAGGACCGCTTCCAGGCCGAGGGCGACGACCCGGCCAACTGGACCCTGGCGACCGGCGAGCCGCTGGACGCCGCCGGCCTGGCCGAGCTGGCCTTCGCCTGGCGCGCCTGCCGGGCCGTGAAGTCCAACGCGATCCTGCTCGGGAAGGACGGCGCGACGGTCGGCGTCGGCATGGGCCAGGTCAACCGCGTCGACTCGGCGCGGCTCGCCGTGCAGCGGGCGGGCGAGGAGCGGGCCAGCGGCTCGTACGCGGCCTCCGACGCCTTCTTCCCCTTCCCCGACGGCTTCGAGGTGCTGGCGGAGGCCGGCGTCAAGGCCGTGGTGCAGCCGGGCGGCTCGGTCCGCGACGAGCTGACCGTCGAGGCGGCCCAGAAGGCGGGCGTGACCATGTACTTCACCGGCACGCGCCACTTCTTCCACTGAGTGGTACCGACCGAGGGCCGCACCTGCGACGCGCGGGGTGCGGCCCTCGGGCCGTGGGCGACACACCCGGCCCCAGACCGCCGCTGGGACCGGCCCTGATTGGAACAGACGTCCCCGAATCCGGGAGGATGAAGCCATGACCGCGCAGATTCTCGATGGCAAGGCAACCGCAGCCTCGATCAAGTCCGACCTCGTCAGCCGAGTGGAGGCGCTCAAGGCCAAGGGCATCCAACCCGGTCTCGGGACCGTGCTGGTCGGCGAGGACCCGGGCAGCAAGTGGTACGTCGCGGGCAAGCACCGCGACTGCGCCGAGGTCGGCATCGCCTCCATCCGGCGCGACCTGCCCGAGACCGCCACCCAGGAGGAGATCGAGGCGGCCGTACGGGAGCTCAACGAGGACCCGGCCTGCACGGGCTACATCGTCCAGCTGCCGCTCCCCAAGGGCATCGACGCCAACCGTGTGCTGGAGCTGATCGACCCGGCCAAGGACGCCGACGGGCTGCACCCGACGAACCTCGGCCGGCTGGTGCTCAACGAGACCGGCCCGCTGCCGTGCACCCCGTACGGCATCATCCAGCTGCTGCGCCACCACGGCGTGGAGATCAACGGCGCCCATGTGGTGGTCGTCGGCCGCGGTATCACCGTGGGCCGGTCGATCGGGCTGCTGCTCACCCGCCGCTCGGAGAACGCCACGGTCACGCTGTGCCACACCGGCACCCGCGACCTGTCCGGGCTGCTGCGCCAAGCCGACATCATCGTGGCGGCGGCCGGGGTGCGGCACCTGATCAAGGCGGAGGACGTCAAGCCGGGGGCGGCGGTGCTCGACGTCGGCGTCAGCCGGGACGAGCACGGCAAGATCGCCGGTGATGTGCACCCGGACGTGAGCGAGGTCGCGGGCTGGATCTCCCCGAACCCGGGCGGCGTCGGCCCGATGACCCGCGCCCAGCTGCTGGTCAACGTGGTGGAGGCCGCGGAGCGCGCCGCCAAGGCCGGCGGCGGTGACGGGGCAGGCGACGGCGACAGCGGTGCCGGACATGCCGGCTGAGGCCGATGAGCCGGCCGCCGAGCCGGCCGGACAGCGTTCCGCGGCGCCGCCGAACGGAGCGGCGCCGCCGAACGGAGCGGCTGCGCCGAGCGGAGCGGCTGCGCCGAGCGGCACGGCGGGGCTGAACGGGACGGCGGGGCTGAACGGAGCCGCGGCGCACAACGGAGCGGCCGCGCCCCCTGCGGCCAGATCGCGCCGCTTCCCCCTGATCACCCGGGACACCGCGCGCCCCGAGGGCGGCGGCCGCGCCGCGAGCGGCGCCGCCCCGGCGCCCGCCCGCCAGTGGCCGCTGCTGGTGGTGATGGCCGGCGTCGGCGTGGGGCTGCTGGTGGTGGCCCTGGACGCGTTCCGCGCGGGCACGATCCTGGTGGGGCTGTCCCTGCTGGCGGGCGCGCTGCTGCGGTGGGCGCTGCCGGAGGTCGGGATGCTGGCGGTGCGCTCCCGGTTCACCGACATGCTGACGTACGGGGTGCTGGGGTCGGCGATCGTGCTGCTGTCCCTGATGGCCCAGCCCAAGCCCTGGCTGAAGGTGCCGTTCCTGGAGGATGTGGTGCACTTCACCGTCCGCTAGGGCGATGAGGTCTCTGCCACCACCCGACCGCTCAGCGCCCGTGCACGACGACGGCCCGTCCTCTCCCCCGAAGAAGGACGGGCCGTCTGGCATAAGGGTTCTGTTAAGAGCCCTGCTGGATCAATGGACGTCGAGGGCCTGTGGCGCGGAAGTGACCATTCCGGTACGACGTCTCGGGCGCGCAACAGCCCCATAGGGGCGCATGGGGAGCGCGTCCGGGTCCGGAATGCTCCGGTGCGCCCCTGCTGGGGGAACTGTCATCCTTGGGCGGGGCATCTCCCGGGTAACGGATCGGGGACTGCCGGGGGTGCCCTCATGGGGGACGGGCACGGGAAGTTCACGGGTACACGGGGGGACAGGGGGAGGCAATGCCTCGGTGGAGGGAGCTGCCGGAAGAGCTCGATCCGCACGTTCGGGGGTTCGTCGGGCAGCTGCGCGGGCTCGTCGAGCACAGCGAGCTGAGCCTCGCCGCGGTCGCCGACCGCACCGGCTACAGCAAGACGTCGTGGGAGCGCTACCTCAACGGCCGTCTGCTGCCGCCACAGGGCGCCGTGGTGGCGCTGGCCGAGGCGACGGACACGGACGTCGAGCATCTGAGCACCCTGTGGGAGCTGGCGGAGCGCGCCTGGAGCCGCTCCGAGTCACGGCACGACGTCACGATGGAGGCGATCAGGGTCGCGCGGGCGCGGGACGCGCTGGGGGAGGGGGGCCCGCTGCCGCACTCCAGAAACGGCCGTACGGCGCAGGAGGCGGAAGCGGAGTGGGCCGGCGCCGAGCCGGCCCACGCTCCCGGGACGGCGGTGCGCAGGGCTGTCGCCGTGCCTCCCGAGCCGCCCGTGGCGGACCCTCCGCTCGTCGCCGCCGCACCGGCCTTCCTCCCCGAACCGCCGGATCAGCTGGGCCCGCCGCGCGCGGACGCCCCCACCGGCCCCGCCGGCCCCGGCGCCCCCGCCGACAGGCCGTCCTCGCCGGACGGCCGCCGTCGGCGCGTCCCGCTGTTCGTCGCCACGGCGGTCGGCGTGCTGCTCATGGGCGCGGCGGCGGTGCTCCTGGCCAACCCGGGCGGCCGGGCCGACGAGCGCGCCAAGGACCCGACGCCCGGGCGGACCGCGACCACCGGCCCCCGCCTGCCCAGCGGAGTGAAGTGCGCCGGTCAGGAGTGCACCGGCAAGGACCCCGAGACGATGGGGTGCGGTGGCGCGTACGCCAGGACGACCGCGAGCGTGACCGTGGGCAGCGCGTACGTCGAGGTGCGCTACAGCAAGGTGTGCGGTGCGGCATGGGCCCGCATCACCAAGGCCGCTCCCGGCGACCGGTTACAGGTGACCGCGCCCGCCCGGGGCGCGGTCGGCCCGGCGCGCACCGAGAACGGCAAGGTCAACGCCGACGGTGACGCGTACACCCCGATGGTCGCGGTCGGTTCCACCGCCCGCGCCGAGGCCTGCGCCACCCTCACCACCGGACAGCGCGGCTGCACCGCGACGGCCGCGGCGCGCTCCGGAGCGCCGGAGCGCGCCCCTCGGTGAGGCCCTGTGAGGACCACTAGGGGATCTTCGAGGAAATATCCGCGTCAGGGGGAATGCGCTCGCCGAATCGGGGCAGGCGCACGCCGAACCCCCCCCACGGGTGCGGCATGGCACCGCGGCGGCCGTCTGCTACTCCCCCTCCTCAGGCAGGCGGCCGCCGGCCGGGCCTTGTCCGCTGGCGGTGAGCAGTTACACAGTGGCCCCCGGGGCTCCGCACATCCCCGTCGGATAGCCTGACGCCGGTATCTCGACACCAAGAGATCGACAGAAAACACAGCGCAGGAGACCGCCATGACCCGCACTCCCGTCAATGTCACCGTCACCGGCGCGGCCGGCCAGATCGGCTACGCGCTGCTCTTCCGCATCGCCTCCGGCCAGCTCCTCGGCGCGGACGTGCCGGTCAAGCTGAACCTCCTGGAGATCCCGCAGGGGCTGAAGGCCGCCGAGGGCACCGCGATGGAGCTCGACGACTGCGCCTTCCCGCTGCTCCAGGGCATCGACATCAGCGACGACCCGAACGTGGCCTTCAACGGCGCGAACGTGGCGCTCCTGGTCGGCGCCCGGCCGCGGACGAAGGGCATGGAGCGCGGCGACCTGCTGGAGGCCAACGGCGGCATCTTCAAGCCGCAGGGCAAGGCCATCAACGACCACGCCGCGGACGACATCAAGGTCCTGGTCGTCGGCAACCCGGCGAACACCAACGCGCTCATCGCCCAGGCCGCCGCGCCGGACGTACCGGCCGAGCGCTTCACCGCGATGACCCGCCTGGACCACAACCGCGCCCTGTCGCAGCTCTCCAAGAAGACCGGCGTCCCGGTCTCGGAGATCGCCAAGCTCACGATCTGGGGCAACCACTCCGCCACCCAGTACCCGGACGTCTTCCACGCCGAGGTCGCGGGCAAGAACGCCGCCGAGGTCGTGAACGACGAGCAGTGGCTGGCCGAGACGTTCATCCCGACCGTCGCCAAGCGGGGCGCCGCGATCATCGAGGCGCGCGGCGCCTCGTCGGCCGCCTCCGCCGCCAACGCCGCCATCGACCACGTGTACACCTGGGTCAACGGCACCCCGGCCGGCGACTGGACCTCCGCCGGTGTGGTCTCCGACGGCTCGTACGGTGTGCCGGAGGGGCTCATCTCGTCCTTCCCGGTCACCGCCAAGGACGGCAAGTTCGAGATCGTCCAGGGCCTGGAGATCAACGACTTCTCGCGCACCCGCATCGACGCGTCGGTGAAGGAGCTGGAGGAGGAGCGCGAGGCCGTGCGCGGCCTCGGCCTGATCTGACGGCCGATCGCCCGCCGGCGGCCGATCGCCGACTATCCGAAGGGTCACCTTCCGGTATTCACTCCGGAGGGTGACCCTTTTGTTGTTTCTCTATGACTGTGGCTCAGCTTCCCCTATTTTGGGATGAGTTGCCGGTGAGAGTTGACGCCGGCCGGGGGGAGAGCATGGCGAAGGACACGGGCGCGGAGCACGAGAAAGAGGCTGCCGGGCCGGGTGGGCGCGCATACGGGGACATCCACATCGGCAGTGTGCGCGGCGGCGCCGTCGGCATCGGCGACCACAACCACATCGTGAACGTGCGGGGCGGGGCGGCCCCGTGCGACCCGGAGTACGAGCGGCTGCTGGAGGCGGTGCGGCAGCTCGGCGCGGATCTCGGCCGGCTTGTGGCGAGCCCCGAGGTCGGCGCGCTGGCGGACGAGCTGTCCGAGACCGAGGAGGAGATCCGGCGCACCGGGGTGGCGGCCCCGGGCCGCCTCGCCCGGCTCCGGGCGCTGCTGCAGGACGCGAGCGCGAGCATCGGCATGCTGGCGTCCGGCGTGGCCCTGGGGCAGGCGGTCGGTGCGCTGCTGGGCAGCTGAGACGCATGCTGGTCAGCGCCATCCGCGGAGAGTGATTCGAAGATCGGGGGGCTCGGATGAGCGACGGGGGCACGGAGGGGCTGGAGTGGGCGGACGGCGGCGGCGCGCCGCCGCCTCCGTCGGTCGGCGATGCGCGGCGCGGACTGCGGGTGGCCGCCGTGGCGGTGGTGCTGTGTGCCGCGGTCGCGTTCGCCGGATGGGTGGCGTTCGGGAGCGACGGCGAGGCCGGGCACCGTGCGGGACCCGTCCCCGGGCTCGGTGAGAGCCCGGTGCCCGGCCCGGCGGACACGGACGGGGCCTCGCCCGACGGCGCCTCTCCGGCGCCCGGCCAGGGGTCCGGCGCCCCGTCCGGCGCACCGTCGGCCTCCCCGTCGGCGGACCCGTACGAGCCGCCGTCCGAGGACCCGGCGCAATCCCCGTCGCTGTCGCCCTCGGCCACGCCCTTCGCGTCCCCGCCCGCCGGCTTCCGTACGGAGGACGACCCGGCGGGCTTCACCGTCGCCGTCCCGGACGGCTGGCGGCGCACCGCCGAGGGGCCCAGCGTCTTCTACACCTCCTCCGACCAGGCCTCCATGGTGCAGATCTTCGAGCTGCACGGCCCGGAGCGGACGCCGTACGAGTCGGCGCAGGAGGCCGAGCGGATAGCCGCTCGTCAGCGCGGCTACGAGCAGATCACCCTGGAGCGGACCGGGCAGGGCGCCATGGACCCGGCGGAGCTGGAGTACACCTACGACAGCGACAAGTACGGCGGCTCCCGGCGGGTCCTCGACCACCGCTTCACCGCGTCCGACGGCACGATGTACGCCGTCCTGGTCATCGGCCCGGCCGACGACCGCGCCGGACAGCGGGAGATCCAGCGGGCCGCCGTCGACTCCTTCCGGCTGAGCTGACCTGATCCATCCGCTCTATCCGCTGATGAGCGGCTGTGCGCGAGCGCGTACACCTTGTGACCACGTGAGCCCGACCACTTTCGAACGACAATCACGCATAGGTCCGCACCTTTCGGGGAGGGGCTTCGCGTCACCGGCACGGCCGGCGGCGCCAGTCCCCGTACCACCGGAAGGCAGAGCAGACGTGTCGGCAGTCGAGACCATTCATGTGGACGGGGCGTGGCGCGCCGCCGCGTCCGGCGCGCAGCGGGAGGTCCTCGACCCCGCCGACGCCAAGACCCTCGCGGTCGTGTCCGAGGGCGGCACCGAGGACGCCGACGCGGCCGTCGCCGCCGCGCGCCGCGCCTTTGACACGGGCCCCTGGCCGCATACGCCCGTGGCCGAGCGGGCGGCGCTGCTGCGCCGCGTCGCCGATCTCCTGCAGCGCGACCGCGAGAAGATCGCGCTGCTCGAGAGCCGTGACACCGGCAAGACCCTTGAGGAGGGGCGGGTCGACGTCGACGATGTCACCAACGCCTTCCGCTACTTCGCCCAGTTGGTCGTCGGCGAGTCGGCCGGCCGCGTGGTGGACGCCGGCACCCGGGATGTGCACAGCGTGGTCGTGCATGAGCCGGTGGGCGTCTGCGCGCTGATCACCCCCTGGAACTACCCGCTGCTGCAGGCCAGCTGGAAGATCGCCCCGGCGCTCGCCGCGGGCAACACCTTTGTCGTCAAGCCCAGCGAACTGACCCCGCTGTCGACGGTGCGTCTGATGGAGCTGCTGGCCGAGGCCGGGCTGCCGGCCGGGGTCGGCAATCTGGTGACCGGCGCCGGGGACCCGGTGGGCGCCCGGATGGCCGAGCACCCCGAGGTGGACCTGGTGTCCTTCACCGGCGGCCTGGCCAGCGGCACGAGGGTGATGCAGGCGGCCGCGCCGGGTGTGAAGAAGGTCGCGCTCGAACTCGGCGGCAAGAACCCCAATGTCGTCTTCGCCGATGCCTGCGACACCGCCGAGGGCTTTGACACCGCCGTCGACCAGGCCCTCAACGCCGCCTTCATCCACAGCGGCCAGGTCTGCTCCGCCGGGGCCCGGCTGATCATCGAGGAGTCCGTGCGCGAGCGGTTCGTCGCCGAACTCGCCCGCCGGGCCGAGAAGATCAAGCTCGGGCGCGGTACCGAGTCCGGTGTGGAGTGCGGCCCGCTGGTGTCGGCGCGCCAACTCGACAAGGCCGAGGCGTATGTCGCCTCCGCGCTGGAGGAGGGCGCGCTGCTGCGCTGCGGCGGCGCGCAGCCCGAGCCGTCCGAGGTCCGTCCCGCGACCGGCTACTTCTATCTGCCGACGATCCTCGACCAGTGCCACCGCGAGATGCGGGTGGTGCGGGAGGAGACCTTCGGCCCGATCCTCACCGTCGAGTCGTTCCGCACCGAGGACGAGGCCATCGCGCTCGCCAACGACACCGAGTACGGGCTGGCGGGCGCCGTCTGGTCCGGCGACACGGCGCGGGCGCGTCGCGTCGCGGGGCGGCTGCGGCACGGCACCGTATGGATCAACGACTACCACCCCTACCTCCCGCAGGCCGAGTGGGGCGGCTTCGGCAAGTCCGGCATCGGACGCGAGCTGGGCCCCTCGGGACTGGCCGAATACCGCGAGACCAAGCACATCTACGAGAACCTGCGGCCCGCCCCGGTCCGCTGGTTCGCCGGCTGAGCCGCACGCCCGCCAACCCCTGCCCCGTCCCCCGTACGCCCCCACACATCCCCGTCCCCCGTACACCCCCACCGCGTACGTATGCCCCACGTAGGTACGCCCCCCACACCCGGGCCCCGGTCCGGGGCCGCGAGGAGTAACGCATGTCCGTAGCTGACGCGATCGATCCATTCGACTATGTCGTCATCGGCGGCGGCACCGCGGGATCGGTGATCGCCTCCCGGCTCACCGAGGACCCGGACATCCGCGTCGCCGTCATCGAGGGCGGGCCGTCCGACATCGACCGGCCCGAGGTGCTGACCCTGCGCCGCTGGCTCGGCCTGCTCGGCGGTGAACTGGACTACGACTACCCCACCACCGAGCAGCCACGCGGCAATTCGCACATCCGGCACAGCCGGGCCCGGGTGCTCGGCGGCTGTTCCTCGCACAACACCCTCATCTCCTTCAAGCCGCTGCCGGGCGACTGGGACGAGTGGGCGAAGGCTGGCGCGGAAGGCTGGGACGCCGCCTCCATGGACCCGTACTTCGCGCGGCTGCGCAACAACATCGTGCCGGTCGACGAGAAGGACCGGAACGCCATCGCCCGTGACTTCGTCGACGCCGCGCAGACGGCGCTCGGCGTGCCGCGCGTCGAGGGATTCAACAAACAGCCCTTCCACGAGGGCGTCGGCTTCTTCGACCTCGCCTACCACCCGGAGAACAACAAGCGGTCCTCCGCCTCCGTCGCCTATCTGCACCCGTTCCTCGACCGGCCCAACCTGCGTCTGATGCTGGAGACCTGGGCGTACCGGCTGGAGCTTGACGCGTCCGGCCGGGCGACGGGGGTGCGGGTCCGCACCAAGGACGGTACGGAACTCCTGGTCGAGGCGGGGCGCGAGGTGCTGGTCTGCGCGGGTGCCGTGGACACCCCGAGGCTGCTGCTGCACTCCGGCATCGGGCCCCGGCGCGATCTGGAAGCGCTCGGCATCCCCGTGGTGCACGATCTGCCGGGCGTCGGCGAGAACCTGCTCGACCACCCCGAGTCGGTGATCGTCTGGGAGACGGACGGCCCCATCCCCGAGAACTCGGCGATGGATTCGGACGCGGGCCTGTTCGTCCGGCGCGACCCCGGCGCGCAGGGCCCGGACCTGATGTTCCACTTCTACCAGATCCCGTTCACCGACAACCCCGAGCGGCTGGGCTACGAGAAGCCCGAGCACGGCGTGTCGATGACCCCGAACATCCCCAAGCCCCGCAGCCGCGGCCGCCTCTACCTCACCAGCGCCGACCCATCCGTCAAACCCGCCCTGGACTTCCGCTACTTCACCGACGAGGAGGACTACGACGGCCGCACCCTCGTCGACGGCATCCGCATGGCCCGCGAGATAGCGAAGACCGAGCCGCTGGCGGGCTGGCTGAAGCGCGAGGTGTGCCCCGGTCCCGAGCTCACCTCCGACGAGGAGCTGAGCGAGTACGCCCGCAAGGTCGCGCACACCGTCTACCACCCGGCGGGCACCTGCCGGATGGGCGCGGACTCCGACGAGTCGGCCGTGGTCGGCCCGGATCTGCGGATACGGGGGCTCAAGGGCATCCGGATCGCCGACGCGTCCGTCTTCCCGACCATGCCCGCCGTCAACCCGATGATCGGCGTGCTGATGGTCGGCGAGAAATGCGCGGAACTGCTCACTACTGGAGGTGAGGCGTGATGACCGCGACCGAGACCAAGCCCCCGACCCCCGCGCCCGGGCAGCACGAGCCGACCGCGCCGGTGTTCTCCGTGCGCGGCCTGTGGAAGGTCTTCGGCCCCAAGGCCGACCGCGTCCCCGGCTCGCCCGCCGCCGACCTGCCCGCCGAGGAGCTGCGCCGCCGTACGGGGTGCACGGCCGCCGTCCGCGATGTGTCCTTCGAGGTGCGGCAGGGCGAGGTCTTCGTCGTCATGGGCCTGTCCGGCTCCGGCAAGTCCACCCTCGTACGCTGTCTGACCCGGCTGATCGAGCCCACCTCCGGCACCCTCCACATCGACGGCGAGGACGTGCTGGCCATGGACAAGGCGCGGCTGCGCGAGCTGCGCCGGCACCGCGCCGCCATGGTCTTCCAGCACTTCGGTCTTCTGCCGCACCGCACCGTGCTCGACAACGTCGCCTACGGCCTGGAGATCCAGGGCATGGGCAAGGCCCAGCGCCGCGCCAAGGCCGCCGAGATGGTCGCCAAGGTGGGCCTCACCGGCCTGGAGCGCCGCCGCCCCGGCCAGCTGTCCGGCGGTCAGCAGCAGCGCGTCGGCCTGGCCCGCGCGCTGGCCGCCGACCCCGAAGTCCTGCTCTTCGACGAGCCGTTCAGCGCGCTCGACCCGCTGATCCGGCGCGATATGCAGGAGGAGGTGGTCCGGCTGCACCGCGAGGAGGGCCGCACGATGGTCTTCATCACCCACGACCTGAGCGAGGCCCTGCGGCTCGGCGACCGCATCGCGCTGATGCGCGACGGTGGCATCGTGCAGCTGGGCACCCCCGAGGAGATCGTCGGCTCCCCGGCCGACGACTACGTACGGGACTTCGTCCGCGATGTGCCGCGCGAGCAGGTGCTGACCGTGCGCAACGCGCTGCGCGCCGCGGAGGACGGCGAGCGGGACCGCGGCCCCGCGCTCGCGCCCGACGCGACCATCGCCACCGCCATCGAGGCCGTTGCCCGCACCGGCGGCCCGGCCCGGATCATGGACGGCTCGCGGCTGCTGGGGGTGGTCGACCATCAGCGGCTGCTCGCGGTGGTGGCGGGGCTGCGGGTGAAGGGGGCGCCGGCATGACCTGGGGCAACCGCCACCCCGGCACAGGGGGGCGCGCATGACCGCCGCGACCACCGGCCGCTCCGCCTCCGCCGAATCCACCACCCCCACCAACGCCCCTGACGCCCCCGGCGCCTCCGACGTCTCGAAGGCCGCCGACGCGCCCCCGGGCGCGCTGCGCGCCGCGTTCCGCCGCCCCGCCGTCCGCAAGCTGGCCCTGCTCGCCCTGATCGCGGCCGTTCTCGTACCCGTCGCCGCCGTCCGCTGGCACAGCGGCAGCTGGCCGGGCGCGCTGACCGTCGATGTGTCGGAGCCGCTGGGCAAGGCGAGCGACTGGATCATCGACAACCGCGACAGCCACTGGATCTTCCTCTACTTCTTCGGCCACATCAGCAACGCGGTCATCGTCTCCGTCCGCGCCGTCTACCTCGTCCTGCTGGCCCTCGGCTGGGCCGGGGTCACCGCGGCCGCGACGCTGCTGGCCTGGCGGGTCGCCGGGGTGCGGGTCGCGGCATTGGCCTTCGTGTCGTTCGCGGTGTGCGGGCTGCTGGGGATGTGGGTGCCGACCATGCAGACCCTGGCGCTGATGGCCGTCGCCGTCGCCGTGTCGGTGGCCATCGGGATGCTGCTCGGGCTGGCCGGCGGGCTCTCGGAGCGCACGTACCGGGCGCTGCGGCCGGTGCTCGACACCATGCAGGTGCTGCCCGCCTTCGCCTATTTGCTGCCCGTGGTGCTGGTCTTCGGCATCGGCGTGCCCGGTGCCGTGCTGGCCACCGTCATCTACGCGGCCCCGCCCATGGCCCGGCTGACCGCGCTGGGGCTGCGCGGCGCGGACGCCGGGGTGATGGAGGCCGTGGCCTCGCTCGGCGCCACCGGCCGGCAGCGGCTGCTGTCGGCCCGGCTGCCGCTGGCCCGTAAGGAGCTGCTGCTCGGCGTCAACCAGACGATCATGATGGCGCTGTCCATGGCCGTCATCGCCTCCGTCATCGGCGGCGCCGGGCTCGGCGACCGCGTCTACCAGGCGCTGTCGGCCGTCGACGTGGGCAAGGCGCTCGCCGCCGGCATCCCGATCGTGCTGCTCGCCGTCGTACTGGACCGCACCACCGCCGCCGCGGGGCTGCGCCTGGGCACCGACCGCGAGACGGGCCCGCGGTGGCTGCGCGGCTGGTACGCCTGGGCGGGGGTCGCGGCCGGCACCGCCGCCGTGGCGCTGGCCGGGCGGGCCGCCGGCTCGGCCACCTGGCCGGAGGGCTGGACCCTGGCCATCGCCGAACCCGTCAACACCGCCAAGGAGTGGATGGTCGACCACCTCTACTCCGGAGTGCCGGTGGTCGGCGGCACCGCCGACTGGGCGTCCGGCTACGTCACCCACGTCCTCGACCCGCTGCGCGGCGCGCTGCAAGGCCTCCCGTGGTGGTCGCTGCTGCTGATCGTCGCGGCCCTGGCCTGGCTGATCGGCACCTGGGGCACCGCGCTGACCGCTGTCCTGGCCCTGGCCGCGATCGGCGTGCTCGGCGTGTGGGACCCGGCCATGGACACCCTGTCGCAGGTGCTGGCCGCCGTCGCCGTGACGCTCGTCCTCGGCTTCGCGACCGGCATCGCGGCGGCCCGCTCGCCCCGCCTGGAGCGGCTGCTGCGCCCGGTGCTCGACGTCTGCCAGACCATGCCGCAGTTCGTGTATCTGATCCCGGTGGTCGCGCTGTTCGGCGTCGGACGGGCCCCGGCGGCCGCCGCGGCCATCGTCTACGCCCTGCCCGCCGTCATCCGCATCACCACCCAGGGCCTGCGCAACGTCGACCCGGCCGCGCTGGAGTCGGCCCGCTCGCTCGGCGCCACACGCGGCCAGCAACTGCTCCAGGTGCAGCTTCCGCTGGCCCGCCCGGCGCTGCTGCTCGCCGTCAACCAGGGCGTGGTGCTGGTGCTGGCCGTCGTCATCATCGGCGGCCTCGTCGGCTCAGGCGCGCTCGGCTACGACGTGGTGTTCGGCCTGGCCCAGGGCGATCTGGCGACCGGCCTGGTGGCGGGCGCCGCGATCGTCTGCCTGGGCCTGATGCTCGACAGGGTGACGCAGCCGACGGCGCGCCGCCCGAGGAAGGGAGCCTGACCGTGCCGCGCACCCATACCCGGCGCCGTATCCGCACGCGGCTGCTGACGGCCGCCGCGGGGGTCACCGCGCTGCTCACCGCGACCGGCTGCGGCGCGGCGGACATGACCAAGCAGTCCTCGCCGTACGCGAACGTCGGCGGCACCAAGAGCGTCACCCTGTCCGTCCAGTCCTGGGTCGGCGCGCAGGCCAACGTCGCCGTCGCCGAATACCTCCTCGACCACGAGCTGGGCTACCGCGTCGAGACCGTCCAGGTCGACGAGGTCCCCGCCTGGGACGCGCTCAGCCAGGGGCGGGTGGACGCCATCCTGGAGGACTGGGGCCACCCGGAGCAGGAGCAGCGCTACGTCAAGGACAAGAAGACGATCGCGCGCGGCGGCGATCTCGGTGTCACCGGCCACATCGGCTGGTTCGTCCCCAAGTACTTCGCCGACGCGCACCCCGACGTCACCGACTGGCGGAACCTCGACAAGTACGCCAAGACGTTCCGTACGGCCGAAAGCGGCGGCAAGGGCCAGCTCCTGGACGGCTCGCCGTCGTATGTCACCAACGACAAGGCGCTGGTGAAGAATCTGGACCTGGACTACCAGGTCGTGTTCGCGGGTTCCGAGGCGGCGCAGATCACCCAGATCAAGCAGTTCGCCAAGGAGAAGAAGCCGTTCCTGACCTACTGGTACGCGCCGCAGTGGCTGTTCAACCAGGTGCCGATGGTCGAGGTGAAGCTGCCCAAGTACACGGACGCGTGCGCCGAAAAGGGCGCCGAGGACCCCACGTCCTTCGACTGCGCCTATCCGACCACCCCGCTGCAGAAGTACCTCAACGCGGACTTCGCCGGGAAGGGCGGCAAGGCGGCGGCGTTCCTGAAGAAGTTCCAGTGGACCGAGGAGGACCAGAACGCGGTCGCCGAGTTGATCGCCTCGGACGGGCTCTCCGCGCAGGACGCGGCGGAGAAGTGGGTCAAGGAGCACCCGGACGTCTGGAAGAAGTGGCTGCCGTGACGGGGCCGCTGTCCTGATACGGCAACAGCCGCACACCGGCGTGGGCCGGCGTGCGGCTGTGCCGCGTTTCAGGCTGTTCGTCAGCCGATGACGCTGTTCAGCCAGGAGCGGTGGTAGTGGAGGTCGGTGTAGATGTCCGGGGTCGACCCGCAGATCTCGCCGACGCCGCGGCTGTCCACGCCGACCAGCTGCCAGCGGCCGTAGACCTTCCGCAGCAGCGGCGAGCCGGAGTCACCGCCGCACGGGCCGTAGGTGTCCTGCGGGTTGTCCGTGCACACATCGCCCTCGCGGATGCCCCACGAGTCGTCCCCACCGGAGTCCACCCGGCACTCCTCCGCGCTCGGGTTCAGCACCTTGGTGTCGAGCTCCTGAAGCTTCACCGGGAGCTTGGTCGGGTCGCCGACGTCGCCGGTCGCGGTGTAGCCCCAGCCGAGCTGGCGGACCGCGGTGCCCTCGTTGGTCGCCGTGGGCGCCAGGGGGACCGTCTTGTTGGTCAGCGCGGTGTCGAGCTGGAGGAGCGCCACGTCGTAGCCCTCCGAGCGCTCGTCGAGCGCCTGGTACCCGGGGTCGACCTCGATCTTCTTGATCTTCGCGACGGTGCCGCCGGTGGTCCGGTCGTTGGAGCCCACCCGGACGTGGAACAGCGCCGGGTCCATGACCGTGTACGGGTCCGAGCCGGTGCCCGCCGTGGTGACGCAGTGCGCCGCGGTCACGACCCAGTCCTTGCGGATCAGCGCTCCGGTGCAACGGTGACCGTCGGGGTCCCCGTTCCTTTCCTTCTGCAGGGAAACGATGAACGAGTAGTTTTCGGTGGCGTCATGGCCGCCGATAATCCTGGGGGTCGGGGTCGAGGTGTTTTCATCGGCCTGCGCCGCCCCGGCGCCCGCCAGCGCACCCACGGAAAGCGCGGCGGCCAGCACCGCACGGGTGGTCAACCGCCATCCCCGACCTCGGTGTTGGCCTTCGCCGCGCTCCCCTATGACGTTGTTCATTCTGTTGTTGCTCCCCGATTTCTGTTCCGCTTTTCATGACTTTCGCGGAATTCGAGTGCACGATAACGCCGCCCCGCAGACGTGTCCAGCGGCTTTGTATGCCGCTTTATGCGCCGAGAAAATCCGGTTGGCGTTATTGGGCGGCTTTGCGGTGAAGAATCAGGAGAGCTGTATTCACTTGTCGGGTTCTCTTGTCGGGAATTGTGGTGTTACGCCGGGCGCAGCCGCTCGGCGATGTCCTCCACCGCCGCCAGCGCCCGGTGGAAGAGACGAGGGCCGAACGTGATGCGGGTCGCACCCGCTGCGGCGAGTTCGCGGACGGAGGGGCCGTCCGGCTCGGCCATCGCGTTGAGCGGGGCGCCGATGCCGTCCGCGAGCCGGGGGAGCAGCCGCGGGGGCGCGAAGATCGGGTAGACGCAGTCCGCGCCCGCCGCCACGTAACGCCGCCCGCGGTCGATGGCCTCCTCGGCCAGCCGGTCCTCTGAGACGCCGCCGCCCGCGGCGGCGGCGCCGCGCACGAAGACATCGACGCGGGCGTTGATGACCAGGCTCTCGCCCGCCGCCGCGCGGACCTCGGCGAGCCAGTCCGCGTGCCGCCGCGCGTCCTTGAGCGTGTTCGCCGCCCGGTCGCCGTCCTCCAGATTGCACCCCACGGCGCCGGCCTCCAGCAGCCGCTCGACGATTTCGGCGGGGGCGAGCCCGTACCCCTCCTCGATGTCCGCCGTCACCGGCACGTCCACGGCGCGGGCGATCCGGGCGACCGCGGCGAACATCTCGCCGGCCGGGGTCTCGCCGTCCCGGTAGCCCAGCGACGCCGAGACCCCCGCGCTCGGCGTGGCGAGGGCGGGGAAGCCGGCGGCGGCCAGGACGCGGGCGGTGGCCGCGTCCCAGGGGCCCGGCAGGACGAGCGGGTCGCCGGGGGCCCGGCCGTGGTGCAGGGCCCGGAGGGTCGCGGCGCCGGTCATGCCTTGCCCGGCACCATGCGGGTGGTGACACCGATGCGGTTCCAGGCGTTGATGGCGATGATCGCGGCGATGACCTGGGCCAGCTCGGCCTCCTCGAAGTGGGCCGCCGCCCGCTCGTACACCGCGTCCGGGACGAAGCCGTCGGTCAGCACGGTGACGGCCTCGGTCAGCGCGAGCGCCGCCCGCTCCTTCTCGGTGAAGAAGCCCGACGCCTCCTCCCAGGCGCTGAGGAGGTTGATGCGCTCCTCGGTCTCGCCCGCCTTGCGCGCGTCCCGGGTGTGCATGTGGACGCAGAAGGCGCAGTGGTTGATCTGCGAGGCGCGGATCTTGATGAGGTCGACGAGGGTGGGGTCGAGGCCCTTACGGGCGGCCGCGTCGAGGCCGACCATCGCCTTGTAGAACTCGGGGGCCAGCTTGGCAAGCCCCATGCGGGGCCCGTGCTCGTGGGCGCTTCGGGAGGTGTCTTCGGTCGTCGTCATGACCACCACGCTAGGCGGCCGGTAGCCCAGAGGTATGGTCCATTTCCATGGAGGATTCATGGGCCATTCCCCCGGCCGGGCTGGGCACCGATCTGCATCTGGACCTACCGGAGGGCGGTGCCGCCACCGGGGTGCGCGCGGCGCTCATCCGGGCCCTGCGCGACGCCGTACGCGGCGGCCGGCTCGCCCCCGGCACCCGGCTGCCCTCCTCCCGCTCGCTCGCCGCCGACCTCGGCATCGCCCGTAACACCGTCGCCGACGCCTACGGCGAGCTGGTCGCCGAGGGCTGGCTCACCGCCCGCCAGGGCTCGGGAACCCGCGTCGCCCGGCGCGTCGTACCGCCCGAACCCACGCCCCCGCGCACCCCGCCGACCGCCGAGGCGCGCCGCCGCCCCGCCTACGACCTGCGGCCCGGCTCGCCCGACGTCTCGTCCTTCCCCCGCGCGGCCTGGCTCTCCGCCGCCCGGCGGGCCCTGACCGCGGCGCCGCACGACGCCTTCGCGTACGGCGACGCGAGCGGGCGCCCCGAGCTGCGCCGCGCCCTCGCCGACTACCTGGCGCGGGCCCGGGGGGTGCGGGCCGACCCGGAGCGGATCGTGGTCTGCGCGGGGTTCAAACAGGGCCTGGCCGTCCTCAGCAGGGTGCTGCGGGCCGCCGGCGAGCGGCATGTGGCCGTCGAGTCGTACGGTCTTGACATGCACTGGGGGGTCATGCGGCGCGCCGGGCTGCGCACCGTGCCGCTGCCGGTCGACGACCGCGGCGCCCGCACCGACGAGCTGGCCGGGCTCAGCGGCGTACGGACCGTACTGCTCACCCCGGCACACCAGTTCCCGACCGGGGTGCCCCTGCACCCCGACCGCCGCGCCGCCGTGGTCGACTGGGCCTCCCGCACCGGAGGTCTTGTGGTGGAGGACGACTACGACGGGGAGTTCCGCTACGACCGCAACCCGGTCGGGGCGCTCCAGGGGCTCGACCCCGAGCACGTGCTCTACCTGGGCACGGCGAGCAAGAGCCTGGCGCCCGTGCTGCGGCTGGCCTGGATGGTGGTGCCCGGCCACCTGATGGACGAGCTGCTGGCGGCCAAGGAGACGGGGGAGTGGCCGACGGCCGGGCTCGACCAGCTGACGCTGGCCGAATTCCTCGACTCCGGGGCGTACGACCGCCATGTGCGCGGCATGCGGCTGCGCTACCGGCGCCGGCGTGACCAGCTGGTCGCCGCGCTCGCCGAGTACGCCCCGCAGGTGCGGGTGAGGGGGATCGCGGCGGGGCTGCACGCGGTGCTCGACCTCCCGCCGGGGACCGAGCGGTCCGTGCTGCAGGGCGCGGCCTGGCAGGGCCTGGCGATGGACGGACTGGCCCGCTTCCGGCACGCGTACGACGATGCGCGGGAGGACATGCGCGGGGATGCGCGGGGCGACGCCCTGGTGGTCGGCTACGGGACCCCGCCCGACCACGCCTTCTCGGGCGCCCTGGAGGCGCTGTGCCGGGCGCTTCCCGTATGAGCCCCGGCGTTCATATGGACGATCGGGCGGGCGCGGGCGTCACGGTGCACCGGGCGGGCGCGGAGCCCGTCGTTCAGGCTCAGCCGTGGGCCTGCTGGGCGTGCTTGGGCAGCAGGCCCACCAGCAGCAGCGTCAGGAAGTTCAGGCCTGCGGCGATGCCGAAGACCAGTTCCGCGGCGGCGAAGTAGGAATGGACGGACGGGTGCCCGACCCGGGCGAAGAACACCGTGCCGAGCGCGGCGACGCCGATGGCGCCGGCGAACTGCTGGACGGCGTTGAGCAGGCCGGCGCCGGTGCCGACTTCTTCGACGGTGGCATCGCCGATGATGAAATCGACCAGCGGGACGAACACCAGCCCGGAGCCGAACCCGGCGAACAGCAGCGCGGGCGCCAGCTTCCAGACGGTGATGTCGGCGCCCCAGTGGGCGATGGACCACCACAGGGCCAGCAGGCCGACGACGGCGATGGACAGCCCCAGGTGCAGGCTTGCGCGTCCCAGCTTCTGTGCGAGCACGGCGCCCGCGAGCAGGACGGCGACGGCGGTGCCGAGGGCCCAGGGGATCAGCGTGAGGCCGGTGTGCAGCGGCGTCCAGTGCATGCCCTGCTGCAGCAGCAGGTTGATGACGAGGACGAACGCGCTGAGTGATGCGTAGAACCCGGCCACGATCACCAGGCCGACGACGAAGCTGCGCTTGCGGAACAGCGACGGGGTGATGACCGGGTGCTCGCTGCGCCGTTGGGAGACGACGAACAGCGCGAGCAGAACCACCGCGGCGGCCATCATGACGTACGTCCAGGCGGGCCAGCCGAGTTCGCGTCCCTGGATGAGCGGGATGATGAGCAGCGCCGAGGCCGCGGTGAGCAGGCCGACGCCGGTGAGGTCGAGGCGGGCGGCCGGGTCCTCGCCGCCGTGGCGGGGCAGCACCCGCCGGCCGAGTACGGCGGCGATGATGCCGAACGGGACGTTGATCAGGAAGATGGAGCGCCACTGGCTGCCGAACAGGTCCAGGTGGAGCAGCCAGCCGGCCAGGATGGGCCCGGCCACCATGGTCAGGCCCATCAGCGGGCCGACCGGGGTCAGCGCCTTGCGCAGATGCTGGGGCGGGAACACGACCTTCACCAGGGCCAGCCCCTGCGGGATCATGACCGATCCGCACAGGCCCTGCAGCGTGCGGGCGACGATCAGGAAGACCGCGTCGGGGGCGAGACCGCAGGCCAGCGAGGCCAGGGTGAAGCCGGTCATGCCGAGCAGGAACAGCCGTCGGCGCCCGAGCAGGTCCCCGAGCCGTCCTGAGGTGACCAGGCCGAGGGCGAAGGCCGCGGTGTAGGCGCTCAGCACCCACTGCACCGTCACCTCGCCGCCGCCGAGATCGGCGCGGATGGACGGGCCGGCGAGGTTGGCGATGCTCGAGTCGATCAGATCCATGATGTCGGCCAGGACCACGACGGCCAGGACGAGCCATGCGGTGCGCAGCGGCAGGGTGCTTGGGGTGGGCGCTTGAGATATGCGCTGGTCAATAGACACGAACACCGTTCTACGGCAGAACAGTGTTCCAGACAACCAGAACGTCGTTCTGAGTGATGCAGAACACTGTTCGTCGATTCGCTAGACTGCCCGTATGTCACCGACTCCGCAGGAACGGCGCGCAGCGCGGCACCAGCTCGGCACCGGTTCGAGCACACCAGCGGCCCGGCGTGGACCGTCCGGCGGGCGCAAGAAGCCGATCACGGTCGATGCCATCATCAGCACCGCGTTCGCCATCGTGGAGAAAGAGGGATACGAAGCCCTGACCATGCGGCGTTTGGCGACCGCGCTGGAGACGGGACCGTCGTCGCTCTACGCTCACGTCGTCAACAAAGAGGACTTGGACGAACTGCTCCTCGGCCGTCTGTGCGCCGAGATCGACCTGCCCCAACCGGACCCCGCCCGCTGGCGGCAGCAGATCATCGGCGTCTGCACCCAGCTGCGCGACCAGTATCTGCGCTACCCGGGAATCTCCCAGGCGGCCTTCGCCGCCGCTCCGTCCAATCTGGACACGCTGCGCGTCAGCGAGGGAATGCTCGCCATCCTGCTCGCCGGGGGCATCGCCCCGCAGGCTGCCGCCTGGGCGATCGACTCACTGTCGCTCTACGTCAACGCCTATAGCCTCGAGCTCTCGCTGGCGAACAAGCGGCTCAGCCGCAGTGACGACGACTGGGTCGTCAGCCGCGATGAACTACTGGGCCGATTCGCCGCACTGCCCGACACGTTCCCGCAGACCAAGCGCTACGCCGCCGAGCTCACGGCCGGAACGGTGCACGACCGCTTCGACTTCACCATCGGCCTGATGATCGACGGGCTCGGGGCGACCGCGATTCCCTGAGGGTGATTCTCCGGAGGGCCGCCGAGCGCCGCGGGGCGCCCGACGGCCCTCCGTCAGCTCCGTCAGCCGGTCAGGCAGGGGAGCTCACCCGGCCAGGACCGCCCGCAGCTGGTCCAGGCCCCAGTCCAGGTCCTCCTTGCTGATCACCAGCGGGGGCGCGATCCGGATGGTCGAGCCGTGGGTGTCCTTGACCAGCACCCCCCGGTCCATGAGCTTCTCCGAGATCTGCCGCCCGGTGCCGTGCGAGGGGTCGATGTCCACCCCCGCCCACAGCCCCCGCCCGCGCACGGCCCGAACGCCGCCCCGCTGCGCCGGGCCCTCCACCAGCAGCCCCAGCTCGCTGTGCAGATGGTCGCCGAGCTCCGCCGCCCGCTGCTGGAACTCACCGGTCCGCAGGATGGCGATGACCTCCAGCGCGACCGCGCAGGCCAGCGGGTTGCCGCCGAAGGTCGAACCATGCTCGCCCGGCCGGTACACCCCCAGCACCTCCTGGGAGGAGACCACCGCCGACACCGGCACCACGCCGCCGCCGAGCGCCTTGCCCAGCACATACACGTCCGGGACGACGCCCTCGTGCTCACAGGCGAAGGTCTTGCCGGTACGCCCCAGGCCGGACTGGATCTCGTCCGCGATGAACAGCACGTTCCGCGCCCGGGTCAGCTCCCTGACCCCGGCCAGATAGCCGGGCGGCGGCACCAGCACCCCCGCCTCGCCCTGGATGGGCTCCAGCAGCACGGCCACCACGTCCTCACCGGCGGCGTCCAGGGCGGCCTCCATCGCGGCCAGGTCCCCGTACGGCACGATCTCGAAGCCCGGCGTGTACGGGCCGAAGTCCGCCCGGGCCTCGGGGTCGGTGGAGAAGCTGACGATGGTGGTCGTCCGGCCGTGGAAGTTGTTGTCCGCGACGATGATCTTCGCGCGGCCGTCCGGGACCCCCTTGACGCGGTAGCCCCACTTCCGGGCGGTCTTCACGGCCGTCTCCACCGCCTCCGCCCCCGTGTTCATGGGCAGCACCGTCTCCATGCCGCACAGCTCGGCCAGCTGTGCGCAGAAGGTGGCGAAGCGGTCGTGGTGGAACGCGCGGGAGGTGAGCGTGACCCGCTCCAGCTGGGCCTTCGCGGCGTCGATCAGCCGCCGGTTGCCGTGCCCGAAGTTGAGCGCGGAGTACCCGGCGAGCATGTCGAGGTACCGCCTCCCCTCGACATCGGTCATCCAGGCGCCCTCCGCGGACGCGACGACGACCGGAAGCGGATGGTAGTTGTGCGCGCTGTGCGCCTCGGCGGCGGCGATGGCGCGTTCCGTTGAGGTCAAAGTCATGCTCCGTTCGGTGTCGGCGCCGATCAGTGCTCATTCCTATCGTCGCCCGGGTGGTTTGCGAAGAAACTTTCCGGCGCCGGAGCTCGCGCGGCGGCGGGGCGGGCCGATGCCCGGCCGGAGCGGAACCGCGCCTGGGCCGAGGTCGGGCGGGGCCTCGAAAAAGATGTCGGCTCTGCGGGCCCGACTGCCTAAAGTCCTGCCGTGAGAGATCTTCGCCTCCTGCCCAAGGCCCATCTGCACACCCACCTGGAAAGCACCGTCCGCCGCGCCACGATCCGCGACCTGGGCGGCGAGCCGCCCGCCGAGGACCGGCCGTTCACCAGTTTCGGGGAGTTCGCCGACCAGCGGGCCCGGTCGCGCGCGCTGCTGCGCGACCCTCGGCACTTCCGCCGTATCGCCGAGGAGTTCTGCCAGGACGAGGCGGGCCAGGGCGTCCGCTACGCGGAGGTCACCTTCACCGCGGCGGCCCACGGCGAGCGCGTCGGCGATCCTGAGATGCCGCTGGAAGCGGTGCTCGAGGGGCTGGCCGCCGGCGCTGAGCGGTACGGCATCCAGACACGGGTGATCCTGGACCACTCGCGCCGCCGCCCCGTCGAGCGGCTGTGGCGCACCCTCAAGCTGGCCACCCGGTACCCGCAGGTGATCGCCATCGGCCTCGCGGGAGACGAGTCCTACCCGGCGGCGCCCTTCGCCGAGGTGTTCCAGGCCGCCCGCGAGGCGGGACTGCACCTGGTGCACCACGCCGGGGAGACGGCCGGCCCGGCCAGCGTCCGGGAGGCCTTGACGGCGGGGCACGCGGAGCGGATCGGCCACGGCATCCGCGCGCTGGAGGACCCTGACCTGGTGGCCGAGTTGCGCAGCCGCCGTGTGCCGCTGGAGGTCTGCCCCTCCTCCAACGTCCTGCTCGGCCTGGTGCCGTCACTGGCCGAACACCCGCTGCCACGCCTGGTCGAGGCCGGTCTGACGGTCACCCTGAACACCGACGGGGAGACGTCGCTGGCGGCGGAGTACCAGCGCGCCCGGGAGATTTTCGGGTACAGCGACGCCGAACTGGCGAACCTGGCCCGAGCCTCGGCCGAGGGCAGCTTCGCCCCCGCGGCCTTGAAGGCGCGGATCAGCGCCGAGATCGAGCAATGGCTGAGCGAGTGAGGGCGGCTCATCGGCCAGGTCTCGACGCGTCTGGGCGTGACCGTCCGCGCGCTGCACCACTGGGACGAGATCGGTCTGGCGCGACCGTCGCTGCGCACGGCTGCCGGATACCGGCTCTACACCGCCGGTGATCCCCGCGCCTGCGGCCTGCACCATGACGGACCGGCCCTGCGGTCCGCGTCGTGCGCGGGGTGCAGGCCGCAGGCGGTCAGGCGTCCCCGGCCGTCTGCTTCTCCCGCAGTTCCTCCTGCTCGGCCAGCAGCGCGTCGAGGACGTTCAGGGCGCGCCAGGTCCGGGTCATCCCGAACGTTGCGGTGGCGCGGACGGCGGCGCGGACCTCGTCGGGCGTCGCTCCCGCGCCCAGCGCGCGGCCGACGTGGGCACGGAAGCTCTCCTGGAGGGTCTGGTAGAGGACGTCCACCGTCATGGTGGCGAACGCCCGCTCGCGGACGCTGATCCGGGACATGCCGGCGCGCATCCGCGACTGCAGGTCCATGTAGTCGGCGAAGCCCGGGTCGAGGGCGCGCACCTCGGCGCGCATCGCCGTGGGGAGGGGGCTGCCCGTGCCGTCCGCGTTCACCTGGTGGCCCCGGCCTGTCGGCCCGGGCAGGCCGTGTGTGCGCTCGATCTCAGCCAGCCGCTCCAACGCGGCCAGCGCCGCCGGATAGCCGCTGTCGTAGGAGATGAAACGGAGCAGCTCGCGTAGGTCATCGGCGTCGAGGCCATTGTCCAGGGCGGCCCGCACGTGCAGTTCGAACGGCGTCCCAAGGACCTGTTCGCAGACGTCGGCAACGAGGCTGACCAGAGCGAGCTCTCGCGGCGTCAGCTGGGTCCCTGACCAGGCGCGTTGGAAGCTCGCGGCGGCCATCTCCGCGAACGCCGGGTCCAGTTCCTTGACCGTGGTCCGGGTCGGCAGCGTCATGGTGACTCCCTGTAAGTGAATGCCTGTAGGGCTACGACTGTAGCCCTACAGGCGTTCCCATACAATGGCGAATCATGGATGCGACCACTCCGGCCCGAAAGACCGCCCGCACTGCGCCGCGGGGCCGCAACCCGCGCGGCCAGGGCGAGCGGCTGCGCGCCGAGATCGTCGACGCGGCGCTGCGGCTGCTGGACGAACTCGCCGACGACCAGGCGCTGTCGCTGCGGGCGGTCGCCCGCGAGGTGGGCATCGCCGCGACCTCCGTCTACATCCACTTCGCCGACCGCGATGCGCTCGTACTGGCCGCGCTGGAGCACTGCCATGCGGACCTGCTGCGAGCGGTGGACAACGCGGAGTCAGGCGCCGCCGACCCGGTGGCCGCACTGCGCGCCCGTACGACGCTGCTCGGCGCGTGGTCCCGCGAGCACCCGGGGCTGTACAAGGTGTTGCACGAGAGCACGCTCAACCGGCGCACGGACATGTCCTTCAAGGAGGAGATGGCCAAGCGCACGACCACGGCGATCCGCCGCTGCATGGACGCCGGGCTGGCGCCGGGCGGCGACGCGGAGACCATCTCCCTGGATTTGCGCACGGCCGTCCACGGCGCGGTCTCGCTGCGCGTCAACCAACCCGATCTGCCCTGGCCCCCGCTGGAGGAACAGGTGGACCGGTTCCTCGTGAAACTGGTCGGCGTTCCGCCTATGGAAGGGTGACGGCGGTGTGCCGTGCGGCGAAATGGCTCGCCGGTCACCGGGTGGACCCTTCGCGTGGGCCTAGCGCCGCGCTCGTGGCGATCTTCAGCGCGGTGAAAGAGAGCTGGAGGGCGCTAAGGGCGGGGCGTTAGTGGGACGTTAGCGGCTCGGCAGTCGGACGGCTGTGGTGCGGCAGTCGAACGACAGCGGGGGAGGCCAGGCTTAAGCCGTACCGAGAAAGACACACCGGAAACGGCCAAGTCCCACTGGGGGGAACCCACCATGTCGATCACCGCCTTCGCCGCCCGTCGAGCCCGTACCCTGCGCCTGGCCGCCGCCGGCCTGACCGCGGTTGCCGCTCTCACCCTCACCGCCTGCAACAGCAACGAGGGCACCGGCACCAAGAGCGAGGCCCCGGCCGAGCAGAGCGATCAGCGCCTCGACGCGGCGGGCGGCGCGAAGAAGGGCGGCGGCGCCGAGCAGGCCGGGTCGTCCGAGGACGGCGCCAAGGGCTCGGGTGGCTCGGAGCAGGAGATCGGCCCGTGTGACATCAACAAGCTGACGGTTGGCGTCAAGTCGGTTCAGCGGCCGGTGAACTACATGGTGCTCGAGGTGAACAATCACGCGGGTGTGGACTGCAACATGCCCGGCTTCCCCCGCCTGAAGTTCGGCGAGGACGCCCAGGCCGCGACCCCGGTGTACGAGGACAGCAAGCCGCAGGCCGTGGTCACCCTCGCCCCCGGCGAGACCGCGTACGCGGGGATCCGCACCTCCTCCGCCGACGGCTCGGGCCTGAACGGCTACAAGGCCACTTCTCTGGAGGTCTTCCTCGAAGGCTCCGATGACTCCAAGTCGGTCGAACTGCCCGGCGGCTCCGTCTACATCGACAACAGCGCCCAGGTGACGTACTGGCAGAGCGACCTGTCCAACGCCCTCGACTAACCCACCCAGCTGACGGCTTGGCCCACTCGGTCAGCTGACGACCGGCCGACCAACCCGGCCCACAGACCCGGGGAGCCGCCTCCCCCCGGCTTCCCGCCCCGATGGCCCCTGCCCCCGCGGGGGTCATCGGCGTTCCGGGCGAGGCATCAGGTGGGATCTCCCGGCGGTAGCTAGGGGGGTATGGGGCAGGGGATGGTCGGACGAATCCGATTCGCGCTGCAGGCGACCACCTGGATGGAGGCGAACCCGGTACCCCGCAGGTACCAGCCGCCGACGACGTCCCCGCCCCAGCGGAGCCGGTCATCGGCGGCCGTGAATCGTTCGGTCTGCCGGGTGGGGTTCGTGTCGAGGTCGGTCATGAAGGAGGGGGCCAGGTCGGTGACCTGGTCTCGGTACCAGGCCGAGGCCTTGTCCGGCTCCTCGAAGGTCGCCTTGATCGTTCTGGCTGGGCGTAGCAGCCAGTGTGCTACCTCCAGGGGTGGTACGTCGCTTGCCATGAAGGCGGGGCTGGCGGACGCGATCTGCTTCCACTCCTGGGGCGACATGTTCTGGACGACGAGATGGGGCGGCCGACGCGCGGACTCATCGTCATAGGTTCGGCGTTCTCCGGTCCAGCGGTAGCAGTGCCAGTGATCAGGTGCGGGCGGTGCTGTCATGGTGGCTCCTGCGTGGGGGAGCGGCCCCGCCCTTTGGCGGGGGCGGTCTGAGGACGGGGCCGCGGTCTGGTCAGCGCGCGTACTGGCGCCCGTCGTCCGAGTCGCCGGGTGTCTGGCCGCCGGGTGTCGGGGTGTCGGTGTCCGGCATGGTGTCGCGATCGTCCGGGTCCTGGAGGTGGACGGCGTGCTGTAATCGCATAGGGCCTCCTGTGAGTTGTTGAGGTGCGCAGGGGTGTCCCCGCGCTGGTTGCGCGGTCCTCGTCCCGGCCACTGGCCTGCAAGCGGGAGGCCGGGGCGAGGGTGGGGTGGGCCACCGAGCGGCCCACCGGTCTATGTGGCGTCCGCCTTCTTGTGGCAGTCGCAGTCGCACGGGACGGTCATGATGAGCAATCCGCGCGTGGCGGGCGGTACCGGCTTCAGCCGGACTTCGCCCGGGCCGTTGCAGAACGCGTGGATCTCGTCGGGCGTGGTGTCGGGCTCGGCCGTATACAGCGCGCAGTACGGGGACATCCGCCGGGCACCCACCGGGACGGTCACGTCGCCCGCCTTTCGCGCTGCAGCGTGACGAGCACGGCGTACAGGTCGGCGTCGGGGTGCGGCCAGCGGCGGTTGCAGTCCGGGCACAGGTGGCGCAGACAGCCGGGCCCTGAGGCCGACGCGCGCAGCACGGTGATCGGCTCGCGGGTGGGCTTGTCGCAGCGATAGCAGCACTCGGTCACCGGGTGGACCCTTCGCGTGGGCCTAGCGCCGCGCTGGTGGCGATCTTCAGCGCGGTGAGGAGAGCCGTCGGGTCGGTGAGGTACCGGTCGTGCCGGGGCGGTACGCGCCAGCGCACCCCGGGTCCCCTACGGGAGTCGACGGAGGGCACCTCGATATAGGCGGTCGCTCCCCAGACCTGGATGCTGGGCAGCGCACTCATGTCCCATCCGGCGGCCTCCCCGGGAGCGATGAGCCAGCACAGCACCCCGTCGAAGGGATTCTCGATGACCGCGCCCACGTCGTTGCCGAGCAGTGCCAGGGCCTGTTCACCGATAAAGCGGGGGACGCGTACGACGTCCCACCATTGACCAGCGGCCTGCAACTGCGCGTTGCGGCCGCTTGGCGGTGTCCATGGTTCGGCTTCGGTCGTCATGTGCGCCCCTTGTCATGCGTAGCGGCGCCGGTCTGCCCTGGCGGGGGTCGCGCGATCAGGGCCGCTGTCCAGTGGGGCGCAACTTAGAGGCACTGCGCGCAAGCAGACAGTGACGAGGCGTCCTACTTTCGCACCTGGGTAGGACGCGATGCCCTACCCGTCCAGGTGGAGACGGTCCGCGAGTTGCGTTACCGGAGAGGTGCGGCGCCGCTCCCGGCTGCGCAGCTCGGCCACAAGCTGCCGCGCGGTGCCGTGGTACCGCATCCACTCAGGTGCGTCCTCCTCGGCTTTCAACAGGGCACCGATGGCCGACGCATCCCGGCGGAGATCGGAGTAGGCCAGGGCGCGATCCACATGAAACCGAGCCCGCCAGGTCGGTGGAAGCGATCCGATGCCCTGCACGGCGCGGGCCGTAGCTACCGCATCGGCGCTTTGTTCCATCTCGACCAGAAAATTCACCTTCGCTACACCCACGTTGGTCGGGCCAAACGGTGTGGCATAGTCGAGGCGATCGGCCCCGATGCTTGCTGCGGCGCCCGTCGACAGCCTTAGCAGCTCCTTCACCCTGTCGTACTTGCCCTCGCCCTGACGCACGGTCGCAGTGGCCGCCCGCAGCAGCAGAATTCCCCACAGCGAGAGATCAACAGGCTGAGAGCGGAAGCCGGGGTTGATCTGGTCGGCATACGTCAGTGCCACGCGCTCGGCATCTTCAAGGCGTCCTTGCTTCGTGAAGATCCATGCCAGTGTCGAGGCGCCAATGGATTCGAGGTGGGGGTCGTCGGAGCGTCTGGCTGCCTCCGTAGCGCGCTCCATGGCGGTGAACGCGGCATCTTCCTTGCCCAGCGCTGTGAGCGTGGTCGCCGCCACTTGATATGCCTCGGCCAGGACGGCATGGGCGGCTGCTTGGTCGCTGCCGTGGTAGGCGCGGGCCGCAGCGCGGGCGTCTCGGATGAGCTGAGGCAGAAGCGAACCGATTTCACCCATGCGGCCCTCGCGACGGATGACCTCGGTCGAGCGAAGCGAAGCGCGCAGCGCTCCTACGGAGGGCGGGTCTTCCGTGTCGGGGTCCTCGCCGAGCAGGTCGGACAGCGGTGAGACCGCCTGTCTCAATGCGAGCACGGAGGGTGTGTCGCCATCAGAGCGCACCTCGAAGGTCGTTGGCTGACCGGCCAGTGCCGATGTCTCGACATCCAGGGCGCGGGCCAGCTGGTTCAGTGTGGAAAGCCGAGCCGTCAGTCGCCGGTTCTGCTCAAGCTTCCGCACGGTGTCCACTGACACGTTCGCGTGCTCGGCAAGCTGCTCTTGCGTCAGCTCCCGTCGTTCACGGAGCCGGCCGATTCGATCGCCGATCGTCTCGTTCGCGTACTGCATAGTCACCCCCACCAGGTGAACGGTTCATCCACGCTACGCCGCAGGGAGCCCCATGCACGAGTTTGTTCACCTGCCGGGCGTACGAGAGGGCCCGTCGTCCCCGACACCCGGCTGGGCCGAAACCGAACCCCGATTAGAGTGGGAGCGCACGCCGTGACTGGCGAACGTGGAAGTGACCACGAGGAAGCGGTGTGCGGCTGCGACCATCACGAGGTGCCGCCCGCCTGGGCACCCCGGGACCACGACCGGACCAACCGACCGATCGCCCCGGAGGACACCGATGAGCCAGCCCCTCTCCCATTCCGACTCCGCCTCTTCTCCCGGCCCCTTCCTCCCTCACCCCGCGCTGGCCGCGGCCGACCCGGAGCTTGCCGCGCTGGTGGGGGCGGAGGAGCGGCTGCAGGCGGAGACCCTGCGGCTGATCCCCAGCGAGAACTATGTCTCCAGCGCCGTCCTGGAGGCCTCCGGCACGGTGCTCCAGAACAAGTACAGCGAGGGCTACCCGGGCCGCCGCTACTACGAGGGCCAGCAGGTCATCGACCAGGTCGAGACCCTGGCGGCGGACCGCGCGAAGGCAGTGTTCGGCGTCGAGCACGCCAACGTGCAGCCCTACTCCGGCTCGCCCGCCAATCTCGCCGTCTACCTGGCCTTCACCGAGCCCGGCGACACCGTGATGGGCATGGCGCTGCCCATGGGCGGCCACCTCACCCACGGCTGGGGCGTCTCCGCCACCGGCAAGTGGTTCCGGGGCGTTCAGTACGGGGTGCGGCAGGACACCGGGCTGATCGACTTCGACGAGGTGCGCGACCTGGCCCGCAAGGAGCGCCCGAAGGTGATCTTCTGCGGTGGTACGGCGGTGCCCCGCACCATCGACTTCGCCGCCTTCGCGGAGATCGCCCGGGAGGTGGACGCGGTGCTGGTCGCCGACATCGCGCATATCGCCGGGCTGATCGCCGGAGGCGCCCACCCCTCCCCGGTGCCGCACGCCGATGTCGTCTCCACCACCACCCACAAGACGCTGCGCGGCCCGCGCGGCGCGATGCTGATGTCGCGCGAGGCCCACGCCAAGGCGATCGACAAGGCCGTCTTCCCCGGGCTGCAGGGCGGCCCCCACAACCAGACCACCGCGGGCATCGCCGTGGCCCTGCACGAGGCCGCCCAGCCCGCGTTCAGCGACTACGCCCACGCCGTCGTCGCCAACGCCCAGGCCCTCGCCGAAGCCCTGCTCGCCCGGGGCTTCGACCTGGTCTCCGGCGGCACCGACAACCACCTGATCCTCATGGACCTCACGCCCAAGGACGTGCCGGGCAAGGTCGCGGCCAAGGCCCTCGACCAGGCCGGGATCGTGGTGAACTACAACACCGTCCCCTTCGACCCGCGCAAGCCCTTCGACCCCTCCGGCATCCGGATCGGCACCCCGTCCCTGACCTCGCGCGGCCTGCGCACCGAGCACATGGCCACCGTGGCGGAGTGGATCGATCGGGGCGTGGGCGCCGCCAGGACCGGCGACGAGGAGACGCTTGCCAAGGTCAGGGCCGAGGTCGCCGAGCTGATGGCGGCCTATCCCGCCCCCGGTCTGCCGACCGCCTGACGTCGTTCGGCCTGGTCTCGTCCGGTCTGACCCCTTCCAGCCTGGTGCTGTCTGGTCTGGGGCTGTCCGGTCTGGCCCCTTCCGGCTGGGAACCCTCCGGTCTGGGCCCGGGCCGGCCGCCCGCGGAGCCCTGTCCGGCCGTCAGGCCGGGCAGGTCCCGCCACTGCTCGTCCGCCCGGACCTGGACCCGCCCGTCCTGGTCCGGAGCGGCCGCGGGGGCGGCCGCCGAAGCGCCCACTATCCGCGCCATCACCCGCTCGATCAGCGTCTCTCCGTCCACCGGCGACCCGCCCAGCGGGGGAGACCCCAGCGCGCGCCCGAGCGCCCGCAACTCGTCGGGCAGGTGCCCGTCCCCGCTCCGGGCCACAGCCTCGGTGTCCTTCGCGGGCGACCCCGAGCCTCTCTCCGCAGTCCTTTCCGCGTTCCTCTCCGTCACTTCCTCGCCTTCCTTCCTCCTCCGCCACCAGCCCCTCCAGCCGCCTCAGCGCACGGCTGAGCCGGGATTTCACCGTGCCGCGCGGCCAGCCGAGCGCTTGCGCGGTCTCCGACTCGTCCAGATCCAGCAGATAGCGGTAGGTGACCACCCGCCGCTGCGGCTCGCTCAGCTCGTCCAGCGCGGCCAGCAGCCGGGTCCGCCGCTCGCCCGCGAGCGCCGCCACCGCCGGGTCCGCGGATTCCGGTATGGCCGGCTCGGATCCGCCGCGGCCGGCACAGCCGCCCAGCGCCGCTTCCCGGCCCACCGCCGTGCGCATCCGCCGCGCCGAGCGGAGCATGTTGCTCGTCTCGTTGGCCACGATCCGCAGCAGCCATGGCCGGAACGCCGCGCCGTCCCGGAATCCGCCCAGGGCGAGATAGGCCTTCACAAAGGCGTCCTGCACCACGTCCTCCGCGTCGGCGCCCGCCCCGAGCACCACGGCGGTGCGGTGCGCGATCGGCGCGTGGGCCCGCATCAGCTCCGCGTACGCCTCGGTGTCCCCGGCGCGCACCCGAGCGATGATCGCTGCGTCGGCGATCGCTGCGTCGGCCGAGGCCGCCGTCTCGGCCCCGGCCCCGGCCGACTGTGCCCCTGCCGTCTTCCGCACGGCGAGGTCCCCCTCCCGCGCCCTCTCACGAGTCCTCACACCTTTCATACACCGGCGGACCGAGACTGGTTCCACACCTGAGAGAATGGGTGCCATGGCCCTCGATCGTCCCCGTGCACTCTCCGGTATCCAGCCCACCGCGGGCTCGTTCCACCTCGGGAACTACCTCGGCGCGATCCGGCAGTACGTCGCGCTGCAGGAGACCCACGACGCCTTCTACATGGTCGTGGACCTGCATGCGATCACCGTGCCGCAGGATCCGGCGGAGCTGCGCGCCAACACCCGCCTCGCCGCCGCCCAGCTGCTCGCCTCCGGGCTCGACCCGGACCGCTGCACGCTCTTCATCCAGAGCCATGTGCCCGAGCACGCGCAGCTCGCCTGGGTGATGAACTGTCTGACGGGCTTCGGCGAGGCGTCCCGGATGACGCAGTTCAAGGACAAGTCGGCCAAGCAGGGCCTGGACCGGGCCACCGTCGGCCTCTTCACGTACCCGATCCTCCAGGTCGCCGACATCCTGCTCTACCAGGCCGACCACGTCCCGGTCGGCGAGGACCAGCGCCAGCACGTCGAGCTGACCCGCGACATCGCCGAGCGCTTCAACGGGCGCTTCGGCGACACCTTCACCATTCCCGCTCCGCACATCGTCAAGGAGACCGGGAAGATTTACGACCTGCAGGACCCGGCGATCAAGATGAGCAAGTCGGCGTCCACGCCGAAGGGCATCATCAGCCTGCTGGACGATCCCAAGGTCTCGGCGAAGAAGATCAAGAGCGCGGTCACGGACACCGAGACCGAGGTCCGCTTCGACGAGGAGAAGAAGCCCGGCGTCAGCAATCTGCTGACCATCTACTCCACCCTCACCGGCACCACGATCGCCGACCTGGAGCGGAAGTACGAGGGCAAGGGCTACGGCGCGCTCAAGACGGACCTCGCCGAGGTGCTGGTCGAGTGGGCCACCCCGTTCCGCGAGCGCACCCAGGAATACCTCGCGGACCCCGAGACGTTGGACGGGATTCTGGCCAGGGGCGCGGAGAAGGCCCGAGCCGTCGCGTCCGACACGCTGGCCCGCGCCTACGACAAGGTGGGCTTCCTGCCCGCGAAGCACTGACCGGCACTGACCGAAGCACCGGCCGACGTCCCAAGGCCCCCTGCGCGGGGGGCCGTGGGTACGTGCGCCGATGGACCGACGAACCTAGCCGCGAAGGCGGCCCAGCCGCCACACTGACACCGAAGCAGCGGCGGAGAGGCTCAGGCCCACAACGCCCGGGAGGGCCAGGAGGGAGAACGCAGTGGGGACCGTAACGCTCGGCGTTTCGATCGCGGTCCCGGAGCCGTACGGCAGCTATCTGCAGCAGCGGCGCGCGGGCTTCGGGGACCCCGCGGCCCATGGCATCCCCACCCACGTCACGCTGCTGCCGCCCACCGAGGTCGACCCCTCGGCGCTGCCCGGCGTCGAGCGCCATCTGGCGACGGTCGCGGCCGAGGGTCGGCCGTTCACCATGCGGCTGGAGGGCACCGACACCTTCCGCCCGCTGTCCCCGGTCGTCTACGTCAGGATCGTCGAGGGTGCCGAGGAGTGCACGGCGCTCCAGGAGCGGGTGCGGATCGCCTCCGGACCCTGCGCCCGCGAGCTGCAGTTCCCCTACCACCCGCACGTCACGATCGCCCATGGCATCGACGAGGCGGCCATGGACCGGGCGTACGCCGAGCTGAAGGACTTCGAGGCGGCCTGGACGATCGACGGCTTCGCGCTCTACGAGCAGGGCGCGGACGGGGTCTGGCGCCTGGAGCGCGAATACCCCTTCGGCGACGGACCCGGACTGTCGGGCACCGGCCCGGTGCTTCCCCGTCAGGTCAACCTCTCCCGCCCGCCCGCGCCGTCCCTGTGACGCGCCGCGACCCTCACCAAGAAGAGTGATGGGCGGAGTGTCGGACAAGCCTGTTCCGGCTGACGGCCGGTCGTAGCGAGAACCTGGCCTGGTCGCCCCGGGACTGGAAGACGGCCGAAGGGTACTCGCTGATCATGGACTGGTTGACCCGGCTGCCTGTGATCGGACCCCTGTTCGTCCGGCTGACGCACACCCACGCCTGGCGCTCGTACGAGACGCTGGAGCGCGTCCACTGGACCCGACTCGCCGCCGCCATCACCTTCATCAGCTTTCTCGCCTTCTTCCCGCTGATCACCGTCGGCGCCGCGATCGGCGCCGCGACGCTCAGCGAGGCCCAGATGCGGCAGCTGGAGAAGAAGCTCGCCCAGCAGGTCCCCGGGATCTCCGGCCAGCTCGACCTCAGCGGTCTCATCGAGAACGCCGGTACGATCGGCGTCGTGGCCGGAGCGCTGCTGCTGTTCACCGGCATCGGCTGGGTGGGGTCGCTGCGCGAGTGCCTGCGCGCGGTGTGGGAGCTGGAGGAGGACCCCGGCAACCCGGTGGGGCGCAAGGCCAAGGACGCCATCGTGCTTGTGGGCCTCGGCGGTGTCGCGGTCGGCTCCTTCGCTGTGTCCGCCTTCGCCGTCACCGCCGTCGGCTGGACCGCGCGCCATCTGGGCATCCCCGAGAACGGGCCCGGTGGCTGGCTGCTGCGGCTGGCGGCCTTCGGGGCCGCCGTCGTCGCCGACTTCCTGCTGCTGTGCTACGTCCTGACCTGGCTGCCCGGCGTCGAGCCGGAGCGCCGGAGCGTCGTCGTCGCGGCGCTCATCGGCGCGATCGGCTTCGAGGTGCTCAAGCTGCTGCTGAGCAGCTACCTGCAGGGTGTCGCGGCCAAGAGCATGTACGGGGCCTTCGGGGCGCCCATCGCCCTGCTCCTGTGGATCAACTTCACCGCCAAGCTGACGCTTTTCTGCGCCGCCTGGACCGCCACCAAACCCGTCCCCGAGACGGAGCGGCCCGGGCTGAAGGTCCCCCAGCCCGAGCGCTCCTGAAGCCCGCGCCCCTGAAGCCCGCGCTCCTGAAGCCCGCGCCCCTGAAGCCCGCGCTCCTGAAGCCCGCGTATCCCCCGGAGCCGGAGCTCCGGCGGGCTCAGCCGCGCGAGCGGCGCCGCACCAGCTCCGGCAGCGGCCAGCGCCGGTGCACCGCGTACGCCACGCCCCCCAGCAGCACCAGCGAACCGCCCGTGACACCGACCGCCGTCCACATGCCGCCGCCCGAGCCCGAGCCGCCGTCGCCGGCCGAGACGGCCGCCTGGGCGTGGTCACCGGTCTTCTTCCCGGTGCCCCCGGAGCCGTCCGACGCGGACCCGTCCGTGAGGCCCTTCGGGCCCGGTCGGACGAGCGTGCCCACCGGCTCGACCGAGTCGGCCGCCTTGAAGCCCCAGTCGAAGAGTTTCGCGGTCTCCTTGTAGACCTCGTTGGCCTCCTGCTTCTGCGGGTTCATCACGGTGACCAGCAGCACCCGGTCGCCGTGCTGCGCGACCCCGGTGAAGGTGGAGCCCGCGTGCGTCGTGTAGCCGTTCTTCACCCCGGCGATGCCCTTGTACTGCGGGACCTGGAAGCCGGTGAGCAGGCGGTTGGTGTTCTGGATCGCGAAGCTCTCGCGCTTCTTCTTCCCCTTGTTCTTCTTGTCCTTCTTGTACTCCCCGGGGAACTGCGCGGTCGCCGTCGAGCAGTACTCCCGGAAGTCCGCCTTCTGCAGCCCCGAGCGGGCGAAGAGGGTGAGGTCGTACGCGCTGCTGACCTGGCCCTTCTCGTCGTAGCCGTCCGGGGTGACGACCTGCGTGTCGAGCGCGTTCAGCTGCTTGGCGTGCGCCTGCATCTCCTCCACGGTCTTCGCCTTGCCGCCGTTCATCGCGGACAGCACGTGCACCGCGTCGTTGCCCGAGCGCAGGAAGACACCGAGCCACAGGTCGTGCACCGTGTAGGTCAGGTTCTCCTTGACCCCGACCAGGCTGCTGCCCGCCCCCATGCCCGCCAGGTCGGACGGCGCCACCTTGTGCTCGCGGTCCTTGGGGAGCTTGGGCAGCACCGTGTCCGCGAAGAGCATCTTCAGGGTGGACGCGGGCGGCAGCTTCCAGTGGGCGTTGTGCGCGGCGAGCACGTCGCCGGACTCGGCGTCGGCCACCATCCAGGAGAGTCCGCTCAGCCCCTTGGGCAGCGCGGGCGCGCCCGCCTTCAGCGACACCTGGGTGCCGGGGCGGCCGAGCCGTTCGCCGCCCACCTCGGACATCTTGGCGGGCGGCTTGGCGGTGTCGTCGTCGGTGCGGTCGGCGGTCGTCGCGGCGTGGGCCGGGGCGGTGGACAGCAGGGCGGCCAGCAGGAGGGCGGCGGAGGCGGCCAGAGACGCGGCGGTGCCCCGCTTGGGGGCGCAGGAGGAGGTCGGCACGCCTGCGAACGTACCGGCCGTCGAACCCCCTGGCGAAACGGCCACGGCCTTACGAGTGTCCGACCCGCGCGAGCCTCGTCCGGCGGGCGTCCTCATACTGGAAAGCATGAAGCTCAGCCGCCCCATTTCCTGGTTCCTGCTCGCCTTCGGGGTCTGGAGCTGGGCCATCTGGTTCACCTTTGTCAAAAACTTGTGGAAGGACGCCAGCGGGCTCGCTTTCGACGACGCCGGAGATCCCACCGCGTACTTTTGGGTGCATCTGCTGCTCGCGATCACTTCGTTTCTCTTGGGGACGGGCATTGGCGTGATCGGGTTCCGCGGGCTGCGCGCTCTGCGCCACGAGGACGCCGCCGCGAAGGGGCAGCAGTGAAGCAGTAGTGGCGTAACCGGGCGCCCTGGGGGCGCGAAACGGGAGGACCTGGGTTGGTCGTGCTCTTCGCCCTCGTGGCGCTCGCCGTCGTCGGGCTGCTGTCCGGCGTCCACTGGTATCTGTGGCGTCGGCTCGTCCGCGACACGACGGCGCGCGGCGGGCGCGCCCGGCGCGCCGGTACGGTCGCCGCGGTGGTCCTGCCGCTGATCAGCGTGGGCGCGCTGGTCTCCGGGCGGGCCGGAGCGCCCTTCGCTCTGCAGCGCGCCCTGGCCTGGCCGGGCTATCTGTGGCTGGCGCTGGTGCTGTATCTGACGCTCGCCCTGCTGGCGGGCGAGGCGGTGCGGCCGCTGCTGCGCCGGTGGCTGGAGCGGCGTGACGCGGCCAGGTCCGCTCAGCACGGCCCCGTGCCGGCCGCTTCGCCCGCCGGCCCGCTCGCGGATCTTCCCGCCGGCCTTCCCGCGAAGCGGGCGCCGGTGGCGGTGGGCGCCGTGGACGAGGCGGTACGCCCAGAGCCCGACACCGCGACCGCGACTGACACCGCGACCGACAACACGACCGCGACCGACACCGCAGCCGCGCCGCCGCCCCCCTCCCGGCGGCTGTTCGTCGCGCGGACCGTGGCCGCCGGGGCGGCCGCCGTGGCGGCGGGCACCGTGGGGTACGGGACGTACACCGTGCTGCGCGGGCCCCGCCTCAAGCGGGTCACCGTGCCGCTGGCCAAACTGCCGCGCCAGGCACACGGGTTCCGGATCGCCGTGGTCAGCGACATCCACCTCGGGCCGATCCTGGGCCGGGCCCACACCCGGCGGATCGTGGAGACGATCAACCGCACCAGCCCCGATCTGATCGCCGTCGTCGGCGACCTCGTCGACGGCAGCGTCGAGGACCTGGGCCCCGCCGCCGAGCCGCTGCGCGGGCTGCGCGCCCGCCACGGGTCGTACTTCGTCACCGGCAACCACGAGTACTTCTCCGGCGCGGCCCAGTGGGTCGACCACGTACGCGAGCTCGGGCTGCGCCCGCTGGAGAACCAGCGCACCGAGCTGCGCGGCTTCGACCTCGCCGGCGTGAACGACGTCGCGGGCGAGGACGAGGGCCAGGGCCCCGACTTCGAGGCGGCTCTCGGCGACCGCGACCCGGCCCGTGCCTGTGTGCTGCTCGCCCACCAGCCGGTGGTGATCCACGATGCGGTGGACCACGGCGTGGATCTGCAGCTGTCCGGGCACACCCACGGCGGTCAGATGTGGCCCGGCAACTACGTCGCCGAGCTCGCGAACCCGACCGCCGCCGGGCTCGAGCGCTACGGCGACACCCAGCTCTACGTCACCCGCGGCGCGGGCGCCTGGGGCCCGCCGGTACGGGTGGGGGCGCCGCCGGACATCACCGTGGTGGAGCTGGCCGCGGCCCGCGCGTGATGCGGTCTGCCGGCGCGCGCCGACGGCAGGGTCACCACGACCGTCAGCCCCTCGCCCGGGGCGGTGGTGACCCGTACCGTGCCGTCGTGCGCGTCGACCGCCGCCCGTACGACCGCCATGCCCAGCCCGCTGCCCTCCGCGCCGCCCGTACGGAAGAAGCGGTCGAAGACGCGCTCCGCGTCCCGCGGGTGCATGCCGGGTCCCTCGTCGGCGACCCGCAGCACCCCGTAGCCGCCCTCCTCGGCCTCCGCGGCCTCCTCGTCGACGCTTATCCGCACCCGTGCGTCGGCGGGCGTGTGGACGCGCACATTGGCCAGCAGATTGCTGACGATCTGGTGGAGGGTCGGCTCGTCGGCGAGGACCGGGCAGTCCGCGGGCAGCCGCAGCTCCACGGGGCGGCCGGGCTGCTGGGCGCTGAGGTCGGCGGCGGCGCCGCGCACCACGCCCGCCAGGTCGACCGGTGCGGGGCGCAGCCGGGGCCGCTGGTCGAGGCGGGCCAGGGCGAGGAGTTCGTCGACGAGCCGGGCCATACGTTCGGTCTCGGCGTTCATCCGGGCCATCGCGCGAGCCCGTTCCGCCTCGTCCTTGAACATGCCTTTCTCGTGCAGCTGCAGATAGCCGCGGATCGCGGCGAGCGGCGTCCGCAGCTCGTGCGAGGCGTCGGCGATGAACCGGCGCAGCTGTCCGGCGGCGTGCTCGCGTGTGACGAAGGCGGTCTCCAGCTGCTGGAGCATGGCGTTGAGCGCGGTGCGCAGCTGCTCGACCTCGCCGCCGTTGCGCCGGTGGCCGCGGGAGGCGATCCGGCGGGAGAGGTCGAGCCCCTGAGGACAGCCCTCGGCGATGGCGGAGGCGGTCTCGACCATGTCCTCCAGGGGGTGCAGCCGTCGCCGCGCGCCGAAGAAGGTGGCCGCGCCCAGGGAGGCGACCAGGATGGTGCCGATGATCAGCACCATCCGACGAACCTTGTGCATCGTCTGGGTGACGGCCGTCGTGGAGTTGGCCACCAGGAGCAGCCGGCCGTCGGGGTCGCTCAGGCTCAGGGCGGTGACCCGGTAGCCGGTGCCGTGCGCGGTCACGTCGATGGGCTTGTCGCGGCGGGCCAGCGCGGCGGCGTCGGGGACGGCGTCGGCGAGGGCGCGCTGGATGGCGTCCGGCGCCACTCTGCCGAACGGAGCGGCCTTGCCGTCGCGGCCGACGACGGTGAACAGGGTCCGGCTGGAACGGTTCTTGGTGGCGAACTGGCCGCTCAGGTCGGCGATCGCGCCGATGGCCTCTATCTGGTCGCGGGTCAGCCCGGTCCGCTGGAGCCCGTCGCGGGAGGCGATGAGATCGTTGTCGATGTTGGCGACCATGTAGTGCCGGATGCCCACGGTGTTGACCCACAGGGCGGCGGTGATGCCGATCGTCAGCATGGCGATGGTGCTGAGCGTCAGCTTGGCCCGCAGCGTCGCGCGCCGGTGCTGCTCCTTGCGCCGACGCCTCCCGCGCCAGCACTTCATGTCGGCTCCACGGGCCGCAGGCCGTAGCCGACGCCGCGCCGGGTGCGGATCAGCGGCGGCCCCAGCGGGTCGAGTTTGCGCCGCAGATAGCTGATGTACGTCTCCACCACCGTTGACTCGACCGAGAAGTCGTAGCGCCACACGTGCTGGAGTATCTGCTCCTTGGTGACGATGCGGTCGGCGTTGCGCAGCAGAAGCCGCAGCAGGTTGTACTCGGTGGGCGTCAGCTCCACGGGCTGGCCCGCGCGCCGCACCGTGAACGTCGCCTCGTCCATCTCCAGGTCGCCGTGGCGCAGGACGCTGTGCGGCGCCCTGCCCGGCGCATTACGGCGGGTGCGGCGCAGCACGGCGCGGACCCGCGCCAGCACCTCGTCGATGGTGAACGGCTTGGTGATGTAGTCGTCTCCGCCCAGCGCAAGGCCGCTGACCAGGTCGGACGGGGCGTCGCGGGCGGTGAGGAACACCACGGCGAGGTCGTCGCGCTCCTCGGTGAGCCTGCGGCACACCTGCCAGCCGTTGCCGTCGGGCAGCATCACGTCGAGCAGCAGCAGGTCGGGCCGGTGCTCGCGGGCCATCTCGATGGCCTGTCTGCCGGTGGACGCCCAGTGCACCACGAACCCGTGGAAGCGGAGCGTGATGGTCAGGATGTCGGCGATGCTCGGCTCGTCCTCCACGACCAGCACGGTCGCCGCGCGGGCGGCGTCCGCCCCGCCCGCCGTGCGGTCCGCGGACTCCTCTGGGGGCGGCGGGGTGAAGGGGTCCGCCCCCGGTGCCGGGGCGGGGGGGCCTGGCGGTGTGGTCGTCCTGCATGGGGACCAGTATCCGGGGCCGCCGCGCCCCCGACCCTCAGAGATTCCTTATACGAACTTGAGAGTTTCCTGTGAGGCCCCGGCCTGGTTTGGCGGCGCTCCGGCGCCCCGCAGAAGGTGGACGGGTACGACCCGGACGACCACAAGGAGATTTTGACGTGACCGCTTTGGCACGCTGGTGCTTCCGGCGCGGATGGGTGGTGATCGTTGCATGGGTGCTGGCGCTGGCGGGGCTCGGTGGGGTGGGCGGTTCCCTGGGTACCACCTACTCGGACGGGTTCCAACTGCCCGACACGGAGTCCGCACGCGCTCTCGAACTGATGAAGACGGCCTTCCCGCAGCAGTCCGGTGAGTCGGACACCGTGGTGTGGCACGTCACGGACGGCTCGGTGCGGGACGCCTCCGTCAAGAAGCGGATGGCGGCGGCGCTCGCCGACATCGCCAAGCTGCCGGACGTCGGCGCCGTCGCCAGCCCCTACGACAAGGGCGGCAAGGGCCGCATCAGCAGGGACGGCCGCACCGCCTACGCCACGGTCACCCTCGCCAAGCAGGGCAAAGATCTGCCCGAAGGCCTGGTCGAGAAGATGATGGACACCGCCAGGGCGCCCGCGGGCAAGGGACTCCAGGTCGAGTTGGGCGGCAAGGCCGTCTCGGATGCCGAGCGGCCGCCGCAGAACATCGCCGAAATTGTCGGGATCGTCGCCGCGGCCGTCGTGTTGTTCCTGGCCTTCGGCTCGCTGTTCGGCATGCTGCTGCCGATCGTCACTGCGCTGTTCGCCATCGGCACCGCGTCCTTCCTGGTCATCCTCCTCAGCCACGGCATGGAGATCCCCCAGATCGCGCCGATCCTGTCCACCCTGGTGGGCCTGGGCGTCGGCATCGACTACGCGCTGTTCATCATCACCCGGTACCGCAAGGCGATCCTGCGGGGCCGGCCCCTGGAGGAGGCTGCGGTCCAGGCGGTCAACACCTCGGGACGGGCGTCCTGTTCGCGGGCGGCACGGTGTGCATCGCCCTGCTCGGCATGTTCGCGATGGGCATGTCGTTCCTCAACGGCGTGGCGATCGCCGCGTCACTGAGCGTTGTCTTCACCGTCGCCGCGGCAGTGACGCTGCTGCCCGCGATGCTCGGCGTGCTCGGCATACGGATCCTCAGCCGCCGCCAGCGCCGCAGGTTGGCCGCGAACGGCTCGGAGCCGGAGGCCGTGAACGGCACAGCCGCCCGCTGGTCCACGTTCGTGGAGCGGCACCCGCGGATGCTGACCGTGGTGGCGGTCGCCGTGATGGCGGCGCTGTCCATCCCCACGCTGTCGCTGCGCCTCGGCTCCTCCGACCAGGGCAACAACCCGTCGTCCACAACCAGCCGCAAGGCGTACGACCTGCTGGCGGACGGTTTCGGGCCAGGCTTCAACGGCCCGTTGCAGATCGTCACCGAGGTGCCCGGCACCGGCGACCGGGCGGCCGTGGCTACGCTGGCCAAGGACCTCGCCGCGGTCAAGGGCGTCGCGCAGGTCGCACAGCTGCCGCTGCCGCCGGACGCCGGCATCGCGGTGCTTTCGGTCGTGCCGACGACGTCACCGCAGTCGGAGGAGACGTCCAAGCTGATCGACCACCTGCGGGAGGACGTCGTCCCGGCCGCCGAACGCGGCACCACGATGAAGGCGCACGTCGGCGGGGCCACCGCGACCTACAAGGACTTCGCGCAGGTCCTCACCGGCAAGCTGCCGATGTTCGTCGGCATTATCGTCGTGCTGGGCTTCGTGCTGCTGCTGATCGCCTTCCGCAGCCTGCTGGTGCCGCTGACCGCCGCCGCGATGAACCTGATCGCCGCCGTGGCGTCCTTCGGCCTGGTGATCGTGGTGTTCCAGTGGGGCTGGGGCGTCGAGTCGCTGGGCGCCGGCAAGGAGGGCCCGATCGAGCCGTTCCTCCCGGTGATCATGCTGTCGCTGCTGTTCGGCCTGTCCATGGACTACCAGGTGTTCCTGGTCAGCCGGATGCACGAGGAGTGGGTGCACACCCGGGACAACGCCCGGGCCGTGCGCGTCGGCCTCACGGAGACCAGCCGTGTCATCAACTCCGCGGCGGTCATCATGATCTGCGTGTTCGGGGCGTTCATCCTCAGCGGGCAGCGGATCATCACCATGTTCGGCATCGGCCTCGCGGGCGCTGTCGCGCTCGACGCGTTCATTCTGCGGACGATCCTGGTGCCCGCCCTCATGCACCAGTTCGGGGCCGCCAACTGGTGGCTGCCGCGCGCGATCGACAAGCGGCTGCCGCACCTGGCGGTCGACCCGCCGGACCGCCCGTACCCGGGGGCGTCCGCGGCGTCCGACGGCGAGCGGGAGTTCGTGGCGGAGCGCTGAGGCCCCCGGGCGTCGGGCTCAGACGCTGGTGAGCGTCTTCTGCCGCGGGTCGGCTGCCCTCACGGCGACGGGAGCGGTGCCGACGGGGGCGGGGATGGCGACGGGGGCGGGGGCGGCCACCGGGGTGCGGGGCCGCAGGGCGCGGGTGGGCGGCAGGGCCTCGTTGCGGAGCCCCGAGACGGTCTCGTGCGGGGCGAGGCCTTCGGGGTGCCGCAGCGTCCGCAGCCCGTAGGCCATCAGCATCGTGATGCCCAGCACGGCGACGAGTGCCTGCTCCGGCGAGGACGCCATGAGATACACCGCGTCCTCGCCGTCCGCCCGCCGGGCGGCGTCGATGAGGCCGGGCTCGAAGAGCAGCACCGCCGCCGCGAACGACAGCCCCGCCAGCAGCGGCAGCGCGGCCGCGCCGAGCACCAGCGCCCGTACGGCCGGCCGCCACAGGGGGAGCGCGCCGCCGTCCGAGGCCACCAGCCGCAGCCGCAGCAGCCGCTTGCCGGGCGTCGTCCCGGTCAGATACGGCAGGACGACGAACCACCCGGCGAAGGAAGCGAAGGGAACCCACGGAAGGAGGCCCGCCGCTCCGGCTCCGTGGCTCACCACGACGGCGAGAAGCGTCGCCGCCGCGTACCCGGCCAGGTCGACCACCAGCGCCGTCAGCCGCCGTCCGAACGGCACCGGGTGGCGCGCCAGCGCCCGTCCGTCCAGCGTCTCCAGCGTGGGCAGCCGCCGCGCCACGGGCCCGGCCAGGACCCAGCCGAGCAGCGCGCCCGAGGTGTTGACGATCAGGTCGTCCACGTCGAAGAGCCGGTACGGGCATGCGTACAGGCCCCACACCCCGCTCCACTGCGTCAGTTCGAAGAACAGCGAGGCGCCGAAGCCGAGGGCCGCGGTGGCCCGCAGCCCCTGCCGGAAGTGATAGCGGAGGAAGACCCCGAGCGGCAGGAGCAGCAGCAGGTTGAAGAGGGTGCCGGCGACGGCGGGGTTCTGCAGGACCAGCGCGTTGACGGTGACCTTGCCGTGCGCCTCCTTCCAGATGTCGCCGAAGGTGTTGCCCGGGATCAGCTGCGGGTCGGCGACCGCGGCGAATCCGGCGCACATGTCAGCGGACCGCCGGGGCAGTGGGACGACCGTCATGCAGAACGCGCTCAGCGCGTAGTACAGGAAGCCGTACAGCGACAGGGCCCGCCCCCGCGACATGACGCCGTGCCTGCGGTACAGCACGACGGCCGTCGGCAGGAACAAGGCCAGCGCGATGAGGGGGAACAGGGCCGCGGCGGTCTTGATCGGCAGCAGGTAGGCAGCGGTCATGCGGAGCACTATACACACCACGTATACACAGTGTGTATAGGTGCTGATGCGGGGTCCGGGCCTGGGGCGGTCGTGATCCCGCCCCAGGGCTCGTAGCCGGCACGCGATACGGCACAAACGGCGAGTGCCCCGCTTCCCGGAAGGAAGCGGGGCACTCGGCAGGCCCAGGGCAGGGATCAGAAGCGCCGCGTGATCAGCGCGCGCTTCACTTCCTGGATCGCCTTGGTGACCTCGATGCCACGCGGGCAGGCCTCCGTGCAGTTGAAGGTGGTGCGGCAGCGCCAGACGCCGTCCTTGTCGTTCAGGATCTCCAGGCGCTGCTCACCGCCCTCGTCGCGCGAGTCGAAGATGAAGCGGTGCGCGTTGACGATCGCCGCCGGGCCGAAGTACTGGCCGTCGTTCCAGAACACCGGGCACGAGGAGGTGCACGCGGCGCACAGGATGCACTTGGTGGTGTCGTCGAAGCGCTCGCGGTCCTCGGCGGACTGCAGGCGCTCACGCGTCGGCTCGTTGCCCGTGGTGATCAGGAAGGGCATCACATCGCGGTAGGCCTGGAAGAACGGCTCCATGTCCACGACCAGGTCCTTGAGGACCGTGAGGCCCTTTATGGCCTCGATCGTGATGGGCTTCTCAGGGTTGATGTCCTTGATCAGCGTCTTGCAGGCCAGCCGGTTGCGGCCGTTGATCCGCATGGCGTCGGAGCCGCAGATGCCGTGGGCGCAGGAGCGGCGGAAGGTCAGGGTGCCGTCCAGATCCCACTTGATCTTGTGAAGCCCGTCGAGGACGCGCTCCTTGGGATCGATGTCGATCTGGAAGTCCTCCCAGAACGCATCGGCGGCGACCTCCGGGTTGAACCGGCGGATCCGGAAGGTGACCGTGATCAGGTGCGAAGCGGTGGCCGCGGCCGCCTCCGGAGCCTCGGAGGGCTTGTCAAGCGTCGGGGTGCTCATCAGTACTTACGCTCCATCGGCTGGTAGCGGGTCTGCACGACCGGCTTGTAGTCGAGGCGGATGGACTCGGAACCGTCGGCGCCCACCTCGCGGTACGCCATGGTGTGGCGCATGAAGTTGACGTCGTCGCGGTTCGGGTAGTCCTCGCGGTAGTGGCCGCCGCGCGACTCCTTGCGGGCCAGGGCGGAGACGGCCATGACCTCGGCCAGGTCGAGCAGGTTGCCCAGCTCGATCGCCTCCAGCAGATCGGTGTTGAACCGCTTGCCCTTGTCCTGGACGCTGATGTTCTTGTAGCGCTCGCGCAGGTGGCCGATCTCCTCGACGGCCTCCTTCAGCGTCTGCTCGGTGCGGAAGACCATGACGTTCTTGTCCATGGTCTCCTGCAGCGCCTTGCGGACCTCGGCGACCCGCTCGCTGCCGGTCGCGCTCCGCAACCCCTCGACCTGGTCCTGGACGAGCTGGGCCGGGTCGTCGGGGAGCTCGACGAAGTCGCTCCCGGCGGCGTACTCCGCGGCGGCGATGCCGGCCCGGCGGCCGAAGACGTTGATGTCGAGGAGCGAGTTGGTACCCAGGCGGTTGGCGCCGTGCACGGAGACACAGGCGACCTCGCCCGCCGCGTACAGGCCCGGCACGACGGTGTCGTTGTCGGACAGCACCTCACCCAGGACGTTGGTCGGGATGCCGCCCATCGTGTAGTGCGCGGTCGGCTGGATCGGGATCGGGTCCGTGTAGGGCTCGATGCCCAGGTACGTCCGGGCGAACTCGGTGATGTCGGGCAGCTTGGCGTCCAGCTGCTCCGGCGGCAGGTGGGTGAGGTCCAGGTAGACGTGGTCGCCCTCGGGACCGCAGCCGCGGCCCTCCCGGATCTCGGTGTAGATGGAGCGCGAGACCACGTCGCGGGAGGCGAGGTCCTTCATGACCGGCGCGTACTTCTCCATGAAGCGCTCGCCGTCCTTGTTGCGCAGGATGCCGCCCTCACCGCGGGCGCCCTCGGTGAGCAGGATGCCCATGCGCCAGATGCCGGTCGGGTGGAACTGGAAGAACTCCATGTCCTCCAGCGGCAGCCCGCGCCGGTAGGCGACCGCCTGGCCGTCACCGGTCAGGGTGTGGGCGTTGGAGGTCACCTTGAAGAACTTGCCGCAGCCGCCCGAGGCGAAGACGACGGCCTTCGCCTGGAAGACGTGGAGCTCGCCGGTCGCCAGCTCGTACGCCACCACACCCGCGGTGCGCTTGACGCCGTCGACCTCGGTCAGCAGCAGGTCCAGGACGTAGAACTCGTTGAAGAACTCCACGCCCTCCTTGACGCAGTTCTGGTACAGCGTCTGGAGGATCATGTGGCCGGTGCGGTCCGAGGCGTAGCAGGACCGGCGGACCGGGGCCTCGCCGTGGTTACGGCTGTGGCCGCCGAAACGGCGCTGGTCGATGGTGCCGTTCGGGGTCCGGTTGAACGGCAGGCCCATCTTCTCCAGGTCGAGGACCGAGTCGATGGCCTCCTTCGCCAGGATCTCGGCGGCGTCCTGGTCGACCAGGTAGTCGCCGCCCTTGATCGTGTCGAAGGTGTGCCACTCCCAGTTGTCCTCCTCGACGTTCGCGAGGGCGGCGGCCATGCCGCCCTGCGCGGCGCCGGTGTGGGAGCGGGTCGGGTAGAGCTTGGTGAGCACCGCGGTGCGGCTGCGCTTCGTCGACTCGATGGCCGCGCGCATCCCGGCGCCGCCGGCGCCGACGATGACGGTGTCGTACTTGTGGATCTTCATGAGTGGATACCTCAGCCCCGGGGCCTAGCGGATGTTCGGGTCGAAGGTGAAGATCACCAGGGTGCCGAGCACAATGGTGAATCCTGCCGCCGTGTAGAGCAGCGCCTTCAGCCACAGGCGGGTGTTGTCCCGCTCCGCGTAGTCGTTGATGACCGTGCGCAGACCGTTCGCGCCGTGCAGCGTGGCGAGCCAGAGCATGATCAGATCCCATGCCTGCCAGAACGGCGAGGCCCAGCGGCCGGCCACGAAGGCGAAGCCGATCTTGGAGACGCCGCCGTCGAGGACCAGCTGGATCAGCAGGTGGCCCAGGACGAGCACGACCAGCAGGACGCCGGACAGCCGCATGAACAGCCAGCCGTACATCTCGAAATTGGTGCGGGTCGCCTTCGGCGTCTTACGGGTACGGGCGCGCGGCGGCTCGATGAGCGGCGCGGGGTGGTCCACGTCGTACGCGCGGACGCTGTCGTTCGCGGGGGTGGTGGTCTCGGCGGACATCTGCGTCAGCTCCCGAACAGCTCGCGCAGGGTGTGCTGCAGGACCGGGTAGAAGGCACCGGCCATCAGCACGACCCAAATACCGACGACGCTCCACAGCATCTGCCGCTGGTACTTCGGGCCCTTCGACCAGAAGTCCACGGCGATGACGCGCAGGCCGTTGAGGGCGTGGAACAGGATGGCGGCCACCAGGCCGTACTCCATCACGTTCACGATCGGATTCTTGTACGTCGCGACGACGTCGTCGTAGGCCTCAGGCGACACGCGTACAAGCGAGGTGTCCAGGACGTGGACGAACAGGAAGAAGAAGATGAGGACGCCGGTGACTCGATGAGCCACCCAGGACCACATGCCTTCCCGGCCGCGATACAGCGTTCCAGCCGGCACGGAAAACCCTCCGGAAACGGGGATTGGGGCCTGCCGGCTTCTGTCGGTCGGGCCCGGCCGGGTACGGTCCACCGGCCCTGGCCATCGTAGCGACGTGTTGTCGGTTCGCTCGCCCGGGGGGCTCCAGTGTGATCGATCAGGCACGCATGGCCCACGTCAGGCGGGGCGGAACCGCTTGATTCCGGACATCTGAGTTCGGCCCGCGATCAGCCGTACGAGTCGGCCGCGTGCGATGCGCCGCAGCTCCTCGGCTGCCTTGACCCGCTCGGCGTCCTTCTCGTTGTCCAGGCGGGCATGTATTTCGGCCAGCACCCGATTGCGCATTTCGTCGGGGTGCAGCCCGTCCAGGCAGATCACGAAGACATGTCCGAAGCGGCGCTCGTACTCCGCGTGGGCGGCCCGTAGCGCGGTGTGCGCGGCCAGCGCCCCCGCCCCGTCCATGGGGAGGTCGGCCGGCAGCTGTCCGACCACCGCCTCGTCGGCCAGGGCCTCGTCGAGGTCGGCGGGGGTGAGGTCATAGCTGGCCTCGTCGCCGGCCGCGAGCAGCGCGTCGAGGTCCGGATAGGGGCGGTGCGCCGCGAGTCGACGCGCCCAGCGTCGGCTGCCGCAGCAGGCGAGCAGGGCGTCCTCGGCGGCGCCGGCCGGGGCGGCGTTGAGGTGGTCGAGGCGGGCGGTGGACAGCTTGGGCTCCTTGGACACGCGTGTTCGACGGGGCGGTGCAAGGGGTGTGGGGCGGGAGGTAACGGGCGCAAGGGGTTGAAGTGGTGCGATCGGCAGTTCAAGGTAACGATATGTGTCAGTCGCTGTCCGGAGGATGTACGAAATTCACCCGGAAGTGGAGGTTTCGCGGAGTGCGGTGGACGCCACGGGGCCGGAACGGGAGGTCAGCGCGATGAGAGAGCTGAGAGAGGCGAGAGGACTGAGAGGCGTGGTCGAGCCAGGAGGCCTGAGGGAGCCGGGAGGTCTGCGGGGTTCGAGCGAGCCGGCAGGCCTGAGTGACGTCCGAGAGCGGCCCGTGCCATGGGATCGCCGTATATAAGGCGGCCAGGGCGACAGGCACCCGACCGCAGGACAGCCGGCGCGCGCACCCCCGCCGTCACGGCCGTCGCCGCAGCGGTCGTCACGGCCCTCGCCCTGGTCACCGGCTGCCAGCAGCAGGGCGGCGATGGCGGGCACCCGGCCACCACCAGCCACCGCCCGACCGGCACCCCCACCACCACGACCGGCCGCCCCCCGGCCACCCCGAGCCCCCGCCCCACCACCCGCTCGCCCCGGCCCCCGGCCAGCCCGACGGCCCTCCCCGCCGCGCCCCGCACCATCCCGTCCGTCCGGCACTTCGCCCCCGCGGCCGGCCCCGGCTGGCGGCCCGGCGCGGGCAGCCGCGTCGTCACCAACACACGCGGCCCGCTCGCCGACGAGGCCGCGCTGACCGCCCGTGAGCTGGGCCTTCGCGTCAGCTCCGGCCCCGCCCGCCGCGGCGACCTGGAGCTCGCGCTGAACCCCAAGCAGAGCGGCGGCGGCGAGGCGTACATCCTCACCGTGCGCGGCGGCCGGGCCCGGATCACCGGCTCCTCCGACGCCGGGGTCTTCTACGGCACCCGCACCGTCAAGCAGGCGCTGCGCTCCGGGGGCCGGGTGCCGCAGGGCGTCATCCGCGACGCCCCGGACCGCTCACAGCGCGGTCTCAACCTCGACATCGCCCGCAAGTACTTCTCAGCCTCCTGGATCGAGGCCCGGCTGCGCGAGATGGCCGACCTCAAGCTCAACCAGCTCGGTCTGCACTTCTCCGACGACCAGGCCTTCCGCATCCAGAGCAGCTCGCATCCGGAGATCGTCGCCCCGCAGCACCTCACCAAGCAGGAGCTGCGCCGGATCGTCGGCCTCGCCCAGAGCCTGCACATCACCGTCGTCCCCGAGATCGACTCGCCCGGCCACCTCGGCGCGGTCATCCGCGCGCACCCCGCGCTCCAGCTGCGCACCGCGAGCGGGGCCGCGTTCCGCGGCGCCGTGGACATCTCGAACCCGGTCGCCGGGCGCATCGTGGACGACCTGATGCGCGAGTTCGCGCCACTCTTCCCCGGCCGGTACTGGCATCTGGGCGGTGACGAGTACGGCGCGCTGATGTCACGGAACCCCGAGGCCACCTATCCGGCGCTGGCCACGGCCGCCCGGCTGGCCTACGGGCCGCGGGGGCGCATCCAGGACCTGGCCACCGCATGGCTCAACGCCCGCGCGGCCGTCGCGCGCGAGCTGGGCAAACAGCCCAAGGCGTGGAACGACGGCTTCTTCACCGGCGGCGTCGTCACCCCCGACCGCTCCATTCAGGTCGAGTACTGGACGGGCCGGGAGGGCGGGGCCCGGCCACCGGCGGAGTATCTGCGCGAGGGGCGCACGGTGGTGAACCTCAACGACGAATACCTCTATTACGTGCTGGGGCAGCCGAACAACTTCCTCTACCCGACGGGCGAACGTATATACGACGAGTGGTCCCCGGCGGTACTGCGCGGCACCAGGCCCGTACCCGACCCGGCGCTGACCGGTCCCGCCCGGGTGCAGGGGGCACGCTTCGCGGTGTGGTGCGACATCGCCGGTGCGCAGACCCAGAAACAAGTGGCCGACGGCATCAGGCTGCCGCTCGCGGCGCTGGCCCAGCGGCTGTGGGATCCCGGGAAGCCGCCCCTGAGCTGGAAGGATTTCACCGCGCTCAGCAATCGGCTGACGACATGAGCGACGCTGTACCCGGGACGCGATCCGCGGCGGTCCGCTGAACGGCCCCTGGCCCAAGGAAGGACGGTCGGGGCCGCCACCCCCCACAGGAGAGGCCCCGACCGTCGTCCGGGACGGGCCCGCGAAGGACCCGTACTCCCTACAGCGTCGCACGCCCCGAATACGTCACACCTCCCCTGGACCGGATCGTGACCGGACCGAGCGGCCCGGACCGTGTCCGAGGCCCGGTCCGGCTCTGGACGTGACCGGGTGAATCCCCGTAACGTGCAGGTCCGCGCTGTGGGCGCGGTGTGTTGTTTATTCCTTGCGTGGCCGAAAGGGGTCACGTTTTCAGGGGGACTTCAAAAAATGTATCCGTGTGGGAACTGCCGCGCCGTGGCCGTCGGCCCCGACGGGCGCTGCGCAGCATGCGGGACCTACCAGCAACAGCTCGACCAACCGCCGCCCCAGCAGCCTCAGCCGTATGCCCCGCCCCAGCAGGGGTCCATACCGGCCGCTCCGCCCCTCGCCTACCCGGCCGCCCCGGCCATGGGGATGCCGACCGGCGGGGTGGACCTGCGGCGCGGGCTGTCGACCACGCTGGTGGTGCTCTTCGGAGTGGCGATCCCCGCCCTCCTCTTCGTTTTCGTGGCGCGCGGTGACCAGTACGGCACCCTCGGGGACATCCTCGACGGCGGCCTGCTGAGCATGAGCAGTGAGGACCTCAGGAAGCTCGAGGACGCGGACGACGTCTACACGACCGCGGTGGTCCTCTACTTCTTCATCATGGTCGCGCTCGCCGTCGTATGGGCCGTCTGGTTCCGGCGGCTGCGGCTGAACGCCGAGGCGTTCGCCCCCGGGCAGCACCGGTTCGGCAGCGGCTGGGCCGCGGGTTCCTGGTTCACCCCGGTCGTCAACCTCTGGTTCCCCAAGCAGATCGCCAACGACATCTGGCGCGCCAGCTCCCCCCAGGGGCCGCACAACGTCCGCCGCGGACTGCTCAACGGATGGTGGGTGACGTGGATCGTCGCGGCCGTCACCAACGTCATCGGCACGCTCCGGTACAACGCCCTGCGGGGCAAGATGGAGTCCGCCGACTACAGCCCGAGCTATTCGGAAGTCAAGGGCGACCTCGACGACCTGCAGGGCATTCTCGCGATCGACATGTTCGCGACCGCCGTCCTCATCGCCGCGGCCGTCCTCGCGCTGCTGCTCGTCCGCCAGATCACCGCGATGCAGGAGCAGCGCGCCTCACTTCCGCCGCAGGCCGGCGGCCCCGCCCCGTACGGGACGCCGGGCGCCCCGTACGGCATGACCGCCCCGCCCTACGGCGCGCCGCCCACGCCTCCCTACGGGCCGCCGGGCCCGCCGAACCAGCAGTACCCGCCCTATGGCCACGGCTAGCCTCGGCTACGGCATCGCTGGACCTCCGTTTCTCCGAGTGGGGCAGGTAGAGGGCGTGCAGGGGGACGACGCGGAACTGACCGCCGCGGTGCGCGCGGCGCAGGACGGAGACGAGACCGCTTTCCGGACCGTGTACCGGGCGGTCCACCCTCGCCTCCTCGGGTACGTACGGACGCTGGTCGGCGACGGCGACGCGGAGGACATCACCTCCGAGGCGTGGCTGCAGATAGCCCGCGACCTGGCCAGGTTCAGCGGCGACGCCGACCGCTTCCGCGGCTGGGCCGCGCGCATAGCCCGCAACCGGGCGCTCGACCACATCCGGATGCGCGGGCGGCGCCCGGCGATCGGAGGCGACGAGACCGAACTCGAGGGCCGGGCGTCCGACGCGGACACGGCGGACCAGGCGCTGGAGGCGCTGGGCACCGGCCGCGCCCTCGGGCTCGTCGCCCAGCTGCCGCACGACCAGGCCGAGGCGGTGGTGTTGCGGGTGGTCCTCGGGCTCGACGCCAAGAGCGCGGCCGCGGTGCTCGGCAAACGCCCCGGAGCGGTGCGCACCGCCGCCCACCGGGGCCTGCGGCGTCTGGCCGACCTGCTCGACGCGGGGAACGGGGCCGAGCAAGGGGCACACGGGGTGCACGGGGCAGTCGATGGGGTGCCGCTGCAGCGGAAGTCACGGAGAGGGACCGCGAGGTCCGCCGGTGTGACGGATTCCGGCGCCCCGACGCAGAAGGACATGTGATGGCCGACGACCACCGCTACAGCTGGCTGGATGACGATGCGGCGGAGCGGTTGCTTCGTGGTGAGCCGGCCTGGGTGCCACCCAGCGACCCCGAAGGCGGGGAGAACGGCGGGCACAACGGCCGGTCGGACCAGTCGCGGAGCGAAGCGGAGCGGTTGGCCGCCGTCCTCAGCGCCGTGGCCGAGGTGTCCCGCCCCACAGCGGCGGACGGCACGGCCGACGGTCTGAAGCCCCTCCCGGGCGAGGAGGCCGCGGTGGCCGCGTTCCGCGCGGTGCGGGCCGAGCGGGCGGAGCGGGCGGGGAAGGCGGGCCGGATCGGCCGGGCGGCGGTACGGAGCGTACGGTTCGGCGCCGACGACGGCCCGGGGCCCCGTGGGACGTCCCGGGCGGCGCGGCCGTCGGACGGTCAGGCGCGGCTGCGCAGACCGCTGCACATGGGACTGGTCGCCGCGCTGGCCGGCTGCGCGCTCAGCGGATTCGCGGTCGCGACGGCCGCGGGCGTGCTGCCCTTCGGGCCGCAGGACAGCTCGCCGGGGCCCACGGTGAGCATGCCGGCCGACACCAGCGGGAAACCGGTCGGGCCCCGGATCTCGCCGGACGGCCGGACGCCGTCCGGAAACGGGGGATCGACCGACAACGATGCCAGTAGCGGGCCCCCGTACGGCTCCGGCGGCTCGCACACCTCACCCGGCCAGGGCCATGAGGGCGCGGGCGACGACGAGGGCGACACGGACGACAAGAAGAACAAGAACGAGGACGACTCCTCGGCGTCCGGTTCGAACCCGGGCAGCTGGGCGCTCAACGCGTGCCGCCAGTATCTGGCGGCGGAGAGCGGTGATGCCGCGGCCGTCGACGCCAAGAAGCTGGGCAAGCTGGAGGAGGCCGCGGGCAGCACGACCGGGATCCACGACTACTGCGTCCAGGTCGTCGACAACGGGGGCACCAGCGAGGGGATACCGCGCAGCGGCACCAACAACGGTGACAACGGCGACAGCAGCGACAGCAACAGCGGCGACAGCGGCCAGGGCGGCGACTCCGGCGGCGGCAACGACAGTGGTGGTGGAGACCAGGGAAAAGAGGACGGGGGCACAGGCACTGACAACGCCCCGGCGCCCCCGCCCCCACCGCCGCCCTCGTCCGACCCGTTGGACCCGTCCGACCCGACCGACCCGTCCGGCCCGTCCGGCCCGGTGACCGCCGACCCGACCTCGACCCTCGACAACGCGACCGAGAGCGCCGGGGACACCGCGGCCGGGGCCGCCGACGACATCGCCGGTGACAGCGCCGGGGACACCGTCGGCGGGGTGGTGGACGACGCCACCGGCTCGGCCCGCTGAGGTTCCGGACGCCGGGTGTGACGTTTTTTTCAGCGGTGACGCTGTAAGAAACGGGCCGACTGGTCATCGGCCGGCGCGCGGGAGCCGAGGTTCCCCCCGTACCGACGGCTCCGCGCATATGGCGCGGGCAGGGCACGTTCCCCCGGCCCTGCCCGCGCCCTTCTCTTTGCTTGGCCCTACTTGTAGACCACGACCTTGTCACCCGTCTGGACCTGGTCGAAGAGCTTGGCGATCTTCTCCTTGTCCCGGACGTTGACGCAGCCGTGCGAGGCGCCGCTGTAGCCGCGGGCGGCGAAGTCGGCTGAGTAGTGCACCGCCTGACCGCCGCTGAAGAACATCGCGTACGGCATGGGGGTGTGGTAGATCGTCGAGACGTGGTCGCGGCTCTTGAAGTCGACGTGGAACAGCCCTTCCCGCGTCGGGGTGTACTGCGAGCCGAACCGCACGTCCATCGCCGAGACGACCTTGCCGTTCACCATCCAGGCCAGTGTGCGGCTCGTCTTGCTGATGCACAGCGCACGCCCGGTCGTACAGCGCGGATCGGGCTTGGCGAGCGGGTTGGTGGTCGGCGGGTACAGCTCGTCGTGCGTGGGCCGCTCGGTGGCCGCGCGCAGCGAGTTCCAGGTGCGGCCGTCGACCGAGCCGGTGGCCGTCAGGCCGTGGCCGCGCTGATAGGCCAGGACCGAGGAGCGGGTGACCGTGCCGTAGTAGCCGGTCGGGTTCCGGCCGAAGAGACCGAGCGCGCGCAGCCGCGCCTGTAACTCGCGCACCCGCTCACTGCTCGTCCCGAAGGCGATCACGGCGGCGGGCGCCGGCGGGGCGGTCCGCCGCGGCGGCACGGCCCGGTGCGTGGGGCGCGGCTTGTACGACGGCTTGTGCCAGGTCCTGTGCGGCCGCGGCTTCGCCGGTGCCGCGTGCGCGGGCGCGCCATGGCTCGTACGCACCTCCGGCCTCGCGCGCGTGTGCCCCGTGTCGGCTCTCGGCTGCTCCTTGCACCCCGCGACCAGCGCCGCCACCACAGCCGTGGCGAGCGCCGTACGGGCCACCGATATCCGGTGCATCCTCCCCAACCCCCCAGTCCTGTCCCTGCCCCTTGGTGAATGTTCGCTGTTCGCTATCGCTATCCGTCTTCCATGTTTCCCGGGGCTGCCGCCCGGCGAACATCGGCGCATGCTGTGAGGAGAGCCACCTCAGTGGTGGACACCGGACCAGCAGGAGGCGTGAACCCATGGCGCGCGAGTCGGAGTCGGGTTTCCCCATCGAGCCGGTGTACGGGCCCGAGGCGCTGACCGGCTGGGACCCGGGGCAGGCGCTGGGCGACCCCGGCGCATACCCCTACACGCGCGGCGTTTATCCCTCGATGTACACCGGCCGCCCCTGGACGATGCGCCAGTACGCGGGCTTCGGCACCGCCGCCGAGTCCAACGCCCGCTACCGCCGGCTCATCGAGCACGGCACGACGGGCCTGTCCGTCGCCTTCGACCTGCCCACCCAGATGGGCTATGACTCCGACGCGCCGCTCGCCCACGGCGAGGTCGGCAAGGTCGGCGTGGCCATCGACTCCGTCGAGGACATGCGGACGCTGCTCGACGGCATCCCGCTGGACCGCGTCTCGACCTCGATGACCATCAACGCCCCCGCGGCCCTGCTGCTCCTGCTCTACCAACTCGTCGGCGAGGAGCAGGGCGTGGCGGCCCGGAACCTGACCGGGACCATCCAGAACGACGTGCTCAAGGAGTACATCGCGCGCGGCACCTACATCTTCCCGCCCGGCCCCTCGCTGCGGCTCGTCGCGGACGTCTTCAAGTACTGCGGCGCCGAGATCCCCCGCTGGAACACCATCTCCATCTCCGGCTACCACATGGCGGAGGCGGGCGCCTCGCCCGCGCAGGAGATCGCCTTCACGCTGGCCGACGGCATCGAGTACGTCCGTACGGCGCTGGCCGCGGGCATGGCGGTCGACGAGTTCGCCCCCCGCCTGTCGTTCTTCTTCGTCTCCCGTACGACGCTCCTGGAGGAGGCCGCCAAGTTCCGGGCGGCGCGCAGGATCTGGGCACGGGTCATGCGCGAGGAGTTCGGCGCCCGCGACCCGAGGTCGCAGATGCTGCGCTTCCACACCCAGACGGCGGGCGTCCAGCTCACCGCCCAGCAGCCCGAGGTGAATCTGGTGCGGGTCGCGCTCCAGGGGCTCGCCGCGGTCCTCGGCGGCACCCAGTCCCTGCACACCAACGCCTTCGACGAGGCCATCGCCCTGCCGACCGACAAGTCCGCCCGCCTCGCGCTGCGCACCCAGCAGGTGCTGGCCCACGAGACGGATGTGACCGCCACGGTCGATCCGCTGGCCGGCTCGTACGCCGTCGAGTCGCTGACCGACGCCGTCGAAGCCGCCGCCCTCGATCTGCTGCGGCGGGTCGAGGACCTGGGCGGCGCCGTGGCCGCCATCGAACAGGGCTTCCAGAAGGAGGAGATCGAGCGCAACGCCTACCGCATCGCCCAGGAGACCGACGCGGGCGAGCGGGTGGTCGTCGGCGTGAACCGCTTCCGGCTGGAGGAGGAGGAGCCGTACGAGCCGCTGCGGGTGGATCCGGCCATCGAGGAGCGGCAGCGGGACCGACTGGCGAAGCTGCGCGCGGAGCGCGACCGTACGGCGGTGAGCGCGGCGCTGTCCGCGCTGAAGAAGGCGGCCGAGAGCGAGGCGGGGGCGGCGAACGTCCTCTACCCGATGAAGGACGCGCTCGCCGCCCGCGCGACGCTGGGGGAGGTCTGCGACGCGCTGCGGGACGTGTGGGGAACGTATGTCCCCGCCGATGCCTTCTGACCGGGTCGCGGATTCTGGTCTACTTTCAGGACCGAGTTGAGGCCACAGGGTTCAGGACCACGGGGGGCGGGCCGATGAGGAGCGGATGGGCGCGGGGCGTCGCGGTGGCGGGGCTGTTGCTGACGGCGTCGGCGACCGCGGGGTGTGACGACGGCGGGAGCGACGGGGCGGGTGACCGGGGCGGCGCCATCGGGGGTGCCTTCGACCCGCCGAAGAAGGCCCCGTCGGCGAGCGGGGGCGGAGACGACGCGGGCGGCAGCGCCGGGGGCGGTGTGGTGAGCGGGCCGCCGGTGCGGTTCCTCCCGGTCGAGCGGAAGGAGCCCGGGGCCTGCCCGAGCGGTGCCGCCGACGCGTACACGGACACGCCGAAGGGGAAGACGGGCGGGACGAGCGAGGCCGGGCAGTCGTGCCTCTACGTCGATCCGGACGGCGGGATGACCGTGCGCAGCACCGAGTCGGCGAAGGCGACCTTCGACGCGCAGTACGCCCAGGGCTTCATCGTGACCATCGACCTCAACAGCGCGGACGCCGCGCGCTTCGGGGCGTTGTCGGGTGAGCTTGCCAAGCAGCAGGACCCGCGCAACCGGCTCGCGATGGTGCGCGGCGACAAGCTGCTGTCCGCCCCGACCGTCGCTGCCGCCATTCCCGGGGGCAAGGTGCAGATCAGCGGGTCGTTCAGCCGGGACGAGGCGGAGCGACTGGCCAAGGACCTCGGCGGCGGCTGAGCCTGTGCGCGCTGGTCGCCACCTCGTCCCTCACCGCCGACCACGCCTTCGCCGGCTGGGCCCGGCCCGCCGGGGTGCTGGTGGGCGGGGTACTGGCGGCCCGGCGGGCGCCGTTCCTCGCCGCGGTGGTGGCGGCAGCGGCGACCACCGGGGCGCTCAGGTGGTTCGGAGTGGACTGAGGCAGGGGTGGGGCCGTCAGCCCGTGACCGCCTGCGGCGCGCCCGTGACCAGCCGCGAGTGAATCCGTACGCCGGGGCAGGCGTCCTTCAGGGCCGCGGCGAGTGCGTCCCCGGCGGCGGTCAGGGCGGCGTCGTCCATCGGGCCGAGGGCGTCGAGGACGAACATGGCGCGGGTGGTGGCGTGGGTCAGCCGGGTGCGGGTGCACTGGCGCCAGTTCCAGCGGCGGCAGGTGACGCCCGCGTCGTCGCGCCAGACCACCTCGCCCGGCGCGGGGTGCTCCACGACGGCCTCGCCGCCGGCCGTGGTCTCGAAGGTCTCGTCGCCCTCGGCGCGCACCAGGCGCGCCGGTCCGGCGTAGTGGTCGAGGTCCTCGCCGCCGAGCGGCAGGACATGGGCGACGGAGATCGCGTTGTAGATGTCGGTGAGCCGGTCCACCCGGGGCAGCCCGGCCGCCGCCCGCCGCAGCAGCGCCTCCGCGCTGGGCCGCGTGCGCTGCGGCTTCGCGCCGAAGGCGCGGAACGCCTCGCGCCACGCGGCGATGTGCGGGTGCTGCTCCACGGCCCCGTCGCCCAGCAGCTCGCGCGCCGTGGCCTCCGCCGCCGAGAGCATGCCCTCGCTGATGTCGTCACTGGGGCCGGGGCGCAGCCCCTCGGCGGTGATGAGGAGCGCGCGGTAGTCGGGGCGCAGCGCGAGGACGGCGGGGTCGATGGTGGCCGAGTCGAGCCATTCCACCGCGTCGAGAGCCATGGCTTCAGATCTCCTGCGTAGTCCACTATGTCCAACGATGAAGTGCAGCATAGTGGACGCGGGGGTTCGTCCCAGGACTCGCGTCCCCGGGCAAGGTGGACTCAGGTCCACCCGAGGACGGCGGGCTCCCCACATGGTGGCGGGCGGCCCGACGCGGAATCCTCTAACACATGACGACATACACCGCCGGCCGTGGGCCGCACCGCAGCGAACCGACCGCCTCCGCCCCGCTCGCCGCGCCCGCCCCAGGCGCCGAGGTGCCGACCGGCCCGGACCCTATCGGCATGATCTCCCTGGACCTGGTCGACCGCGACCGGCCCGAGCCGTGGGTGCGTTCCAGGCCGTTCCGCGAGCTGACGGTCGACGTCCGCTACCCGGCCCGCGAGGTCGAGCGGTACGAGCGGATCCCGGGGACCTTCGCCCACCAGGACGCCCCGCCCGCGCTGGACCCCAGCGGCCCGCGGCCCGTGGTGCTCCACTCGCCCGGCGTCGGCGAGGCGTACGCGCCCAGCCCGCTCGCCGAGGAGCTGGCCTCGCACGGCTATGTGGTCGTGACCATCGTCCACGACGCACAGGCGGCCGAGCTCCCGCACGACCGGGTGGCGGACGTCCGGTTCGTGCTCGACCAGCTCATGTCGCTCGCCCCCGGCGTCCTGGACCTGACCAGGATCGGGCTGTTCGGACGGTCCGCGGGCTGCCTGGTGGACCTGGCGACCATGCACGACGACCCGAGGATCAAGGCGGTCGCCGATCTGGACGCGGAGCCGGCGGCGGCCGGGCCCGACGACCCGCGTACGCCGCTCGTGGCGTTCTTCGACCGCCGGCTGCGCGGCCGCGAGGAGGCGGCGCTCGCGGCTACAGCAGCCCGAGCTGGACGGTGAGCATCGCGATGCAGACGGTCAGGACCCAGCCGAGAACGGTCTCCAGCAGGCCGTCGTCTGACGGTCCGCCGGTCCGGGGCCGGAAACGGATGCGGCGTGCCGCGATGTCGGTCATGCGGGTGTCCTTCTCACTCAGCGATGATTCGGCATGAGGCAGCCGTCACCCCGCCCAGGGTGCGCACCAGCGTCCCGTGCGGTAAAGGGGGAGTGGCCGAACTCACGAGCACTGGTGCCGGCCCGTCGGGCGCGGGCGAAGCGAGTCGAGGAGGTCCGCCGTGACCAGCGTCATTCCGAAAGGTCTGAGCGAGCAGGTCCGCGCGCTGGCCGGCGGAGAGGTGTCCTCCCGCGCGCTGGTCGAGCGGGCGCTGGACCGTATCGCCGGGACACAGGGCACGCTCAACGCCTTCCGGCGGGTACGCGCCGAGGCCGCGCTCCGCGAGGCCGACGAGGCCGACCGGCTGCTGGCGGCCGGGCGGCGGCTGCCGCTGCTGGGGGTGCCGATCGCGGTCAAGGACGACACGGACGTGGCGGGCGAGCCGACCGCCTTCGGGTGCTGCGGGCAGTTCCCGCCCAAGACCGAGGACTCCGAGGCGGTGCGGCGGCTGCGGGCGGCAGGCGCCGTCATCGTGGGCAAGACCAACACCCCCGAGCTGGGACAGTGGCCGTTCACGGAGGGGCCCGCCTTCGGCGTGACGCGCAACCCCTGGAACCCGGACCACACCCCGGGCGGCTCCTCCGGCGGAGCCGCGGCCGCCGTGGCCGCGGGCCTGGTGCCCGCCGCGCTCGGCTCGGACGGGGCCGGTTCGGTCCGTATCCCCGCCGCCTGGACCCACCTGATCGGCATCAAGCCGCAGCGCGGCCGGATCTCCACCTGGCCGTACGCCGAGGCGTTTAACGGCATCACCTGCAACGGACCCCTCGCCCGCACCGTCGAGGACGCCGCCCTGCTGCTGCACGCGGCGACCGGCAACCGCCCCGGCGATCTGCACCAGCCACCGCCGGTGGACGTGCTCTCCGCCGTGCGCCGCGACCCGGGGCGGCTGCGCGTCGCGGTCTCCCTGAAGCCCCCTTTCACCGGCACGCCCAAGCAGCTCGACCCGGTCGTCCGGGCCGCCGTCCTGAGGATCGCCGAGCGGCTGACGGCCCTGGGCCACGACGTCGTGGCGGCCGAGCCGCGCTACGGGGTCGGGGTCGGCCTGTCCTTCCTGCCGCGGGCGATGGCCGGACTGTGGGAGTGGTCCGCGCACGTCCCGGACCGGGCCCTGCTCGACGTACGCACGCTCACCGCCGTCCGGCACGGCAGGCTCCTGGGCGGCCGGCCGCTGCGCCTGGCCCGGGCCGCTGAAGGGGCGCTGCGGCGCAGGGTCGGGGAGATCTTCTCGCGGGACGGCGACGGCGACGGCTTTGACGTGGTGCTCTCCCCGACGACCGCGACACCACCGCTGCGGATCGGTGCCATGGCCGAGCTGAACAGCTGGCACACCGACCGGGCGACGATCGCGGCCTGCCCGTACGCCTGGCCCTGGAACGTCCTGGGCTGGCCGGCCGTGAACGTACCGGCCGGATTCACCGGCGAGGACGGCGACCTGCCGCTGGGCGCCCAGCTCCTCGGCCCCGCCGACAGCGAGCCGCTGCTGATCTCGCTCGCCGCGCAGCTGGAGGCCGACCAGCGGTGGTACGAGCGCTGGCCGGCCGTACGTCCCTAAGGCGCCAGGATGTCCAGCTCCCGCAGCGCGCCGACCGTGATCTCCCGGGTGTACGCCTCCGCCAGCGCCGCGTCCCGCGCCCGTACGGCCTCGGCGACCCGCACATGCAGGGTGACCGCCTCCGGATCCGGGTCGGTGAACATCACCTGGTGCTCGGTGCGCCCCGTCAGCACCTCCGCGACCACATCGCCCAGGCGCGCGAACATCTCGTTGCCCGAGGCCTTGAGAATCACCCGGTGGAACGCGATGTCGTGCACGAGGTAGGCCGGCAGCTGCTGGCCGCGTGAGGTGGCCACCATGTTGAGGGCGTGCTCGGTGAGTTCGGCGCACTGCTCGGGGGTGGCGTGCTCGGCGGCCAGCGCCGCCGCGGCCGGTTCGATCGCCGAGCGCAGCGCGGTCAGCGAGCGCAGCTGGCGCGGCCGGTCGGAGCCCGCCAGCCGCCAGCGGATGACCTGCGGGTCGAAGACGTCCCACTCCTCGGCCGGGCGCACCGTGACCCCCACCCGGCGGCGGGACTCCACCAGGTGCATGGATTCCAGGACGCGCACCACCTCGCGTACGACGGTCCGTGAGACGTCGAAGCGCTTCTCCAGCTCATCCGTGCGCAGAACGGTGCCCGGCGGGTAGTCGCCTGATGTGATCGCGGGCCCGAGGGATGCCAGCACGCGTGCGTGCTGTCCCCGCCCCTGGTTGTCCATGGCCTCACCTTACGTGCCGAGCCGGTCCCTCAATTAAGTATGACTTTTAGGTCACGAACTCTTGAATACGTCGTACCTGTGGGGTTGAGTGTGCCGCGGCGCCGAGGTCGACGAAGACAGCGCCGGAGAAGACAGCGAGGTATCGATGCAGACCCCCCAGGTTGTCGTCGTCATGGGAGTGTCCGGCACGGGCAAGACCACGGTCGGCGAGCTGCTGGCCGCCGAGCTCGGCGTTCCGTACGCCGAGGCCGACGACTTCCACCCCCCGGCCAACATCGCCAAGATGTCGGCCGGTGTCCCGCTCGACGACGACGACCGCCGCCCCTGGCTGGACGCCATCGGCGCATGGGCCCACGACCACTCCGCGGGCGGCGGGGTGGTCAGCTGCTCCGCGCTCAAGCGCGCCTACCGCGACCGGCTCCGCGCCGCCGCCCCCGGCATCTTCTTCCTCCATCTCACCGGTGACCGCGATCAGATAGCGGAGCGGATGGAGGCACGCAAGGGCCACTTCTTCACCACCAAGATGCTCGACTCGCAGCTGGCGACCCTCGAGCCGCTGCAACCGGACGAGAACGGCGTCGCGGTGGACGTCACCCCCGATCCCGAGACCGTCACGGAGCTGTCCGTCGCCGCACTGCGGCGGTTCGAAGCCCAGCGGTAAACAAACGTACGGCCAAGGCATGGCCAAGACACGCACGCAAAGGAAGCCTCCGTGACCAGTCTCAGTGTCGAGACGCTGGCAGCGGACACCGTCGACCCGATCACGTCGGCAGGTCACGCCCAGCTGGGACTCGCCGTCCTCGTCGGCATCGCCGTCATCGTCCTGCTCATCACCAAGTTCAAGCTGCACGCCTTTCTGTCGCTGACCATCGGCTCGCTGGCCCTCGGCGCCGTCGCGGGCGCGCCGCTGGACAAGGCGATAGCCAGCTTCACGGCCGGGCTCGGCAGCACGGTCGCGGGCGTCGGTGTGCTGATCGCGCTCGGCGCGATCCTCGGCAAGCTCCTCGCGGACTCCGGCGGCGCCGACCAGATCGTCGACACGATCCTCGCCAAGGCGAACGACCGCACCATGCCGTGGGCGATGGCGCTGATCGCGGGGATCATCGGGCTGCCGCTCTTCTTCGAGGTCGGCATGGTGCTGCTGATCCCGGTCGTGCTGCTGGTCGCCAAGCGCGGCAACTACTCGCTGATGCGGATCGGCATCCCGGCCCTCGCCGGCCTGTCCGTCATGCACGGCCTGGTGCCGCCGCACCCCGGCCCGCTCGCCGCGATCGACGCGGTCAAGGCCAACCTGGGCATCACCCTGGCGCTCGGCGTGCTGGTCGCGCTGCCCACCGTCGTGATCGCCGGGCCGCTCTTCGCCCGCGTCGCCTCCCGCTGGGTGGACGTCACCCCGCCCGACCGGCTGATCCCGGCCCGCCCCTCGGAGGAGCTGGAGCGCCGCCCCGGGTTCGGGATCACCGTGGCCACGGTGCTGCTGCCGGTCGTCCTGATGCTCGGCAAGGCGCTCGTGGACATCGTCGTGGACGACCCGGCCAACGGCGTCCAGCGGGTCGCGGACGTCGTCGGATCGCCGCTGATCGCGCTGCTGGCGGCCGTCCTCGTGGGGATGTTCACGCTCGGCCGGGCGGCGGGCTTCGCCAAGGGCCGGCTGGCGTCCACCGTCGAGACCTCGCTCGCCCCCATCGCCGGAATCCTGCTGATCGTCGGCGCGGGCGGCGGCTTCAAGCAGACGCTGATCGACATCGGCGTCGGCCAGATGATCATGGACTTCTCCAAGGACTGGAACGTCTCCGCGCTGCTGCTCGCCTGGCTGATCGCGGTGGGCATCCGGCTGGCGACCGGCTCGGCGACCGTGGCCACCATCTCCGCCGCCGGTCTGATGGCCCCGCTGGCGGCCGATATGAGCAGCACGCACACCGCGCTGCTCGTCCTCGCCATAGGCGCCGGGTCGCTGTTCTTCAGCCATGTCAACGACGCCGGGTTCTGGCTGGTCAAGGAGTACTTCGGGATGAGCGTCGGGCAGACCGTACGGACCTGGTCGGTGATGGAGACCATCATCTCCGTCGTCTCGATCGGCTTCGTCCTGCTGCTCTCCCTGGTCATCTAGCACTCCGAGGGAACCCACGCCCATGACGACACATCCGCTCTTCGACATCGCGGGCCGCACCGCCCTCGTCACCGGCTCCAGCCGCGGCATCGGCCACGCGCTCGCCCGGGGCCTGCTGGAGGCGGGCTGCACGGTGGTCCTCAACGGCCGCGACCCGGAACGCCTCAAGGCCGCCGCGGCCGAGCTCACCGAGTCCGCCCCGCCGGCCGGGGCCGCCACCGTCCACACCGCCGTCTTCGACGTCACCGACGGCCCCTCCGTCACCGCCGGGGTCGCCGAGGTGGAGGAGCGGGTCGGCCCGCTCGACATCCTGGTCAACAACGCGGGCATGCAGAACCGTGCCCCGCTGCTGGAGTTCACCGACGAGGCCTGGCACCAGATCCTGGACACCAACCTCACCAGCGCGTTCCTGGTGGGCCGCGAGGTCGCGCGGCGGATGACCGAACGCGGCCACGGGAAGATCGTCAACATCTGTTCGCTGCAGAGCGAGGTGGTGCGCCCCGGCATCGCCCCCTACGCGGCGACCAAGGGCGCCCTGAAGATGCTCACCAAGGGCATGTGCGCCGACTGGGGCCCGTACGGAATCCAGGTCAACGGGCTGGGCCCCGGCTACATCGAGACGGAGCTGACCCGGCCGCTCGTCGAGGACGAGACGTTCAGCGCCTGGGTGCGCGGGCGGACCCCGGCGGGCCGCTGGGGGCGGACCGAGGATCTGGTCGGCGCGCTGCTGTATCTGGCGTCCCCCGCGGCGGACTTCGTGAGCGGGCAGATCCTTTACGTAGACGGCGGCATGACGAGCGTGCTGTGAGCACGGAGAGGTGTGGGTGGAGGACATGGTGCTTGGCTGTGTGATCCATGGGCAGGGCGATCTGCGGATCGACGAACTCCCCGAGCCGACCCCGGCTCCCGGGCAGGCCGTCGTCGCGATCCGCTACGGCGGCATCTGCGGCTCCGATCTGCACTACCACCGCCACGGCGGGGTCGGCGACTTCCGGCTGAGCGAGCCGATGGTGCTGGGCCACGAGGTCGTCGGCACGGTCGTCGGATACGGCGAGGGCGCGAGCGGACCCGCGCCCGGCACACCCGTCGCCGTCCACCCGGCCACGCCCTGCGGGGTGTGCCCCGAGTGCGCGGACGGCCGGGCCAACGTCTGCCGCGACACCCGCTATCTGGGCAGCGCCGCGCGGACCCCACACGTCCAAGGCGGCTTCGCGGGCCGTATAGCCGTCCCCGCCGAGCAGCTGCGGGCCCTGCCCGAGGGCCTTGACCTGCGCCGCGCCGCGCTCGCTGAGCCGCTGGCCGTCGCCCTGCACGCGGTACGGCGCGCCGGGGACCTCAAGGGCCGTCATGTGCTGGTCACGGGCGCCGGGCCGATCGGCTGTCTGGTCGTGGCCGCGGCGCGCGCGGCGGGCGCCGCGCGGATCACGGTGACCGATCTGCTGCCGCGCGCCCTGGAGTTCGCGGCATCGGCCGGGGCCACCGCCTGCGTACGGGCCGACGACCCGGCCGATCCGAACTGGCCGGACGGCGAGGTGGACGCCGCGATCGAGGCCTCGGGCGTGGCGGCCGGCCTCGACACGTGTCTGCGCCGGCTCCGGCGCGGCGGCGTCCTCGTACAGCTGGGCATGCTGCCCCCCGGGCAGAGCCCGATCGCGGGGAACCTGCTGGTCAGCCGGGAGATCGAGGTGCGCGGGGCGTTCCGCTTCCACGCGGAGTTCGACGACGCCCTGCGGCTGCTGGCGGCCGAGCCGTCCCTGGAGTCGCTGATCAGCGCGGTCCGGCCGGTACGGGAGTCGGCCGACGCCTTCGCCCTGGCCGCCGACCGCAGCCGCTCCTGCAAGGTGCTGCTGGAGTTCGGGGAGGAGTAGCGGCGGGCCGCGCCGCGCGCGGTCTTGAGGTGGGTCTTGCGGTGCCCCGCACAATGACTGCATGACGCACCGAATCGAGACCGCCGCCGGCGCCGACGCCGCGACCGCTCACGCGTGGACCGCCCTCGGGGGCGCCGCGGACCTGCTGGAGGAGGTCTCGTACGTCCCCGCCGACGGGGTCCTGCCCGCCCGTCTGCCCGTACGGGAGCTGGCCCGCGCCACCGTCGGAGCGTGCTCCCTGGCCGCCGCGGAACTCGCGGCGCGGCGGTCCCGGTCAGCGGTGCCCGCCGTACGGGTGGCGGAGGCCGCGGTCGCCACCGCGTTCGTCAGCGAGCGGCATCTGCGGATCGACGGCCGGAAGCCGGCGAACTTCGCGCCGCTGTCCGGCTTCTGGCGCGCGGCCGACGGCTGGGTGCGCACCCACGCCAACTACCCCCACCACCGCGCCCGCCTCCTGTCCGCCCTGGGCATCGCCGACGGGGACGACGAGGACGTCCTCGTCAAGCGGCTCGCGGAGGAGCTGGCGGCCCGCCCGGCCCGCGGGGTGCAGGAGACGGTCTACGGAGCGGGCGGCCTGGCCGTAGCGGTCGCGCCGCTCCCGCGGGCCGCCACCGGGGCCGCCGCGGAGAGCGCCGCCGCGGACACCGGTCCCGCGCTGCCCGGCCCCGCGCTGTCCGGTCCCCCGCTGGTCGAGTCCCGCCGCGTGGGCGACGCCGCCCCCGGCCCCCTGCCGCCCGCACCCCTTCCCGCGGGCGGCGTACGCGTCCTCGACCTCACCCGGGTCATCGCCGGGCCCGTGGCCACCCGCACCCTGGCGCTGCTCGGCGCGGACGTACTGCGCGTCGACTCCCCGCACCTCCCGGAGGACCCGGACGCCCACGCCGACACCGGCTTCGGCAAGCGGTCCACCCGGCTGGACCTCGGCGACCCCCGGGACCGGCGGACCTTCGAGGAACTGCTCTCCCGCGCCGACGCCGTGGTCACCGGCTACCGCCCCGGCGCCCTCGACCGCTTCGGCCTCGCCCCGGACGCCCTGCTGGAACGCCGCCCCGGACTCGTCGTCGCCCAGGTGTCCGCCTGGGGCTGGTCCGGTCCCTGGGCCCAGCGGCGCGGCTTCGACAGCCTCGTCCAGGCCGCGAGTGGCATCGCCGCCCTCGAAGCCGCCCCCGACGGCCACCCCGGCGTCCTGCCCGCGCAGGCCCTGGACCACGGCACGGGCTATCTGCTCGCCGCCGGGGTGCTGCGTGCCCTGACCGAGCGCCAGGACAGCGGCGGCGGACACCGGTTGCGCCTCTCCCTCGCCGCCACGGCCTCCTGGCTGATGCACGGCATCACCCCCGCCACCGGCATCACCCCCGCCACCGGCGACACCCCGCGCGGCGACACCTATGACGCCACCCCCTGGCTGACCGAGCGCCCCGCCCCGTACGGCCGGCTGCGCTACGCCCGCCCGCCCCTCGGCCACACCGGCGCCCCCCGCGACTGGTCCCACCCGCCCACCCCCTGGGGCACCGACGCCCCGGTCTGGCTCTGACCACCGGTCAGCGCGCCGCTCGCCTCGCCCGGCCGGCTACGCGTCGCGTCCGCGCAGCAGCAGGCCGCCGGCCACGAGCGCGGCGGCGGCCCACCCGGCGGTGACGCCAAGACCGGCCCAGGGGCTGACGGGCAGGCTGTCGAGATCGGTGGTGGCCTGGACGGCGAGCCCGGCGCTCATCGGCCCGATCCGCTGGAGCAGGCGGTGCCAGTGCGGATCGCCGACCACCTGGGAGAGGACGGGGAGGAGGTAGAGCAGGCCGAGGACGACCCCGATGGCGGCCGCGGAGTCCCGCACGACGGCGGCGATGCCGAGGCTGAGCAGGGCGATCAGGATCAGGTAGAGGATCGACCCGGCGGCCGCGCGGAGCGTGGGCCCGTCGGCCAGGGACAGGGCCGGGTGGCCGTGGGCGGCTGTGAAGCCGTGGCGGGGCAGGATGAGCCGCCCGGCAGCCAGCGACCCGAGAACCGCAATGGTCCCGGCCGCGGCCACGACGCCCGCGAGCGTGATGGCCTTGGCCGCGAGGACGGTGGCCCGGTGCGGCATCGCCGCGAGGGTGGTGCGGATCATGCCCGAGCCGTACTCGCCGCTGATGACCAGCACGGCCAGGACGGCGGCCGGCGCCTGGCCGAGCGCGACGCCAAGGAGGCTGACCCTGGTCATGTCGCCGCCGCAGCCCGCGGACTCGCAGGTCGGCACCGAGACCGCCCCGGCGCTCAGGGCCACTGTCGCCGCGATCATGCCGAGCAGCAGCCACAGAGGGCCGGCGACGGTCCGTATCTTCGTCCATTCCGCGTGCAGGGCCCCTCTCATGCGTCCCTCCTGCGGAGAAGGACGGCTGCTACGGCCAGACTCACCGCCGCGTAGCCGGCCAGGACGCAGAACCCGGCCCACGGCGCCAGCGGGTAATAGCCGTTGCACGGCGCATAGTTGCTCGTGACCTGGTGGTACGGCGTGAGCGTCTGCTGGACGGCGAAGGCCGCGGCCGGTGTCACCCGGGTCAGCCAGTTGGACACGCTCGCGGGCATGAACGGGGTGGCGGTCAGGATGTAGGGCAGCACGATGGCCACGACGACGGTGGTGACCGCGCCGGCACCGTGCCGGAAAACGGTGCCGACGGCGAGGGCCAGGATCGCGGCGGTCGCGAGCAGCGCCGCGGTCCCGAGCTCCACCCGTAGCTCGGTTGACGTCGTCATCGGGAAGACGTACACGCCGTTGGCCCGGGAGAGCCGCTCGCCGAGCGGAACCGCCACGGCCGCTCCCGCCAGCCCGGCGACGAAGGTGACGGCCCCCAGCACCATCGCCTTGGCCAGCAGCACCCGGCCCCGTTTCGGGCCGGCGGTCAGGGTCACATGGATCAGGTCGTTCCGGTATTCCGTGGTGATGAACAGCGCCCCCACGACGATCACCGCGATCAGCGCGGCGAACGTGCCGGTGAGCAGGTCTCCGAAGGTGCCGCCGGTCGGCAGGGTTTCGCGAACGGCGGGCGCCATGTCGCCTGCGCCGGTCACCGTGAAGCGGCCGTCGGATTCCGTCGACGAACCCGAGGTGTTCTCCGGGTAGCCGGCGAAGCTGGGGGACTCGGGCCCCACCTGATCGCCCCTCCAGCCACCACCGGCCCAGCGCCCCTGGACACGAAGGTCCTCGAAGACGGCCGTCGACACGCTGCCGCTCGTGCCCATGCCCTCCACGGCAGGCGGAGACGCGACGAACAGCCCGCCGTGCGCGGTCGGTCCGAGCCCCCGCACGCGCACGGTGCCCACCTTGGTCCAGTGCGTGCCGTCGGCGGAGGCATAGCCGGTGACCGCGTCGCCCGAGCGCTCCAGCCGCAGCCGGCGGACGGACGCGGCGGAGACGGGGCCGGGGCCGGGGGGACCGGCCGTGTCGTTGACGTAGTTGTCCTGCATCCGCACGCCGTGGCTGCCGGTGACCATGATCGCCGCGTAGGGCGACCCCTGGCGGGTGCTCTGCTTGATGACGATCCCGGCCTTCGCCCATGGAACGGTGCCGGGCCGCAGATCACCGGGGCCCTTGGGGATGCTGCTCCTGAGCGCGGAAACGGAGACGGTGATGCTGCCGTTTCCGGCCAGCGGCCGGTGCACGAAGTAGAAGCTGTCGGTGACCGGCTCACCGCCCGGTCCGACCGGAACGGGCGGTGAGCCCTTCTGATCGCTGCTGACCCCGGCGAGCAGGGCGATCAGCACCACCATCAGGGCTGCCGCCACCACACCGGTCACCCAGCCGGGGACCGTCCGGAACTTGGTCCACTCCGCGTGCAGCGACTGGACGAAGCCGTCCCGCCCGGCCCGCCGCCCGGACCGGTACGGCGTGACGGTGGGGGTCACCGCGACACCTCCCGCGGCTCCGCGGCGCGGAACTCGACCGCGTCGCGGGTGAGCTCCATGTAGACCTCCTCCAGCGTGGCGCGGTGCGCCGACACCTCGGAGAACGGCACCGCGCCGGCGCCGAGCAGCCTCACGATCCGGTCCGCGTCGAGGCCGCAGACGGCAAGGGTGTCGCGGCCGGTGACCGCCACGGTCGCGCCGGCACGCTCGAGCACGCTCATCGCGTGCGTCCCGGCGGTGGTACGCACGGCCACCCGGTCCCCGGACGCGGCCGCGATCAGGTCGGCCACGCCGGCGTCGGCGATGGCCCTGCCGCGCCCGACCACGACGAGGTGGTCGGCGGTGTCCTGCACCTCGCTCATCAGATGGCTGGACACCAGGACGGCGCGGCCCTGAGCGGCCAGCGACCGCAGGAAGCCACGCATCCATACGATGCCTTCCGGGTCCATCCCGTTGAACGGCTCATCGAGCATGACGATCGGCGGGTCGCCCAGCAGGGCCGCGGCGATCCCGAGCCGCTGCCGCATGCCGAGCGAGTAGCCACCGACCTTGCGCCGGGCCGCCGGGACCAGGCCGACCTGCTCGATCACCTGGTCCACCCGCCGTGCGGCCAGGCCCTGTGAATGCGCCAGCCACAGCAGGTGGTTACGCCCGCTGCGGCCGGCGTGCGGCGCCGCCGCGTCCAGCAGCGAACCGACGTGGCTCAGCGGGTGCCGAAGGCCTCGGTACGGCTTCCCGCCGATGAGCGCCGTGCCCGCGTCGACCGCGTCAAGGCCGAGGATCACCCGCATCGTGGTGGACTTCCCGGCCCCGTTCGGTCCCACGAAGCCGGTCACCAGCCCCGGACGGACGGTGAAGGACATGCCATCGAGGGCTCGGACCGCCCCGTACCGCTTGCGCAGCCCGGCGACGACAATCTCTGCGGCGCTCATCGCGATGAGCAGCCGGTTCGGTGTGAACTCATGCCGGCTGTTGTACCGACTGCCCGGTTCCCGCCCGGTCGCAGCCGCTGCGACCTGGCTGCGACCTGCGACCTGGCATCGTTGGGCACATGGCACCCCACACCGACGGCCCGCCCCGCCGACTGGCCCGCACGACAGGCGGTGAACCGCGTTGAGGGTCCTGGTGGCCGAGGACTTCGAGGTGCTGGCCCGCTCGATCGGCACCGGGCTGCGCCGCGAGGGCATGGCCGTCGATGTCGTGCTGGACGGGACCAACGCCCTCGCCCGCCTGGCCGTCACCCGCTACGAGGTGGTGATCCTCGACCGGGACCTGCCCGGCGTCCACGGGGACGAGATCTGCCGGCGGCTCGCCAACGACCGCTCCGAGACCCGCGTGCTGATGCTCACTGCCTCCGGCACGGTCGAGGACCGTGTCCACGGGCTCAGCCTCGGCGCGGACGACTACCTGCCCAAGCCGTTCGCCTTCGCCGAACTGGTCGCCCGCGTCCGGGCCCTGGCCCGCCGGGCCACCCCGCCACTTCCGCCCACCCTCTCCTGCGGGGACATCACCCTCGACCCGGCCCGCCGGGCGGCGTTCCGCGCCGGCCGGCGCCTCGAGCTCAGCCCGAAGGAGTTCGCGCTCCTCGAATGCCTGCTCGCCTCACCCGGCCTGGTCCTGCCCGCCGAGGAACTGCTCGAACGCGTCTGGGACGAAGCGGCCGACCCCTTCACCTCCGCGGTCAAGCACACCATGCACCGGCTGCGAGCCAAACTCGGCGACCCACCGGTGATCGAGACCATCCGCGAAGGCGGCTACCGGATCGGGCCACCATGACCACCCCCCAGCCGCTCCCCAGACGGTCCCTGCAGACCCGGCTCGCGCTCCTCTACGCCGCGGGCATCTACGCCGCCGGGGCGGTGGTCGCCGCCGTCGTCACCCTGCCCCTGGTCGGCATCCAGTCAACCGCTCCCGTCCCCGGCTCACAGCCGGGCGGGATCACCGGCACCGGGGAGGGGAACACCGGCACGGGGGGCACGATCACCGGCACCGGAGAAGGGATCGGCCCGCACCAGCTCCTCCTCGGCTCCGCCGTCGCGCTCGCCCTCCTCGTCCCCCTCGCCCTCGCCGGCGGCTGGTTCGTCGCCGGCCGCTTCCTGCGGCCCCTGCGGGCCATCACCACCACCGCCGGGCACATCTCAGCCGGAAACCTCCACCACCGCCTCGACCTCGGCGAACCCGCCGACGAACTGACCGAACTCGGTCACATCCTCGACGACCTCTTCGCCCGCCTCCAAGCCTCCTTCGACGCCCAACGCCACTTCGTCGCCAACGCCTCCCACGAGCTGCGCACCCCCCTCGCCGGCCTGCGCACCCTCCTCGAAGTCGCCCTCGCCGACCCCGACGCCGACGCCGACACCCTGCGCTCGGTCTGCCAGGAGGCCCTCGCCCTCGGCGAACACCAGGAACGGCTCGTCGAGGCGCTGCTCGCCCTGGCCACCAGCGAACGCGGCGTCACCCGCCGCGACACCCTCGACCTCGCCCATGTCGTCCAAGGAGTGCTCGCCTCCCGCCGCGACCGGGCAGCAGAAAAAGGCATCGACCTCGCCGAACACCTCACGCCCGCGGTGACGGCCGGGGACCCGGGACTGATCGAAAGCCTCGTCGCCAACCTCATCGACAACGCCATCCGCCACAACCACCCGCACGGGCACGTGCAGATCACCACGCGTACCTCCGGCACGCGGGCAACCCTGACCATCACCAACACCGGCCCGGTCATCCCCGCCCACCAGATCCAGCGCCTCCTCCACCCCTTCCAGAGACTGGCACCCGACCGCCACAGCCACCGCGACGGCTACGGACTCGGCCTCGCCATCGTCAACGCCGTCGCCCAGGCTCACCACGCCACCCTCACCACCGACGCACGCCCCGAAGGCGGCCTCGCCATCACGGTACGGTTCGCACACCCACCCCACCCCCAGCCCCGACATCACAGGGACAACCACGCGGAACCCGCGACCTGAACGCATATCGGGGCTCGGACGCCCGGCGGGGTGACGAGGCCGACTCCTGCATTCGCGCCGCCCTCGCCTGCAAGCCGTATGGGTGTTGCGCGCTTCGGGTCCCGTGGAAAGGAATGTGTACATTGCTGTGCTACTTCATCCGGAGTCCATGATGAGTCTGACCGGCCAGATACTTCCGCTCGTGGGCGTGGCCCTGGGGGCTGCCATGTCGTTCCTACGCCCGAAGTGCTTGCCGAGGTACGCGAGTTGGAGTCGCGCCGTTCCGCGCTGTCGGAGACGCTGGGGCTGCTCGGTGACACAGAGGCGAACACCGCGTCCAAGACACTTGACCACTGCCTGTGGCGATTGGAGTGTCTGGCTCGGGGCGTCGCCACGGAGACCGAACAGGACTGGAGTCAGGCGTATCAAGAGTTCCGGGACGCGCGGAGTCGCTACGTCGAACACGCCCGCGCCAGCCTCGGTGTGTCGGGGGCCGTTGCCCGGGACGTCGCCTGGCCGGCCGCATGGCGTCCGGTGGCCCGATCGTCGACTTCGCGGTGACGCGTGCGGGCGGTCGTCCTCAATACCGCTGTCGGCCTCCTGGGAAGCGGACCGGTCGACGGCATTCGGGCGCGTCAGCGGGCGGGGGCTGTTCGCCCAGTGCGTAGCACAGGGCGGCGTGCAGTTGCTCCGCCTCGGCGGGGGTCAGCTCCAGTTCGGCGATGGCGCGGTGCTGGCCGCCGTGGCTGATCCGGAGTGGCAGTGCGAGCTCTCCCTCGTGCGTACGGTGCAGGCCCCGCCCGGGGACGGGTCCGATCTGCCAGTCGGTCATGACGCCCCCTCGGCGTTCATGGGGGCGGGACTCTTGCCCTGGCTGTCGCCCGGTTCATTCGGGTCGTCCGGACCGGCCGCGCATTCCTCTCCGTGCTCTGGCAGGCGCCCGCCCCGGCTCTCAGCGACCCGCAGCACCTCGCGCAGCGCCTCACACAGCCGATCCGCCAGGAACCGCAGTTCCCCCGCGCTGGCCTTGCGGTCCCCGAGCAGCGCACGGGCGTGGTCGAGGAGCTCTCTCCCCATCGACATCTGTAGCGCCTCGATCTCGTCCGCTCTGTGGCTCAGCGGGCTGTTGCCGCCGTCCGTCGCCAGATAGCACGGCTTGCCGTCTGTGCCGGACCACGGCAGCAAGCGCAACCCATTCACCGCGGTCATCGCGCCGCGCCCACGAGCATGCCGTGAATCCACTCGGGTCCCGCGTCGGGCCGTAGGGCGCAAACGGCACTCACCCATTCGAGTGCACACCGGATAGGGGCACGCATGCGATCAGCTCCTTCGCAGCTGTTGGCCGTGCCCCCGGACGTTCGCCCGTCGCGGGGGTCTTTCCGACCAAATCCTGATCCCCCGTGGCGGACGTATCGCCTGCCAAAGCAAGGACGGTTGGGGCGTATCGGCGCTACCGTTGAAAACGCCCAAACGTCCCCAGGGAAAGCCTTGAATACGGCCTTACGATCAGCTATCGAGTCCGCTGGGCTGTCACCGAGGCAGCTCGCTATCCGGGTGGGTGTCTCTGGCAAGACCGTTGAACGATGGATCGCCGACGAAGAGCTCACCCCGCACGCCAGAAACCGGATAGACACCTCTGAGGTGTTGGGAGTTGACGCAGAGATGCTGTGGCCGAAAGCTGTGAGGGACCGGCTGAAGACCGGCGGCGACCGGGAGCTCGTCCAAAGCTACGCCTACCGGTCCGCATGTCCCTCGACGGTCTGGGCCGACCTGATCGCCGGGGCGACCGACGATCTGTTCTTCGCCGGTTTCACGTCCTACTTCCTCTGGACACAGGTGCCCGCGCTTCCCGAGACGCTGCGGAGGAAGGCGGAGAGCGGTTGCCGAGTCCGCTTTCTGCTCGGCGACCCAGATGGACCGGTGGCCCGCCAACGCGAAGAGATCGAGGACGTTGCCCTGACGGTCTCCACACGTATCAAGACGACCCTGGAGCAACTGGCCAAGATAGGTGCGGTGCAGGGCCTGGAAGCGCGATTTTCCGCCAGGGCTGATGCCATGAACCACGTTTCCCTCTCGGTCTTCCGCTTTGACGACGATGCCCTCGTCACGCCACACCTGGCCAGGCTCGTCGGCCACGACTCGCCGTTGATGCATCTGCGGCGTCATGGTGACGCGGGGATGTTCTCCCGCTTCGCGGAGCATGCGGAGGAACTGTGGTCCGGTGGCGTTCCCATCCCGGAACTCTCGTCGGCTGCCTCTCGATAGCGGTCGCATGCCCCGTGCTGCGGCTCGGGTTGTTCGAGGTAGTTGTGGGGTGGGTTGGTGTAGGTGCGCCAGTGGGCCTCGGAAACGAAGCCGAGCATGGCCTGCATCACCGCGAGGGTGACCAGTTCGGCGTCGCTGAGCTTGGGTGTGATGCCTACCCGTGGACGCCACGGGGCCAGGTGCGGCGCTCTTTCAGCAGGTCGTCGGTCTTCACGTGGAGTGCGGTCGCGAGGGTGTCCAGGTCGGTCGTCACAAACTGACTCTGGACACCCTCGTCACGTGTGGGCAGCCGATTCGCCAACGGCGAGCCGGCCGTGCTGAAGCCCACCGATGCCCGCGTTCATTCACGGGCCGGCAGCCCCTTGAGGCGCGCTGTCTGCTCTTCCTGGACCCGGCGGGCCGTCTCCAGGAAGTCGATGATCACGGCAAGTTGTTCTCCGCCGTAGCGCCGGAGCGCCGACATCCCGGCCTCGCCGAGGGGACCGTACACCTCGCGCTCGGCAGCGTGGGCAGCCTCGGTGGCGGCGACCGGTCGATGGCGGTTGTCGTCGCGGCCGGGCTGAGCTTGGCCGCAGTGGTGAGCTCTCCGGCCGACATCGAGTCCTTGGCCAGGATCAGGTCCAGGCAGCGCAGGTCGGTGCGGCTGCCGGGGGACGAGGCCGACTCCTGTATTCACGCCGCGCTCGCGCCCGAAGGGTCAGCCCGTCGGTAGCTTCTGCTCACACCAGATGGTCTTTCCGACGGTGGCATGCCGGGTACCCCAGTTCTGGCTGAGCTGGGATACCAGGAGCAGGCCCCGGCCGCCCTCGTCGTAGACCCGGGCCCGGCGCAGGTGCGGCGCGGTGCTGCTGGCGTCGGAGACCTCGCATATCAGCGTGGTGTCGCGGATCAACCTCAACTGGATCGGGGAGTCGCCGTAGCGGATGGCGTTGGTGACCAGCTCGCTGACCAGTAGCTCGGTGGTGAACGTCGCATCTGCCAGTCCCCACTCGTCGAGCTGTTCGACGGCCACCTTCCGGGCGTCCTCGACAAGGGACGGGTCAGGGGGGATGTCCCAGATGGCGACCCGGTCGGAGGTGAGGGCACGGGTGCGGGCGAGGAGCAGGGCGACGTCGTCGGCGGGGCGATCGGCCACCAACCTGTGGATAACGGTGTCGCAGGCGGCATCGAGCGTTGGTGTCTGTACCGCCAGCGCGTCACGCAACGTGTCCAGGCCCTCGTCCACGTCACGCCAGCGGGATTTGACGAGGCCGTCGGAGTAGAGGGCGAGCACGCTGCCCGCGGGCAGGGTCAGCTCTGTGCTCTCGAAGGGCAGGCCGCCCAGCCCGAGCGGCGGACCAACGAACCCGGAGACACTTTCCACAGTCCCGTCGGGAGTGCTGAGGGTGGGCAGCGGATGACCGGCCGAGGCCAGTGCGCAGCGCCGGGAGACCGGGTCGTATACCGCGTACAGGCAGGTCGCTCCCAGCTCGCCGGACGCCGCGACATCGCCTTCCGCGGTGCCGACATCCTCGTCACCGGCGAGGTGGATGACCAGGTCGTCGAGATGGGTGAGGAGCTCGTCGGGCGGCAGGTCGACGTCGGCCAGGGTACGCACGGCGGTGCGCAGCCGTCCCATGGTGGCGGACGCGTTGACACCGTGGCCGACGACATCTCCGACGACGAGGGCGACCCGGCTGCCGGAGAGCGGGATCACGTCGAACCAGTCGCCACCCACGCCGGCCTGTGAGCCTGCCGGCAGATAGCGGAAGGCCACCTCCACGGCCGTCTGCCTGGGCAGATGCTGCGGCAGCAGACTTCGCTGCAGAGTGAGCGCGGTGGCCCGCTCACGGGTGTAACGACGAGCGTTGTCGGTGGCCATGGCGGATTTGGCGGCCAGCTCCTCGGCGTCGGCCAGATCCCTCACTTCGAAGGGTTCGGATCCCTCTGCTCGCCAGAAGCTGACGACCCCCAGCGGCACGCCCCGTGCCCGCAGCGGCGCTGCGATCAGAGAGTGGATGCCGTAGCCCAGCACCGGCCCGGCGTGATCCGGGACCAGAGACCGCCATGCGGTGGAGGATCGCAGGTCGGGTTCGATCATCGCCTGGCCACTACGGAGGAGGCTGCCGACCTGCGGAGCGGACACGATGGATGTGATCAGCGCGCCCTCAGGGCGGAACGGGTGGCTCTCCCGGGTGCCCGCGACTGCCACCCGGCGTAGGTCCACGCCGTCGACCGCCGGCTCCTCTCCGAGCAGGACGGACTCCGCCAGGTCCACGGTGACGAAATCCGCGAACCGGGGCACCGCTACCCGCGCCAGCTCCTGCGCGGCCCGCTTCACATCGAGGCTGGTGCCGATGGCCGTGCCGGCGTCGTGCAGAAGCTCCAGGCGGCCATGAGCCGCCTGAGTCAGCTCCCGTTGGTGGCGGCCGCGGATGGCCAGCTCCGAGACCGCGACACTGATGAGGAGCAGTAGGAGGACTGTCCAGCGGTCCTCGGCATTTGTTATGGAGATCGTGAACCATGGGCCTGTAAGGAAGAGGTCGAACCAGACGGTGGCCGAGACCGCCGCGATCAGGCCTGCGACGCGGTCCCCCTGGGCGGCCACAGCCACCACCACCGCGACCAGGACGAGAGCCGCGTTGTCGCTGGGGAAGCCCTCGAACGGCACCAGCGCCAGACAGACAAGCAAAGGTGCCATCATGGCGGACACGACCGCCCGGCTTCTCCTCAGCACGTGCACACGGCGCTCCACGTTCACTGAGATCGTCTCCTAGGTGGTGAGCCAGGAGGGTGGGTGATGTCCTGTCTCTGGGCCCTCCGGACGTCGCAGGCAGTGGTCCTTCCGAGACCGAACCGAGGTGCCACCTTCAAGCTGGTTACTCCAGCCCGCGCCGGACCGTCCCTCACCGGTTCACTACCCAGTATTGCCCGCTGGCATCACCGGAACGCGCACAGGCGGGTACAGCCGAAAGGAAACAGCCTCAACGTCCGTTTGGGCTGGTGGGGGCGCCGGGAGGGCGTCAAGCGCCCTTGGGCCACAAAGACGCCTTGATTCCTCGGCGCTGTACCACGAGCACGGCCGCGTCGTCGCTGAGGACTCCGCCGACATACTCGCTCAGGTCCTCATGCAGCCGCTCGAGCAGATCGCCGGTGGGCAGCCCCACCCACGCGCGCAGCCGCTCGGCCAGCGGGTAGTACTCGGCCTGCGGGTTTCGCGCCTCGACGAGCCCGTCCGTGCACATCAGCACCCGTCCGCCGCTGGGGGAACCTCGATGTGCTGCCATTGCCGCGGTGTGTCCGCGAGGTCGGCCAGTCCCAGCGGCAGGCCGGGCTCCTTGAACTGGGCCTCCCTCACCTCGCCATCGGCGAGTACGAACGGGGGGACGTGCCCGCAGTCGATCACTCGCAGGTCCCGTCCCAGCGTCTCCGCTACCAGAGCGGTGACGAATTCCTCTTGAGGCTCGCGGGCAGACTGGTCCTCCCACCGCAGCAGCCCCTCTTCCATGTGCTCCACGACGGTCCGCAGGTCCGGCTCCCGGTAGGCGCCCTCGCGGAATGCGGTCAGCACCGCCCCGCTCGCGCCGATCGCCGCGAGGCCCTTGCCCCGCACGTCTCCAATCACCATCCGCGTGGCGTAGGGAGTCCACAGCACCTCGTAGATGTCCCCGCCGACCATCGCTTCGCGCTCGGCCGCCTCGTGGAAGCCGTCTGCCATGACGTCGCCGGCCATCAGCGGCAACGACCGCAGCAGCAACCGCTGGGCCGCCCCTGCCGTCAGTCTCAGCCGCTTGATGCGCTCCTCGCGCTCCAGGCGGATCAGCGCCAGGTACAGCCCGCACACAACAGTGGTCAAGCGGAAACTGAGCAGCGCGGCCGCGATCAGCGGAGCGAGCATGACGAAAGGCGCCAGGCGCAGCACACTGTCCGATATGATCGCGTCCAGCGTGCTGATCAGGGCGATGTAGACCACAAGCGCGGCGAACACTGCCCACGGCGGCCTGCGCGCACGGCCCAGGCCGCCGCGGCGGCGGTCAGCCGGCTTCGCCGGGCGGGGTGCCGCAGCTCAGGCCGCCAGGGCCGTCGAACTGTACGGAGCTGAGGAAGTCGCGGTAGTCGGGGAAGAAGTTGCCCTGGCCGGCCGGGCCGGCGGAGGTGACAACGGTGCAGCCCGTGTAGTTCGCGTCGGACCAGAGATAGATGGTGGAAGAGGTCCGGTTCCAGTCCGACTTGGCCCGGTCGTTCATGCCGAGCGCCGCGAGGTCCGGCGTGCTGCCCTTCAGCTTGATCATGTCGCCGGTGCCGTCGAGTCCCGAGAACATGCAGTAGTAGCCGTCAGGACACCGGTCGTACCCGTCGGCCGCGTGGGCCGTGGAAGCCGGCAGCGCGGTGGCGGCCGCGATGGCCACCGGCACGAGCAGGGCACGCAACGTGTTCCTCATCTATTTTGCCTCCTTGGCCCCTACGGGCCCCATCGGGTGATGCGCCGAACGAACGGGACAAGACCCTAGGGCGGGGCCCGCGGCTAGCGCACCCGAACGGCCGTCAGCGACCGCTTGATGACAGGCGTGAGGCGTTGCTCCACGAAGCGGTAGAGCAGCCAGGCGAGGAACAGCATCAGCAGGATGGTCAGCACGAAGGTGCCGTACGAGGGGATGCCCAGCTTCTGGTGGAGCAGTTCGACCACCACCCAGCCCAGGTGTTCATGGACCAGGTAGAAGGGGTAGGTCAGTGCCCCCGCGAGGGTGAGCCAGCGCCAGTTGGCCCAGTGGAACTTGCCCAGGGCGATCAGGGCGACCGCCAGATAGCCGAAGGCCACGATCGCGACGATGCCGAGCGTGGAGCGGTAGGAGAAGAAGGAAGGATTCGGCGCGTGCCACAGCTCGGCCACCGCGTAGTGCTGGCCGATGAGGAAGCTGAGGCCGACGATGCCCCAGGCCAGGGCGTCATGGCCGTAGCGGTGGATCAGGTAGAGGCCCATGCCGCCGATGAAGTACGGGGCGTACTCCGGCATCAGGACCAGCTCGAGGAAGGGCTGGTTCGCGGCGTCCGCGAGGGCGGCGCCCAGGGTCCATATGGCGCAGAAGAGGATGACGCGCTGGCGGTTCGCGCCGGGGAGGACGACGAAGAGCGCGAAGAGGGCGTAGAAGCGCAGCTCCGCCCAGAGCGTCCAGCACACGCCCAGCACCCGGTCCACGCCGATGGGCTGCTGCAGCATCGTGAGATTGACCAGCGTGTCGCTGGGCGAGACCGACTTGAACGCGACCCAGGGGAGCGCGAAGACGGCGGTGATGATGAGGATCGCGGCCCAGTAGGCGGGGTAGAGCCGGGAGACGCGGGAGGCGAAGAAGGAGCGCAGGGGGCGGCCCCAGCCGCTCATGCAGATGACGAAGCCGCTGATGACGAAGAAGATCTGGACGCCGAGACAGCCGTACGCGAAGTAGGTCGAGGCGGTGGGGAACTGCTCGCGGGGGGAGCTGCCCCACGCCTGGCTGATCTCCCCGCCCCGGCCGCCGTAGTGGTACGCGGCGACCATCAGGGCGGCGAGCAGCCGCAGCCCGTCCAGCGCGCGCAGCCGTACGGGCGCGCCGCGGGAGGGGCGGGAGCCCTCGGGGGCCGAGGGCGTTTGCGGGAGCGCGGGGGGCAGGGGGCGCGCGGCGGTGGGGGATGCGGGGGACGCCGGGGGTATCGGGCCGGTGTCGTCCTGGCCCGTGGACGAGGGGGCGGGTGCGCCTGCGGTCGCGGTCACGATGCCACCTCGTTCCGCGTCGCCCCGGCACCCTCAACGCGTATTCGGTCGAGCTCTCTGCCCGTGGTCATCTGCCGTTTCCGTTCCTTCGCACTCGTCGCCTGCTCAAAGCCATCCGATGTGTCCCCCGCCCCCGGCTCACCCCGTGGCAGCGCGCTTCAGCGCCGACCGCTTGAGCGCGCGCGCCCGGCGGGCGACGCGGCGTACGGTCTCGTTGCGCGGGATGAAGGCGAGCTGCGACGGGACCGCGCCGGGCAGGGCGAGCGCCGTCAGCCGGCGGCGCTTGAAGTAGCGCCAGGTGTGGGCGTCCAGATGGGTGTTCAGATAGCGCTCGGCCGCCGGGCGCAGACCCGGGTAGATCTTGGCCTGCATGGCGAAGCCGACGGCGGTGATCAGCCCGGTCAGCTGCCGGCCGGTGCGCTCGTCCGTGGGCGGGGTCCAGGCGGCGACGGCCTTGTGGTCCTCGAGGTCGGGCAGCAGCGCGTCGACGATGGTGACGGGCACCCGGTTGCTGTTCTGGTAGGGGGTCAGCCGCTCCAGCAGCACCTCGGTGCCGATACGGGCGACCGGCAGCTCGTAGAAGACGCTCGCGGTGAGCAGCGCGGTGGAGAAGCAGCCGATGACCAGGGCCGGGGCCATCCGCTGGTACAGCACCTCGGCGAGGACGGGCGTGTCCATGACGGTCAGTTCGGCGCCCAGCTCCGCGGCCTTCTTCTCCAGCATCCGCGACCAGCGGGCCGGGGCGGTGGGGTGCGGCTTGAACACGACGCTGCGGTGGCCGAGGGCCACGGCGCCGCGCAACATCCGTACGTGCAGCTCTTCCTCTTCCTGCGGAGTGAGGATGTCGAGCGCGGAGAGGTACTGACCGAGCATCAGGGCCGGGCCCACGCCCGTGGCGATCCGCTCGCTCGCGGAGATGACGCCGCGCGGGGCGGCGTCGGCGATCTCGGCGAGCACCTTGGTGAAGACGTCGGACGGGATGACCTCCGGCTTGACGCCGAACTCGGTGAGCAGCAGCGGCCGCAGGCCGGGTACGAGGTCGAGGTGGAGGAGGCGGCGGATGCGGGTGCCGAGCAGCGGGTCGAGCTTGTTGCGGGTGGGGCCGTAGCTCATCAGCCCGTCGGCGTAGACGTCGATGGGCGCGCCCTGGAAGACACCTGCGATCGCCATGGCCGGGTTGACCTGGATGGACTCCAGGACGATCTCGATGTCGTCGTCGTCGAGGTTCCACAGCAGCCGCAGATGGCGCTCCCACAGCGGGGCGTCGTCGGAGCGCGGGGACCAGCCGCCGGGGTGGAAGGGGCTGATCGTCTCGTTCCAGGACAGGACGCGGTCGAAGCGGCCGCGCAGCCGCTCGAAGCCGGGCATGTCGTCGATGGCGGGCGTGGTCTCGGGCGTCGCCGCGTTGTTGCTGATGAGCAGCAGACGGCGGTCGGCCGGGCCAATGCGCTCCGCGTCGATGGCGGCGGCGATCGTGGCGACGCCGTACAGCGTGGAGGCAAGGAAGATCTGAGTCCGCTTGCGCTGGGTGCGGGGGCGGCGGGCGGGGACGACGGCGGACATCAGGCCGCCACCTCCGTCCCCGCACGGCGCTTGAGCCGGCGCAGCCGGGCCGCGCGCTCGTAGTCCATCGAGTCCAGCGCTTCTTTGAGTACGTCCTGTGGCATGCGCTTCAGTGCGGCCGCGGACATGGAACGCAGTTTTTTGGCCACGGTCGGCTCGAACCTTTCGATGTTGCCGAGATGGTGGGAAATGATCGCGCAATAGGTGCGCACGGCCTTCGGGAGAAGGGTGTCCGCGTCCCGGTCCCGGGCCGTTTCTTCGATTACCTGATCGAATGCGCGAATGAAGTCGAGCTGCCGTACGTCGCCGATCTGGGTCAAGGAGGACGCGACACCGCGCCGGTAGAACACCCCGAGCAGTCCGACCACCGCGAATGAGCGCGCCTCGCGGTGCAGCTTCCAGATCCAGGGGCGGTCCTCGGCGGTGCGCAGACCGTGCGTGAAGTGCAGCAGTCCCTGGTCGGCCAGGCGGCGGTGGTAGATGCCGGCCCAGGCGTAGGCGTAGTCGACCGAGGTGGAGCGGTCGGCGGGGAGGATGACGTCGCGCGGGTCCATCACGACGTTGCGCAGACCGTGCGGCACGCGGTGGATGGTGCGCGCCCGACCGGTCACCTGGACGTGGTCGGTGCGCAGGAAATCGCAGTCCAACTCCTCGATGGCGCCAAGCAGTTGCTCGTAGTAGCCGGGCGCGAGCCAGTCGTCGCCGTCGAGGAAGGTGAGGTACTCGCCGCGGGCCGCGTCAAGGCCGGTGTTGCGTGCGGTGGCGAGCCCGCCGTTCTGCTCGTGCCGGACATAGACGGCCCCCGGAAGGTCGCGCTCGGCGCGCTCCAGGATCTCCGGCGTCCCGTCGGTGGCACAGTCGTCGACGAGAATGAATTCGAAGTCGTCGCGCGCGTTGGCGCGCAGACTTCTCAGCGTATCGGGGGCATAGGTCTGCACGTTGTAGAACGGCACGATGACGGAGAGCTTAACCACTCGCGTGACGGTAGGTCGCCGTCTGGCATTCGTCTTGACGAGGGGTGTACGTAAAGGTGAACGAAGAACGTCAGGACGGTTAACCCGCCGCCTTTGTCGCCACATCCACACGGTTGACCAGGCGCTCCGATCGGCCTTCCGGCGGGTTCCCGACAGCTTCCGGACGGCTTTCCGAAGGGTGCCCGTCGGTTCCCGTCGGCCGATTCGCCAATCGTCGATGTTCTGTTAACCCTTTGTTGCTCCTGCGTTGGGCCGTGAATCGAAATCCCTTCCTAGCGTCAGCGTCGTGCCCTCACGTACCAACTCCCCCCTACGAGTCGCCGTGCTCGCGGACTCCGACACCCGGTGGAAATGGGGCGCGCTCACCGCGCACCGCCTCGTACCGGATGACCTGGACTCCGCCTCCGCCCGCCGCATGGACGGCTTCCTGCTGCGCGGCCGGGCGACGCCCACGGTCCGGCAGCTCGCCGAGGTGGGGGTGCGCGCGGACTCGCTGCGCGAGGTGACGGGGGTCGAGTTCGTCTCGGCGGTCGACCGCGAGCGGTACGACGTGATCGTGCTGTCCCTGGTCGGCGGCGCCGTCCAGGCCATGCTGCACGGCCTCGCCCGCGCCTGGGAGGGCGCCGCGCGCCGCCCCGTCGTGGTCACCGGCTATGTGGGCGTCGTCTACGAGAAGCTGGCCGACGGCCTGCTGCTGCGGCACGGCGCGGACGTCGTGCTCGCCAACTCCCGCCATGACGCCGAGCGGTTCCGCGATGTCTACACGGGCGTGGGCGCCCCGGCGGACAGCGTCGTGGAGTGCGCGCTGCCGTTCCTCGGTGGCGCGCCGTACGACGAGACGGCCCGTCAGGGGCGCGCGTACCCCGGGGGCACCGTGGTCTTCGCGGTGCAGCCGTCCGTCCCGGACAACCGCGCCGACCGGATGTATCTGCTGCGCCGCGCCGTGGAGCACGCCCGGGCGCACCCCGACCGCGAGGTCCTGGTCAAGCTGCGCAGCAAGCCCGGTGAGCACACCACGCACATCGAGGAGCTGCCGTACCAGAAGCTGGTCGGCAAGCTCGGCGACGACGTGCCGGGGAACTTCCGCCTCGCCTACGGCAACATGGGCGAGGTCCTGGACACCACGGACCTGCTGGTCACGGTCAGCTCCACGGCCGCCCTGGAGTCCCTGCACCGCGGTATCCCGACCGCCGTCCTCACCGACCTCGGGGTCCGTGAGGTGCTGGGCAACCATCACTTCCTCGGCTCCGGCTGCCTCGCCTCCTGGGACCAGCTGGACGCGGGCCATCTGCCCGAGCCCGACCCCGAGTGGGTGAGCCGCCAGGGCGTCGCGGCCGACGGCGCGTACGAGACGGCCTTCGACGCCGCGCGGCAGCGGGTCGCCGAGCTGGCCGCGGCGGACGAACTGCCGCCCCTCGCCCCGTACTACACGCGGACCACCGCGCCCGGCTATCTGCCCGCGAGGCTCGCCCGGTACGGCTTCGAGCCGGACGGCCGGCCGCGGCCGGGCGCGGCGGCGGGGGACGCGGCGCAGGTCAGCGGGTTGCGGCGGGTCGTACGCAACACCATGCGAGAGGCGGCGCGGGGCGCCTACCGGCACGGGGTCCAGCGGGTGGCGCCGGTGATCCGGCGGATGGGGGAGCTGTGAGCAGGGGGCACCGCCCAGCGGTAGCTGGGGGAGCACGCGCCGCCGGGCCGCACATGCCCCTGATGGCCGCACCTCTGCGCCGCGCGGGCGGCAGTTACATCAGCCGCTGCCGCGGCGGGGCGAACGGGTGGTTGCTGTGAGCGCTCAAGAGAACCCCGAAGGCGCAACGAAGCGAGGCGCAGAAGGCGCCGCAGGCACTGAAGGAGCCGTCATGTCCCCCTCCGACCGGCGCGTGGTCGCCGTGATTCCCGCCCGTGGCGGTTCGAAGGGCGTGCCCGCCAAGAACCTCGCCGCCGTGGGGGGCGTGCCGCTCGTCGCGCGCGCCGTCCGGGAGTGCCTGGCCAGCCGTCTGGTGACGGACGTGGTCGTCTCCACCGACGACGCGGGCATCGCCGCCGTGGCGCGCGGCGCGGGCGCGGAGGTCGTCCAGCGGCCGACGGCCATCGCGGGCGACACCGCGACCAGCGAGGCCGCCGTGCTGCACGCGCTCGACGCGTACGAGGCGACGCACCAGATCAGCGCCGAGGTCGTGCTGCTGGTGCAGTGCACCAGCCCGTTCATCGTCCGCGAGGACGTGGACGGCGTCGCCGAGGCGGTGCTGGACGGCGGGGCGGACACCGCGCTGACCGTGGCCCCGTTCCACGGCTTCGTGTGGCGGGACGCCGAGGACGGGACCGACGCGGAGACAGATGCGACGGCCGACGGCGGGTACGGCGTCAACCACGACAAGTCGTACCGGCCGCGCCGCCAGGACCGGCCGCAGGACCTGCTGGAGACCGGCGCCGCGTACGCGATGCGGGTGGAGGGCTTCCGCACCGAGCGGCACCGCTTCTTCGGCCGCACCGCCCTGGTCCGCACCGACGCCGCCCGCGTCCTGGAGGTCGACGACCCGCACGACCTGGCGCGCGCCCGCGCGCTCGCGCCGCTCCTGGACGCCCCGCGCCCCGGCGCGCTCCCCACCCGCGAGGACATCGACGCGGTGGTACTCGACTTCGACGGCACCCAGACGGACGACAAGGTGCTGATCGACTCCGAAGGACGCGAACTCGTCGCCGTGCACCGCGGCGACGGGCTCGGGATCGCCGCCCTGCGCCGCGCTGAGCTGGCGCTGCTGATCCTGTCCACGGAGCAGAACCCGGTTGTCGCCGCACGCGCCCGCAAGCTGCGGGTCCCCGTGCTGCACGGCATCGACCGGAAAGACCTCGCACTGAAGCAGTGGTGCGAGGAGCAGGGCATCGCGCCGGAGCGCGTGCTCTATGTCGGCAACGACGTCAACGACCTCCCGTGCTTCGGCCTCGTCGGCTGGCCCGTGGCGGTCGCAGGTGCGCACGACGTCGTGCGCGGCGCCGCACGCGCGGTCACCTCCACGCCCGGAGGTGACGGTGCGATCCGCGAGATCGCCTCGTGGATTCTTGGAAAGGAACTGTCTTAAGTGAGCTCCGACAATCGCCTCCGTCAGCTCGGTGACAAGATCGCCGGCCCCGGCCACCCGGTCTACGTCACCGGTGAGATCGGCATCAACCACAACGGCGACCTGGAGAACGCGTTCAAGCTGATCGACGTCGCCGCGGACGCCGGCTGTGACGCGGTCAAGTTCCAGAAGCGCACCCCGGAGATCTGCACCCCGCGGGACCAGTGGGACATCGAGCGGGACACCCCCTGGGGCCGGATGACCTACATCGACTACCGGCACCGCGTCGAGTTCGGCGAGGACGAGTACCGCGCCATCGACGAGCACTGCAAGAAGCGCGGGATCGACTGGTTCGCCTCCCCGTGGGACACCGAGGCCGTCGCCTTCCTGGAGAAGTTCGACGTGCCCGCCCACAAGGTGGCCTCCGCCTCGCTGACCGACGACGAGCTGCTGCGCGCCCTGCGCGCGACCGGCCGCACGATCATCCTGTCGACCGGCATGTCCACCCCCAAGCAGATCCGCCACGCGGTGGAGGTGCTGGGCAGCGAGAACATCCTGCTCTGCCACGCCACCTCGACGTACCCGGCCAAGGCCGAGGAGCTCAACCTGCGCGTGATCAACACCCTGCAGGCCGAGTACCCCAACGTGCCGATCGGCTACTCCGGCCACGAGACCGGTCTGCAGACCACCCTCGCCGCCGTCGCGCTCGGCGCGACCTTCATCGAGCGCCACATCACCCTGGACCGCGCGATGTGGGGCTCCGACCAGGCCGCCTCCGTCGAGCCGCAGGGCCTGCAGCGCCTGGTCCGCGACATCCGCACCATCGAGGAGTCGCTGGGCGACGGGGTCAAGAAGGTCTACGAGAGCGAGCTCGGGCCGATGAAGAAGCTGCGCCGGGTCGCGGGTGTCATCGCCGAGGGCGAGACCGCCGCCGAGCGCGAGCCGGCCGGGGTCTGACCGCCCGGTCGGAGCCAAAGAGGTCCAAGAGGCCAAGGAGCCGTCTGCTGTGAACTCATCGGCCGGTCAGCCCGGCCCACACCCGGAAGCGGCGGGTCCCCGTGACTCCGCGGGGGCTGCCCGCCGCTTCCGGGCCCTGCCCGGGGACGGCGCGCGGCGCGCCGCGCGCCCCGGCCCCGCCGGCGCCGGCTCGGGCGCCACCCTGGCCTTCGTCGAGAGCCCGGTTCAGCTGCTGAACGTCCTGGAGTGGGCGTACGCGGACGGAGCCGACCCCGAGGGGCTCACGGTCGTGGTGCTGTCGCCGCACGACCCGATGACGCGCGGCCAGCTGCGCCGGATGGCGGAGCTCGCCCGGGACGAGGGCATCACGGTGCGGTGGGAGGAGGCGCGCGGCGGGGCGGGCGCGCCGCTGAAGACCATCGGGGGGCTGCGCGGCCCGCTGCGCCGCGCCGACCGGATCGTCATCGGCGATCCGTTCTCGCGCTATGTGCAGCTGCTGCTCACGCTCACCCGCGCCCAGGACCTGGTCGTCGTCGACGACGGCACGGCCACCATGGAGTTCGTCTCCCAGCTGGCCAGCGGTGAGCCCCTGGTGCGCTGGCACCGCCGGGGCACGGGCCGGGGCGCGCGCGAGATGGTGTTCGCGCCGGTGTCGGCGACCGCGCGCCGCCGGCTGACCCCGGGCGCGAACCGGCGGGTCGAGGTGTTCAGCTCGATGCCCGTCGAGCCGCCCGCCGGGGTGACCGTCACCGCCAACTCCTTCGCCTGGACCCGGGACCGCTTCGGCCCGCCCACGCTCACCCGCGGCACCGACCTGGTGGGCACGTCCCTGGTGGAGACCGGGGTGGTCGACCTGGAGCGCTATCTGGAGGCGGTGGCCTCCCTGGCCCGTACGCACGGCGCGACCCGCTACTTCGCGCACCGCCGCGAGAGCGCGGACAAGCTCCACCGGGTCGCGCACGAGATCGGGCTTGAGATCGTACGGCCGGATCTGCCGCTGGAGCTGATAGCCCGCCGCGGCCCCATCGGCCATACGATCGTGAGCTTCCCGTCGACCGTCGTGCACACGCTTCCGCTGGCGCTCGAGGGCACCGGGGTCAAGGTCGCGGTCTGCGATGTGGACCCCGCCTGGCTGAGGAGCGACGCCTCGCCGCGCGCCCAGGGGTTCCTGTCGGGGGTCACGGGCACGGCCCGGGACGCGCACCGGCTGCGGTCGGTGGCCCCGGCCACGCCCGCGGCCACGCCGTAGAGGGCCGGGCCGTAAAGGACCACGCCGTAAAGGACCACGCCGTAAAGAGCCGGGCCGTAAAGGGCCGGGCCGGGGGGCCGCCGACCACATCCTGAGATGGCGGCGGCAACTTCCTGTCAGAGGTTCACCTGTACGCCATGTGGCGCTCGTCACTGTGGGGCGCCCGTGGAAGGCACTGTTATACCCCCTGACTAGGGAGATCATTCGCGAGGGGTGGCAGTTTCCTGTCCCCTAACGGGTTGAAGTTTTGTTGATCGACATCCGGTCGCCCCACCAGCCGTTCTACGCTTCATCGGGTGAAGCAATTGATGTCTCCCGAGACCGATTCCGTCACCGCTGAGGCCGAGGCCGTCGCCCAGGCCCAGGCCCTCGTGCCCGAGAACGTCCCCGCGGACGCCCTCGCGCTGCCCGGCCGGCTCCCCGAGGAGCTGCGGACGGAACTGATCGCCTTCCGGCGGGACATCCATATGCACCCGGAGCTCGGCAACCGCGAGTTCCGCACCACCGCCGCCATCAAGGCACGGCTGGAGCAGGCCGGCCTCACGCCGCGCGTGCTGCCCTCCGGCACCGGCCTGGTCTGCGACATCGGCACGGGCGACGCCGCGGCCCCGCCCATGCTGGCGCTGCGCGCCGACATCGACGCGCTGCCCATCCCGGACACCAAGTCCGTGTCCTACCGCTCGACCGTGCCCGACCGCGCCCACGCCTGCGGCCACGACGTCCACACCACCGTCGTCCTCGGCGCCGGTCTGGTCCTGGCGGAGCTGGCCCGCGAGGGCCGGCTGCCGCGCCCCGTACGGCTGCTGTTCCAGCCCGCGGAGGAGGTGCTGCCGGGCGGCGCGCCCGACGCGGTCGAGGCGGGCGTGCTGGACGGGGTCGGCCGGATCCTGGCCGTGCACTGCGACCCCAAGGTCGACGTGGGCCGGATCGGGCTGCGCACCGGCGCGATCACCTCCGCCTGCGACCGCCTGGAGGTCTCCCTCGACGGCGCGGGCGGCCACACCGCGCGCCCCCACCTCACCACCGATCTGGTGACGGCCGCCGCGAAGGTGATCACGGAGGTGCCCGCGCTGCTGTCCCGCCGGGTCGACACCCGCTCCGGCCTGGCCGTCACCTGGGGCCGGGTGGAGTCGGGCCACGCCTGCAATGTGATCCCGCAGCACGCCGAGCTCTCGGGTACGGTCCGCTGCCTGGACCTGCCCGCCTGGCGGGAGGCGCCCGACCTGGTGTACGCGGCGATCGACGAGGTCGCGACCCTGCACGGCGCCAAGTCGGAGATCAACTACGTCCGCGGGGTGCCGCCCGTGGTGAACGAGGCGAGCACCGTCGAGCTGCTGCGCCGCGCGATGGAAACCCGCCGTGGATCGTATGCGGTGGAGGACACGGAGCAGAGCCTCGGTGGCGAGGACTTCTCCTGGTACCTGGAGCACGTGCCCGGCGCGATGGCGCGCCTGGGCGTCCGCAGGGTCGGTGACACGGCCCGGCGTGATCTGCATTGTGGCGATTTCGACGTGGACGAGGGGGCCATCGAGGTTGGTGTGGAGCTTTTCACCGCCGCGGCGCTGCTCGACTGAGCCGGGACTTCGCCTGAATGACATGTCCCGGAGGCTCCCGGGACAAGTCAGATTCGCGACGATCCGATAACGGCTTCCGGACGCCCCTTTATCTGCCATCTACGCGCGTTACGATGCGGCGAAACCAGCGCCGCAGGAGGCGCTCAAGCCGAAGGGGAACCCTCGTGCGCCGGGTATCCAGCATCGCCGTCGCGGGCATAGGCATCGCGGCCCTCGCGTTCACCACCACGGCCTGTGGTGGCAGCTCATCCGACTCCAAAGAGGACAAGGGCGTCGCCATCGCCTATGACGTCGGCGGTCGTGGTGACCAGTCCTTCAACGACGCAGCCTACGCGGGCTTCGCCAAGGCCAAGAAGGAGCTGGGGGTCAAGGGCGACGACGTCGAGCCGTCCGAGGGTGAGTCCCAGGCCGACCAGGTGCAGCGCCTGACCGAGCTGGCCCGCGAGGGACACAACCCGGTCATCGCCGTCGGGTTCGTCTACGCCCCGGCGGTGAAGGAGGTGGCCAAGAAGTACCCGAAGACCACCTTCGGCATCGTCGACGACGACACCGTCCACGCCAAGAACGTGGTGAACATGGTGTTCAACGAGGAGCAGTCCTCCTACCTGGCGGGCGTGGCGGCCGCCCTGACCACCAAGTCCAAGACGGTGGGCTTCGTCGGCGGCGTGGAGAACCCTCTGATCAAGAAGTTCGAGGCGGGTTACGTCCAGGGCGTCCACGACACCGACAAGTCGGTCAAGGTAAAGGTCCAGTACCTGACCCAGCCGCCGGACTACAGCGGCTTCAAGAAGCCCGACCTCGGCAAGAGCACCGCCAACGGCCAGCTGGACGGGGGCGCGGACGTCATCTACCAGGTCGCGGGCAAGGCGGGCACCGGCGTGATCGAGACCACGGCCGCGCGCGGCAAGTGGGCCATCGGCGTCGACATGGACCAGTACAAGCAGGCGGGCCTGACCAAGGTCAAGGACCACATCCTGACCTCGGCGACCAAGGGCATCCCCGACGCCGTCTTCAACCTGGTCAAGTCCGTCAAGGACGGCAAGCCGCAGTCCGGCACGGTGCGCTACGGCCTCAAGACGGGCGGCGTCGGCCTGGCCGACTCCAACCCCGCCTACAAGAAGATGACGAAGGTCGTCGAGGCGGTCGAGGCCGCGAAGAAGAAGATCATCAGCGGCGAGATCAAGGTTAATACCACGCCGTAGGGCGGTACTCGACACGCCGAGCGGACGAGCGGGGCCTGGGGAGGGAGTTCGGCCACACCACCTCAGGTCCCGCTCGCTGTGCGGCCCCTCGCCGTCCCGCACCACCGCACCACGCCACACCACGCCACGCCCCACCGCCGAGACTCCTTCTTCGAGGAGAGTGCGCCATCAACGCGTCCAGCAGTCCACCCGCGGTAGAACTCAGCGGGATCACCAAACGTTTCCCCGGCGTCGTCGCCAACCACGACATCCACATCGCCGTCCGCAAGGGCACCGTGCACGCGATCGTCGGCGAGAACGGCGCGGGCAAGTCCACCCTGATGAAGACCCTCTACGGCATGCACAAGCCGGACGAGGGGACCATCGTGGTCGACGGCGAAGAGGTCTCCTTCCACAGCCCCGCCGACGCCATCGCCCACGGCCTGGGCATGGTGCACCAGCACTTCATGCTGGCCGACAACCTCACCGTCCTGGAGAACGTCGTCCTCGGCGCCGAGAAGCTGTACGGCATCGGGACCAAGGCCCGCGCGAAGATCAAGGAGATCTCGGACGCGTACGCCCTCGGGGTGCGCCCCGACGTCCTCGTCGAGGACCTGGGCGTGGCCGACCGGCAGCGCGTGGAGATCCTGAAGGTCCTCTACCGGGGCGCCCGGACGCTGATCCTGGACGAGCCGACCGCCGTGCTGGTCCCGCAGGAGGTCGACGCGCTCTTCGACAACCTCCGCGAGCTCAAGGCGGAGGGGCTGACCGTCATCTTCATCTCGCACAAGCTCGGCGAGGTGCTGTCCGTCGCGGACGACATCACCGTCATCCGGCGCGGCACCACGGTCGGCTCCGTCGTCCCCTCCGAGGTGACCGCCCGGCAGCTGGCCGAGATGATGGTTGGCAGCGAGCTGCCCTCGCCCGAGACGCGCGAGTCCACCGTCACCGATGTGCCGATGCTCCGGGTCGACGGGGTGACGCTGACCGCGCAGGACGCCGAGCACGGCGCCCGCACCGTGCTGGACGACATCACCTTCACCATCCGCAAGGGCGAGGTGCTGGGCCTGGCCGGCGTCGAGGGCAACGGCCAGACCGAGCTGATCGACGCCTTGGTCGGCACCCGCAAGCCCGACAGCGGCACCATCCTCCTCGGCGACGAGGACGTCACCGGCTGGCCCACCCGCCGCCGCCGCGAGGGCGGCGTCGGCTACATCCCCGAGGACCGGCACCGCCACGGCCTGCTGCTGGAAGCGCCGCTGTGGGAGAACCGCATCCTCGGGCACGTCACCGAGCGCCCCAACACCAAGGGCAAGGGCCGCTTCTGGCTCGACCTCCAGGGCGCGCGGGCGGACACCGAGCGGATCGTGGCCGAGTACGACGTGCGCACCCCCGGTATCGAGGTCACCGCGGCCTCGCTGTCCGGCGGCAACCAGCAGAAGCTCATCGTGGGGCGGGAGATGAGCCACCATCCGCGGCTGCTCATCGCCGCGCATCCCACCCGCGGCGTGGACGTCGGCGCGCAGGCGCAGATCTGGGACCAGATCCGCGAGGCGCGCCGTGAGGGCCTGGCCGTCCTGCTGATCTCCGCCGACCTGGACGAGCTGATCGGGCTGTCCGACACCCTGCGGGTCATCTACCGCGGCCGGCTGGTCGCGGACGCGGACCCGGCGACCATCACCCCCGAGGAGTTGGGCTCGGCCATGACCGGCGCTGCCACGGGCCATCTGGAGCACCCCGCCGAGGAGGGGGCGGCGCGATGAAGAAGACCGACGAGGCGAAGCCGGTGAACGGCGACGCGAAGACCGGCGGCGGCCCGGCCAGGTCCGGCGGCTCCGCGGGCAAGAGGTTCAGCCGGGACCGGCTGCTGCTGGCCGTGGCCGGACCGGTGCTGGCCCTGGTCGTGGCGGTGCTGCTGACCTCCGGGGTGCTGCTGGCCTCGGGCAAGAGCCCGTTCGAGCCGTACCAGCTGATGCTCGAGTACGCGGGCAACGCCGACATCCAGGTGCTCATCGTCAACCAGGCGGGCGCCTACTACCTGGCGGCGCTCGCGGTGGCCGTCGGCTTCCGGATGAACCTGTTCAACATCGGCGTGGACGGCCAGTACCGGCTCGCCGCGATGGCCGCCGCCCTGGTCGGCGCCAACGTCTCGCTCCCCGGCCCGCTGCACATCGCGCTGATCGTGATCGTGGCCATGCTGGCGGGCGCCTTCTGGGCGGGCATCGCGGGCATCCTCAAGACCACCCGCGGGGTGAGCGAGGTCGTCTCCACGATCATGCTCAACGCGATCGCCACCAGCCTGATCGCGTATCTGATCCTGCCCGAGCAGTTCGGTGTGCAGCCCAAGGGCAGCAACAACCTCACCACCGGCGACCTGCCGTCCTCCGCCTGGTTCCCGGGCCTGCACGTCAGCGATGTGGCCGGGGACATCTACGGCTTCGTGTTCGTGGCGATCGGCTGCGGCGTGGCGTACTGGCTGGTGCTCGGCCGCACCCGCTTCGGCTTCGACCTGCGCGCCACCGGCGCCAGCGAGAGCGCGGCGGCCGCCAGCGGCGTGGACGCCAAGCGCATGGTGCTCACCAGCATGCTGATCTCCGGCGCCGTGGCGGGCCTGGCGGGCATGCCGATGCTGCTCGGCGACGCGCACACCTACAGCCTGGACTTCCAGACCGGCATCGGCTTCACGGGCATCACCATCGCCCTCCTCGGCCGCAACAACGCGGTCGGCATCGCCTTCGGTGCGCTGCTGATCGCGTTCCTGGACAAGACGGCCTCGACGCTGGACTACAACGGCTACGAGAAGGAGATCGCCACGATCATGCAGGGCCTGATCGTGATCTCCGTGGTCGTGTCCTACGAGACCGTCCGCCGCTACGGCCTGCGCCGCCAGCAGCGGAAGGTCGGCGAAGAACTCGCCGCCGCGGCCCGCGCCACGACGACCCGTGAGGAGGTGCCCGTATGAGCACCATGGCTGCTACGACGGCGAAACCGCAGCCGCAGCCCCGCAAACCCGCGCGCCAGAAGCTGTCCCTGCCCGTCGTCCTGCTGATCGTCGCGGGCGCCGTGGTGCTCGTCTCGGTGGTCCGGCTGATCACAGGCGCCGACGACATCACCTCGGTGGGCCAGGTCTCGGGCGCGCTGGAGCTCGCCATCCCGATCGGCCTGGCCGGGCTCGGCGGCCTGTGGGCCGAGCGGGCGGGCGTGGTCAACATCGGCCTCGAAGGGATGATGATCCTCGGCACCTGGTTCGGTGCCTGGGCCGGATACCAGTGGGGGCCGTGGACCGGTGTGCTGCTCGGCATCCTGGGCGGCGCGCTCGGCGGGCTGCTGCACGCCGTGATCACCGTGACGTTCGGCGTCAACCACATCGTCTCCGGTGTGGCGATCAACATCCTCGCCGTCGGCGCCACCCGCTACCTCTCCAACTTCACCTTCCTGGAGGCCGAGGGCTCCAAGAGCGCCCGGCAGTCCCCGACCATCGACCCGATCACCGACATCACCGTGCCGGGGCTCTCGGACGCGATGAAGACCCTCAACGGCAAACACTGGTTCCTCGTCTCGGACCTCGCCGGGTTCGTCGGCGGCGTGGTGACACAGCTGTCGCTGCTCACCGTCGTGGCGCTGCTGCTGGTGCCGGCCACCTGGTGGGTGCTGTGGCGCACCTCGTTCGGCCTGCGGCTGCGGTCCTGCGGCGAGAACCCGGTGGCGGCGGAGTCGCTGGGCGTCAACGTCTACCGGTACAAGTACCTGGCCGTGATCATCTCCGGCGGGTTCGCCGGGCTCGGCGGCGTCTTCCTGGCCGAGGTGGCCTCCAACATCTACCAGGAGGGCCAGACCGGGAACCGCGGCTACATCGGCCTCGCCGCGATGATCTTCGGCAACTGGATGCCCGGCGGCCTCGCCATGGGCGCGGGCCTGTTCGGCTACACCGACAGCCTCAACCTGCGCTCCGGCGGTACCAATGTGCACGCGCTGCTGCTGTTCCTGGTGCTGGTGCTCGCGCTGGTCACGGTGTGGCAGCTGTACCGGAAGAAGTACGTCGCGGCGGTCATCGGCGCGGCGGTCTCGGCGCTGCTGCTGGTCTGGTATTCGCTGACCGACGAGGTGCCGAGCCAGTTCGTGACCGCGGCACCGTACATCGCCACGCTGCTGGTGCTGGCGCTGTCCGCCCAGCGGCTGCGCGCGCCCAAGGCGGCGGGGCAGCCGTACTACAAGGGAGGCGGATGATGACCTCGGGCGCGACCCCGACCGCGAGCGCGCCGGTCGACTGGGAAGCGCTGCGCGCCGAGGCCCGGGGCGTGATGTCCCGGGCCTACGCCCCGTACTCCCGCTACCCCGTGGGCGCCGCCGCGCTGGTCGACGACGGCCGCACGGTGACCGGCTGCAATGTGGAGAACGCGGCGTACGGTGTGGCGCTGTGCGCCGAATGCGGCCTGGTCTCGGCCCTGTTCGCCTCCGGCGGCGGCCGGCTGACCGCGTTCACCTGCTGTGACCGCCACGGCGCGGTGCTGATGCCCTGCGGCCGCTGCCGCCAGCTGCTGTGGGAACACGGCGGCCCGGAGCTCCAGGTGGACACCGCCTCCGGTATCCGCCCGCTCGCCGAACTCCTCCCGGACGCGTTCGGTCGCAACGACCTGGAACGCTGAGCCGCCACGGGTGTCACGACGCCCGCATCCTCCGAAAGGCCCGCACCCCACCATGGACGCCATCACCGTCATCCGCGCCAAACGCGACGGCGGCCGTCTCACCGACGCCCAGATCGACTGGATCATCGACGCCTATACGCGCGGTGAGGTCGCCCACGAGCAGATGTCCGCGCTCGCGATGGCGATCCTCCTCAACGGCATGGACCGCGCGGAGATCGCCCGCTGGACCGCCGCGATGATCGCGTCCGGCGAGCGCATGGACTTCTCCTCGCTTCCGCGCCCGACCGCCGACAAGCACTCGACCGGTGGCGTGGGCGACAAGATCACGCTCCCGCTGGCCCCGCTGGTGGCCGCCTGCGGAGCGGCCGTGCCGCAGCTGTCCGGGCGCGGCCTCGGCCACACCGGCGGCACGCTCGACAAGCTGGAGTCCATCCCGGGCTGGCGGGCGCGGCTGTCCAATGAGGAGATGCTGCGGGTGCTCGAGGACGTGGGATCGGTCATCTGCGCGGCGGGCGAGGGGCTGGCGCCCGCGGACCGCAAGCTGTACGCGCTGCGCGATGTGACCGGGACCGTGGAGTCGATCCCGCTCATCGCGAGCAGCATCATGTCGAAGAAGATCGCCGAGGGCACGGGCTCGCTGGTGCTGGACGTGAAGGTCGGCTCCGGCGCCTTCATGAAGGACCTGGCCTCGGCGCGGGAGCTGGCCGCCACGATGGTGGGCCTGGGCACCGACCACGGGGTCCGTACGGTCGCCCTGCTCACCGGCATGGCCACCCCGCTGGGCCGCACCGCGGGCAACGCCCTGGAGGTCCGCGAGTCCGTGGAGGTCCTGGCGGGCGGCGGCCCGGCCGATGTCGTCGAGCTCACCCTCGCCCTCGCCCGCGAGATGCTGGACGCGGCGGGGCTGCCGGACGCCGACCCGGCCAAGGCGCTCGCGGACGGGTCCGCGATGGACCACTGGCGCCGCATGGTCGCCGCCCAGGGCGGCGACCCGGACGCGCCGCTGCCCGTCGCCCGCGAACAGCACGTCGTGACGGCCGAGTCGACCGGGGTGCTGACCGGCCTGGACGCGTACGCGATCGGCGTCGCCGCCTGGCGTCTTGGCGCGGGCCGCGCCCGCAAGGAGGACCCGGTGCAGGCGGGGGCGGGCGTGGAGATCCACGCCAAGCCGGGGGACGCGGTACGGGCGGGCGACCCGCTGCTGACGCTGCACACGGACACGCCGGAGAAATTCGACTACGCGCTCCAGGCGCTGGCGGGGGCGGTGAGCTACGCCCCGCCGGGGACAAAGTTCACGGCCGAGCCGATCGTGCTGGACCGCATCGCGCGGTAACGGGAACGTCAGGACGGGCGAAGGGGCCGCTCCGCCGGGACAGTGGCGGAGCGGCCCCTTCGGGCTCTGTGGTGCTTGCCGGGCGCCGGGCCGTTACGCCTGCGCGGCCAGCCGACGCATGCCCTGCGTGGTCTCGTTGGACGGCGCACACCGCTCGGCCTGCTGCGCCGACCGGGCCACGATCTCCGCGCGCCGCTCGGCCAGCGCCTTCCGCGTCGCGTAGAGCGTGATCGCCGCCGCGCCGGCCACGGCCACAAGACCGAGCACGACCGTGCCGGTCCAGCCGGCCGTGTGGAAGGCGAGGGCGCCGAGGGTGCCGCCCACGCTGCTGCCGATGTAGTACGCGGTCTGGTAGAGCGCGGAGGCCTGGGCGCGACCGGTCTTGGCGGCCCGGCTGACCGAGGAGGAGGCCACGGCGTGCCCCGCGAAGAAGCCCGCGGTGATCAGCACCAGGCCCAGCAGCACCGCCGTGAGCGAGTCGCCGAGGCTCAGCAGCAGCCCGGCCGCCGTGGTGGTGACCGCCACGTACAGGGCGCCGCGCCGGCCCAGCCGGCCGACCAGCTTCCCGGCCGCCGCCGAGGATGCCGTACCGACCAGGTAGATCAGGAAGATCGAGCCGACCAGGGACTGCGAGAGGTTGAAGGGCTCGGCGACCAGGCGGTAGCCGATGACCGTGTAGACGCCGCCGAAGACGGTCATGAACAGCGCGCCGATCGCGTACAGCCTGCGCAGCAGCGGATCGGACAGGTGGCCGCCGACCGTACGGGCCAGGGCGCGCGGGCTGACCGCGGAGGGGGTGAAGTGGCGCGCCTTGGGCAGCAGCAGGCGGAAGGCGATCGCGCAGACCAGCGACAGGACGCCGACCGTGGCCAGCGAGACGCGCCAGCCCCAGCCGTCGGCGACCCAGCCGGTGAGCAGCCGGCCGGTCATACCGCCGAAGCTGTTGCCCGCCACGAACAGGCCGATGGCGCCGATGAGGGAGGAGGGGCGCACCTCCTCCGAGAGGTAGGCCATCGCGGAGGCGGGGATGCCGGCGATCGCGGCACCCTGGACGGCGCGCAGCGCGATCAGCCAGCCCAGGTCGGGGGCGAAGGGCACCGCGAGGCCGACGGCGACGGCGACGGCGAGCGAGCCGGTCATCATCGCGCGGCGGCCGAACCGCTCGGACAGGGCGCTGAGCGGGAGCACCGCCAGGGCCAGCGCGAGGGTGGCGGCCGAGACCGTCCAACTCGCCTGGTCGGGCTGGACGTGGAGGTCGGCGGAGATCGCGGGCAGCAGTGCCTGGGTGGAGAAGAGAAGGGCGAACGTCGCGAGACCGGCGGCGAAGAGAGCCAGCCGCATCCGGACGAAGCCGGGGTCTCCGGGGCTCATCCGGTCGGGGTTCGTCCGGTCAGGGGCCGTCTTGGTGCAGGCGTCCACCCGGGTTCCGGTGGACGCCTCGGTATCAGCAGGAGGCATGTCTCGACCGTATGTGCCCCCCTTTTGATGCGTCCAATGCACGGAATCGCCATAATCGATGCTGTGCAGCATCAGCCGTGGTCAGCGAGATCACTGTCACGCCCCAGCAATGAAAAAGACATTCCTGTGACAGCCGGGTCCCCGGGTGTCGACCGGGTGATGGCCGAGCTCGACGCCGACTCCTGGGCCGCGTCCCTCACACCCCGCCTGGTGCAGTTCGCCGCGGTGGCCCGCCACGAGCACGTCACCCGCGCCGCGCAGTGGCTCGGCGTACCCCAGTCGACGCTCAGCCGGGCGATGGTACGCCTCGAAACGGACCTGGGCGTCGCCCTGTTCGCCCGCCGCGGCCGCACCGTCGCGCTCACCCCCGCCGGGCGTACCTTCCTGCACGCGGTGGAGCGGGCGCTGGCCGAGGTCGAGCGCGCCGCCGAGTCCGTACGGGCCGACGCCGACCCGGCCGCGGGCAAGATCGCCTTCGGGTTTCTGCACACCCTCGGCCCGGAGACCGTACCCGGCCTGATCCGCGCCTTCCGGGAGGACCACCCGCGGGTGCGCTTCCAACTCGTCCAGAGCTACGGCGAGGCGATGATCGAGCGGATGCGCCTGGGCGACCTCGACCTCTGCCTCACCTCACCCATCCCCGACGCCCCGGACCTGGTCGCGCGCCGCCTCGACGAGCAGCGGCTGCGCCTGGTGGTCCCCGACGACCACCGCCTCGCCGGCCGCAAGCGGATCCGGCTGGCCGAGGCCGCCACGGAGCTCTTCGTCACCCTCGAACCGGGCTACGGGCTGCGGCGCATCACGGACGCGCTGTGCGCCGAGGCGGGCTTCAAACCCAAGGTCGCGTTCGAGGGCGAGGAGGCCGAGACGCTGCGCGGCCTGGTGGCCGCGGGGTTCGGCGTGGCGCTGCTGCCGCCCCCGGCGGTACCCCGCCCCGGGGTCGCCGAACTGACGGTGACGGCCCCCCGGGCGGTCCGCGAGATCGGCGTCGCCTGGCTCGACGGGCATCCGGACACCGCGCCGGTCGCCGCCTTCAAACGCTTCCTGCTGAGCCGCCGCGGACAACTGCTCCCGGGCTGACGCCCGCCCGGCGCTCCCGGCTGACGCCCGCCCGGCCGGGGCTCAGCGCGGCAGCGTCGAGCCGAACCCCGCCGCCAGCGGCATGCGCAGCCCCAGTGGGGGCGGGGCCGCGAGGGCGTCCACGACCGGGCGGGAGAAGCCGTGGGCGAACAGCGAGCCGAGCAGGAAGTCGGCGGTCAGCGCCTGCACTTCGGAGCGGTGGTGGTGCAGGCCGTGTCCCTCCGCGTGGACCTCGAAGCGGCACACGTCCCGGTTGGCCTTCTTGGCCCGCTCCGCGAGCCGGTACGACATCTCGGGGTCGGCCCGCTGGTCGTTCGTCCCGTGGACGATCAGCACCTGCCGCCCGACGAGCTGCTTCACCGGCTCGGGTTCCAGCGCGGACTCGGGCGGCGGCAGCCACGGGGACAGCGCGACCACCGAGGCGACGGCGTCGTGCCCGGCGGCCCGCAGGGCGGCGCGGGCGCCCATGCCGTGGCCGACGAGGCACACCGGCACATCGCCGTAGCGCCGGACCGCCTCGTCCGCCGCCCACCCGGCGTCCGCGGCGGGGTCGGCGGTGTCGTTCCAGCCGCGGTGGCGGTAGTGGACGACATGGGCGGTCAGCCCTTCGGAGCGGCCGGCCCGTACCAGCCGCCGGGCCAGGGGCAGCACCGCGGCCACCGACAGCCGCGAGGGCCGTCCGGTGCCGGTCTCCGGGCCCCCGGGGAGCAGCAACACCACACCGTGCACGGTCTCTTGGGCGGCGGCCGCGCCTCTCGGCCGCCCCAGCCGGGCGCCCCGCTCGGGCAACGCTTGCTGAGCCATGGCGACACGATCGCAGAAGGAGCGGTGTACTCCACCACTCGTGCGGGTCACTGTTGCATATCTATCGACCGTGATCTACGCGCGTAGGGGTATGGTGCGCAGATGACGAGCGAGTACCACGACCGCCCCACCCCCGAGCAGATCCGCCGTGCCCCGAAGGTACTGCTGCACGACCACCTCGACGGCGGGCTGCGCCCCGCCACCGTCGTCGACCTCGCCCGTGAGACGGGCTATGACGCGCTACCGAAGAGCGATCCGGCGGAGCTCGGCCGCTGGTTCCGGGAGGCCGCCGACTCCGGTTCGCTCGAGCTCTACCTCGAGACCTTCGCGCACACCTGCGCCGTCATGCAGACCCGCGACGCGCTGTTCCGGGTCGCCGCCGAGTGCGCCGAGGACCTTGCCGAGGACGGGGTCGTCTACGCGGAGGTGCGCTACGCCCCCGAACAGCACCTGACCCGGGGGCTGACCCTGGAGCAGGTCGTCGAGGCGGTCAACGAGGGCTTCCGCGAGGGGGAGCGGCGGGCCCGGGAGAAGGGCCTGCGTATCCGCGTCGGCGCCCTGCTCACCGCGATGCGCCACGCCGCCCGCGCGCTGGAGATCGCCGAACTCGCCAACGGCTACCGCGACCGGGGCGTCGTCGGCTTCGACATCGCGGGCGCCGAGGCCGGCTACCCGCCCACCCGCCACCTCGACGCCTTCGAATACCTCAAGCGGGAGAACAACCACTTCACGATCCACGCGGGCGAGGCCTTCGGGCTGCCCTCCATCTGGCAGGCGCTCCAGTGGTGCGGCGCCGACCGGCTCGGCCACGGCGTCCGCATCATCGACGACATCCAGGTGGCGGACGACGGGAGCGTGACCCTCGGCCGGCTCGCCTCGTACGTCCGGGACAAGCGCATCCCGCTGGAGCTGTGCCCGACCTCGAACCTCCAGACGGGCGCGGCCCGCTCGTACGCCGAGCACCCCATCGGGCTGCTGCGCCGGCTGCAATTCCGGGCGACCGTGAATACGGATAATCGTCTGATGAGCGGCACGAGCATGAGTGACGAATTCGAGCACCTCGTTTCGACGTTCCACTACACGCTCGACGACATGCAATGGTTTACGGTCAATGCAATGAAATCGGCGTTCATTCCTTTTGATGAACGTCTGGCGATGATCAATGACGTGATCAAGCCCGGGTATGCCGAATTGAAATCCGAATGGCTGTTCCGTCAGATGGCCTCCGCATCGCCTCTGATCAGGGAGTCTGGCGTCGAAGGCGGCTGATCCCGCAGAGCGGGAAGCGGGCCGGGATAAACGGCCGGATGGCAAGCGGAGGGCGTATTTCCCGGTTTGCGGGAGGTCGAAATCCCTGGCTACGTTGCCGTACCGGTCAAGCCCCCGTCTCAAGGACAGATTTCTGATGAAGCAGGGAACCATCAAGACCCTCGGCGCCATTGCCCTCGGTGCGGTCGCCGTCATTGCCGGAGGCGGGACCGCGGCTGCGGTCGCGGGCGCCCCGGCCGGGCCCGTGGGCGCCGGCATGGGCGCCGGGCAGGCGAAGGCGGTCGCCGGGCAGGGTCCCGCGCCCGCACCTCAGGGTCCGGCCGCGCGGCCGGGTCAGCCCGGCCCCAACGGCAAGACCGTGTTGGACAACCTTCCCCTCCCCCCCAACGCCCTGAAGACCGGCGGTCTGCCGGCCGGTCTGCCGGGCGGTCTGCTGGGCTGACCCCGTACCGCCGGGCAGAACCCGTACCGCCGGGCAGAAGACGGGGCCCGCACACCCGGATCGGGTGTGCGGGCCCCGCCGCGCGCTGTGCCGCGCTACGGCGCGACCCCCACGCTGTGGATGGAACGGGCCAGGGCCTGAACGCTGCCGTCCCGCTCCCCTTCCAGGCCCTCGTCCCCCTCGTCCCGGGGCAGCGCGGCGGCCCGCCTCCGGTCCGCCCGCCGCCGGAGCCAACCCCGGGCGGCGGGGACCACCGCGAGGTGCGCGAGCGCGACGCCAGCCGTGTTGAGCAGCACCGTGTCGACGTTCATGATCTGGCCGGTGAGCTCGCTGTGCACCAGCGCCATCGTCAGGGAGATCATCGCGCCGGTGAAGACCGTCCGGACGAACGAGGCGAGCGGGTAGGCCGTCACCCGGCCCCCCGCCAGCGGCAGCAGCACGCCCAGCGGAGCGAGCAGCAGCAGCCCGCCGCCGATGCTGCGGGTGGCCTCCCACGGGCCGAGCGCCAGATCGGCGCGGATGGTGGCCAGCGGCTCCAGGGTGACGGCGGTCACCCACGGCGCGGTCAGGGGGCGCAGGGTCAGCCAGCACACATACGACAGATGTGCGGCGAGAAGGACGAATCCCGCGGCGCGGAAGCGGAAGGCGGCCCTGCGGCGGCCGGAACCATGACCCTGCACGCCTCTTATGGACGCCTGTTGCGGGGGTCGCGGTTCCGCCGGAGCCGCGCTGGTGAGAAACGGGTTACCGGTGAGTCGGCCAGGAGCGGGGAACGCGGCGGGAGAGCGGGGGGAAGCAGGGCGTCAGGAGACCAGCACGCCGGAATTGGCCGCGATCTCGGGATGGCGGCGCATCTCCTCCGTGCACTCGTACCGCTTGAGCGGGTCCCGGTCGGCGTCCGGGCCGCCGAGCACCACCCGGTGCCTGGAGTCCGCCACGGTGGTCTCCGCGTATGTGCAGACGAGCTGCGCGAGCGCGTAGGACTGCAGCTCCTCCGGCAGCCGGTTCAGCCGCAGCGCGCCGTCCGGGTCGCCCTTGGCCGGTCCGGAGATCCGCACCCAGTCCTCCACCGCGGTGGAGAACCCCGCCTCCTCCTCGGCGAACGAGGGCTGCTCCTGCAACTGGTCCAGCAGCGCGCGGGCGACCTGCAGCGGCTCGGGCGTCTTCTCGTCCGTCAGCCGCGCGGAGCGGCTCACCGAGAGGATTCGCGAGGTGCAGATCAGATAGACCCGTACGGTGACCCGGCCCGCTCCCTCGGCCGAGCGGCCCGGGTCGGGCGCCTGGCACGACGCGCGCGAGGGGGCGGGGCCCGCGTCCACCGGCACCGACGTACCGCGGATACCGCATCCGGAAGCCAGCAGCGCCACCGCTCCGAGCAGCGCCCCCGCCGCTCGCCGCCTCATCGCTCGCTCCCCTCGTCCGGGCCGTCCTGACCGGTGTGCTGGGTGTTGTCCTGGCCGCCGTCCTTGCCGTCGCCCTGGTCCGGTCCGCTCAGCCGCGAGGCGTCCATGGGCAGCCGCAGGGTGAAGACGGCTCCGCCGTCGGGGGAGTTGTCCGCGGTGATCTCGCCGCCGTGGATATGCGCGTTCTCCAGCGCGATCGACAGGCCGAGGCCGCTGCCCTCCGACCGGGGCCGGGAGGCGCTGGCCTTGTAGAAGCGGTCGAAGACATGCGGAAGCACATCCTCGGGGATGCCCGGGCCGTGGTCCCGGACCCGGATCAGCAGATCGTCGTCCACGGGCCGCACCGAGACCCGGACCGGCGAGCCGCCGTGCTTGAGGGCGTTCCCGATCAGGTTGGCGAGGATGACGTCCAGCCGCCGGGGGTCGAGCCGGGCCACGATGCCGCGCTCCGCGTCGAGCTCCACCGCGTCCAGCCAGGCCCGGGCGTCGATGCACGCCGTCACCTGGTCGGCGACATCGACGTCGTCCAGGACCAGCCGTGCCGTGCCCGCGTCGAAGCGGGTCACCTCCATCAGGTTCTCCACCAGGTCGTTCAGCCGCCGCGTCTCGCTCACCACCAGCTGCACCGCCGGGGCGATCATCGGGTCGAGCGCGTCGGTCTCCTCCTCCAGCACCTCCGTCACCGCCGTGATCGCGGTGAGCGGGGTCCGCAGTTCGTGCGACATGTCCGCGACGAAGCGACGGCTGGCCGCCTCCCGGGCGCTCAGCTCCTCCACCCGCTTCTCCAGCCGCTCCGCGGCCCGGTTGAAGGTACGGGAGAGATTGGCGAGCTCATCGGTGCCGGAGACTTCGAGCCGGGTGTCGAGGTGCCCCTCGCCCAGCCGGTGCGCCGCCTCCCCCAGCCGCTGCACCGGCCGCAGCACGGTGGCCGCGGCGGCCTGTGCGAGCAGGGCGGAGCCGATCAGCGCCAGGGCGGTGGCGATGCCCAGGGACCAGGCCAGGGAGTTGAGGTCCTGGCGCTCGGTCTCCAGGGACTTGAGCATGTAGCCGGTCGGCCCGCCGCCGTTCACCCGGGCCCCGCCGATCAGGTACGGGGTGCCCTTCAGCGTGATCCGCTGCCAGTAGAGGTGGTACGGGGAGGTATTGGAGCCCGCGACGGCGCGTTTTTTGTCCACCGCGCTCCGCAGCGCCTCCGGCACCGTCTTCAGCGTCAGCAGATCGTCCGCGGAGGCCGCGGTGCACGGGCCGCTGCCCTCGGTCCGGGCGATCAGCAGCACCTCGTACTTCTGGGTGTTGTTCGCCATCCGATCCGCGGCGTCTTGCAGTTCGGGACAGGTCGGCACGGCCGGCAGCGGGTCCGTGGCCTCCTTCAGCGACTTGCTGAAGTCGTCGAGCGCGGCGTCCTGGGTGCGCGTGAGCACCGCGTCACGATTCAGCCAGTACGCGATCGCCGACGCCGACACGGCGGCCGCCAGCGCCACCAGACCGAAGACGAGCATCAGCCGCAGCCGCAGACTGAGCCACCGCAACAGCCCCGCGGCCCAGCCGCGCGCCCGGCTGGGCTTCTCGCTCACTGTGGCGTGTCCAGCCGGTATCCGACCCCGCGCACCGTACGGATCAGCGTCGGCGACGACGGTACGTCCTCCACCTTCGCGCGCAGTCGCTGTACGCATGCGTCCACGAGCCGGGAGTCACCGAGATAGTCGTGCTCCCACACCAGCCGCAGCAGCTGCTGCCGCGACAGCGCCTGCCCCGGCCGGCGGCTCAGCTCCAGCAGCAGCCGCAGCTCGGTCGGGGTGAGCTGCAGGTCCTGGCCGTTCTTGGTCACGGTCATGGCCGCCCGGTCGATGACCAGGGAGCCGAACGACGCCGAGTCATTGGCCTCCCGCTCGCCGCGGCGCAGCACCGCGCGGATCCGGGCGTCGAGCACCCGCCCCTGCACCGGCTTGACCACATAGTCGTCCGCGCCCGACTCAAGACCGACCACGACGTCGATGTCATCGCTCCGCGCGGTCAGCAGGATGATCGGCAGCTGGTCGGTGCGCCGGATGCGGCGGCACACCTCGAAGCCGTCGATGCCGGGCAGCATCACATCCAGCACGATCAGATCCGGCCGCTGCTCGCGCAGCAGTTTCAGGCCGTCCTCGCCGGTCGCCGCCGTCGCCACGCGGTGGCCCTGGCGGGACAGCGAGAGTTCGAGGGCCGTGCGGATGGCGTCGTCGTCCTCGATCAGCAGAAGGAAAGGCACGTTGGTCATTCTGGCCTACAAGGGGCCTGTAGTTCGACCGTCAGGCGGTCAGGAGGTTCATTCGCCCCCTGCCCCTGTGACGAGCCTGTGACAGTCGGCAGACAGGGCCATGAAACTGGCCCGGCAATCTTTTGGGCACCGGGAGGAACGACGGCCCGGGAAGCACGACGGAACCGAGCAAGCTCTACCGACGGGGGGCGCGAGATGAACACACTGCACTTCAATAACGCCAGCGCAGTCATTCGCACGCGCCTCCACGACGCCGGCCGGAGCAACGAGAAGTCCGGTGCCGTGAGCGGGCGGGGGTGCGCTCGCGGCGCCGGGCGTCAGCGGCCTCCTTTCATGGTGGCCATTGACGCGTACACAGGGGCCCACGGGGGGAACGCGGGCCCGGGGGGAACCGTGGAGCCGGCCGGCTCCAGGGACCAGGGGGGCTCCGCGGACCAGGGGGAACGCGGAGGAAGCGGGGGAAGCTCGTACAGGGAGGCATCGGGGGAGCGGTGCGAGGCGTCGGAGGTGGAGTTCACCGCCTACGTCCAAGAGCGCCGCGCCTCCCTGTACGCCACCGCCTACCACCTGACCGGCGACCGGTTCGAGGCCGAGGACCTGCTCCAGAGCGCGCTGTTCTCGACCTACCGGGCCTGGGACCGGATCAGTGACAAGGCGGCGGTCGGCGGCTATCTGCGCCGCACCATGACGAATCTGCACATCAGCGCCTGGCGTCGGCGCAAGCTCAACGAGTACCCGACGGAGGAGCTGCCGGAGACGGCGGGCGACCACGACGCGATGCGCGGCACCGAGCTGCGCGCCGTGCTGTGGCAGGCCCTGGCCCGGCTGCCCGAGCTGCAGCGCACCATGCTGGTGCTGCGCTACTACGAGGGCCGGACGGACCCGGAAATCGCGGACATTCTCAACATCAGTGTCGGAACGGTCAAAAGCGGCATCTGGCGCTCGCTGCGCCGGCTGCGCGAGGACGAGGCCCTCAGCTTCGGCCGGGACGAGGAGGAGTCCTTCGGCGAGCTCGTCGCCTGAGGATGAACGGGGGACACGGGGGAAAGCGGGGGGACCACGGGGGCCGGCGTTCGGGGGAGCGCCGGTAGCACGGGGGAAGTACGGGGGAGCACGGGGGAAAGCGCGGGTCCGGACGGCCGGGGGGTCTGTCCGGGCCCGCTTTCCGCTGCCCGCCCGGGGGCGAAGTACTCTGTCGCGGCCGACGCGCGGCCGTGACGGAGCAAGGAGTTGGCGTCGATGGGGCCTTACCTCAGAAGACCGTGGGTGGCCTGTGCCGCACTCACGCTTCCCCTGGTCGCGGCGTGCGGCGCACCGGCGGATCCCTATACGGGAACCGTCACCGAACGCCAGCTGGTCGGCCACTGGAACGGCGACTGCGGGGCGACGATCGATGTGGCCGAAGACGGCACCTTCCGCTTCGATCGGTTCGCGTACGAGTTCGTGGACCACGGACGCGACTTCCGGCGGTTGTCCGGGGGCGGCGAGTGGTTCCTCTACGAAGGCGTTGACGGAGACGCCCCGGAATCCCTGGACCTCAAGCACAAGAAGGCCTTGTACGGGCTGGAATTCGTCCCGCGACGGGGACGGGGGCGGCCTGGGGCTGAGGTACGTCATCGACGTCGATGACGAAGAGGACTGCGTCTTTTCGAAGAAGCCGACACGGTGACGGGGACCCGGCTCACGGGGCACCGGTCGAGGCGCTCCTCGGCGCCGACTCCGCGGGCCTCGCGCTGAACCGGCCGGCCCATGCGGCCGCCGCGATCCGGTCCAATGCTTCGCCCTTCCCGCACGGATACGCCCCGAGCGCCGACTGCCGTGCCACGATGCCGCGCTCCGCGCGCATCAGCCGCCAGCCCCGCCGCAGCAGATAGGGCGCGGACTTGCGCCCCTCCCGCAGATCGCGCAGCAGCCGGCGGCGGAAGGTGGTGGAGGGGCGGCCGCGCAGACACAGGGCGTCGGCGAGCACGCCGAGCGCGCGGCAGCGCTCGATGATGTCGGCGGCGAAGATCCCCTCGGCGACGAACAGCGGCGAACGGCCGATGGCCAGCGGCTCGGCGCCGACGCGGGCACTGGTGGCGATGTCGTACACCGGAACCGTCGTACGTGACGTACGGCACAGCGCCTCGATCGCCGCGACCGCGGCGTCCGCGTCCCATGACAGCGGGGAGTCCCAGTCGGCGCCCGCCCCGCCCGGGAGCTGCGGCAGCGAGGGGTCGTCGCCCCCCTTGTAGAAGTCGTCCAGATTGAGCACGGGCAGGCCGGCGCGGGCCGCCAGGGACGACTTTCCGGAGCCGGAGGGGCCGGACAGCAGGACGACGCGGGCGGGTATGGGAGGAATGGTCACGGGACACCAGTGTGAGGCATGGCGCCGCCGGAGGGACCCCTCGGGTCGTGTGGTGTTCCCCCGGCGGACGCGCGGCGTTCGTCGGCGCTAAACGCCCATCGGGTGCCACACCGTCTTCGTCTCCAGGAAGGCCAGCAGCCGGGCCGTGCCCGGGTCGGCCGACCAGTCCACAGGCTGTGGACGCAGGACGCGCTTGAGGTTGTCCGCGGCGGACTCCTCCAGTGAGCGGGCCAACTCCGCGTCCGCGCCCGCGAGGTCGATCGCGTTGACGTCCTGGTGGGCGGCGAGCGGGGTGGCGATCTCGGCCGTGCGGCCGGAGAGGACGTTGACCACGCCGCCCGGGAGGTCGGAGGTGGCCAGCACCTCGCCGAGGGAGAGGGCCGGGAGCGGGGCGCGCTCGCTCGCCACGACGACCGCCGTGTTGCCGGTGACGATCGCCGGGGCGATCACGGACACCAGCCCGAGGAACGACGAGTCCTGGGGCGCCAGAACGGCCACCACACCGGTCGGCTCGGGCGTGGAGAGGTTGAAGTACGGGCCCGCGACCGGGTTGGCGGCCCCGGCGATCTGGGCGACCTTGTCGGACCAGCCCGCGTACCAGACCCAGCGGTCGATCGCGGCGTCCACGACGGCGGCGGCCTTGGACCTGCCCAGACCCTCCGCGTCGCCGATCTCCCGCGCGAACTGCTCGCGGCGGCCCTCCAGCATCTCCGCGACGCGGTACAGGATCTGGCCGCGGTTGTAGGCCGTGGCCCCCGACCAGCCGCCGAACGCCTTGCGGGCGGCGACGACCGCGTCGCGGGCGTCCTTGCGGGAGGAGAGCGGCGCGTTGGCGAGCCACGTGCCCTTCCCCGCCGCGCCAGCGGCTGATGTCGCTGTGGTCACCTCGTACACCCGCCCGCTCTCGGACCGGGGGAACTTGCCCCCGACGAACAGCTTGTAGGTCTTGAGCACGCCCAGGCGCTCAGCGTGCTTGTCCGTCTTCTCGTTCTTGTCAGACACCTTCATTGGTCGCGCTCCCCTTCTCACTCTCCCCCTGCCTTCGGCGGGAGGTACCCCCTGCGCTCGCTCGTCGGCTCGGCTGCTCCGGAGAGGTACGCCTCCAGGCCGTGGCGGCCGCCCTCGCGACCGTAACCGGACTCCTTGTAGCCGCCGAACGGAGAGGCCGGGTCGAACTTGTTGAAGGTGTTGGACCACACCACACCCGCGCGGAGCTTGCTCGCCATCCACAGGATGCGCGAGCCCTTCTCGGTCCAGATGCCGGCGGACAGCCCGTACGGGGTGTTGTTGGCCTTCGCGACCGCCTCTTCCGGGGTGCGGAAGGTGAGGACGGAGAGCACCGGGCCGAAGATCTCCTCGCGCGCGATGCGGTGGGCCTGGGTGACGCCGGTGAACAGGGTGGGCGCGAACCAGTAGCCCGAGGAGGGCAGCTCGCACTCCGGGGCCCAGCGCTCGGCGCCCTCGGCCTCCCCGGCGTCCGCGAGGGTACGGATCCGGGCCAGCTGCTCGGCCGAGTTGATCGCGCCGATGTCGGTGTTCTTGTCCAGCGGGTCGCCGACCCTGAGCGTGCGCATACGGCGCTTGAGCGCGTCCAGCAGCTCGTCCTGGATCGACTCCTGGACCAGGAGGCGGGAGCCCGCGCAGCACACGTGGCCCTGGTTGAAGAAGATGCCGCCCACGATGCCCTCGACGGCCTGGTCGATCGGCGCGTCGTCGAAGACGATGTTGGCCGCTTTGCCGCCCAGTTCGAGGGTGACCTTCTTCTCCGTACCGGCGACGCTGCGGGCGATGGCCTTGCCGACCTCGGTGGAGCCGGTGAAGGCGACCTTGTCGATCCCGGGGTGGGCCACCAGCTCCGCGCCCGTGGAGCCGTCGCCGGTGATGATGTTGACGACGCCCTTGGGGAGCCCGGCCTGGCGGCAGACGTCCGCGAAGAAGAGGGCGGACAGGGGGGTGGTCTCGGCGGGCTTGAGGACGACCGTGTTGCCCGCGGCGAGGGCGGGGGCGATCTTCCACGCGAGCATCAGGAGCGGGAAGTTCCAGGGGATGACCTGGCCCGCGACGCCCAGCGGCTTCGGGTTGGCCCCGTAGCCGGCGTACTGCAGCTTGTCGGCCCAGCCCGCGTAGTAGAAGAAGTGCGCGGCGACCAGGGGGAGGTCGACGTCGCGCGACTCGCGGATCGGCTTGCCGTTGTCCAGCGACTCCAGGACGGCCAGCTCGCGCGAGCGCTCCTGGATGATGCGGGCGATGCGGAAGAGGTACTTGGCGCGCTCGGCGCCGGGCAGCGCCGACCACTTCCCGAAGGCCTTGCGGGCCGCCTTGACCGCGCGGTCCACGTCCTCGGCGCCCGCCTGGGCGACCTCGGACAGCGTCTCCTCGGAGGAGGGGGAGACGGTCTTGAAGACCTTGCCGTCGGCGGCCCCGGCGAACTCGCCGTCGATGAAAAGCCCGTAGGAGGAGGCGATCTCGACGACGGAGCGGGACTCCGGTGCGGGCGCGTATTCGAATGCGTTCGTCATGGCTGGATTCGTCATGGCTGGATTGGTCATGGCAGCCTCAGTCCACCGTCACGTAGTCGGGACCGGAGTACCGTCCGGTGCTCAGCTTCTGGCGCTGCATCAGCAGGTCGTTGAGGAGGCTGGAGGCGCCGAAGCGGAACCAGTCGGCGGTCAGCCAGTCGGCGCCCAGCGTCTCGTTGACCAGCACTAGGTACTTGATGGCGTCCTTGGAGGTGCGGATGCCGCCCGCGGGCTTCACCCCGACCTGCACCCCGGTCGTGTCGCGGAAGTCGCGGACCGCCTCCAGCATGAGGAGGGTGACGGGGGGCGTCGCGTTGACCGCGACCTTGCCGGTGGAGGTCTTGATGAAGTCGGCGCCCGCGAGCATCGCCAGCCAGGAGGCGCGGCGCACATTGTCGTAGGTCTGCAGCTCGCCGGTCTCGAAGATGACCTTGAGGTGGGCTGCGGTGCCGCTGCCGTCCGCGCGCCGGCACGCCTCCTTGACCTGCCGGATCTCCTCGAAGACCTGGAGATAGCGACCGGACAGGAAGGCGCCGCGGTCGATCACCATGTCGATCTCGTCGGCGCCGGCGGCCACGGCCTCCCGGGTGTCGGCGAGCTTGACGGCGAGCGCCGCGCGCCCGGAGGGGAAGGCGGTCGCCACGGAGGCCACATGGACCTCCGGCCCGCCGGCCTCGGCCAGGGCCTGCTTGGCGGTGGCCACCATGTCGGAGTAGACGCAGATCGCCGCGACCTTGGGGACGGAGCGGTCGGTCGGGTCGGGGCTGACCCCCTTGGCGCACAGCGCCCGGACCTTGCCCGGGGTGTCCGCGCCCTCCAGGGTCGTCAGGTCGATCATGGAGATGGCCAGGTCGATGGCGTACGCCTTCGCCGTGGTCTTGATCGAGCGGGTGCCGAGCGCGGCGGCACGGGCCTGCAGGCCGACCGCGTCGACGCCCGGCAGGCCGTGCAGGAAGCGGCGCAGCGCACCGTCGGTGGCGGTCACATCCGCCATCGACGCCAGTCGCTCGGCCGCGTCCGCGCCATATGCGGGAACTGTGGTGGGCATGGTCACCAGGGGAGCATATCTACGCGCGTAGCCGAATGTCACCCCCGGGGCCGTTCCCGGGACCGTTCCCGAGGGGCGGTCCTCAGGTGGTTCCCGGGCGGTCCCCGAGGCGGCTCCCCGGGCCGTTCCCGGGGGCGCTCCCCGGGCCGGGGAGCGCCCCGCGGCCCTGGGCCGTGCGGGCCGGGGCACGGGCCGCGGCACGGGCCGAGCGCCGCGGGCCCGCGGCGGTGCGGCAGAATCGGCCTCATGACGAGCCCGGACGACTCCTCGCACGAATCCTCCGCCCCGCGCGGGCCCGAAAAGGGGACCGCTGACCAGGAGACCGAGTACGCGGACCGCGTCTTCCGCTCCCCGGGCGGCATCGCGGGCGGCGTACTGCTGCTCGCGATCGGCGCCTGGCTGGGGATCGACGCGGTGATCCGGGGCGAGGGCCGGACGCCGTGGGTGGCGCTCGCCGGGCTGCTGCTGGCGGTGCCGCTGGTGGTCGCCTTCACGGTCCGGCCGGCGGTGTTCGCCGGCGCGGACCGGCTGCGGGTGCGCAACCCCTTCCGTACGATCACCCTGCCCTGGGCCTCGGTGGAGGCGGTGCGCGCGGGCTACTCCAGCGAGGTGCTGGCCGGCGGCGCGAAGTACCAGCTGTGGGCCATCCCGGTGTCGCTGCGCCAGCGCAAGCGGGCCACGCGGCGGCAGGCGAGGGCGGCGACCGAGGACCCCTTCCGCCGTACGTCCGTCCAGGCGGCGGTGGACGCGGACGCGGAGCGGCGGGCCCAGGCCGACCGGTCCATCGACGAGCTGCGCGGGCTCGCGGAGAACCACGCCACGCGGGAGGGCGCGCAGGGCGAGCCCGAGGTGCGCTGGGCGTTCGAGGTCATCGCACCGGCGGTGGCGGGGGCGGTGCTGCTCGCGGTGGTGCTGGCGATCACCTGAGCGGCCGAAACGGGACGGGGACAGCGAGGAGACCGAGCGTGACGACAAGCGACGCGACCGAGAGCGCCACACCCGCCCCGAGGCGGCGGGTCTGGCTGCTGTGGCTGGTGGCCGGTATCGCGTACGCCGTCGACCTGGTGAGCAAGGTGGCGGTGGTCGCGGGGCTGGAGGGACACGACCCCGTCCCGGTGATCGGCACCTGGATGGAGCTGCGGGTGCAGCGCAACCCCGGCGCCGCGTTCAGCCTCGGTGAGGCGACGACCATCGTGTTCACACTGATCGCGACGGCCGTCGTCGTCGCCATCATCCGGGTGTCGCGCCGGCTGACCAGCACCCCGTGGGCGTTCGCGCTGGGGCTGCTGCTGGGCGGGGCGCTCGGAAACCTGACGGACCGGCTCTTCCGCTCTCCCGGCGGCCTGGAGGGCGCGGTGGTCGACTTCATCGCGGTCCGCGACTTCAGCGTGATGAACCTCGCCGACTGGGCGATCACCTGCGGGGGCGTCCTGGTGGTCCTGCTGTCCTTCCGCGGGGTGGAGCTGGGCTCCGTGACCAGTCCATCCGATGCCGCGGGCGACAGCGGTCCGCCTCGGCAGGGAGGGCTCGGCGCTTCCTAAGCACTCGCCCATGAAGCCCCGCCCCGCGCCGATCGACCGCTATCGCCTCGCCCTGAACTGCCCCAGGAGTTCGCGGCTTGCGACCGTGAAAGGATGGTCGAACCCCAGGCTGCGTTCTCGTCTCGCCACGACATCAACCATCAAGTCGACTCCCGATTCCGTATGACCGAGTGCGAACCGGGTCCGGGCGAAGAGCTGTTGGGCTGCGAGTGCGATCGGATAGTCGGGGCCGAAGCGATCTTTATACGACTGGCAAACCAGCCGTATCGCCTCGTCGGCGGCAGCGAACTGGCCCAGCACATACAGCGCCCAAGCGTAATTATGCCGGGCACCCAGAGTAACCGTGTGCTCGGGGCCAAGATGGAGATCACAGTCCGAAGGCACCGAAAGCAGTGTGTCGCGGTTGGCAGTCAGCTCATCGGCGGACAACATCGTGAGCAGGCTGGCACGGGAACGCAAGGTCAGTGGGTGCGCCGCCCCGAGTACTGCCTGGCGTCCCGCCACCACTGACTTCAGCAGCGTCAGGGCTTCCTCGCGCCTGCCGAGATTTGCGAGTACGAGTTGGAGGCCGTGACTGGTGTCGAGAGTGTCGGCGTCGTCATTCCCGAAAATGCGCTCTTGAGCCGCTCGTACGTTGCCCAGGAGCAGCTCGGCCTCGGTGTATCTACCCAGCCGGAAAAGCGCCCGGCCGGCTCTTGAACGTGTTGCCAGTACCAGCCGGTGTTCTGCTCCGAGGGACTGTTCCGTGAGGTTGGCCGCGGCATTGGCCGTCTCCCAGGCGGACATGTAGTCCCCGGTGCGGTGAAGAGCGATGGACAAGCGTTTGGCGACAGCCAACACGTCAGAAATGATCGATGGCTGTGAGGCGTGCCCCAGCAGAGCAAGCGTGTGAGGGGCGAGTAGGCGTAACTGCGGGTCGTACGGGCCGGCGTCCGGATGGGCGGGGACGGCCGCGTCGAGTAACCGGGCAGCCGTCGCGTCGAGACCGGGGAGTCTGTCACGAGGCGTGGAAGCGGTGACACTGTCGAGCAGCACACCGTGGCTCTGCGCACAACGAACGCCGACGTCGACCAGTTCGGTCAGTGAATGGTCCAACAGCGCTCTCAACGCTGTTTCACACCGAGCGCGAGGGAGAACACCGCTGATTTCAGGCCGGTTCAACAGAGACAGTGGCAAGGGCTCGGGAGCGAAGCGGGCCATCAGCCTCAGAAGGGAAGCCGCCTCCGGAAGGCCGCGGGCTTCGAAGGCGTCGAGTGACAGTTGCCAGGTTCGACCGACCAGGTGCCGGGGGTCGGCGTCGGACAAGACGTCAGCTCCTTGGTCTATGAGCTCGACCCACTCGCCTTCGTCCAGATGCCGCCCGTAGGCGTCCATCGTCCAAGGGTCGAGTACCTGGTGGGACAGGAAGCCCCCCGCGAGTGTGAGCGCGAGCGGTAGCCGCCCCAGCCGGTCCGCGATGGCAGCGGCCTGCTCCATCGTGCCACTTTGCGGAGCAAGGTCGCACAGCACTTGGGCCGCGTCGTCGCGCGGCAGTACGCCGATGTGCTGCAACTCCGCACCGGGCCACCAGCGAGCGGCCGCGCGACGCGTGGTGACCACGGTCGTACCTCGCGAACTGCTGCGGAGCCAGCTGCCGTCACGAAAGATCTGGGGGTCGTCGGCGTTGTCGAGCACCAACAGCCAGGACTCAGGGGAACGGTCGAGGCAGTGCCACACGAGATCAGCCGCAGGCCGGAGCCCATTTCTGGCAGCCAGTAGTTCGCCGTCGCCGGCACCTCGGTCAGCTGCGACGGCCAGCATGCCGGCGCGTAAGCTCGCGCGGTCGGCGGCATTCACCCACAAGCCGATCCGCCCGCTCTCCTCGGTGGCGAACTGGAAGAGGGCATGAGCCACGGCTGTTTTGCCGCAGCCACCCATGCCATGGAGCACGTAGACCTCACCACCGCGCTCCCTTCCGACACTTGCCTGTAAGCGCTCCAACACCTCGGCGCGGTCACGCAGGACCGTGGGCACCCGACCGATCGCCGGACGACGAACAGAGTCCGGACCGCCCATTTCTGCTCTTTCGGCCCCGTAATAATGATGCTCATTGATGTGCTGGTCGCCTGCGGATTGGTAGACACGGCCATCATCCTCAGCGTGGCCGTCCATGGTTGCGCTCATGGCTCCCCCCGCGGCCGTCGAATGCAGGTCCGACTCCGCGCTAATGGATCAGATGAGATGATTATGCCGTGATTGTGCGACCTGCTTGGCGATCGCATATCATTTCACTTCTGGGCTCGCCCAACAAGGATCACTGCTCGGCCCTCTTGCCTTTGGCATATGCCTGATGACCTGAACTGTGCGCCATTCCTGGTCAACCCGGTGTCCTGGCAGTATGGTCGCCCCAAATCGGGGCGCAGCCAGGGAGTGATGGCTATGGCTAGGCCGTGGGAAGCCGACCCGTCGACGACCTTCAAGAGGCGTCTGGGTAAATCACCCCAAGAGCTGGGGACGACGACGGACAACCCGGACTGCCCCGATATCTGGGAACTTGGCAATGGTGATGTCGCCATTATCGGAAGGGATCTCACGGACTCACTCGGCAAGTCCCTGCCTCCGGGAGTCTCCGTGGGAGCCGACGAACGGCTGGTGGTCATCCCCAGGAGCATGATGATCGCGGCGAAGCCGGACATCCCCAGTGTTTGACTCGTTTCCGAGCGGCGCCTCCGAGCGCTTGATGCGTCCGGCGTATCACGAGGATTTTCGCCGCGTTTATGAGAGCGGCATCGGCTTTCTGAACAAGCTGGAGCGCGGCCAGAACTTCAAGGAACGAGGCTTCCCGAGTTGGGAAGCCTTTGCTGCCGGAGAATGGGCCAAAGCGCTGTCTCTTGTCGAGGAGAAGCGCGAAGTATACGCCAAGCAATTCCGAAAGGCTTCCGAGCTCAACGTCACAGAGCGCCGTCTTCGCGTTGTGGAGTTCCCTGTCACCCCCTACGTGCAGTGGGAGCTGTTCGTGCTGCGCCTGCGCGTCGAGTTGGGCGATAAAATCAAGGTCCTCGATGCCCGTAAGATCGCGGATGTCGAAGAGCGGCGGCCCGTCCCCGAAGTTGTGATTCTTGGGGATGTGGCCATGTATGAAGTTGTGTATGACGACGACGGAAACGCGGCAGGGGCCAATCGGTTCACGGATCCAGAGCTGATCAGAGAAACATCGGCCGACTTCAATGTTCTTTACGAGCGCGCCGAGCCGTTTTTTGATTTCTTCGACCGGGAAATCGCCCCTCTGCCGCCTCCCGTTGTTGACTGAGGGCTTGCGGGGAATCAGGCCGTCGTGGCGCGCGCCCCCTGGGAGACCCGGTAGGTGGAGGGCGCGGCGCCGGTGGCGGTGAGCAATTGGCCCACCGAGGCGTTCATGCTGCCGCATACGGGTCCTCGGCCACGCCGCAGGCGGGGGCGAAGGTGCGCATCTCGAAGTCGTGCTCGGCCCCCTCGGTGTGGGCGCCGATCGCCCCGATCATCGCGGTCGGGATGAGGGACAGGTCGGGTTCGAGGGCGAGGACATCCTCGGCCGTGGGCAGCTGGCTCACGGCCCAGCCGGGACCGTTGTCGACCCACGGGTGGGCGAGGTCCGCCTCCGGGGCGGTGGGGCCCTTCGGTGGCGGCTGCGGCGGTGCTGAGGACCCGGCCCACGGCGGCTCGGGCGGTGACCCGGGTCTCCGGTGCCATGATGATCGTCATCGGCGGTCTTCTGCTGGTGGAACGCCTGGCCGGCTGGTGAAGGCGCCGTAGCTCCCGTAGTCGCGTAGCCCCGGCGGCAGGTCGGCCAGGAGTCGGCGGGGTGGCGAAACCTCGGCTCGTTCCCCAACTCAGCCGTTTCCAAGGACCGTTGCGATGTCTCACCCGGATGTTTGGATATCGACGTGAACATCGAAGACGTGGACTGGGCGTCGCTGAAGCACGCGTACGGCGCGGCCACCGACGTTCCCGGGATTCTGGGTGCGCTGCGGTCGGCCGATGCCCAAGACCGTAGTGGTGCTTTTTACGATATATACGGGAGCCTGTGTCATCAGGGGTCGGTGTACGAGGCGACGGCCGCGGCGGTTCCGTTCCTGGTCGATATCGTCGTGGAGCCCGGATATCCCGATCGTGAGGATCTGCTGTCGTTCCTGGGCGATGTGTGCCACGGCGGCGACGCAGGGCACGCCGCTGCGCTGGCGGCGATGGCCGTGCAGGTGCCTCGGCTGACGCCACTGCTGCGAGACGGCGACCCGGGGGTGCGTCTTCGGGTGCTGTGGGCCCTGTCGTCGGCCGAACTCCGCCATGCTGCCGACGATGTGGCGCGGCTGACAGCCGATCCGGAGCCGTCCGTGCGTGCGGGCGCGTGGCTGGCGCTGGGCGAGATGGGCGCAGGGCGGCTGTCGGCCGACGGCGACGAGGCGGACCGCGACGAGGCGGATGGCGCGGTGCGGCTGGCATGGGCGCTGGCCCGCGCGCCGCGTGGCGGGGCGGAAGTGGCGGACACGCTCACCGGCCTGCTGCGCGACGGGGAGAGCCTGACCCGGCTGCACGAGTGGACCCGCGAGCTGACCCGGGACAGTCCGTTGGCCCGCTGCGAGACTCTGCTGGCTTCCGGCGACGCGTCCTTGGAACTGCTCGACGCGGTGTGCGCCGTCCTGGTCTCGGAGACGGACGAGGACCGGGCGATGTCGCTGTACGGGATGCTGCTGGCAGCGACGTTCGGGCCGCAGGCCCGGGAGTCCTTGCCGACTCCTTTCACACGCGACGACCTCGATCCGCGGCAGCGCCGGGTATTGGCGGCCATCGCCGCCAGCGACGCGGCCTGGGCATATGGCAGTCTTTGGCTGGCCTTGAGTGACCATGGCATCGAGGCGGGCTTCGATCGGGGGGAGTTCGTCCACGCCTTCGGCGACGCTGCCGGCGAAGACAAAAGGGTGCTCATTCTGCGTCCCCGGCAGGTGCCGGCCGCAGTGGACGCGGCGCATGCGGTGGGCCGGGAGGAGTGGCTGGACACTCCGTTCGTCTTCCTCAACCGGTGGACCGAGGGCATTGAATCCGCGATTCCGGAGGACCCGGATGACTTCCCGCCCGAGCTCATGTCCGCTGGCCGGATGATCGCCCAGCCACTGATGGCCCTGGTGGCGCGGCACCAGTTTGGGGGGAGCTACTCGTGGGCCTTCTATCCGCAATTGGACGGTGTGGCAGCTGCCGAGACGGTGTTCGCGGAGCTGGGCTACACCCTCCTTCCGCCTGATCTGACGCGCATCGATGACGAGCCCGAGCCGGTGACGCCGGGTGGGGACGACCAAGCGCGGGTGTGTGTCCCCTTCACCGAGCTGACCCCGGCCCTGCGGGCCGACCTGGACGCGTTCGTCGAGTGTCTGGCGGAGGGGGGCTGGTCCGAAGTACGCCAGTCGTATGCGTTCGCCAAGAGCATGGCGGACGGAGGCGGAAACGGAGACGGAGGCGGTTCGGTGGGCGTGACTCCGCTCGCGCTCGGTCGCCGTTTCGGGACTGCCCTCCATGCCCAGGTTGGTTTCCATGTGGAACGCGCCGTCGAGGGCGATGACGGCGGCCTGGTGGCGTATCTCGGACTCGTCCTGGACGAGCAGGGTGGTGAAACCTACGGGGCCAGGCTTGTCTGGCATGACGCCAGGCCGCTGTTCGCCGCGCTCGCGGGCATCGATGTGGGCGGTTCGGCCGTGGACGCCTTGCAATCGCTGACCGACCTGGCTCATTTCTCCCACCTGTGAGCCATGCCAGCGTGTTTGTGGTGAGTATGGGACAGCGACACGCCGACATCACGGCGTGTCGCTGTCCCATACTCACCACAAAGCTAAAGCTCCGCCGGTGGTCAGGCGGCGGCCTCGCGCAGTCTTCGCACCACCGGCTCGTAATTGGCGTGGCCGTTCTTCACCCACTTTTCGGCGCACTCCAGCGCGGTGCTGCCCTGGTACGAGATGTCGCGGACACCGTGGCGGAGGAGCACATCGACGAGTTCGAGAAGTATCTCGCCGGGCACCTCGCGCTCGTAGTACCCGGTGAAGTGGAGCAGCGCGTGCAAGGCCGGGCCGTCCTGAGCCCGTAGCCACGGCCGCTGGGCCGCCGCCTCGGCGTCCTCGGGGCGGGCTCCCGACTCGAGGAGGAACCGCAGTTGGCTGACGCGTGTTTCGAGGGCTTGCCGGCCGCCGTGGTACGGCAGGTCGGCCAGGAGGCGGCCGAAGTCCGGATCCGTGAGCCGGACACTCCGCGCGCCCTTGCCGACGAGGAAGCGGATCGTCTCCTCGGGGTAGGGCCGGGTGGCGATGGCCATGTCGAGCAGCGTCGAGCCGTCGCGGTTCTGCGCGTTGATGGGGGCCCCGGCCTCGATGAGCGCGCGCAGGATGTCCAGGTGGCCGGCGTCCTCGATCCGCTCCGCGCCGGCCGAGACCCGCTCCATGTCGTCGAGTGACGCGAATTGGGGGGCGTTGTTGTAGGTGGCCTGGAGCGCGGGATCCGCTCCTGCCGCGAGCAGCGCCGCCACGGCGGACACCTGGCGGTGGGCCACGGCGATGTGGAGTGCGCTCATGCCGCGCTCATCCAGCGCGTCGATGCGGGCGCCCTCGCTCAAGGCCTCGGAGACGGCGTCGGCGTCACCGGCCTCGGCGGCGTCCATGAGCGCGCGGTCGGCGTCCGAGGGGTCTCCGGTGGGCTGGAGTTCCAGGATGCCGTAGTCGGCCTCCTGGTTGGGCGGGACGGCGGTGCTGAGGAAGACGAAGCGGGCACCGGCGAGCCAGCCCGGGCCCGCGCTCGTGTCCACCTCGATGGCGCCCTCGTAGCCCATGAGCAGGCACGCGAGAGCGCGGCGCTCCGGTGAGCGGATGCCGTCCAGCCGCCGGAGGTCCGCCTCCCTCATGTCCTCCTCGTCGGGCGGATCTCCCACCTCCTCCAGTACGGCGGACGCCAGGATGTCCAGCGCGTCGTACACGGACGTGGCCTCGCCCAGTCCGGCGAGGATCGAGCACTCCTCTCCTTCCTCGTCCTCGATCCCGTCGAAGAGGTCGAGGGGCAGCGGGGCGCCGTCGTCATGGGCGTAGCGGTTGGCCACGGACACATAGCGCCTGCCGGAGAGTTCGGGCCGGCGCCGGTCGGCCTCGGCCTCTGTGAGACAGCGCAGCACGTCGTTCAGATCCATGGCCGCGATTGTGTACGACGGCGCCCGGCCGTGCCGAGGCCGTTGTCAAGGCCGACGCCGAGGCCGACGCCGACGCGGGGCGGCAAGGGCGTGCGCTACGGGCGGACTTCGAGGGAGAGGTGCGCGGACAGCGCGCGCAGGAAGTCGGCCGCGTCGAAGATCTCGCCCGCGGAGGCGACCCCGGCCGTCCTGGTCCGTCCCGTCAGGATGCGGTGGACCGCTTCCACCGCGAGCGGCGCGGTGACGGCGTAGATGTCCCGGCCCCGCGCCACGGCGCGCCGTTCGGCGCCGCCGGAGCGCACCACGGCATCGACGAGAAAGGTCTGATCGGACCGCCCCCGCTCGTCGGCCGCCGTCGGCTCCGGTGTGTCCGGGGCCGACAGGTCCCTGGCCGCCTCGACCGACATGTAGGTGCGCACCTCGGGGATGGACAGGTGGCTGGGGACGGTGACGACGTCGGCCATCGTGAACTCCCCGAGGACGGTCCGGGGGCCCATCGGGTCGGGGAAGGGCCACTCCAGGGTCGGCAGTTCGTCGCCGTGGTACTCCAACCGCCCGTTCGCGTAACGGACGCGCCGGCCCTCCCGCCGCCGCTGGGACACCGCGCCCGCGGCGCGCGTTCCGGCGGTGGGGTGCCAACTGCTCAGCCCGTACGCGATGTGCGCCTCGTCGGCCGACGTCCAGTCGCCCATCGCGGCGGTGACCAGCAGGTCGCCGAGGCCGCCGTAGAAGGCCATCGCGGGGACGATCACCGCTCCCGCGGCACGGGCGCGCTCCGCGAAGTGCGCGAACGTATCGACGTTGGCCTCGATCTCGGCCGCCACATCCACATACGGGATACCGGCGCGCAGTGCCGCCTCGATCACGGGGGCGGCCGTCGTGGCGAAGGGCCCGGCACAGTTGATCACGGCCGCCGCGCCGGCCAGCGCACGGTCGAGCGCGGCCGGGTCGTCCACCGACGCCGGGCGGGCGTCCAGGCCCGATGCGGACTCCGCGAGCGCCTTCAGCTTGTCGGCGTCGCGCCCGGACAGGACCGGGACGAACCCGCGATCCCGCAGGTGCGCCACCACAAAGCGCCCGGTGTGCCCGTACGCGCCGAACACCGCCACCGTGAGCCCCGATCCCATGGGTTCTCCCCCGTACTCGAATTGATCTGCCGCGATCTGCCGCGATCTGCCGCGGACCATCCTGACGAGGGGTGGCGGCCCGGACGAGTGTCCGGAACGCCATGACCCATACAATTCCGGACGTGAATACCGTCGCACTGGCCGTCACCGACGGCATGCTCCACTTCGAACTGTCCATGGCGTATGAGGTCTTCGGCGCCGACATGAGCGGCGTGGCCGACCCCTGGTACGGCCTCGCCGTCTGCGGGCCGGCCGCCGTGCGGCTCGGCCGGTTCCGGCTGGAGCCCGACCACGGCCTCGACCAGCTCGCGCGCGCCGACACCGTGATCGTCCCGGGCTGGGCCGACATCGACGTCGACCCGCCCGCCGACCTGGTCGACGCGGTGCGCGCGGCCCACGAGGCGGGCGCACGCGTGGCCTCCCTGTGCACGGGCGCGTTCGTGCTGGCCGCCGCCGGTCTGCTGGACGGGCGGCGCGCGACCACACACTGGGCGCACACCGAGATCCTGGCCGCCCGCCACCCCGAGGTGGAGGTGGACCCGGACGTGCTCTACGTGGACGGCGGCAGCGTGCTCACCTCCGCAGGCAAGGCCGCCGCCATGGACCTGTGCCTGCACCTCGTCCGCCTCGACCACGGCTCGTCGATCGCCAACACGGTCGCCCGCCGCCTGGTCGTGCCGCCGCACCGGGACGGCGGCCAGGCCCAGTTCGTCACCACCCCGCTCCCCGCCCCGGCCAGCCACCCGCTGGCCGAACTGTTCCCCTGGGTGATCGAACGGCTGGACCAGCCGCTGACCGTGGAGGACCTGGCCCGCCGGGCGAGGATGAGCTCGCGCAACCTGGGCCGCCACTTCAGGGCGGTGACCGGCACCACCCCGCTGCAGTGGCTGCTGACCCAGCGGATCCGCCACGCCCAGGAGCTGCTGGAGACCACCGACGACAGCGTCGACGCCATCGCGGCGGCCGCCGGCATGGGCACCGCCACGACGCTGCGCCGACACTTCAACCGCACGGTCGGCGTGCCCCCGGACGCCTACCGCCGCACCTTCCGCGCCCGGACCCGGCCGGCCATGACGCCGGAATGACCATGGCGCCGCAATGGCCGTGGCGCCGGAACGACCATGGCCCATGGCCTGACCAGGAGCGTTCAGATGCCCGCCGTCGCCGCGAGATCCGCCTTGAGCGCCGACAGGACCTGCTCCGCCGTCGCCCGCGCCGGCGCGAGGGCGTCCGCCCCGGGGACGTCGACCACCACCTCCAGATAGCACTTCAGCTTCGGCTCGGTGCCGCTGGGACGGACGATCACCCGGGCCGACCGGACCGTGCCGCCCGGGCCGGCACCGATGCGGCCGGAGAGGAGGTAGCGCAGCCCGTCCGTCGGGGGCAGCGTCGCCGTACCGCGCGAGAGGTCTTCACCGGCGGACACGGCGAGGCCCGCGAGCTCGGCGGGCGGCTGTTCGCGCAGCCGCTTCATGGCCTGGGCGATCAGGGACAGGTCCTCGACGCGTACGGAGAGCTGGTCGGTCGCGTGCAGCCCGTGTTCCAGCGCGATGTCGTCGAGCAGATCGGTGAGGGTGCGGCCCTGCTCCTTCAGCTCGGCCGTCAGCTCGGCGACGAGCAGGGCGGCCGTGACGCCGTCCTTGTCGCGTACGCCCGCCGGGTCGACGCAGTAGCCCAGCGCCTCCTCGTAGGCGTAGCGCAGCCCCTCGACCCGGGCCAGCCACTTGAAGCCGGTCAGCGTCTCGGTGTACGGCAGCTCCGCGGCCTGGGCGATCCGGGACAGCAGGGACGACGAGACGATCGAGGTCGCGAACGTGCCGCGGGCGTTCTTGTGGATGAGGTGGGTGGCGAGGAGCGCGCCCACTTCGTCGCCCCGGAGCATGCGCCAGGCGGGGGTGGCGTCGGGCGCCGTGGGGTCGGGGGCCGGCACGGCCACCGCACAGCGGTCGGCGTCCGGGTCGTTCGCGATGATGATGTCGGCGCCGCCGGGGCCGAGGCGGCGCGCGGTGGCGAACGCCAGGTCCATCGCGCCCGGCTCCTCCGGGTTCGGGAACGCGACGGTCGGAAAGGCCGGATCAGGCTCGGCCTGCTCGGCGACCACCGTGGGGGCCGGGAAGCCCGCGCGGGCGAAGGCCGCGGCGACGGTCTCGCCGCCGACGCCGTGCAGGGGCGTGTAGACGACGCGTACGTCCCGGGGGGAGGAGTGGGAGAGGACGGCGTCGGTACGGGCGAGATAGGCGCCCAGGACGTCGTCGCCGAGGGTCTCCCAGCCGGAGTCGGGGCGGGGGACGTCGGCGAGGCCGCCGATCGCCGCGATCTCGGCGGCGATGTCGAGGTCGGCGGGCGGCACGATCTGGGAGCCGTCGCCGAGATAGACCTTGTAGCCGTTGTCGCGGGGCGGATTGTGGCTGGCGGTGACCTCGATCCCGGCGACCGCGCCGAGGTGGCGGATGGCGAACGCGAGGACGGGGGTGGGGAGGGGACGCGGCAGCAGGGCGGCCCGGAAGCCCGCGCCGGTCATGACGGCGGCGGTGTCGCGGGCGAAGTCGGCGCTCTTGTAGCGGGCGTCGTAGCCGATGACGACGAGGCCGGGCTGCGGCTCGGCGTCCGCCTGCTCGGTGGTGCCTGCCTGCTTGGTCGCGCCTGCCTGCTCGGTCGCGCCCGCCTGCTTGGTGAGGTACGCCGCGAGACCGGCGGCGGCGCGGATGACCACGGCGCGGTTCATGCGCATGGGCCCGGCGCCCAGCTCGCCACGGAGGCCGGCGGTGCCGAACTGCAGCGTGCCGGAGAAGCGCTCGGCGATCTCGTCGAGGGCCTTGGCCTCACCCGCCTCGGCCGCCTCCAGCAGCTTGGCCAGCTCGTCGCGGGTCTCGGGGTCGGGGTCCTCGGCCATCCAGGCGCGGGCCTCGGAGATGAGTTCGGACTCGGGGGTGGGCGCCATGGGCGGCCTCCTGGTGTGGGTGGGGGGCTGGGTCGGGCGGATGCGTGGTTCTGGGCGGGATCGGGGGCGGGGCCGGGCAGCGCTGTCGCAAGCCCGCGCCCGCCGCCTCGGCGCCGCCGGAGGTGGATGGCCGCCGAGGGTGGCTGACCAGTGAGTACCCCGAGAGACAGCCCTGACGCCCGGGGTTCGCCCGGCGCCGGACCATGCCACCCGGGCCGGGTCGGCCCGCTGCGGCTGTACGTCCGCGGCGGGCCAGCGCGGTGGCGCCCGTCTGGCCCGGGCCGGTCCGCTGCGGCTGTACGGCCGCGGCGCACGGCCGTGGCCCACGAGCGCTGCGGCACCTGCCGCGGCGCGGCCGTGGCGCACACCGCGCTGCGGCGGGCGCGGGGGCCCGCGCCGGCCCACAGGGCCCCGCGCCCGGGCCTCGCGGTCCGGCGCAGCGGCGCCCGCCTGGGCCGGGTCGGCCCGCTGCGGCTGTGCGGCCGCCGCGCACGGGCGTGGCGGCACCCACGGGCGCCCGGACCCCGCGGTCCGGCGCGGCGGCGCGGGTGGTGCCACCCGGCCGCCGTCGCCCGGTCGCCCGGACCGTGCGCCGCCCGGCCCGTACGTCCCCCGACCACCTGCCGCCCGGCCGTCTCCCGCCCGGTTCGCCGGCCGGCGAGGGCGGCGAGGGCGGCGAGCCGGGGGCAGGGGCTCGGCGTCGGTGAGTCGGGTGCGGCGGGCCGGGACCGACGGGTTCGGTCGACGGCTCAGGGGCGGCGGTCCGGGTCGAACGGGGTGGGTCACCAGGGCCGGGGTCACCTGCTCGGGTCTGGCTCGGGCCGGCGGGTCCGGGTCGGTGCGTCCCAGGCACCGGCTCGGGGCCCGAGGCTCGGACTGGCGGGTCTGCGTCGGCGGCTCGGGCTTGTACGTCCGGGGCAGTGGGTCCCGGTCAGCGGGGCCAGGCCGGTGGCTCCGGTCTGTGGCCCAAGGCCCGTGACTCGCGTCCGTGACTCGCGTCGGCGGCTCGGGTCCGCAGGGCCGGGGTTACCGGCCCAGGTCAGCGCGTTCGGGGCACCGGCTCCGGTCCTGTGGGTCCGGGCGAGCGCGTACGGATCGCGTACGGATCACCGGTCAGGGCCGGCGGCCCGGGGCGTCGGCGGGCGCGGGTCAGATGCGGTCGAGGACCTGCGCCAGGAGGCTCCCCATCCGCGCGGCGGAGTCGCGGCCGGCCTGAAGGACCTCCTCGTGGTTGAGGGGTTCGCCCGTCATGCCCGCCGCGAGGTTGGTGACCAGGGAGATGCCGAGGACTTCGGCGCCGGCCTCGCGGGCGGCGATCGCCTCGAGGGCGGTGGACATGCCGACGAGGTCCGCCCCGAGGGTGCGGGTCATGGTGATCTCGGCGGGCGTCTCGTAGTGCGGGCCGGGGAACTGCGCGTAGACGCCCTCCTCGAGGGTGGGGTCGATCTGCCGGCACAGGGCGCGCAGCCGGGGCGAGTAGAGGTCGGTGAGGTCGACGAAGTGCGCACCGACGATCGGGGAGGTTGCCGTGAGGTTGATGTGGTCGCTGATCAGCACCGGCTGGCCGGGGCGCATGCCCTCGCGGAGGCCGCCGCAGCCATTGGTGAGGACTACGGTCTTGCAGCCGGCGGCGACGGCGGTCCGTACACCGTGCGCGACGGCGGCGACACCGAGGCCCTCGTAGTAGTGCGTGCGGCCGAGGAAGACCAGCGCTCGCTTGTCGTTGATCTTGTACGAGCGGAGCTTGCCCGCGTGGCCCTCGACGGCGGGCGGCGGGAAGGAGGGGAGATCGGTGACCGGGAACTCGTGTTCCGGGGCGCCGAGGGCGTCGGTGGCGGGTACCCAGCCGGAGCCGAGGACCAGGGCGACGTCGTGAGTCTCTTCGCCAGTGAGTTCGCGCAGGCGCGCGGCCGCGGCGTCTGCGGCGGCGTGGGGGTCCCCCTGATGGGTAACTGATGCGTTCACGCGCACGAGACTAGCCGGTGTTTGCCTACGCGCGTAGAAGTATCGACGGCGGTATTCGATTCGTTGTCAAGGCGCGATCGAACCGCGGGGAAGAGGCGTGCGGAGCAGGCCAGTCGAGGGGCCCGGGAGACGGGGCGGGGCCGCGGTCTCAGCAAGGGCGCTTGCGCAGTTCCATGACGTAGTCGTGCGGGGCGCCCGCGGATTCCGCGGCATCCGCGATCTCGCCGAGGTAGCGGGCGGAGGGCAGGCCGCCCTCGTAGCCGTTCAGCACATACAGCCAGGCCGCCTCGTCGCCGTCCAGGGTGTGGACGCGGACCCGCATCCGGCGGTAGACGTCCAGGCCGACCCCCTCCCAGCGGTCCATGGACTCCTCGTCCATGGGGGCGATGTCGTACAGGGCGACGAAGACCTGGGAGCGCGGTGCCTCGACGATGGTGACGAGGGCGCCCTCCCAGCCCATCTGTTCGCCGCCGAAGGTCAGGCGCCAGCCGTTGATCCACCCCGTGCCGCGCAGCGGGGAGTGCGGTGCGCGGCGGGACATCAGCCGCGCGTCGAGGTTGCCGGCGTACGCGGCGTAGAGCGACATGGCTCAGAGGGTACGGGAGTGGGGGGCGAAGGTTTCGGGGGCGGCGGGAACCCCCCGGAGGAGTGATGTCGAACGGGTGCGGGACAATGGAGCATGTGACTCGGATCGTGATCATTGGTGGCGGACCCGGCGGCTATGAGGCGGCGCTGGTCGCCGCCCAGCTCGGCGCGGAGGTGACCGTCGTCGACTGCGACGGTCTGGGCGGGGCATCGGTGCTCACCGACTGTGTGCCCTCGAAGACTTTGATCGCCACCGCTGAGGTGATGACGAACTTCGACTCCTCTTATGAGGAGCTGGGGATCATCGTCGCGGATGACACCCCGCCGCTGGAGCAGGCGGCCCGGGTCGTGGGCGTGGACCTGGGCAAGGTCAACCGACGGGTGAAGCGCCTGGCGCTGGCCCAGTCGCATGACATCACCGCTTCGGTCACCCGCGCGGGTGGGCGCGTGCTGCGCGGGCGCGGGCGGCTGGAGCCGTCGCAGTCGCCCGACGGGTCACGGAAGGTGATCGTCCGGGCCGCGGACGGCACCGAGCAGACGCTGATCGCGGACGCCGTGCTGGTGGCGACCGGGGCCCACCCGAGGGAGATCCCGGACGCGCTGCCGGACGGGGAGCGCATCCTGAACTGGACGCAGGTGTACGACCTCGACGAGCTCCCGGAGGAGCTGATCGTGGTCGGCTCCGGTGTCACGGGCGCCGAGTTCGCCGGCGCGTACCAGGCGCTGGGGTCCAAGGTCACCCTCGTCTCCAGCCGGGACCGGGTGCTGCCGGGCGAGGACCCGGACGCGGCGGCGGTGCTGGAGGACGTCTTCCGCCGGCGCGGGATGAACGTGATGGCGCGCTCGCGGGCGCAGGCCGCCAAGCGGGTCGGGGACCGGGTGGAGGTGACCCTCGCCGACGGGCGGGTGATCACTGGCACGCACTGCCTGATGGCCGTCGGCTCGATACCGAACACGGCGGAGATGGGCCTGGAGGAGGCCGGGGTCCGGCTCAAGGAGTCCGGGCACATCTGGACCGACAAGGTCTCGCGGACCAGCGCGCCGGGCGTGTACGCGGCGGGCGACTGCACCGGGGTGCTGGCGCTGGCGTCGGTGGCGGCCATGCAGGGCCGGATCGCGATGTACCACTTCCTCGGCGACGCGGTCGCCCCGCTGAACCTCAAGACCGTCTCGGCGAACGTCTTCACGGACCCGGAGATCGCCACGGTCGGCTACTCCCAGGCCGATGTGGACGGCGGGAACATCGACGCCCGGGTGGTGAAGCTGCCGCTGCTGCGCAACCCGCGCGCCAAGATGCAGGGCATCCGGGACGGCTTTGTGAAGATCTTCTGCCGTCCGGGCACCGGCATCGTGGTCGGCGGTGTGGTGGTCGCGCCGCGCGCCAGCGAGCTGATCCATCCGATTTCGATCGCGGTCGACAACAATCTGACGGTGGAGCAGATCGCCAACGCCTTCACGGTGTACCCGTCGCTGTCCGGCTCGATCGCCGAGGTGGCGCGGCAGCTGCACACGCGCAAGACGCAGGCGGAGGCGTAGGCCGCTCGCTCCCCATATCCCCCTCACACCGTCCCCATACCATCTCGCGGGGTCGCAGACGAACAACATCTGTTAATTGGTGCAAGCTGCTGAAACCAGACGGTCGTTGGCGTTACTGTCAGTTTCGTGTTCGCTGCAGAACGTCGCCAATTGATCCTTGAAATGGTGCGTGCGAACGGAGCGGTGTCGCTCCGCGAGCTCGCCCGCGTCGTCCAGACCTCCGAAGTGACCGTACGGCGGGATGTGCGGGCGCTGGAGGCAGAAGGACTGCTCGACCGCCGGCACGGCGGTGCGGTGCTGCCGGGCGGATTCACCAGGGAGTCCGGCTTCCCGCAGAAATCCCATCTAGCGACCGCGGAGAAGACGGCCATCGCCGATCTCGCGGCCGGTCTCGTCGATGAGGGCGAGGCCGTCGTGGTCGGCGCCGGGACCACCACGCAGGAGCTGGCCCGCCGGCTCGCGCGCGTCCCGGGTCTGACCGTGGTCACCAACTCCCTGCTCGTCGCCCAGGCGCTGGCCCATGCCAACCGGGTCGAGGTCGTCATGACCGGCGGCACCCTGCGCGGCTCCAACTACGCGCTGGTCGGCAGCGGTGCCGAACAGTCCCTGCAGGGGCTGCGGGTCAGCCGGGCCTTTCTGTCCGGCAGCGGGCTGACCGCCGAGCGCGGCCTGTCCACGTCCAACATGCTGTCGGCCAGCGTCGACCGGGCGCTGGTGCAGGCGGCGGCCGAGGTGGTGGTCCTCGCGGACCACACCAAACTGGGCACCGACACCATGTTCCAGACGGTGCCGACGGATGTGATCACCCGTCTGGTCACGGACGAGCCGCCCCCGCACGACGAGCGCGCCCTGACCGAACTGCAGGCCCTCGCCGACCAGGGCGTGCAGATCGCGGTGGCCGGGCCGGGCGCGGGCTCGGGCCCGGCGGGCGGTGAGGGCGGTCCGGCGGGGCCGGGCCGCCAGCAGCCCCGGCTCGGCGGCCCGCCCCCCGCGCGCGGCACGGAGGACGGGCTGCCGCTCCCCGGACCGCGTCGCAACCACCCGCACCCACCGGGCCCCGGGCCCGGCGCCACGCTGCGCGGCGGGATGCCGCTCGCGGAGCAGCCGGGAGGCCGGGTCGCGGACCTGGCGCCACGGCGGCGCTGAGGGGGGTGAAGCCCTGACCGGTTCGGGCCGGTTCAGCCGGACGTGAGGCCGGCTGGGCAGGACGTGAGTCCCGTTCAGCGGGACTTGAGGCCGGTGAAGGTCAGGGCCAGCAGCCGGTCGGCCAACTCCGGGTCGTCCGGTGACTGTTCCACCGCCAGCGCGATGGCGTTGGTCAGCTGCATCAGATCGTCTATGCCGACGTCGGACCGTACGTTCCCGGACTGCTGGGCGCGGGCGAGCAGCGCGCTGCCCGCCTCGCGCATCGGCAGACCGCACCCCTGGGACAGCGATGAGCTCTCGTCCCCGGAGGCCGCCATCAGGGCGTGCGAGAGCCCGCGGTAGGTGCTCGCGTAATCGATGATCTCGCGCAGCCAGTCGACCAGCGCATGGCACGGCTGCGGCGCCTTCGCCAGCTCGCGGGCGCGCGCCAGCAGCGCGCACACCTCTTGTCGGAAGACGGCCCCCATGAGCGCGGTGCGGTTGGGGAAATGCCGGTACAGCGTGCCGATCCCGACCCCCGCGCGGCGCGCGATGTCCTCCAGCGACGCGTCGGTGCCGTGCTCGACGAACGCGGTCCTCGCCTCGTTCAGCAGCCGCTCGTAATTGCGGCGCGCGTCGGCGCGCATGGCGCGCGGTGGGGTGTGCGCCGTGGCTGTCTCGGTCGCCATCGCGGTCCTCCCTGCGCCGCTGGTCGTACGGGGTCGGCCGGCCGTACGGAGGTCAGGGGCCGTACGGGGCCGTGGGTCAAGCATGCCATTACGAGCCGGGTGGGGGCGGCGTCGGCGGCGGGACCGGGGGCCAGGCCGGCGGCTGGGGATCGGCGCGGAACGGGTCGAGGGCGGCCGCGCGCTCGTGGTAGGGGACCCGGGACAACAGGCAGACCAGCGTCCACATGGTGCGCTCGGCGGCGAGCTCGGACGGCAGCGCCAGGCCCAGCGACTCGGCCAGCGGCTTGCGGCCCACGTTGACCAGCGCCCGTACGGCGGCGGCCCACACGTCGGTGGCGGTCACGGCGGACCGGTACCACAGCGGGATCAGCGCGATCAGCACGGCGGCGGTGGTCAGCAGCGCGGTGCGGTCCGCGTCCCCGGAGGCCAGCGCGGCCAGGGCGGCCGCCGCCACCGCGGCGTGGCCGTAGAGCAGGGCGATGAAGAAGTCGACGCTGGCGCGCGCCAGTTCCTCCTGGCGGCGGACCTGCTCGGGCGCGATGCCGGTCAGCTCTCCCCACAAGACCTGGGTGTCGAGGCGGAAGCGGTCATAGCCGTACTCCTCCAGACGGCGGATGGCATTGCCCAGGCGGGTGGGCGCGACCTGGTCGTCGTCGATGGGGTAGCGGCGCAACCGCTCCTGCAGGAGGGCGCGCTGGGCCGCCGTACGGAGGCGGTCCCGGCGGGCGGCACGGGCGATACGGGGGTTGGCGCGCAGCTCGGCCAGTTGTCGGGCGGCCTCCGGCGACAGCCCGCCCTCGCGCTCGAGGCATTCGAGACGCAGCAGCGCGAGGCGGTCGCGGAGGTCCTGTTTGGTCTGCCGGTGGCGGCGGCAGCGCCCATCGTAGGCGGTGGCGGGCCACAGGATGTAGCCCTCCAGGAGGCGGTAGAGCAGGGTCTGCACCGCCGAGACGACGAGTCCGAGGAGGAGGGAGACGGCCAGCAGGAGGAGGGCGGTGTTGACCTTCGACGAAGGCCACAGGCGCTGCGCCAGGTCGATGTGGTGGAGGCTGGGCGCGACGGTGAAGAAGAAGACGGACAGGTTGAGCGCGGTGGGCAGGATCCAGCCGACGAGCAGGGTCCAGGCGCCGCCGAGCACGCCCTTGGCGATATCACCCACGGGGGCGGGCCTCCCGTGGCTGGGGGGCGAGCGGATCGGTCACGCGTTGTCGTCCGTCGTCTCGTTGTCGTCCGTCGTCTCCTCGTCCCAGTCGTCGTCGCCGAACGGAGGGCCGGGCGGCCGGGCGGGCATGGCGTCGCCGATCGTGATGTCCCTGTGGGAATCGCGTCCCTGGACGACAGGGCCGCTGATGGATTCGTTGGAGCCGCTGGGCTCGCTGCGGACCTTGCCGCTCCCGGCGACCGTGCCGTATTGGCTTGTCCACTTCCGGAGTCTGCGGTCGAACTGCCGGCCCTCGCGGATGCGTTCCTCGATCAGTACGACGAGCAGGTGCGGGGTCACTACGAGGTCCGCCGCCGTGGCGCCCCGCCGCAGCACCAGCGCGATCAGCGCGTCCCACGCCCTCCGGGCCGCCGCGTCCCCGGTCCGTGCGGCAGCCTGGATTCGCGTGATGAGCGCTTCCAGGTTCTTCTGTGCCATAGGTCCCCCTCCCTCGGCCGAGCTCACATCGTGCCGCGCGGACGGCTCCGGTCGCCACCGTATGCGCCGGGCCCCGGTCGAGGGGATCGACCGGGGCCCGGGGGTACAGCTGTGTGGCGGGGTGTCAGCCCTTGCTGTCAGTCTTTGATTTCGCAGATGACGGCGCCGGAGGTGATGGAGGCGCCGACTTCGGCGGCGAGGCCCTTGATGGTGCCGGAGCGGTGGGCGTTCAGCGGCTGTTCCATCTTCATCGCTTCCAGGACCACGACCAGATCGCCCTCGGCGACCTGGTCTCCTTCGGCGACGGCGACCTTGACGATGGTGCCCTGCATGGGCGAGGCCAGGGCGTCACCGGAGGCGGCCGAGCCCGACTTCTTCACGGCCTTGCGCTTGGGCTTCTTCGACCCGGCCCCACCGCCGGCCGGAGCGGCCGCCACACCGAGCGAGGCGGGGAGGGAGACCTCCAGCCGCTTGCCGCCGACCTCGACGACCACCGTCTCGCGTGCGACGGGCTCGTCGGTTTCGTCGGTGCCGGTGGGGGTGTAGGGGGTGATGGTGTTGTTGAA
>NZ_JBIBKK010000009.1:0-402664 GCF_042959105.1 Streptomyces sp. NPDC007917
GGGGTGCCCCCCGCATTGGGGTTTGTGTCCGTGGGGGGTTGCCCCCCGGGGCCCGGCCCCCGGGGGCGTTTGGCGCAACAACCCGGGGGGGGGGGGGGGGCCCCACGCCCCCCCCCACCGCTGTCGTGTGTCAGGTCACCCGTTGCCGCGCTGCTTGGTGCGCAGGCCGCGCGTGTCCAGGGAGGGCGAGGTCGGCGGGGTCGACGGCGGCGTGGTGTCGTCGGTCGGCGACTCGCCGCCCGTGGTCGGGGGCGTCGTCGGCGGGGTGGTCGGCGGGGACGAGGAGGCCGTCGGACTCTCGCTCGTGGGCGGAGGGGAGGTCGTCGGCTCCGTCGACTTGCTCGTGGGCGGGGTGCTGGGGCTGGTGCTCGACGGCGGCGGAACGGCCGCGCCCATGTCGGTGTCCAGGTCGAACTTGGACGCCCCCTGGCCGTCGAGCGCCGACTCCATGTACGCGCCCCATATCTCGGCGGGGAAGCCACCGCCGTTGACGCGTCCGCCGCCGGCGGTGCCGGTCAGCGTCACCTGCTTGCCGCCCTTGGCCTCGCCGAACATGCCGACCGAGGTGACCAGGTCGGGGGTGTAGCCGGTGAACCAAGCGGACTTGTTCTCGTCCGAGGTGCCGGTCTTGCCCGCCATGGCCTGGCCCTTCTGCCGTACGGCCGAGCCGGTGCCCTCGTCGACCACACCGGTCAGCACCGAGGTCACGGAGTCCGCCGCGGTGCGGCTGATCACCTCGCCCCCCGTGGTGTCGGGCAGCTGGGCGCTTTCGCCTCCGGCCTTCTCCGCCGACTTCACGATCGAGGGGGTGATCTTCTTGCCGTGGTTGTCGAGGGTGGCGTAGACCCCGGCCATGTCCTTGGGGCTGGCGCCCATGACGCCCAGCGACATCGCGGGAGCCACGTCGAAGCCGCCCGCCTTGGGGTTCATGCCGAGACCGGTGGCGGTCTTCTTGACCTTGTCCAGGCCGACGTCCACCGCCATCTGCGCGAAGACCGAGTTGACGGAGTTGTTCATCGCGGTCTGGACGGAGATCGGGCCGTAGTCCTTGTTGTCCTCGTTCGGCGGGGCGAAACCCACCTCGCCGCCGTCGTCCTTGACCGGGTGCTTGCTGTCGCCGTCGTAGACGGTGTTGGCCCTGATCGGCTGGCCGTCCTGGGTGGTGGAGTCGTTCTCCAGCGCGGCGGCGAGGATGAGCGGCTTGAAGGTCGAGGCGGGCTGGTAGTCCTCGCGGGTGGCGTTGTTGGTCCAGTGCTTGGTGGCGCCCGCACCGCCGTACATCGCCACGATCGCGCCGTTCTTGGGGTTCACCGAGACCGCGCCGACCTGGGCGTGCCCGTCGACCGGGCGCGTCCTCGGCTTGAGCTTGGAGGTCAGCTGGGTGTGGACGGCCTTCTCCAGGGCCTTCTGCTTCTTCTTGTCGATGTTGAGGGTGATCGTCCAGCCGCCGGCCGCGAGCTCGTCCTCGCTCACCCCGGCCTTGAACAGCTCCTGCTTGGCGGCCTCGACGAAGTAGCCCGTCTGGCCGTCCATGCCGGGGATGGGGCGGGGCTCGATGGGCTTGGGGAATGTCAGGCCCTCGCGCTCGCCCGCGTCCAGCCAGTGCTTCTCGACCATGTTGTCCAGGACGTAGTTCCAGCGCTGCTTGACCAGCCGCTTGCCGTTGGGGCCGGCCACCGAGTAGTCGTACTGGCTGGGGGCCTGCAGCACCGCGGCGAGATAGGCGCCCTGGGCCACGGTGAGCTTGCCGACGTCCTTGTCGTAGTACGCGCGGGCGGCGGCCTGGATGCCGTACGCGTTGCGGCCGTAGTAGCTGGTGTTGATGTACCCCGCGAGGATGTCGTCCTTGGACTGCTGCTGATCGACCTTGAGGGAGATCACCAGCTCCTTCAGCTTGCGGCTGACGGTCTGTTCCTGGCTGAGGTAGTAGTTCTTGACGTACTGCTGGGTGATGGTCGAGCCGCCCTGCTTGCCCCGGCCCAGAAGCGTGTTGATGATGCCGCGCGCGGTGCCCGTGAAGGAGACGCCGGGGTCGGTGTAGAAGTCCTTGTTCTCGGCGGCGACGAAGGTGTGCTGCACCTCTTTGGGGATCTTCGACAGCGGTACGGACTCGCGGTTGACGTCGCCCGTCTTCGCCATGATCGAGCCGTCGCTGTACTTGTAGATGTTGGCCTCCGCCTTGGCCAGGGCGTTGGCGTTGGGCACGTCGACCATGAAGTAGAGCACCAGGAAGGCGCCGATGAGCAGCAGCCCCATCGAGAGGAAGTAGCCCAGGACCATCTTCCAGGTGAAGAAGCGGCGTATGCCGGTCTTCTTGCCGTTCTTCTTCGCGCCCTTCTTGGCCCGGCGAGCGCTCTTCTGCCGCGCCCGCCGCTCTTCCGCTCTGCCCATCTCTCCCGCTGCTCCCGTACGTCAGCCCCCAACCCAGCTCATGAAGCTAACACCGCAACTGACGCCAAATACTCATCGATCAAGCTTTTTCCGAAGGTGACAAAGAGCACCCGCTCTGCAGGAACTGACGTCCTGCCGCCGCAAGGGGTTGCCTCCGGCCGAAAAAGTGTTATCACTTTGCTAGGCCACACGGCCGGGCACCAACCCACGCACCAGCAAAAACGGGGGAACCTTCATGTCTGATATGACCGACATCACGCCCACACCCGACATACCCGCCCTGCCTCGGCCCCAGGTGCGCGAGCGGCCCGCGCGCAGCATCAGCGGCGGTCTCGCGCTGCTGCTCGGCCTGGCCGGGCTGGTCGCGGGCCCCTTCCTCATCGCGGCCGGAGCCGACACCTCCGAGTACGACTACGAGGACACCAGCAACCCCGCGCTGATCCTTCTCGGCGTCGCGGTGATCATCGCCTCCTTCATCGCGATGCGCGGGCTGTGCGCGATCGCGCCGGGCCAGGCCCGGGTCGTCCAGCTCTTCGGCCGCTACAAGGGCACCCTCCGCACCGAGGGGCTGCGCTGGATCAACCCCTTCTCCAGCCGCAAGAAGATCTCCACCCGGGTGCGGAACCACGAGACCCCGGTGCTCAAGGTCAATGACGCCTACGGCAACCCGATCGAGCTCGCCGCCGTCGTCGTCTGGCGGGTCGAGGACACCGCCCAGGCGGTGTTCGAGGTGGACGACTTCCTGGAGTTCGTCTCCACCCAGACCGAGGCCGCGGTGCGCCATATCGCCATCGAGTACCCGTACGACGCACACGACGAGACCGCGCTCTCGCTGCGCGGCAACGCCGAGGAGATCACCGAGAAGCTGGCCACCGAACTGCACGCGCGGGTCGAGGCGGCCGGGGTGCGCATCGTCGAGTCGCGCTTCACCCACCTCGCGTACGCCCCCGAGATCGCCTCCGCGATGCTCCAGCGCCAGCAGGCGGGCGCGGTGGTCGCGGCCCGCCGCGAGATCGTGGACGGCGCGGTCGGCATGGTCGAGACCGCGCTGGCCCGGATCGCCGAGGAGCAGATCGTCGAGCTGGACGACGAGCGCAAGGCGGCGATGGTCAGCAACCTGATGGTCGTGCTGTGCGGCGACCGCGCCCCGCAGCCGGTCCTCAACACGGGCACGCTCTACCAGTGACGGAGCGCGGCGAGCGGGAGAACCCCGCCGGGGCCTCGGGCCCCGGCGGGGTCGGCGGCGCCGACGGTCCCGAAGCCGCCGCGGAGCCGGCCGCGCGCGACGGTGCGCGCCGGGCCTCGCGGCAGCGCAAGCAGGTGCTGCTGCGGCTCGACCCGGCGGTCCACGACGCGCTCGCGCGCTGGGCCGCGGACGATCTGCGCAGCGCCAACGCGCAGATCGAGTTCCTGCTGCGCAAGGCGCTCGCGGAGGCGGGCCGGCTGCCCCGCGCCGCGGCCCCCATCCCCCGCCGAGGCCGCCCACCCCGCGAGGACTGAGCCCGCCCCGGGCGGTCCCCCGGCCCCGCGACACCTGCCCCCGCGCCCCCGGCCACCCCTGGGGGCGCTCCTTCTTGCCGTGGGCCTGGCCTCCGCGCCGCGGCGGCCAGGCGCCCCGGAGAACCGCCTCTCACCTGCGGGAACGCCCAGCCTCACGCATCTATACACACAAGGTATACGCATGGTGTAGAGTGCCGCGCATGTCAATCGGCCACACCCTGCTCGGCCTTCTGGAGTCCGGCCCACGCCATGGCTACGACCTGAAGCGAGCCTTCGACGAGAGATTCGGGCACGACCGCCCGCTCCACTACGGACAGGTCTACTCGACCATGTCCCGCCTCCTGAAGAACGGCCTCGTCGAGGTCGACGGAATCGAGCACGGTGGCGGCCCCGAGCGCAAGCGCTACGCCATCACCGAGGCCGGCATCACCGACGTGGAGCAGTGGCTCAGGCAGCCGGAGAAGCCCGAGCCGTACCTCCAGTCCGTCCTCTACACCAAGGTCGTTCTCGCGCTGATGACCGGCCGGGACGCCGCGGATCTGCTCGATGTGCAGCGCGCCGAGCATCTGCGCCTGATGCGCGAGCTGACCCAGCGCAAGCGCACCGGCGACCTCAGCGATCAGCTGATCTGTGACCACGCCCTCTTCCACCTCGAGGCCGACCTGCGCTGGCTGGAGCTCACCGCCGCGCGCCTCGGCCAACTCGCCAAGGCGGTAACCCCATGACCCCCGCGGGCTCGCTCCTCATAGCCGAAGGGCTGCACAAGTCCTACGGGCCCACCCCCGCCCTGGACGGCGCGGACTTCTCCATCCACCCGGGTGAGGTCGTCGCCGTCATGGGCCCCTCGGGCTCCGGCAAGTCGACCCTGCTCCACTGCCTCGCCGGGATCGTCACCCCGGACTCGGGCACCGTCCACTACAACGGGCAGCTGCTCTCCGCCATGCCGGACTCCCGGCGCAGCGCGCTGCGCCGCGGCGAGTTCGGCTTCGTCTTCCAGTTCGGCCAGCTGGTGCCGGAGCTCAGCTGCGTGGAGAACGTCGCGCTGCCGCTGCGGCTGAACGGCGTGGGGCGCAAGGAGGCGGAGAGCCGCGCGCTGTCCTGGCTGGAGCGGCTGGAGGTCGACGATGTGCGCGCCAAGCGGCCGGGCGAGGTCTCCGGCGGCCAGGGGCAGCGCGTCGCCGTGGCCCGCGCCCTGGTCAGCGGCCCGCGCGTGCTGTTCGCCGACGAGCCGACCGGCGCCCTGGACTCCCTCAACGGCGAGCGGGTGATGGAGCTGCTGACCGAGGCGTCCCGGGAGACCCGCGCCGCCGTCGTCCTGGTCACCCACGAGGCGCGCGTCGCCGCGTACTCCGACCGCGAGGTCGTCGTACGGGACGGCAAGGCGCGGGACATGGCGGGCGCGCGGTGAGCGGCACCGGCAATGTGACCCCGCTGCGGAGTGCGGCGGAGCGGGAGCACCCCGGCGGGGCGCCCCAGGCACCCTCCGACCGTCCGGAGCCCCGCCAGCGGGTCGGCCCGGCCCGCTGGGCCGCCGACCTGGCGACGGGGGCCCGCTTCGCGGTCTCCGGCGGCCGGGAGAGCTGGGCCAGGACGGTCCTGACGGCGGTCGGCGTCGGGCTCGGCGTGGCGCTGTTGCTGTTCGCCGCCGCCGTCCCGCACATCGTCTCCGCACGCGACGACCGCACCAACGCCCGCTCCTACGGGGGCAACTACTCGACCGACGTCAAACCGGGCCCCGAGACCCTGCGGCTGGGCTGGGGATCCACCGCCTTCCGCGGCGAGGACGTCACGGGCGTCCTGCTGGCGCCCGACGGCGACCGGCCGCCCGTGCCCCCGGGCCTCGACCATTTCCCCGCGCGCGGCGAGATGGTGGTCTCCCCCGCCCTGAAGAAGATGCTCGCCGACGGTGACAACAAGCTGCTCAGGGAACGCCTCGACTACAAGATCGTCGGCACGATCGGCGACGAGGGGCTGGCCGGGCCGGCCGAGCTCATCTACTACGCGAACGTCGACCCTGACGCCCTCGATGACGACGGCTACCGCCTCGACCACTGGGGTGACAACTCCCCGTCCCAGCCCCTGGACCCGCTCCTGCTCCTGCTGATCGTCGTGGGCTGTGTGGTGCTGCTGCTGCCCGTGGCCATCTTCATCGCCACCGCCGTGCGCTTCGGCGGGGAGCGCCGCGACCGGCGGCTCGCCGCGCTGCGCCTGGTGGGCGCCGACAGCCGTATGACGCGGCGGATCGCGGCCGGCGAGGCGCTGGTCGGCGCCCTGCTCGGGCTCGCGGTGGGCTGGGGGGTCTTCCTGCTGGTCAGGCAGTTCATCGGCGGGATCACGGTGTTCGGCACCAGCGTCTTCTCCGCCGACGTCCAGCCCTCGGCCACGATCACCGCGCTGATCATGGCCGCCGTGCCCGCCTGCGCCGTCGTGGTCACCCAGATCGCGCTGCGCGGCATCGCCATCGAACCGCTGGGCGTCGTGCGCGACGCCACGCCCAAGCGGCGCCGGCTGTGGTGGCGGCTGCTGTTCCCCGCCCTCGGCCTCGCGCTGCTGCTGCCGCTGCTGCGCTCGGGAGCGGACAGCAGCGCCGACTCCACCTACCAGGTCGCGGGCGGTGCGGTGCTGATGCTGGTCGGCATCACCGCGCTGTTGCCGTGGCTGGTCGAAGCCGTCGTCCGGCGCTTCGCCGGCGGCCCCGTCCCCTGGCAGCTCGCCACCCGGCGGCTCCAGCTCAGCAGCGGCTCCGCGTCACGCGCCGTCAGCGGCATCACGGTCGCGGTGGCCGGGGCGATCGCGATCACGATGCTCTTCGCCGCCGCGGAGAACGACAACACCACCCCCACCGGGCAGGACCCGACCCGCGCCGATGTGATGGCGCACGCCTCGGTGGACACCGGCGCGCAGGCGCGGGACGTCATCGCGCGGTACACCGGCACCAAGGGCGTACGCACGGCCCTCGGCGTCACCAACGCGTCGGTCAGCGACCCGCGCAGCAAGGTCAAGGCCCCGGGCGACATCCCGGTCGGAAGCGTGCAGGTCGGCGACTGCCGCACGCTGAAGGAGCTCGCGCGGATCGGCGACTGCCGCGACGGCGACGTCTTCGTCACCGGGCCCGCCGAGTGGGACGACAAGGACACGTACTTCACCAAGCCGGGCGCGACGGTCAACCTCAGCTTCGACAAGGACTACAACCCCTCCCGCAGCAAGCCCCGGCTGTGGACGATCCCCAAGTCCACGCCCGTCGTGGGCATCAAGGAGGACCCGCAGGGCAGCGAGCGCTCCGGCATCCTGGCCACCCCGGGCGGCCTCGACATCGCCGACCTCGACCACGCCTCGGTGCAGCTGATGCTCCGGCTCGACCCGGACGTCCCGGACGCCATCGAGTACGCCCGCAACACCGCGGCCGCGATCTCGCCCACGTCGGACATCTACGAGCTGCGCAGCACCTCGCAGTCGGACGAGTTCCAGACCATCGAGCGCGGCCTGTTCATCGGCGCCTCCGCGACGCTGCTGCTGATCGGCGCGAGCATGATCGTGTCCATGCTGGAGCAGCTGCGCGAGCGCAAGAAGCTGCTGTCGGTCCTGGTCGCCTTCGGCACCCGCCGGATGACCCTGGGCTGGTCGGTGCTGTGGCAGACCGCCATCCCGGTGGTGCTCGGCCTGGCCCTGTCGGTCGCGGGTGGCATCGCCCTGGGGGCGATCCTGCTGAAGATGGTCGACAAACCGGTCGCCGTGGACTGGGCGAGCGTCACCATGATGACCGGGATCGGCGCGGGCGTGATCCTGCTGGTGACAGTGGTCAGCATGGGGCCGCTGTGGCGCATGATGCGGCCCGAAGGACTCCGTACGGAGTAACGCGCGAGCCGCGCAAACCGCGACCGCCGGGCCCTTCCCCCCTGGGGAAGGGCCCGGCGGTCGCGTGGGACGAGCCCCGCTCACCCCTTGACGATCCGCACCGGCAACGGCCCCAGCGCCTCCCGCAGCGCCCCCGCGAACGCCTCGAACTCCTCCTGCCGCGCCGCCCCCGCCCGCATCGCGAGCGCGATCCGGCGCGCGGGCGCCGGATCGGCGAAGTATCCGGTGGCCAGCTGGTCACTGCGCCCCGTCTCCACGCGCAGCGCCGTACGCGGCAGCAGCGTCACCCCGAGGCCGCCCGCGACCAGCTGCACCAGCGTGGAGAGCCCGGCGGCGCTCGTGGTCACCGGGGCGCCCTCCGTACGGCCCGCCTCACGGCAGATGTCCAGGGCCTGGTCGCGCAGGCAGTGGCCCTCGTCAAGCAGCAGCAGATCCAGCTCCTTCAGCGCGGCGCGCGGGATGTCGCCGCGCCCGCCGAGCCAGTGGTCCTGGGGCGTGACCAGGACGAAGTCCTCGTCGAACAGGGGCAGTTCGACCACGCCGGGGGCGGCCAGCGGGACCGCGAGCAGCAGCAGGTCGAGCCGCCCGTGGGCGAGCCCGTCCAGCAGCGAGGCGGTCTGCTCCTCATGGACCTGCGGCTCGAGCAGCGGATAGCGGTCGCGCACCAGCCGCAGCACGGTCGGCAGCAGATACGGCGCCACGGTCGGGATCACCCCGAGCCGCAGCACCCCGGTGAACGGCGCCCGCGCCGCCTCCGCCTCCTCCATCAGCGCGTCCACCGCCTCCAGCACCGTACGGGCCCGTGCCGCCAGCCGCTCCCCCGCCGGGCTGAGCAGCACCTTGCGCGTCGTACGCTCCAGGAGCTGCACCCCGAGCGCCTCCTCCAGCGCGGCGACGGCCCCCGACAGCGCGGGCTGGCTCATGCCGATGGCGGCCGCCGCATCGCGGAAGTGCAGCTGCTCGGCGACCGCGGCGAACGCCCTGAGCTGGGAGAAGCTGGGCTGACGCGGCTTTCCTCCGGACGCGGGTGACTTCCCCGCGGGTATGGCTGCCGCAGCCACTGATAACCACCTCCGATCAACCCCACCCAGTCTAGCTATTTCACTGATCAATGCCTTGTGTGCCAGGGTGGTCCAGTCCAACCCCGAGGAAACCACCACATAACGGTTCCCTCCGCTGAAAGCTACAAGGAGAGCGCGTGCTCACTGTCGGTGACAAGTTCCCCACGTACGATCTGACCGCCTGTGTGTCGCTGGAGAGCGGCAAGGAGTTCGAGCAGATCAACCACAAGTCCCACGAGGGCAAGTGGCGCGTGGTCTTCTTCTGGCCGAAGGACTTCACCTTCGTCTGCCCGACCGAGATCGCCGCCTTCGGCAAGCTGAACGACGAGTTCGCCGACCGCGACGCGCAGATCCTCGGCGTCTCCGGCGACTCCGAGTTCGTCCACCACGCCTGGCGCAAGGACCACGCCGACCTGCGCGACCTGCCCTTCCCGATGCTGGCCGACTCCAAGCACGAGCTGATGCGGGACTGCGGCGTCGAGGGCGCGGACGGCTTCGCGCAGCGCGCCGTCTTCATCGTCGACCCGAACAACGAGATCCAGTTCACCATGGTGACCGCCGGTTCCGTGGGCCGTAACCCCAAGGAGGTCCTGCGGGTCCTCGACGCCCTGCAGACCGACGAGCTGTGCCCCTGCAACTGGAGCAAGGGCGAGGACACCCTCGACCCGGTCAAGCTCCTCTCGGGCGAGTGAGCTGACCGACATGGCACTCGACGACCTCAAGTCCGCCCTGCCGGACTACGCCAAGGACCTCAAGCTCAACCTGGGCTCGGTCATCGGAAACGCAGAAAGCACAGCCCTTCTCACCCAGCAGCAGCTGTGGGGCACCGTGCTGGCCTGCGCGATCGCCTCGCGCTCCCCGCGCGTGCTGGCGGAGCTCGAGCCGGAGGCCAGGGCCAGTCTGAGCCCCGAGGCCTACACCGCCGCCAAGTCGGCCGCCGCCGTCATGGCGATGAACAACGTCTTCTACCGGACCCGGCACCTGCTGTCGGACCCGGAGTACGGCACCCTGCGCGCGGGTCTGCGGATGAACGTCATCGGCAACCCGGGTGTGGAGAAGACCGACTTCGAGCTCTGGTCGCTGGCGGTGTCCGCGATCAACGGCTGCGGCCAGTGCCTGGACTCGCATGAGCAGGTGCTCCGCAAGGCCGGGGTGGACCGGGAGACGATCCAGGAAGCGTTCAAGATCGCCGCGGTGGTCCAGGCGGTCGGCACCACGCTCGACGCCGAGGCGACCCTGGCCGCGAACGGCTGACGGCACACAGCCGCGGGCGCATACGGGGCGTCCCCACCGAACCGGTGGGGACGCCCCTCGCGCGTTTCCGTGGACCGCCGCCGGATGTCCGACCCCGGCGATAGGGTCACGGGCCATGGCTGAAGACACGGACCACGCCGACCACTTGGCCGAAGCGAGCCGACTCCTGGCCCAGGTCGCCGACGACGCGGAGTGCGTCGACGAGGACGACGAGGAATGGGCGGACGACGCCCGCACCGTCCGCGAGGCGTACACCCGCGCCTGGCAGGCGGACCCGGAGAGCCTGGAGGCGGCCGCGGGACTCGCCGTGCTGGCCGGCGCCGAGCTTCGCTTCCACGTCGTCAACCACGTGGAGGATGCGTGGTGGGAAGAGGACCTGCGCCCGCTCCCCGAGATACCCGCCGACGACGAGGCCGGTCGCCGGCTCGTCGACGAGGCGGTCCGCACGGCCCGGCAGGTCCTGTCCCTGGACCCGGACAACAACCTCGCCGTCTACCTCGAAGGCTTGGCCCACGAGGGCGGGGGCGCGCATGAAGAGGCGCTGCGCTGCTATGCGCGCGCCCTGGAACTCGACCCGTGGGACGAGACGGCACGGTCCCGCGCCCGGGCGCTCGACGACGCGTACGACCCGCCGCGCCACGAGGGGCCGGACCCCAATCCGCACTCCCGGCACTTCTGGCTGCTCCGCGACAGCTCGTGGACCAGCAACTCCGGCGACGAGGAAGTGACGTACTGGCGCCTCGGCGACCCCGCCGACGTACGGGACGCGATCGAGACGGTGGTGGCGGACAAGGCCCGGTACAACCCCGATCTGCCCTCCGTCCGGGACGGCGGCATCCACCTGATCACCTACGCCCCGGGCCGTCCGCCGAGCACGCTCAACGTCTACGACGCGCTGCGCCCCGCGCCCTCGGGACCGCCGGCGGTGGACTGGACGGCCGTGGTCCTCGAAGAGCCGCCGCCCGGCAGGCGTCTGCCGCCCGGACAGCCGGTGCGCGTCGACGGTCGTGTGCACTTCGACGGCGAAGGGGAACGCATCGAGGAGTAGGCGCGTGAACGCGGGAGCGGGCCGGGGCGCATCGCCGCGCCCCGGCGCTCACACGCCCTCGTCGCGCCGCGTCGTCGGCGCGAGCTCCGCCGCCGTCGCCCCGTGCGGTCCTTGGGTTTGGCGCAGCGCGGCCTCCTGGTTGTACGACCGCAGATAGCCGACGACCGTGTTGGCGACCGCCACCAGCGGTACGGCCACCACCGCGCCGCCGATGCCTCCGATCAGCGAGCCGGCCGCGACCGAGAGCACCACGGCCAGCGGATGCACCCGCACCGCCCGGCCCAGGATGAAGGGCTGGAGGATGTGGCCCTCGATCTGCTGCACCGCCAGCACCACCACGAGCACCATCGCCGCCGTCCACACGCCCTGGGTGACGAGGGCGACCACGACCGCCAGCGCACCGGAGACGACGGCGCCGACGAGCGGGATGAAGGCGAAGAGGAAGATGAAGACGGCGAGCGGGACGGCCATCGGGACGTCGAGGAAGAAGATGCCGACTCCGATGGCTATCGCGTCGATCAACGCCACGATCACCGTGCCGCGCACATAGGCGGTGAGCGTGGTCCAGGCGCGCGGGCCGGCGCCCGCCACGCCCGCGCGGGCCGGGGCCGGGACGAGCTTGAGGAACCAGGCCCAGATCTTCGGCCCGTCGTACAGCAGGAAGAGCGTGCTGAACATCGCCAGCAGGATGCCGGTCAGCACTTCCACGATGACCGTGACGCCTTCGAGCCCGGCGGAGGTCAGCTCCTCGGTGTTGGCGCCGATCGCGTCGCGCAGGTTGTTGGCGATCTGGTTGATCTGCTTCTCGGTGACGTGGAAGGGGCTGTTGAGCAGCCAGTCCCGCAGGTCGTCGATGCCTGCCTGGACCTTGCTGGACAGGTCGTCGACGTTCTCCATGACCTGCCAGACCACGAACCAGATGACCAGGCCCATGATGATGAAGCCGGAGATGAAGGTGATGGCGGTGGCCAGGCCCCGGGGGACGCCCCGGTTCCGCAGCCTGGTGACGGTCGGCTCCAGCATCGCGGTGATCAGCAGGGCGACCGTGAAGGAGAGCACCACCAGTTCGACCGCGCTGATGACGGTCATCAGCACATAGACGGTCCCCGCGAGCACCAGCAGCCGCCAGCCGACCTCCGCGGCGACCCGGACGCCCCAGGGGACGGCGGCGACGGGGTCGGGCTTGGCGGAGACGGCGGGGGCGTACGCGGGCGGGGCGGGCACACTGGCCGGCTCCGGGCGGACCGGGGCCTCGCCGTCGGCGCTTGTGCCCGCCGGGGCCAGGTCCTTGGGGGCCAGGTCCTTCGGGGCCAGGTCCTCCAGGACCGGGCTTTCCAAGGCCGGGCGGCCCGGCTCGGCGGGGCCGCCGGCCTCGCTGTCGCCCCCGCCCTTGCCCGAGGTCCTGTCGACCCGTTCGCCCTTGCCGTCGTCGGCGTACGCGTCGGCCGGGTCGGCGGCGTCGGCCTCGGCTTGGCGCTCCAGTCGCTCGGCCAGCCGGGTCAGGCTGGCTCCCATTCTGCCGACCCAGTGTGGCAATGCGGACATTTCGCTTCCCCTACCCCCAGTTCCCCCGCGGTCGTGGGGAAGACGTTACAGCGTGAGGACGCGGGAAACCCCCGGCCGGTTGCGGTCGGGGGTTTCGCGAGGTCGAACGCCGGGGGCGACCGAGTGAAGCCGGAGGCATCAGTAGTAGTTGTTGGCCTGCCAGAACGACCAGGCACCACAGGGGCTGTGGTAGCGCTCGTTCATGTAGTTCAGGCCCCACTTGATCTGGGTGGCCGGGTTGGTGCGCCAGTCGGCGCCCACCGAGGACATCTTGGAGCCCGGCAGCGCCTGCACCAGACCGTACGCGCCCGAGGAGGGGTTCTCGGCGCGGTAGTTCCAGGTGCTCTCGTGGTTCACGATGTTGCTGAAGCACTGGAACTGGTCGGCGGGGACGATCTGCCGCGCCATGGCCTGGACCTCGGCGACGGTGTACGAGGCCTGCTGCGGGAAGCTGCTGGCGTCGCGGGTGGCCGAACGGCTCGCTTCGAGCTTCTTCTTGGCCTCCTCGCGCTCCTTGGCGGCCTTGGCCTCGGCGGCTGCCTTCTCGGCGGCCAGCTTCTTGGCCTTGGCGTCCTTGGCGGCCTGCTTGCGGGCGGACTCCTCGGCGGACTTCTTCGCCTCCGCGTCCGCCGCGGTGGACTGCACATCCGCCTGCTGCGTCAGGGACGCGGTCTGCGCCACGGCCTGCTGGCCGGCGGGTATGTCCGCAAGGAGCGTCGTGTCGGCGGCGGTCGCCTCGACAGGGTCGGTCGAGCTCTGCTCGCCGCCCGCGGCAACGCCAACGACAGCGCCCACAGTGGTGACCGCGGTGGCGGAGGCCACTGCGAATCCCCGGACCGAAATCCGGCTCACACGGTTTCCTTCCAGCATCGCCCGCTTAGGTGACCTCGCGGACGCAATCGTGCCCCTGGCGCTGACCTCCCCTTGTTCCGTCCCCCTGGTGCACAAGAGGATGGCTGGTCACGGGAGGCACTGGCCCGGTGAGACCCTCCCTCGGGAGAGCCGCAAGGTGCTCGGGCGGCATACGGCGAACGCTGTTTAGTTCTGGTACTGCTGTTGCTCCGTACCGCTGGGGGTACTGGTGTGCCGTATGCGGGGCCTGACAGGACCCACACACTGCCGGAAGCGGACGCCCGGAGGCAATTCTCCGTTGAGTGTGAAAGCTCACACCCCGTTTACGCCCTAGGATTTCCGGAAATCCGGGCGCGCCAAGACGCCGCGCGGCTAAGCTCTTTCGGCTCAGCCGCGCGGCGTCAGGGTCGCGCTTCCCCTCAACTGCCTCAGATATGGCCGTCCTCGAGCATTTCGGTCACCAGGGCGGCGATCGGCGACCGCTCGGAGCGGGTGAGGGTGACATGGGCGAACAGCGGATGCCCCTTGAGCTTCTCGACCACCGCGACGACGCCGTCATAGCGCCCGACGCGGAGATTGTCCCGCTGTGCCACGTCATGGGTGAGTACCACCCGGGAGTTGGCGCCGATCCGGGACAGAACGGTCAGCAGCACGTTCCGTTCGAGGGACTGCGCCTCGTCCACGATCACAAAGGCGTCATGGAGCGAGCGGCCCCGGATGTGGGTGAGCGGCAGCACCTCCAGCATCCCGCGCCCCACCACCTCCTCGATCACATCCGAGGTGGTCACCGCCGACAGCGTGTCGAAGACGGCCTGCGCCCACGGGCTCATCTTCTCCGCCTCGGTGCCCGGCAGATAGCCCAGCTCCTGCCCGCCCACCGCGTACAGCGGGCGGAAGATCATCACCTTACGGTGCTGCCGGCGCTCCAGCACCGCCTCCAGACCGGCGCACAGCGCGAGCGCCGACTTGCCCGTACCGGCCCGGCCGCCCATCGAGACGATCCCGATCTCCGGGTCGAGGAGCAGGTCCAGCGCGATGCGCTGCTCCGCGCTCCGCCCGTGGATCCCGAACGCCTCGCGGTCCCCGCGCACCAGCCGCACCTGCCCGTCCGGCGTGACCCGGCCCAGCGCCTTGCCGCGCTCCGACTGCAGCACCAGACCGGTGTGCACCGGAAGCTCCGCCGCCTCGGGGACATACGCGGTCTCGGCCGCGAAGAGGTCGTCCACCTGTTCGGCGGTGACGGCCAGCTCGGCCATCCCGGTCCAGCCCGAGTCGGTTATCGCCAGCTCCGCGCGGTACTCCTCGGCGAGGAGCCCCACCGAGGAGGCCTTGATGCGCAGCGGGAGGTCCTTCGAGACGACCGTGACGTCGTACCCCTCGGCCTGCAGGTTCCTGGCGACCGCGAGGATGCGCGAGTCGTTGTCGCCCACCCGGCCGCCATGGGACAGGAAGGCGGCGGGCAGGATGCCCGGGTCGGAGTGGTTGAGCTCGACGCGCAGGGTGCCGCCCAGATCGCCGATCGGGATCGGGGCGTCCAGCCGGCCGTGCCGGATCCGGTACTCGTCCAGCAGGCGCAGCGCCTGCCGGGCGAAGTAACCCAGCTCCGGGTGGTGCCTCTTGGACTCCAGCTCGGTGACCACGACGACCGGCAGCACGACCTCGTGCTCGTCGAAGCGGGCCATGGCGTTCGGGTCGGCGAGCAGGACGCTGGTGTCGAGGACATAGGTGCGCCGGTCGTGCTCGCGGCGTTTCTTGCTGGTCACCACGGGTGGACGAACCCCCTCGGGAGAGGTTGGGGTGCGACGGCGTCGCGGGAACAGGTCCCCCGGCCCGCAGGCGGGGGACGGACCGGGCTCAGGCCCAGGCGGGAGGGCCGAGCACCGGCCCTCCGCGTCATACGCACGATCCGCATCGTCCGTGTGCAAAGGGCCTCCCGGGCGAACGAGCACATGCCGTCCGCTGGCAGTTCGACACCCCTAGGACAGTTGGGGCAGGGCGTCGACCTGGAAGGGATATTCCCTCGAACGTGCGCGGCCATGCAATGGCATATGACGGCGCGCACATGAACGTTGTGAAACCCGCGTGTTGCCGGGCGGGAAGGAGCCGTACCGGAAACCGTACGGACGGATGAGCCGCCCGCCCCCGACTGCCGTACGGGGTACGGGACTAGTAGCCGTACCGCCGGTGCCGCGCGGCGTAGTCACGCAGCGCGCGAAGAAAGTCGACCTTGCGGAAGGCGGGCCAGAAGACCTCGCAGAAGTAGTACTCCGAATGGGCGCTCTGCCAGAGCATGAACCCCGACAGCCGCTGCTCGCCGCTGGTGCGGATGACGAGGTCCGGGTCGGGCTGGCCGCGCGTGTACAGGTGTTCGGAGATCAGGTCGATGTCGACGACCTCTGCCAGCTCCTCGAAGGTGGTGCCCTTGCTCGCGTGGTCGAGCAGCAGCGACCGCACCGCGTCGGCGATCTCCTGCCGGCCGCCGTAGCCGATGGCGACATTGACGAGTATGCCGTCGATGTGCTCGGTGTCCCGCTCGGCCTCCTTGAGGACCGTCTGGGTCCGGTCGGGCAGCAGATCGCGGTTGCCGACGTGGTGGACCCGCCAGCGGCCGTCGGCGGCCAGGTCGCGCACCGCGCCCTCGATGATGCCCAGGAGCGGGATCAGCTCTTCCTCGGGGCGGTCGAGGTTGTCGGTGGACAGCATCCAGAGCGTGACGACCTCGACGTCCGTCTCGTTGCACCAGCCGAGCAGCTCCTGGATCTTGCTCGCGCCGGCCTTGTGCCCCTGCTCGGTCGTTCCCCCGGCCGCGCGGGCCCAGCGCCGGTTGCCGTCGAGGATGACGCCGATGTGCTTGGGCACCTGGGCGTGGTCGAGGCGGCCTTCCACCCGGCGTGCGTAGAGCCCGTACACCAGGTCGCGCAACTTCACGTCTTCCAGCCCCTCAGTGCCTTGCATGGCTTGCGATGGCGGTCCGCCCAAGCCCGCACCCTACTGCGGGAGGGGGGCGCTGGCGAACCGGGTGCGCCCCCTGGCTGCTCCACCCATCCCGCAAAACATCACACTCCGTAATCGAGTGATCTGCGCTCAGTCCGGATCGATGGCCGGTACGCCCCGGATTCGCCCGGATAAGAAGCGGGCCGGTCCGTGGGGGGGATACGGACCGGCCCGAGGGGGGGCTTCCACCATAACGCTTTGTGAGGGATAGTCCAGGCATCGACGAGGGTGACAATGAATGTCGCCTGGCTTCCTCAGGCCGCGAGCCCCCCGAGCACCAGCCCCGCGCAGGCCCCGAGGATCATGAAGGGGCCGAACGCCATCCCGGTTCCGCGGGTCGCCCGGCGTGTCGCCAGCAGCCCGACGGCGTAGCAGGAGCCCAGCAGCAGCCCCGCGAAGGCGCCCAGGACCAGCACCGCCCAGCCGTACCAGCCGAGCGCGATCCCCAGCCCCAGGGCCAGCTTCACATCGCCGAACCCCATCCCGCTGGGACTGATCAGAAAGAGCACGAGATACGCGCCGCCCAGCGCCGCCCCGCCCAGCAGCGCCCGCCGCCACGACCCGGCGCTGTGCGGCAGCAGCGACGCCACGCCGAGCAGCGCGGCCGCCCCGCCCGCCAGCGGCAGCGTCAGCACGTCCGGCAGCCGGTGCACTACCCGGTCCACGTCCGCCAGCAGCACCATCGGCGGCGCGAGCAGCAGCCACACCGCCAGCTCCGGGCGGTCGCCGACGGCCGCCGCCAGCACTGCGCACACCACCGCGGTGAGGGCGGCGGTCAGGGCTGCGCCCGTGGCGTAGTCCCGCTCGCCCGCCCGGCAGCCCGGGCAGCGGGCGAGCCCGAGCCAGCCCCGGGCCGCCCCGGTGAGCGCGTGCCCGCGCGGACAGGCCGCGCGCCACGGCTCCTCGGGCTCCACGGCCAGCCGGTAGCGGGCGCGGGGCACGAGCAGTCCGGCCGCCGCGCCGTACGCGGCGGCCAGGACGACCAGGACGGCCAGGGGCGACGACACGGGCCGAGCCTACGGAAGCGGCGCCGGGTGCGACACTCGCCTCGGGCACCGGACGCGGGAGCGGAGATGGACGGAAGGGCGGGGCGGAAATGGGCCGTTGGCGGGACGGCACGGGGACGCTGCGCGTGCGCGGCGGCGCGCAGGGCGACGTACGCGACGCGGACATCCCCCTGGAGATCGCCGCCTCCTACCGGGCCCGCACCCGCGGGCTGCTCGGCCGGGACGGGGTGGCGGGCGCGCTGCTGCTCACCCCCGCGAGCAGCGTCCACACCTTCGGGATGCGCTTCGCCATCGACGTCGCCTATCTCGACCGCCGGCTGACCGTCCTGGCCGTGCGCACCATGCGCCCCGGCCGGCTCGGGCTGCCCCGGCCCCGTGCGCGCCATGTCCTGGAGGCCGAGGCGGGCGCCATGGAGCACTGGGGGTTGCGGGCCGGCGCCCACGTCACAATCCGGTGCGCGGGCGCATAGCCGAGGCAACATCCGAGCTGTACGCTGTGGCACCGGTGTCATGGTTGGACACCCTCGATCGCGTATCGAGGTCCTTGAGGTAGAGGTACAGGGGTAGGGGTTGCACGGTGACAATCACGGGCAAAATTCTGCGGTTTGACGAGTTTCGCGGCTACGGCTTCATCGCCCCCGACGACGGCGGCGAGGACGTCTTCATGCACGCGAACGACCTGCTGGACGAGAAGCACCTGTTCCAGCCGGGCAGCAAGGTGGAGTTCGTCCCGGAGTACGGGGACAAGGGCCCCAAGGCCTCCGAGGTGCGGATCGTCCAGCGGGCGAGCCTGGTCCGGACCCACCACTCGCCGGGGCCGGCCGCCGACTCGGGCGACGACACCATGTGCGATGTGCTGTCGGTCTCCGAGTTCCGTCAGGAGCTGACCGAGGCGCTGGTCGAGGTGGGCGGCACGCTGACCGCCGACCAGATCAAGCAGGTGCGCAGACGGGTGATCGAACTGGCTCAGGCACACAACTGGATCGAGTCCTGAAGGACTCCGCAGCACCACACGGAACCGCCGCGGCGGGGCATCGCCCCCGCCGCGGCGGTTCTTTTTTCAGGGCCCGTTTCAGGACCCGTTTCAGGACCCGGTGACCGTCAGCATCGCCCACAGCGCGACCGTCGCCGCGACGATCGTGGCCGGCCCGGTCAGCAGCCCGAGCCGGGTGAAGTCGCCCAGGCCGAAGCCGCCGCCGGTGCCTCCGGTGCCTCCGGTGCCTTCGGTGCCGCTTGAGCCCCTGTCCATGCCGTATCCGCGGATCTCGCGCCGCCACAGCAAGGTGGCCAGCGAGCCGACGTAGGTGAGGTTCGGCCCCAGGTTGACGCCGATCAGCACGGCGAGGACCGGGCCTGGCCCGCCCGCCGCGGCGATCGGCAGCAGCGCGAGCGTGGCGGGGAGGTTGTTGACGAGGTTGGCCAGGACCGCCGCGACCCCGGCGATCGCGAGCAGCGCGGGCAGGCCGGTGCCGCCGGGGAACAGCCGCGTCAGCCCGGTCCCCAGCCCGCCCGCCAGTACGGCCTGGACCACAACCCCCAGCGCGAGCACGAAGAGGCAGAAGAGCGGCCCCGTGGCGGCCACGGCGCCCCGCACCGTCTCCCGCCCGCGCGCCACCGCGCGCACCGCGAGCACCAGGGCGCCGGCCCAGGCCGCCCAGGCCGGGTCCACGCCGGCGAGCGAGGTGGCGACGAATCCGCACAGGGTCAGCACGAGCACGGTCAGGGCGAACACCGGCACCTCGGGGCGCCGGTCGGGCGGCGCCTGCGTGGTCCCGGCGGCCAGGTCGGCGGCGAAGTAGCGGCGGAAGACCAGGTACTCGATGCCGACGGCCAGCAGCCAGGCGGGCGCCATGAGCACGGCGAACCGCGTGAATGACAGCCCGCTGGCCTCCAGGGCCAGCAGATTGGTCAGATTCGAGACGGGCAGCAGCAGGGACGCGGAGTTCGCCAGGTGGGCGCAGGCGTACAGATGCGGGCGCGCCCGGGCGCCGAGCCGGGTGGCGGTGGCGAACACCACGGGTGTGAGCAGCACCACCGTGGCGTCCAGGCTGAGCACCGCGGTGACCACCGCCGCCACCGCGAAGACCCCCGCCAGCAGCCGGTCCGTACGGCCCCGGCAGGCCCGGGCCACCGCGTCTCCCGCGGCCTCGAACAGCCCCTCGTCCGCACACATCCGGGCCAGCAGCAGCACCGCGGCCAGAAAGCCGACGACCGGCAGCAACCTGCGCGTGACCTGCCACACCTCCGGGAGTGACACCGCCCCGACCGCCACCACGAGCCCCGCGGCGGGCACCGCGGCGGCCGCCTCGGGCCATCCCCGGGGCCGTACGACGGCGAAGGCGAGCACGCCCAGCAGCAGGGCGGCGGCAACGGTCTCGGTGACGGCGGTGCTCAGTGGTGCTCCCGGTGCGGATGTGGCAAACACATCCATCATGGGACATGCGCCCGGGAGGACGTCGAGGGACCCCTGCGCCGCTATCCCGAGCGGGCGAAGCTGACCTCGACCCGGCGGTTCTTCTTGCGCCCCTCCTCCGTGGTGTTGTCCGCGATCGGGTACTGCTCGCCGTAGCCGCGGATCTGGTACTGGACGGAGGAGTCCAGATTCGCGGAGAGCGCGCGCTGGACGGCGTTGGCCCGCTCCTTGGAGAGCTTGAGGCCGTGGAGCGCGGAGCCGAGGTCGTCGGTGAAGCCGAAGACGCGGACGCTGGTCGCGTTCTGCTTCTCGATCTCCTGGGCGATGGCCCTGATCCGGGCGGTGGCCTCGCCGCCGAGCTTGGAGCTGTCCTTGTCGAACAGCACCTCGGCCTGCAGGGCGAACTTGACCTTGGCGTTGGTGTCCTCGCGGCGCTCGTCGCCGTCGTCGGTCTCGACGACCGACTTGATGTCCAGCACCCGGCCGGGGGCCAGCTTCGCGCTCCCGGGCATCCGCAGATCGGGGTCCTTGGCGTCGATCCTGACGGGCGGCGTGGTGTCGGCGGGGGCGCCGGGGCCGCTGTCGGCGTGGGCCGCCGGGGCGGGGGTGACCAGGAGCGCGGTGGAGGCGAGCGCGACGAGGAGCGAGCCCCGGCGGACGCGGGCGCGGCGGTCGGGGGCGCGGAGCTCGGGGGCGCGGAGGTTCGGGGCGCGGAGGTTCGGGGCGCGGCAGTCGTCGGGGGTGGTCATCGCCGGCTCATCCCGTGAGCTCGATGCTGACCGACGGCATGGTCGGGATCTGGAAGTCGACCTTGGTGACGCTCGACGGCGGGGCCGGGAACTGGGCGAACAGCGGGCGGCTCTCGTTCGGTTTGATCCCCGAGAGCCCCGTCGTACACAGGCACTCCCCGTCGGTGTCCCGCAGCACCAGATACCGCTTCTTGCCGGCCGAGTCGACGAGCGAGGCGCCCGACACGGACGACCGGGACTTCATCTCGGTCTCCTTGGAGCGCCAGTCCACCGCGTTGAAGAGCTGATCGCCGCGGTTGGTCACCGTGCCGTTCACGGTGACGAACCCGCCGCCGTCCCGGACCGCGGAGTGCAGGGTGACCACGATCCCGTTCGGGCCCTTGATCTCGCCGATGGTCTTGGTCGAGTCGGCCGCGGGCTCGCTGTCCTTGTCGTCGCCGTCGTCGTCGGTTCGGCTGTCCTTGGCGGACGTGGACTTCTGGCCCCCGCCGTCGTCCGGCTTCTTGCCGTCGTCACTGCCGCACCCGGCCACGGCGAGGGCCAGGGCCGCCGCGAGCGCCCCCACGGCGGCCCCCCTCCGGGCCTTCGTCGTGTGCCGCATGGTCATCGCTCGCTGTCCCTTACTCTTCGTTGGTTCTTCGTATCCGCTCGTCAGTCGGCGAGGTGGACGGAGAACAGGTCCTTGGCGTCGGGGAAGAGATCCAGGTGCTCGGGGTCGATGGTGATGTCCTTGCCCTCGCAGACCAGATCGATGACGGGCTTCTCGTCCTTGTCGTCCTTGCCGCCCTTGTCGTCCTCGTCCTTGCCGCCGTCGCCCTTGCCGCCCTCGTCGCCCTTGCCGTCCCCGGTCGGGTCGGGCAGCGGAGCCGGCGCCTCGTACGTACAGCGCGGCTCGACGACCGCCTTGGCCCGCGCGGTCGCGTGCTTGGTCTCCGTCCCCGGCACGACGGACTTGCCGACCGCCTTGCGCGTCTTGACCGTGACGGTGAACGAGACGGGCAGATAGCCCGGCACGCACCCTCCGTCGGTGACATCCGCGTCGTTCTCCCCGGCGAACCACTGCGCCTGGTCGCACGGGTCGCGCGGCGGGTCGAAGCCCCGGCCGGTCAGCAGGTCCTCCCAGGCCTGCTCGTCGGTGATCGCGTCCAGCAGGCCCTTCCGCAGCTGGGCGCGGAAGTCCTCGGCCGCGCCCAGCGCCGCCGCGTCGGCCGCGGTCTGGCCGCCGTTGCGGGTGGCGCCCGCCTGGCCGACCGCGAAGAGGGCGAGCGCCAGGAAGAGCAGGGCCGCCACCGCGGTGATGTAGATCGGGAACGCCTGCCCCGCGTCACCGGCCGGGCGGGGGCGGCGCAAGCCGCGAACGGTCACGGGGCGGGTCAGATGCCGACGACCTCGGAGATCTTGTCGGAGATGGCGTTCGCGATCATGCTGCCGAAGTCCGTCGTCGACAGGACGAGGACGATCGCGACCACCACGGCGATGATGCCCAGGTATTCGATCGAGGTCTGCCCGCGGTCGTTCCGCATGACGCGCTTCCCCATTGTGTTCCCCTCCATGGGTGGCCGTACCGCTCCGGTCCGGCGACTCAACCCCCGTGGTGCCGCTCGCGACACGAGCAAAGTACGCCGAAACACCTGCCCGGGAACAGTGCCTACGGCACCATTGCATGCCCGTTTCGAGGCGTTCGAACCGCGTCGTCATCTTCCGGCTGACATTCGGATCGGCATTCCGGCTGGCGCGGCGCATGAGATTCACCCCCTCCCGGCCCCGAGGAGTCCTCCGTGGCCAACTGTCCCATATTCGATTGCAATCGCGAAGGCACTTCGCCGAATCCAGCCCGGTCAATCCCCGGTGATGGAGCCGAAATCCGTGCCCGAACCGATGAAGAAGCCCGCGATGAGCAGGATCATCGTGCCCGGCACCATAAAGGTCGTGACCACCATGGTCGCCTTGGGCACCGCCCGGGCCGCGCGGCGCCGGGCGTTCTGCGCATCGGTGCGCCGCATATCGTTCGCAATGGCGATCAACGTCTCGACGATCGGCGCGCCGAGCTCCTCGCCCTGCTGCAGCGCGGTGACGAACTGAGCGACCTGCTCGGAGTCGTTCCGCTTCCGTAGTTCCTCGAACGCCTGTCTGCGGCTCACCCCCATGTCCATTTGCCGAAGCGTGATGCGAAGTTCATCCGCCCAGGGGCCCTCGTACTTCTCCGCCACCCGGTCCAGCGCCTGACGGAAGCTCAGTCCGGCGCTCACCACCACCGCCAGGACGTCCAGAAAATCCGGCAGCGTCCGCTCGATGGCGGCCCGGCGCTCCCGTACGGCCGCCCAGATGCCGACCTCGATCCAGAACAGACCGAAGGCGACCAGCACCAGGGCGAGCAGCAGCTGCCCCTTCATCAGCATCACCAGCGCGCCGCCGAAGCCGAGGATGCCGTACACCGCGCGCCGCGCCGCATAGCGGTCGACCGTCAGCCCGCCCGGGTTGCCCGCCAGATCGATCCGGCGCCGGACCTTGGCGACCCGCTTCTCGCCCATCAGCCGCAGCACGAGCGGGGCGTAGCGCATACCGAGGCGGTCGACGGCCGAGCCGACCGCCGTCGTACGCGTCGCCCCGACCTCGAGCGCCACCGCCAGGTCGCTGGGCAGCTTGGCCTCGCTGCGGTAGAGCGCGACGCCGTACGCGACGCCCGCCACCGACACCCCCGCCACCAGCGCCAGCAGCACACCGATCGCCATGTCCGCCGCCCCTCTCAGACGTCGATCTTCGACATACGGCGGATCAGGAAGAAGCCGATCCCGTACAGCGCGAAGGCCACCACCACCGCGGCCTGGCCCCAGAAGTTCGAGGTCATCCGGTCCAGGGAGCCGGACGCGATCCGGTTCATCAGCAGCAGCGTGCCGACGCCCATCAGCGGGACCACATACGCGGTGACCGTGACCTGGGACAGCTGGGTGCGGACCTCGCGCCGGGTCTCCTTGCGCTCCTCCAGCGTCTGGGTCAGGTTGCGCAGCGAGCTGACGACCGTCCCTCCCGCGCGGTTGGACAGCACGAGCGTGGTGACCAGCACGACCAGCTCCCGGGAGGGAAGGCGCTCGGCGAGCTCGCCCAGCGCGTCGTCGATCGAGTGGCCGACGGCCAGCTTGTCGGCGACCTTGGCCAGCTCCTCCCCCGCCGGGGCCTCCATCTCGTCGGCCGCCATGCCCAGCGCGGTACGCAGCGCGAGCCCCGCCTGCGTGGCGTTGGCCAGGATGCGCGACAGCTCGGGCAGTTGGTTGATGAACTTCTCGATCCGCTTCTGCCGCTGCCAGTTGAGGAACGCGAACGCGGACCAGACGGCGACCGCGGCCGCGATCGGCCCGAAGAACGCCGCGAGCAGCGACGCCGCCACCACCCACAGGCCCACGCCCGCGCCCGCCGTGTAGACGAAGAACTCGCCGGGGGTGATGTCAAGACCCGTCGAGGCCAGCCGCAGCTCCAGCTTCCGCCCGAGCGAGGTGGAGCGCAGCCGCCGGTCCACCCGCGCGAAGCGGCGCGGCCGCCCGGACAGCGGCATCGACCCCGTATCGGAGAGCCGGTCGAACAGCGCCTGCTGGGCCGCCTTGCCCCGGGCGTACGTCTGCACACCGGCGACGCCCAGCGCGCCGCACACCAGCGTCGCCCCGACCGTCACCACCGCCAGTTGGTCCATGCCCGGCTACCTCCGCTCACTCGGGCCCAACGCGGCCCCGCGCACGCTCAGCTGCGCCGGGAACGCGGCGACGCCGAACGCGGGCGGCACCGACTCGCTCGCCAGCCGCAGCCGGTCCGCGGCCCGCTCCGGCAGCGGGAAGTACGAGAACCGTCCGTGGACGATACGGTCCGCGCCCATCGGCTCGGCGTCGAACCGGCAGACGGTCGCGATGCGGTACTCCTCGTGGCCGTGGCTGTCGAGCAGCGCGACCTCGCTGATCCGCCGCGAGCCGTCGGCGTGCCGGACGAGCTGCACGATGCAGTCGACCGCGCTGTTGATCTGGTCCCGCAGCGCCTCGTACGGAATCGCCACATCCGACATCGAGGCGAGCGTCTGCAGCCGCATCAGCGCGTCCTCCGCGCTGTTGGCGTGCACCGTGGCCAGCGAGCCGTCGTGACCGGTCGACATGGCCTGCAGCATGTCCAGGGTCTCCCCGCCGCGCACCTCGCCGACGATGATGCGGTCGGGGCGCATCCGCAGTGAGTTGCGCACCAGGTCGCGGATGGTGATCAGGCCCTTGCCCTCGACGTTGGGCGGGCGGGACTCCAGCCGGATCACATGCGTCTGCTGCAGCTGCAGCTCCGCCGCGTCCTCGACGGTGATGATCCGTTCGCCCTCCGGGATCAGCCCGGAGAGGGAGTTGAGCAGCGTCGTCTTCCCGGACCCGGTGGGCCCGGACACCACGACGTTGAACTTCGCCCGCACCAGCGCGGCGAGCAGCAGCAGCGTCTGCTCGTCCAGCGTGCCCATGCCGATCAGCTCGTGCAGGGTGTAGGCGCGCGGGAAGCGGCGGATGGTGAGCGTGGCGCCGGTGAGCGAGAGCGGCGGGATGATGACGTTGACCCGCTCGCCGGACGGCAGCCGGGCGTCCACCATCGGATTCGACTCGTCCACCCGGCGGTTGACCGTCGAGACGATCCGCTCGATGGTCTGCATCAGCTGCTCCTCGGACGCGAAGCGCACGGGGACGAGTTCGACCCGGCCCGCGCGCTCCACGAAGATCTGGTCCGGGCCGTTGACCATGATCTCGGTGATGGAGGCGTCCTCCAGGAGCGGTTCGAGCACCCCGAGGCCCAGCGCCTCGTCCACGACCCGGCGGATCAGCTGCGACCGCTCGGCGGTGGACAGCACCGGGCCCTCGCGGCTGATGATGTGCCCGAGGACGCGCTCCAGGCGGGAGCGGCGCTCCCCGGCGGCCAGCGAGGACATCTCCGCGAGGTCGATCTCCTCGAGCAGCTTGGCGCGGTAGACGGAGACGAGATGCCCGTCCTGGCGCCCCTCACCGGGCCCCTCGGGCGCGGTGATGCGTGCCCGCAGGCTCATCGGTGTCCTCCTTGTGCTGGTATGCGGCTCCGCCGCGTGATGGGGCTCCACCCGCCGGACCCCTGACGGGCCGTCGGCCACCCGTCGGTCAGCCGTCGTCGCACGGCATTGTCGCGCTCCTCTTCGCGCTCCCGAAGTCCACGCCGGGAATCACCGACGGGATGTCCACCGTCGCGGTCGCCCGCGTCTGCCCCTCCCCGCACGGGGTGACACCGACGTCCGTCCCCTCCGCCAGCCATCCGCTCATCGCCGCCCGCCCCGCGGCCGCCGGGCTGGTCCGCGCCTCGTCGAGCGAGGCCGTACGCGCCGCCGCGCGGGCCGCCGTGCCCGCCTGCTGCACGGCGTACGCGGCGAGGCCCAGCTGAACGGCGGCCAGCGCGACGAGGATCAGGACCGGCAGAAAGCCGAGGAATTCGATGGAGGCCGACCCCCGATCGCGGCGTTGGGCACGCGCGGGGGACGCCGAACGCACGGCACCCGCACGAGAGGCCGCCGCGCGTGGCACCGCCCCGCACCCGCTCACCACCTCGCGCCCGGCCATCGCCTCACGCCCCCTCCGCCTGCTCATCCACCGCCCCCGCGGTGCCCGTCACCGGCCACGGGAAGTCCGCGGCCCCGGGGAAGAGCACCGGGACATGGACCTTCACCGTGGCCTTCCACACCCCGTCGGCGCCCTGGCCGCAGGTGATCTCCGCGCTGTCCTGCCACGCGCCCGGGAGGTCCTTCAGCGCCGCCTCCTGGCAGGCGCCCGCGTCGCCGCCCACGGCGGCGCCCGCTCGGGCGGCCTTGTCGGCGGAGTTGCCCGCCAGGGAGTACGTGTAGCCGAGCAGCACGAACTGCCAGATGACGGCCAGCACCACCAGCACCAGCGGCAGCACGCCGAGGAATTCGACCGCGACCTGGCCGCGGTCACCGCCCCGCTTGCGCAGAAAGCGCCTGGAGGGCGTGGAGGGGACCTCCCGCAGCGACTCCGGGCCGGTGCCCGTGTCACCGACGCCCGCGCCCGGACCGCCCGCGCCGCCCGGGTCGTCGCCGCCCGTTCCTATGGCGCGGCGCTGCCGCATGCCCGTGAGCGTGCGCTGGTCCGCCGGGCCGGGGTGACCGCTTCGGTGCGCACGGCCGCCCCCGCCCCCGCCCCCGCTGGGGCCGGCGCCGGGCGCCTCCACCAGGGCCAGCTCGCCGGCCAGGCCCCACAGGGCCTGCTTGACGGCCGACTTGGCGTCCAGGTCCTGCATCCGGCCCGAGTCGACGGCCGGCTGCAGCTCCTTGAAGCCGGCCGGGACCACCGTACGGGCCATCCGGGCGCCCGTCGCGCGCTCGATCAGCTGCGGCTGGATCTCCGCGCTGCGGGTGTGGCGGTTGACGACGGCGACCGTGTCCTCGGCCTTGCGGATCTGCAGCCGGTCCCAGAGCCGGACCATGCGCTTGGCGGCCCGCACCGCGACCACGTCCGGGGTGGTCACCAGCAGCGCGAGGTCGGCGATCTCGACGACTGCCGCGCCCGCCGAGGTCATCTGCGTACCGCAGTCGACGATCACCACCTCGAAGCGCGACCGCAGCGCGCTGACGACCTGCCGGGCCGCGCGGTCGGAGACCTCTTCGCCGCGCTCGCCCTCGCCCGGGGCGAGCAGCAGCCCGATGCCGGTCTGGTGGGTGAAGACCGCTTCCTGCAGCACGCGCGGCGTGATGTCGTTGATCTGCGCCAGGTCGGCGATCGACCGCCGGAACTGCACATCGAGGTACGAGGCGATGTCGCCGGACTGCAGGTCCATGTCGACGAGCGCGACCCTGCGCCCGGCGGCCTGCGCGGCCAGCGCGAGCTGTACGGCGGTGACCGTCGTGCCGACCCCGCCCTTGGCGCCCGCGACAGCGACCAGCTTCCCGCCGGGCCCGGTGGCCAGCGCCTCGCCGCCGCCCCCGAGGTGGCGCCGTACGCCGGTGGCCCACTGGGCGGCGGCCTGGACGCGGGCGGCCAGCTCGTCGTACGACAGCGGCAGCCCGGCGATGCCGCGGGCGCCGGAGTCCATGGCGGCGGAGTAGAGCGCGGGCCCGGCGTCCGCGGTCACCAGCACCACGCCCACGGCCGGGAAGCGCAGCGCTATCTCGCGGATGAGTTCGAGGGCGGGGGCGGGGCCGATGCGCTCATGGACCAGCACGACCTCGGGCAGGTCCTCCAGGGAGGCGGCGGCCAGCGCGGCGAGGGTGTCGAGCAGCCGGGTCGAGTCACCCACCGGTGGGGACGGTTCGGCGCCCGGCAGCTGGCCGAGCAGCCCGCTGAGCGCGCGGGCGGCGTCGGGGTCGCCGACGCCCGGAAGGATTCTGATCGTCACCGGGGCACCGCCTCACTCATGTTCCCGCGGCACGCCGCTGGTCGCCGCGCCGCTTCTCATTTGTCGCCGTCGAGGGTGTAGGTGCGGTCGCTGGGGGCGATGCTGTCGTCGCCTCCGGGGGCGACGAGGGCAAGGCGTACGTGCGAGGCGAAGGACTCGGCGTACGCCACGCGCTGGGCGTCCTGGGTGTCCAGCGCGAAGGTGATGGGCACCGCCTTGTTCAGGCGCCGGGTGTCGTCCTGGTCCGGCTCCAGCGCGGTCAGCTTGCCGACGTCGATGACCTCCGCGCCCGCGACGATGACCTTGGAGACCGGATCGTCGCGCTGGCTCCGGCCCTCGAAGGTCGCGTAGATGTTGACCTTCGAACCGGGGTTGATCTTGCCGGCCACGCCGGTCGCCGCGTCGATCATGATGGCGATCTCCTGCTGCCCCGGCTTGAGCGCCGGCCGCTCCACGATCATGTCGTCCTGGAGCAGCGAGCCCTTGCGCAGCGGGGTGACGGCGATCTTGCCGCGTACGTCGGCGAGGTCGGTGACGGCCGTGGCCGGCAGCCAGCGCTCGGGCATCGATATCTTCTCGAACTGCCCGGCGTCCAGCGCCTGGTAGGCCGGGATGTTCGACCTGAGCTTGTACGCGGTGGTCTCGGGACCGACCTTCGACTCCACGTCGCGGATGACGGACAGCACTCCGGCGAACGCGCCGCCGGCGCACAGGACCGACAGGAGCAGGAGGATGACTCCGCGGCGCTGGCGTGAATTCATGGACGCACAACCTCGTTGGGGGACGTTACCGGCTCATCAGAGCGGGTCGCTCGGTCTGGGTCAGGGCAAGGATGTCATCGCCGCGCGGCACCGGGGCGGAGCAGAACGCGCAGCGGTCCCCGATGAGTTCGAAGCCGCACCAGTGGCACTCCTCTCTCCGCACGGACGACACCAGCTGGTAGAGGACGGAGAGGTCCGGGATGGCGGCGGCGAACTCGATCAGCTTGTGGGTGCCCCACCAGTGGGCTGACTCCTGCGGGAGCGGCACCTCCTGGACGCCCTGCACCCCCCATCCGGGGGCGAGCTTGACGCCCACCCAGTCGCCGCCCGCGTGGCCGTGGCCGTGGCTGTTGAGGTTGCCGCGGGCTACGGTGAGGTGGGTGGCGTACCCGGGAGCGGGCAGCGCGGCCTCCTGGCCCACCTTGACCAGCTGCGGGGTGGGGTGGGCGAGCACCGCGAACTGCGCGCCCGGCACCCACGACTTGACGTGCGAGGTGAGGCTGACGGGCACCCGGTCCAGCTTGGCGACGGAGCCCAGCAGCGCGCCCGCGTGGACGTAGTGCGTCAGCAGGCGCGCGGCGCAGGCGAGCACTCCGGGGCTGAAGTCGCACACCGACAGCTGGCGCAGCTGACGGGCGACCACGGCGACGGCCAGCGGCGGCAGTTCGAGGGGCAGCAGCGCGATCCGGTCGCTCTCCAGGACCGACCGTACGGTGTGCAGCCGGCGGACGAAGGGCGCGGGGGTGGCCGCGGGGTAGAGCACGATCAGATAGCCCTGCTGGTCGAGCAGGGCGGCGGTCTCGGCCAGCGCGTCGCCCAGCGGCTCGGCGTCGGGCGGCATCAGCACGACGGCCGACGGGGTCTGGCCGTCGGGCGGCGGAAGCACCAGCTCACGGCTGGTGACTGCTATCGCGGTGGGCACGTCGGCTACCCCGTCTCACGTCGGCGCCGGGGAGAGCGGCGGCCGCAGGTCGTTGCTGCTGTCCTGGTGCATCAGCACTTTATCCACGAAAGCCGCGTGAGAGAACAGTTCCGAAGTCCGTGACGGTGTCACCGATGCGCGAGTTGCGCTTCGGTGTCCTGACGACGGTCTCCCGTTTCCTTCCGCCGCGGATGCGGCAGGCTTGCGCCACCTGCCCGCCCGCCTCGGCCGGTGTTCCGGCCCAGGCGTTGGCGGCGGGTCTTACGGTCGGCTCCACGGGGCTTCGACACGCGTGGCGTGTCCTGGTCTCCGGCCACTCCGGTACCAGTGGTGCAGGCCGCCACGAGGGCGACCAGGTTGCGGGCTGAGTTCTCGTCCCGGTCCAGGACCAGGCCGCAGGCGTCGCAGGTGAAGACTCGGACGTGCAGCGGCAGCTTGGCTTTCACGACGCCGCAGTTCGAGCAGGTCTTGGAGCTGGGATACCAGCGGTCCGCCACGACCGTAGGACAGGCGTTCCGCTGGCCCTTGTAGGTGAGCTGGCGCCGGATCTCCCCGAACCCGGCATCAGCCACGTGGCGCGCGAGCCGTTTGTTGCGGAGCATTCCGGCGACGTTGAGGTCTTCGACCACCACCGTGCCGTACTCGGCACGCACGCGGGTGGTGAACTTGTGCAGCGCATCAGCGCGCAGATTCGCCACCCGGTGGTGGAGCCTGTTGCGCTCGCGGTTGGCTTTCTCCCACCGCCTGGACGGCTTCCGGCCAGTCCTGCGGTCAGGCCCCTGCCGCCGGCACACGCGGCGGGAATAGAACCTCAGCCGCTTGAGGACGCCGTCCAGGTGCTTCGGGTTCGGCTCGTACCGTGTCCGTCCAGAACTGTCGGCCAGGACCGCGAGGTGCTTGACGCCCAGATCGATCCCGACCGCCACATCCGGCCGGGCAACGCGGGTGATCTCCCGGGCTGTTTCCACCTGGAGGGAGACGAACCAGCGCCCGCGCTGCTGCCGGACGGTCGCGGAGAGGATGCGCGCCGTGCCGGCCTGGATGCGGGTCAGGAGCTTGTGGGTGGGTTCGTGGGTGCGGATCGTGCCCAGCCGGGGCAGGGTGGCGTGTCGGCCGTCCCGCTCGAGGCGGATCGTGCCGGTGGTGAACCGGCAGGCCAGGCGAGCCTTTCGCTTCGGCTTCCGGCGCGGGACACCCACCCGGCATCCCTTGCGTCTGCCCTGTTTGGACTTGGCGTAGTTGTCGAACGCTGCGGCCGCGTTCGCGAGGCCGGTGTTGTATGCCTCCTTGGAATTCTCCTGCCACCACTGGGCGAATCTCGGGTCGGCGGTCTTGATCCGGTTGAACTCCTTGCGCAGCTCGGGCAGCGACCACGGCCGCCACGGCGTCAACTCCCGCTCACCGACCCCGTAGGAGGCTTCGGCCTTGCGCTGCCACCACGAAGCGGTCACCCAGGACACGGCCCAGTTATAGGCAGCGCGGGCGGCACCGCAGTGCGAGCGCAGCGCCCGCCCCTGCCCGGCGTTCGGATCGAGAGCGAACTTGTATGCCTGCACCACACAGCCAGGCCGCGGCCGAAATTTCCCCCTCACCTCGCTGCCTCCCCTGCTCGAAGATCCCCTCACCACACCCAACGAGCACCGCACACAAAGGTCACGCATTCGACGAATGAACACCCGTTTCCGTCCGAGGAGGCAAAGCCCCGAGCTCATACAAACCGAGAGAGGCTGAGATGCGCTGATGGATTACTCAGCAGCTTTCAGCCCCGCAGACGAAGCAGACCCGTCCGCCCCAGGCGCCGGCTCACCCGCTTCCTCCGGGTCGGCCTCGGCCTGCCCGCCTCGACGCGCGGCGCGGGCAGCGGCTATGTCTCCCCGACGATCGTCAACAACGCCCTGGACTGCCTGGCCCGGGGCACGGGCTGCGGCTCGTTCAAGCCCGCGAGGACCTATCCGGGTCTGCGCGGCGCGATGACCTGGTCGACGAACTGGGACGCGCTGGCGGGCAACGCCTGGTCCAACGCGGTCGGGCCGAAGGTCCACGGCCTGCCGTAGACCACGTCGTCCGGGCTGTTCGGGGGAGGGCCGAGCGCCCTCCCCCGAAGGGCGCTGTCAGCGGAACGCGGCGGCGTTCTCCTCGGCCCACTGCCGAAACGCCCTGGCCGGCCGCCCGGTGACCCTCTCCACCGTGTCGCGCACCTTCAGCAACTCGTCGTTGACGTCCCCGCCCATCAGGTCAAGCACCGCACTCGCGGCCTCGTCCCCCAGGAACGCCGCCATGCCGCGGTGAGCCTCCTCCCGGCTGATCTCGGCGAGCGGCACCTCCCGCCCCAGGGCCGCCGCGATCGCCTCGACCTGCTGCCGGGCCGTGACCCGCTCCGGCCCGGTCAGCGCGTACGTCCGCCCGCGGTGCCCCGGCCCGGTCAACGCCGCCCCAGCCACCGCCGCGATGTCCGCGGGGTGGACGGCGGGGAGCCCGACGTCCGCGTACGGCAGGCGGACCGGCTCCCGCCCGCGGATCGCGTCCGCCCACCACAGGGCGTTCGAGGCGAACTGCGTGGGCCGCAGGATCGTCCAGGCCATGCCGCTGCCCTTCAGCAGCCGCTCGACGGCAAGGTTCTCCTGGGCGGGGCCCAGGTGGGGATGGGTCTGGACGGTGATGGACGACACGAGCACCACATGCTCCACACCGGCCTGCCGGGCCAGGTCGAGGATGTCGGCGTCCGGGCCCATGCGCGACGGGAGGAACAGCGACCGCACCCCGTCCAGCGCGGGCTTCAGCGTGGCGACCCGGGCGAAGTCGCCCTCCACGGCTTCGACTCCGGCCGGGAATCCGGCCCGTGCGGCGTCGCGGGTGAGGCCGCGCAGCGGCCCGGCGCGGCTCGTCCGCAACTCCTTCAGCAAGGCACTTCCTATGTTTCCGGTGGCTCCGGTCACGAGGATCACGGGCATGCTCTCCTGTCGCCAGCTGGTGATCGATCCGGCGTGAACGCTAGGACTTCAACCTCGCTTCAGGTCAACCACGAGCTTTCTGTCAGGGACTTGACAGGTGCATTGGTCTGGACCACGGTGGATCACATGCCTCAGGGGCCCCTGAACGCGTAGCGCACCACTCCCCCCACATCCCCCCACGCACGGAGGCACCCGTGGCACGCGCACATTCACGTACGTTCCCCCGGAAGCTGCTCGGCGGCATAGCCGTGGCGGCCCTCGCCGCGAGCGGGCTCATCGCCGCCAACACCGCGGGCGCGGCCGAGGAGCCCGTCGGCGCCGCGGCCGTCCCCCAGCACGCGGTCACCGGCTACTGGCAGAACTTCAACAACGGCGCGAGCGTCCAGAAGCTGGCCGACGTCCAGGACGACTACGACATCATCGCCGTGGCCTTCGCCGACGCGACCACCACACCCGGGGCCGTCACCTTCAACCTCGACTCGGCCGGGCTCGGCGGCTACACCGTCGACCAGTTCAAGGCCGACATCAAGGCCAAGCAGGCCGCCGGCAAGTCCGTCATCATCTCCATCGGCGGCCAGAACGGAACCGTCTCGATCAGCGACGACGCGTCCGCCGGCGCCTTCGCCACCTCCGTCACCAAGCTTATGGACGAGTACGGCTTCGACGGCGTCGACATCGACCTGGAGAACGGGCTCAACGCCACCTACATGACCAAGGCGCTCAAGGCGATCCACGACAAGAAGAGCGATGTCGTGGTGACGATGGCGCCGCAGACCGTCGACATGCAGTCGCCGCAGAACGAGTACTTCAAGACCGCGCTGGCCACCAAGGACTTCCTGACGGTGGTCAACATGCAGTACTACAACAGCGGCTCCATGCTCGGCTGCGACGGCAAGGTCTACTCCCAGGGCTCCGTCGACTTCCTCACCGCCCTCGCCTGTATCCAGCTGGAGAACGGCCTCGACCCGTCCCAGGTCGGCCTCGGCGTCCCGGCCTCCACGCGCGGCGCGGGCTCCGGATATGTCGACCCGGGGGTCGTCACGGCCGCCCTGGACTGCCTCACGACGGGCACCGGCTGCGGGTCGTTCAAGCCCTCGAAGACGTACCCGGGGCTGCGCGGCGCGATGACCTGGTCGACCAACTGGGACGCGGCGAACGGCAGCGCCTGGTCGAAGGCGGTCGGGCCGCACGTCCACGGTCTGTCGTAGGGCCGGCCCGTTCGAGGGGGGGCGAAAGTTCCCCCTCGAACGGGGAGTTGGGACGAATCCTGTCGTCAGTGGGTGGCCTTACGGTCATGACCATGGATCTACAGGGAAAGTCCGTTGTCCTGATGGGGCGGTTCCACGAGCTGTCGCACGCGACAGCGAAGGCCGGACTGGAGGCGCTGGGCGCGCGGGTGTCGAGTTCGGTGTCCGGCAGAACGGATCTGGTCTTCGCCGCGCACGATGTCGCGGGCCGCAAGATCGGGGCGGCGAGCCTGCGCGGCATTCCGATCTACGACGAGAAGGCGTTGCGGGCCGTGCTCAAGGGGGCGGCCAAGCCCTCGGCGGGCCATGAGTCCGCCCCCGGCGGGGCGGGGACCTTCGCGGATCACGCGTCGCTGACGTCGGCCGCCGACCCGGCCGCGCTGCTCGCGGTCCTCCAGGAAGCGGACTGGTCCGCCTTCGCGGCCGAGCGGGACCTGCCGCCGCTCCGGGCCCGGCTGCTGGAGCTCGAGCGCGCGCATGGGATCACCGAGGCGCACCGCTTCGCCACCGACAGGATTCGCGGGCTCGGCGGCACACGGCTGCAGCAGCCGTACGGCCACATTACAGAGATCACATCCTCTGCCTTCAGCCCGTGCGGACGCTATCTGGCCACCGGCAGCTGGGTCGGCGACGACTACCACCGCGGTGGTGAGCTGCAGATCTGGGAGGTCGCCAGCGGCCGCTGCGTCAACACGCTCCACCGCGTCGAAGGCGGGGTCGGCTGGCCCGACCGCGACGACGTCATCCAGTGGTCGGCCGACGGCGCCCGCGTCGGGCTCGCCTACAACACCAACCAGGTCGGGGTGTTCGACCCGTTCGACAGCGCCACCTACACCTATCCGCTGGCCAGCGCGTCGGTGACGGACGGGGCCAGCCGGCCGCCGGCGTGGTCGCTGGCGCCCGACGGGCGGCGCGCGTTCGTCTCGACCGGATCTCCCTGTTCACTCAAGGGCTGCGTCGTTCCGCTGGAGGCGGGCCATCTGTACTGGCTGCCCGGCTACGCACCCCCCTCGCACCCTTATCTGCTGCCCGAGACGCTTCCCGAGGAATTGGGGGACGAGGACGGCGAGCTGTGGCTGGACGAAGGGGTCGGCTGGTCGCCGGACGGCACCCGGTTGTACGCGTATGACGAGGAGCACGAGCGGGATCTGGTCATCGACCTGGCCACCAAGCGGGTCGGCTTGGCGGTTGAGGAGGACGAACCCGAGACAGCCGTGGGCACAGGCGGCTCGGCGGTCGACGGCTCGGGCGGGGTGCGGGTCTCGGTGGGCCCGACCCGGGTGACCTTCCACCGCCCCGACACCGGAGGGGCGCTGGGCGACTTCACCTTCCTCCGCGAACCACCGGGTCACCGGCTCCTGGAGGACGACTACGTACTCGAGGAGGCCAACGTCGTCTTCGCGCTGGACGACCACACCTGGTGCGCGGCCTTCGAGGAAGGCGTGGTCATCGCGCCGCCGGACCGCGGGGCAGACCTGGACGCGGTGCTGACCTGGTCGGTCGACCGGCGCTTCGGCTGGCCGGTGCGGTGGGGCGGGCTCGATGTCGTACCGGACGTGCGCACCGCCGCCGAACGGCTCGGGGAGGACGGCCTCGGCTACTTCCTGCGGGAGTACGTGGACAGCAGGGAACCCACCGAGGACCAGGGGGACGGCGCGTGGCCACCGCCCAACACCGCGACGATGGACGACTTGTTCTCGGCGGTGCGGGAATCCGTCGCCGACCTCGGGAGCGGCTGGAACTTCGCGGTGAACGAGCATCTGGGCCACGCGGCCCGGCTCCGGGCGCGGCGCGGGGAGCCCGAAGGGGCCGCGGAGCTGCTCGAGGCGATACCCGATACGGACGAGCGCGTCCTGGCCTCGGCCCAGGTGGCCATGATCCTGGCCCGCGCGGGACGAACCGAGCAGGCGCGGGCCGTCTTCGCCTTCGCCGAGGCGAGGGCGGAGGAGGCCCTCGGGCCGTACAACGTCGCACGCGTCGCCTCCTCGGTGGCCGGCGCCCACCAGGCCCTGGGCGACGAGGCCGCCGCCGACGCGTGGTTCGCCCGCGCACGGGACGCCATCGAGCCGGAGACCAACGCGTGGGAGAACCGTCTCGCGGTCATCTGGGCGCTCACCGAGTGCGGGCGCGTGGACGAGGCCCGGTCGCTGTGGACGTCCTACGAGGACCAGTACAGGCGGCCCAATAACTTCTACCTTGAGCCGTGGCTGCTCTATCTGCTGAGCACCGACCGGCTCGACCTCGCGGAGGAGTTCCTGGAGGCGTGGGTCCCGCCCAGGGACCGGCCGTCGAGCATGATCAAGGCACTGGTCGAGCTCGGCCGGCCCGATCTGCTCCGCTCATGGCTCTCCCGCTCGTGGTCCATACCCGGTGAGGACTACGAACGGGCCCAGGCGATCGCCGACGGCACCGTCCCAAGGCGCTCCCGGCCGCCGGCGCCGGCCGAGGAGGACATCGCGGCCCTCGCCGAAGCACACGCCGAGCTGCTCAAGACGCCGCGCGCCAAACGCCGGGGCCCGACCGTGGAGCTCATTCAGCAGGCCGCGGACCGCGGGCACCTCAGCGCCGTGCTGGACCTGCTGGGCGGCCTTCCGGACCATGACTTCAACCACCGGCCGAAAGCCGCCTTCTCCGCGCTGTGGCACGCCGCCACGGGCCACCGCCTGGCCCCGTGGTGACGGCCCGCCTGACGCGTGTCGGCTACCCCAGGCTGTCGAGCCAGCGCACGATGGCCGGGGTGGCCCGGACGTTGGACCCCAGGTGGCGGGAGCCGTTGTAGTCGGCGGCGCCCAGGTCGACGACCGGCGGGGTCACGCCGTGGCGGGCGAACGCGGCCCGGCAATGGGCGGTGTTGGCGACGGTCGCCTGCTCGTCGCCGCTCGCCATGTACAGGCGGACCGGCACCCTGGGCGCCCAGTCGCACACGTCGTCGGTGGTGCGCAGGGCGGCGGCCATCGGGCCGGCCGGGTCGGCGAGCAGCTCGCGGCCGGGTCCGGTCAGCAGCCCGTCGAGGGTCGCGGGGGTGCCCGCCATCAGCTCGGGGCCGGTGTGCGTGCCGTCGAACAGCTCCTCGATCGTGTCGGCGTAGGACCCCTGGAACACGTCGGCCGGGCTGTCGTAGAGGTGGTGCAGCCGGTTGAAGGCGACCAGGGTGTAGGCGGCGTACAGGACGCTCGACTTGGGTTCGAGCTCGCCGGCGAGCAGCGCGGGCAGTTCCGCGCCGCCGAAGTCGTACGCCCCGCTGACCGGGGCCAGCGCGCCCAGCCGGAACCAGCGGTCCTCGCCCGACTGGAGGGCGCGGGCGAGGCCCAGGGCCGCCGACGCGCCCTGGGAGAAGCCGGTGACCGCCACCTCGCGGTCCAGGGCGTGGCCGGTGCCGGGCGCGAAGGAGCGGGCGGCGCGCAGCAGGTCCAGGGACGCGGTGGTCTCGGAGGGGACGTCCATCCAGGGGTGCGGGCCGGGGCCGAGGCCCATGCCGAGGTAGTCGGGGGCGACGGCGGCGTACCCGGCGGAGGCGTAGGTGACCGGCGGGGCGGGCAGGAAGCCGCCCGTCTTCATGGACGGCGAGTCGTCCTTGTGGACGCCGGTGCCGTGGGTGAAGGACACCGGGCGCAGCCGGCCCTCGCGGCCGCGCGGCAGGACCAGCAGCCCGCTCGCGGTGGTGGGCCGGCCGTACGGGTCGACCGTGCGGTACACCAGCCGGTAGGCGTCGACGCCGTACCGGACGGTGTCGGCGCCGAACTTCGCGGAGGTCAGCCAGGCGCTGACGTCCTCGGGCTTCTCCAGGGTGTAGAGCAGCTGGTGGGACACCAGGGTGCCCCGGCCGGCCCGCGAAGCCGCGTCGGCCGTCACCCCCGTCGCCGCCGTACCGCTGAGGGCGGCGGCTACGGCCGGGGCGGCTGATCCGGCCAGCAGCAGCGCGGCGCACAGGGCGGCGGCGCGGGTGTGGCTCGATCGGATGCGGCGTGGCAAGTTGCGCATGAGGTCCCGGTCTCTCTGGTCGACGATCAGCGACGAGGACCTCAGCGTCGCGCGGGACTCCCCCGGGGCGCACTGGTGCCGGCCCCCGGTCCGGCCTCGGGAAAACCTGACGAGACGGACCGGAGGCCAGGCACGTGTGGGGGTTACGGCTTGGGCAGCTCACACCCCGCCAGGCTCAGATTGATCTTGTTGCCCGCGGCGACGCACTTGGTGATGCCGTAGGTCTCCTGGGCGTAGTTGATGCCCTGGCGCACCGTCACGGTCCCGTTGGCGTCGACCTCGCACGGGTTGTTGAGGGTGCACCTGCCGCCGTCCTCGTTGCCCGTGTTGTTGATGGCGACGACCTTCCCGGTGGCGGAGTCGACAACGGGCGAGCCCGAGGTTCCCCCGATCGTGTTACAGGCCGAGGTGTAGCGGACCGAATCCTTCCAGGTCCATTCATCCTCTTTAAGACGGTAGACAAACCCGTCGATATTGCAGGAGTAGATCTTCTTCCAGTAGCCGGAGACCACATTGATGCCTGTGCCCTGGACCGGGTGGCTGTCCGACAGCTGCAGCGCCTTGATGCCGTACCTCTGCTGGATCTGGGCGTACGTCGAGCTCAGTTGGTACAGCGACACATCGGTGTCGGTCATCGTCGCGTACGCGATCTTGGTGGCCCGGAGCGTGGCGACACCGCTGCCTGAGCTGCCCAGCAGGGTGAAGCTCCGGGTGGAGGCCTTGTCGACGATCACCTGTCCGGCGGACGGCATACCGGACTCCAGGCAGTGGCCGTTCGAGAGCACGAACGCGAGGTCGCTGTCCGCCGAGTTCGGCATCCGCACCACCGAGCCGGAGCAGTTGCTCAGCGCCACGGTCCCGGCGAAGTCGACGGCCTTGGCCCGGGGCGCGTTCGAGGTGTCCGCGGCGGCCGCGGCCGGGGTGACGCCCGCGGTGACGAGGCCCGCGCCGCCGAGCAGCAGCGCGGACAGCGCGCCGATCAGAGGTCTGCGCATGTGGTTCCCCTCCCGTAACGAGGCTTCGGACCGCGCCGCGACCGGTCGCGTCGCGGCGGCTCGATCCAAAGCCGCACGAATGTTCCCTCCGCTTCGACCATTTCCCGCCCTTGACCATGTCATGCGCATGGCCGAACACTGGCGCAGCAGTCGCTCGCCTCAGACCACCCCCCAGGAGAATTCATGCGACTTCGCATCCGCGGCAGACGGGCCACCGCCCTCACCGCCCTGCTGACCCTCGCCCTCGCGGCGCCCGTCGCCGCCCAGGCCGACGGCCCGGACTCCGCACCCGCGGCGACCGCCGCCTCCGCCGGCACCTCGGCTGACACCTCGGCCGCCACCGCGGCCGACGAGAACGTGCGGCAGTACGAGATCACAGGCCCCGCCACCCCGGCCGAACGCGCCGCCGTCGCGGCCACCGGCGTGTCCATCGACGAGGTGGACGCCCGCTCGGTCGTGGTCACCGCCGACGGGGCCCAGGCCCGCAAGCTGCGCTCGCTCGGCTATGAGCTCAGCCCGCTGGCCACCCCGCCGGCCCGCACCGAGGGCCGGGCCGCCAAGCCCTTCGACTTCCCGTCCGCGGACGCGAAGTACCACAACTACGCCGAGGCCACCGCCGAGATCAACGCCGCGGTCGCCAAGTACCCGAACATCCTGAGCAAGCGGGTCATCGGCAAGTCCTACGAGGGCCGCGACATCGTCGCGCTGAAGATCAGCGACAACGTGGCCACGGACGAGTCCGAACCCGAGGTGCTGTTCACCGCCCACCAGCACGCCCGCGAACACCTCACCGTCGAGATGGCCCTCTACCTGGTGCGCGAGTTCACCCAGGGCTACGGCAGCGACTCCCGGGTCACCGGCCTGGTCAACAGCCGCGAGATCTGGATCGTCCCGGACGTGAACCCGGACGGCGGCGAATACGACATCGCCACCGGCTCCTACCGCAGCTGGCGCAAGAACCGCCAGCCCAACTCCGGCTCCTCCAACGTCGGCACCGACCTCAACCGCAACTGGGACTTCAAGTGGGGCTGCTGCGGCGGCTCCTCCGGCTCCACCGGCTCCGAGACCTACCGCGGCCCCAAGGCCGAGTCGGCCCCCGAGGTGAAGGTCGTCGCGGACTTCGCGCGCAGCCGCGTCGTCGGCGGCAAGCAGCAGATCAAGGCCGCCATCGACTTCCACACCTACAGCGAGCTCGTGCTGTGGCCGTTCGGCTGGACGTACGACGAAACGACCACCGGCATGACGCGGGACGACTACGACGCCTTCGCCGCGGTCGGCAAGAAGATGGCCGCGAGCAACGGCTACACCCCCGAGCAGTCGAGCGAGCTGTACATCACGGACGGGGCGATCGACGACTATCTGTGGGGCGCCCAGAAGGTCTTCGCGTACACCTTCGAGATGTACCCGAGCTCCAGCGGCGCGGGCGGCTTCTACCCGCCCGACGAGGTGATCGAGCGGGAGACCTCCCGTAACCGCGACGCGGTGCTCCAGCTCCTGGAGAACGCGGACTGCATGTACCGGTCCATCGGCAAGCAGGCCCAGTACTGCTCCTAGGCCCGGGCCGTACAGCGAGACGGGCGCCGTCCCGGCGGGGAGACCCGCCGGGACGGCGCCTCGCGGATGGTTCGCCTACGGCCGCACCGCCACCGCATCCACCTCGAACAGCATCCCCGGCAGCGCGAGCGAGGCCACGCCGCTCAGTGTCTGGGCCGGCAGCTTGTCGCCGAAGCGGGCGTGTAGCGCCTTACCGAGGATCTCCAGCTTTTCGAGGTCGTGGTCGACGATGAAGGTGCCGAGGCGGACCACGTGCTCGTATCGAAGGCCGAGCCCCTCCAGCACCGACCGCAGCCGGTCGAAGGCCAGGTCCACCTGGGTCGCGAAGTCACCGGGGACAGGAGCGCCGGTGGCGTCGGAAGCGTACTGGCCGCCGATGAAGAACTGTTCCACCGGGAGCGCTGGGCCGTGGGTGTTGGTCATCGGGAAGGTTCCGCGGACGTGGATCCCAGTGTTGCCTGGATCACGGCGTCGATCGCGGTGGTCAGACGTGCGGGGTCATGGCCGGCGCGCTCCCGTACCCGCAACCCGAGCACCGTGGTGAACAGCAGTTCCACGGCGCCGTCGATGTCGAGGTCGGTGGGCAGTTCGCCATGGTCACGCCCCTCGCGCAGCAACGATCGCAGTGCCTGCCGGGTGACCTCGAAGGCAGCCTCGGTCCGCTGACGGACCTCGTTGTCCGTGGTGCCGAGTTCGGTGGCCGTATTGACCACGAAGCAGCCTCGACCGGGCTCGCCATCGTTCGTGCAGGTGACCAGCCACAACATCCAGTCCCGCAGCACCTGGTGAACCGAACGGCCATCGGCGCCCAGCCGCTGCTCGGCCTGAGCGGACTCGGTGGCCCGGTAGTGGTCGAGCGCGCGCAGAAACAGGGTGTGCTTGTCCTTGAACGTCCGGTACAGGCTGCTGGGCATGAGTTTGAGTTCATCACCCAGATCGCGCACTGAGGTGGCGCCGTAACCGCGGCGCCAGAACAGATCGGTCGCTCTGGTCACCGCTTCCTGCTCGTCGAACTGTCGGGGGCGTGCCATGCCCACCACTGTACCCAACTTGTGGAGCGATCGCTCCCATACTAGGGTCCACCGTCATACGGGAGCGATCGCTCCCGAATAGCGGAGGAGGCATCGGTGACGACCACAGAACAGGCCACGGCCCGGGCGACCGGCCGACAGGCCCCGCGGACCAGTCACTGGCTGGCGGTCACCGCGGTGGCCTTGGGAACATTCCTGCTGGTGACCGCCGAGCAACTGCCGATCGGGCTGCTGACCGGTGTGGGATCCGCGCTGTCGGTCTCCGAAGGGACAGCCGGGCTGATGGTGACGGTGCCCAGCTTGGTCGCCGCGGTCGCGGCACCCCTGGTACCGATACTCGTCGGCGGACTGGACCGGCGGCTCCTGCTGCTCGGGCTGATGGGGCTGATGACCCTGGCCAACGTGGCCTCGGCCCTGGCACCGAATTTCGCCGTCCTCGTATCCTCCCGGGTGCTGGTCGGGGTGGCGGTCGGCGGCTTCTGGGCTGTCGCCAGCGGCCTTGCCGTCCGGCTCGTGCCCACCGAGGACGTGCCACACGCCACCGCGATCATCTTCGGTGGCGTCGGCGCCGCGAACGTGTTCGGCGTCCCGCTCGGCACACTGGTCGGCGATCTCACCGGCTGGCGCATCGCCTTCGCGTCGCTGAGCGCCCTGGCGCTCGTCACGCTGATCGCCCTGCTGGCCGTGCTGCCGTCGCTGGCCGCCTCGCAGCCCGTCCGGCCGCGTCTCCTGGCCGAACAGTGCCGCAACCCGGGCGTACGCGTCGGCATCCTCGCGACCTTCCTCATCGTGACCGGCCACTTCTCGGCCTACACGTTCGTGAGTCCGGCCCTTCAGAAGCTGTCGGGGATCGATGAACGAATCGTCGGCCCGCTGCTGTTCGGGTTCGGCCTGGCGGGTATGGCCGGCAACTTCGTCGCCGGCGCGGCGCTGGCGCGCCGGACGCACCGGACAGTGCTGATCATCGCCGTGTCCCTGGCGGCCGCGATGCCGCTCTTCCTGCTGCTGGGCCGGACATCGGTTGGCGGCGCCATACTGTTGATCATCTGGGGCCTGGCCTACGGCGGCGTGTCTGTCGGCCTGCAGACGTGGATGATCAAGGCTGCGCCAAAGGCGGTGGAAGCGGCCTCCTCCCTGTGGGTGGCCGTGTTCAACCTGGCGATCGGCCTGGGCGCGCTGACCGGCGGCGTCATCGTCGACACGCTCACCCTCCAGGGCGTCCTGTGGCTCGGCGGCGCCTGCGCCCTGGCAGCCGCACTGGCGATCTGGAGCGCCCGTGGCAACGAGAACCTGCGATGACCACGATCCGTGCGGCCCCCGTCTCGGTGACCTTCTCGGTCACCGATACCGCCACGCACCGCTTGACGTTCGAGCCGCCGGGCTTTGGGGCGATCATGCCAGAGAGCCGACGGCACCCCTACGCCGGTCACCGTTTCCGCCGTAGCGCGGCCCCGGCCACCGCGGCGGTCCCGACCGTCGGCGCCAATTCGGACGCGGTCAGAACACGTTCGGTTCCTCGTCGGTGGACTTGCGGTTGCGATTGGCCATCTTCTCCCAGAAATCGCGCAACTGCCTGACGGGGATGCCCACCCACGGAGCGGTGCAGCGGCTGACCGCGGGCGGCCGCCAGCGGTAGCGGCTGTGGAGCAGCGCCTGCTGCTGCCGGCAGAAGGGCTCTTCCACCTCGGTCTGCGTCTTTCCGGACTTGGGCGGGTACGGGCACAGCCGGAATTGGCAGGTGGGCAGGCAGGTCGAGCCCGGCTCGTCCACGTCGGCCCGGCCGACGCTGCGCTCGGGGTGGAGCGAGCGCCGATCGTGGGTGAGGCACGGCGGGAGGGTGTTCTTGTTCGCCCGGCGCAGACGTTCTTCCGCCTCGTCGGGGCTCCCGGCGCGCTCGCTGAGGTTGAGCATGACGAGGATGTCGGCGATGAGTCGTTGAGCCCGCGGGTGCAGGGTGCTCCAGCCGACCGAGGGGGCGATCCACAGGTGGTGCTTGCGGTAGCGGTCCGGGTCGGCCGGGGTGGAGCCGACGTTGTCGATGGCCTGGCTTTCGTCGATCCAGATGAATCGCTCCGGATGCTTGGTCTCCAGGGCCAGGGTCACCAGGTCACCGGCCTCGGCGACGAACGGGTGGAGCAGCTTGTCGGCGTGGCGTCGGTGGCCGTGCCTGGCAAGGGGCGGCGTATCGAGTGCGGTGCCCGTCATGGAGAGCCAACGTGCCACCGCCCGCACGGGATCGGTCACCCCCTGGGGCACCGCATCGCTGTCCGGGGAAGGAGCTGTGGGTGACGGCCGCGTTCTGTGCCGCCGGCGCCGGCCGTCCGGGCCGTGCGCGGAGGTGTGGCCGGGGCTGTCAGGAAGCTCCCACAGGCACAGAGCGTGCAACAAGCTCAGCTGTGCGTACCAGTAACGACTACAGGTGAGCATCCTCTCAGCCTGTTTGATGAGATAAGCCCGCGTCTCGGGATGGGCATTGGGGTGCCGTCTCCTGCGGTTGGCCGCGTTCTTGAAGCCCCGGGCGAGAGCGTTTTCCAGGGTGAGCGGCAGATCGGGATCCGTGCGCGTGACACGAGGCAGTTGAGGGTTCTGGTTGTGCGCGCCGGGGTCGAGATGCCGCAGCCATATGTCCAGCCTTCTTTTTGCCTCGTCGCGATATTTCTCAGATACCGAACCAACCATCATGGGAAGGATCCAGGCTCGCAGAGTGAAGTGGCGCCACCATCGATCCATCTCTCTCTCGTAGTCTGCCATGAATTTGACGCGGGCCTGCTCTCGCTTTTCTTTTCCACCAGGGCCGGGAGGATGCTCCGGGGATTCATCTTTCAGCCACTCCGTGTATTCTTTGTCCAGTTTACGCTTGGCCTCGCGTGTTTCTTCCAGATACTGCACCACAGGATCGGTCTGCAAATGGAAGTGCTTCCGCAGGGCGCCGAACGCGGCGTCGCCGCCCGCTCCTATCTCCTGAGTGATGGCGACCCGGACCGGGTGCGAGGGCTCGTGTGTGCCGATATCGTAAAATTGGCTGTACGGCAGAAGGTTTTGCTTTGCAGGCTGTTCGACGGAGAGCCAGGCTTTTCCCTTGCCGCACCGGTCCACTTCACGCAGGGCCGCTCCGAAGCGGCGCACCAGCCCCAGTTTCGCGTCCTCGACAGTCCGCCGATCACCCTTGATCTGGAGGTTCGGCCATGCGTCGAGGAGCTCTTGGGCGATGACGGACTGCTGCGGATCCGGATCCACACTGTCGATCTCCAGGGCTGCCGCGTAGAGGTCGAAGAACTTGGGATCCTGCCGGTCCTTGGCGGCATCACGGAGCATGTCGGCGAGTCCCGGCCTGTTGGAGTGGCGGGAGAGCAGCACCAGCGCGATGAGCAGTTCCCGTGAAGGTCCCGGGCTGGCGAGCGCGGGAACGACGACAGTGCGGATCTGCTCGTCGTTCATGTGCCTCAGCAAGCGATATCCCAGATATGCCTGGATGATGCTGTGCGGGAAGCGCACCTTCTTTTCGTGGCCCATCACCAGTCCGAGAAGCTGGCCGTTATGGGCGAAGCGGGAATACTCGGCCTGGGACTCGTTCGGATGCTTCACGGGATCCAGCCAGTGCGCGGTCGAATCGCCGAACCGCTTGGCCAGAACGCTCCAGATGACGTCACGCTGATTCCAGGAGACGGCCAGGTCACGTCGGCCATCCGCGTAGGCCCTGATGAAGTCGTCGAACGTCACCTCGAGGCTGTCCTGCAACAGCCCCAGGCACGCGAGGGCCGATATCACGCGCATGGTCTCCCGGCGCTCCTGGCGTTCCATCACAAGGTGGTCGAAGAGGCGGCCGTTTTCGACGGCCTCCCGGTAGGTGTCCAGAAGCCACAGTCTGAGGGTGGAGGAGTCATGGCTGCGGGTGTCCAGGCGGTCGGCCTCTTCCCGTGGCGTCTGGTGTTCCAGCAGGTCGTGCTCCTGCAACAGGCGGGCGATCTGGAGGTAGCTCGGCGAATCGGAGACATCGGCCGTCTCCACGATCCAGTCCAGGCGGCGCTCATCCGCTTCCGTGGTGTCCTTGACCAGATACTCCAGGGCCGCTTCCTCGCTCAGCGGTTCCAGATCGGCGATCGCGGCCCGTGCGCCTTCCAGCGGAGCATGGGGGCGGGAGGCGATGATCAGGGGCAGTTTCTGCCGGTCCGCTCGGTCGATCGCCCGGCGGATGATGTTGTCGCGGTCGTCCCGGCGTCCCTCGTCGAGGAGAGCTTCCTCAAGCCCGTCGGCGATGACGACGACCTTGTCGTCGAGACGCAACTGCCGCCAGGTCTTGTCGATCTGGCCGCTGGCCAGCACCCCCTGATCCGCTTCCTCAGCCATACGGCGCCTTGCCATCTTCTCGAAGTCCAATTCACCATGGCCATCCGCGTCGCGGAGATGTATGGGCACGGGAACGGCACCCTGCTGTGCCAGCATGCGCGTGAGTTCCACCAGGACGGCGGTCTTGCCGACCCCCACCCCACCGACCAGCAAATAAGGCTTACGCAACTTCCGGTCGCGCAGCGTCTGGACGATGCATTGTGAGAGCTCCCGGCGCCCGACGATCCGGTCGATGAGCGTTCCCGCGGTGGGGACGAGTTCGTGCGGAGCCGCTTTCGCCTTGTCGACAATCGGCTTTTTGGCCTTGTGGTACCAGTAGAGCAGGAAGAGCGTCAGGGCGAAGGAAGCCACGAGGAACGGCCCGACAATGCGGATGGCGGTGGAGAACCACGTGCTGTTCTGCACCACCTGGAACCGCGTCTTCCCCCCGTTCACCGAATCGTAGACGGCTACCGCCACCCAGGCGCAGAGCAGGACCGTGCCCAGGTAGGCGTACGCCCGCACGAGCCGGCCGAACGAGAGCCGCCATCTGCGCCAGCTCCGATTCGGGAAGATGCTGCGGCTTGCTTCCCGGTTGGTCGTGAACGTCCGCCACCGTCTCCGCAGCGCCCCTCCGGCGCGGGACGAGACCCGTCTGGGATACAGGGTGTACCAAGGGGCGTTGTGCGGACGCACCTTGCCTTTCGCGTGTCGGACTACCTTGGTCATGTGCCCGTTTCCTCTGCGTGCACAATCTCCCTCATCCCATGGAAACCGCACTGGGAACGGGCCGCAACACAAACCAGGGCGTGGATCTCCTGGTCAGCCGAGGAACGTCCGCAGGTGGGCCAGGAGGGCTTCGGGTCGCTCCTCGGGGATGAAGTGGCCGCATTCGGGGATCTGGGCGCCGGTGACGTCGTCGGCGTACTGGCGCCAGATGTCCAGGGTGGGCAGCCGGGCGGGCAGGCCGGCCGAACCCCAGAGGGCCAGGACGGGCATGGTCAGGCGGCGACCCGCGGCGGCGTCCTCCTCGTCGAGGGCGAGGTCGCGTTCCTGGGCGCGGTAGTCGTCGAAACCGGCGCGGAGCGCGCCGGGGCGGGAGAACGCCCGGACGTAGGCGTCGACGGCGTCGGGGTCCAGTCCGTGGCGGTTGTAGGTCCAGCGCTCGAAGAAGTACTCCAGGTAGGCGCGGACGTTGTTGCCGACCAGCAGCTCGGGCAGATCGGGCTGGAGGTGGAACAGCCAGTGCCAGTAGCCGGCGGCCACTGAGGCGTCCAGACGGCGGAGCATCTCCCGGGTGGGGATCACGTCGAGCACGGCGAGCCGTTCGACCTGGTCGGGGTGGTCCAGGGCCCAACGGTGCGCGACCCGGGCACCGCGGTCGTGACCGACGACCGCTGCCCGCTCGAACCCGAGCTGCCGGACCAGTTCGGCAATGTCCGAGGCCATCCGCCGCTTGTCGTAGCCGGTGGTGGGCTTGTCACTGAGGCCGTATCCGCGCAGGTCGGGGGCTACGACGGTGTGTGCGGCGGCGAGTTCGCCGAGCACCGGGCGCCAGCACAGCCCGGTCTGCGGCCACCCGTGGAGCAGCACGAGCAGCGACCCTGAGCCCGCGCGCGTGTAGTGCAGCCGGATCCCGTTGACCTGGGCGACGCCTGTGGTCGCCGTCGCTGTGCTCATGGCCGCACCCTCCCGTCTCGCGCTTACTAACCCTCATAGGAGGTTAGTAGCGTGACGAGCAGTGGACAATAGATCCATGACGGCGGATGACGAATGGCTCTGGTACGGCGGACGCGTGTGCCTGGACTTCGTCAACACCCTCCGCGACCGTTGGAAGGCGCCACCCCGGGAAACCCTGCGCGAGCCGGACGACCTGGTGCGCTGGCTGCGGGGCGTCGATCTGCTCGCGGACGGGACCTGCGGCGTACCCGAGTCCGTGCTGCGCTCGGCGGTGGCGCTGCGCGAGGCGATCGACCGCGCGGTGCTGTGCGCGGCGGGCGGCGAGCTGCCGGCCCACGCCGACATCGCCGTCCTCAACGAGGCGTCGGTCGCGGCCCCCCGCACCGTGTTCCAACTGGTCATAGAGGAAGGTCAGTTGGCGTCGAGCAGCGCGCCGCGCGCTGCCGAGGACGCGACGGGGGGCCTTGGCCTCGTGGCCCAAGACGCGATCGGGTTGCTGCTCTCCCCGGAGATACGACGAGTCCGTATCTGCGGCTCCGAGCGCTGCGCCCTGCGCTTCGTGGACCGCTCACCCGCGCACAACCGGCGCTGGTGCTCGATGACCCGCTGCGGGAACCGCACCAAGGTCCGGCTCCACCAGGCCCGATCCCGCGCGCGTGGCTGAGCGGCGGGGACCGCCCGTCGCGCCGCCGGTCTGATGATCGGGGTATTTTACGCTGGTTCTACGGTAGTTGGCTGGCCGTGCCTCGTCACGCGTATGCCAGGGGTTGAGAGGGAGGGGATCGCGTGGCGGGAATTCGGCCGCTGAATCCGGGAGATCCGCGTGACATCGCGGGTTACGCGCTCCACGGGCGGCTGGGGGCGGGCGGAATGGGGACGGTGTACTTATCCGCCACACGGGGCGGGCAGCCGATCGCCCTGAAGGTGGTGCATCCCGAGTTCGCCGAGGACCCGAAGTTCCGGCAGCGGTTCGAGCAGGAGGTGCGCGCCAGCCGCCAGGTGCGGGGCCGCTACATCCTGCCGGTCGTGGACAGCAACACCGGAGGGCCGGTGCCCTGGCTGGCCACCGAGTACGCCCCGGGCCTCTCGCTCGCGCTGGCGGTGGCCACCCACGGACCGCTGCCAACAGGCGTGGCCCTGCAGCTGACCGCGGGCATCGCCCACGCCCTGGAGGCCATCCACGCACTGCAGATCACCCACCGGGACCTCAAGCCGGGAAATGTCATCCTGGCGCCGGACGGCCCGGCGGTCATCGACTTCGGGATCGCGCGGGCCGCCGAGGCCACTCCGCTGACCGGCACCGACATGCGTATCGGCACCCCTACGTTCATGGCCCCGGAACAGCTCAGGGGTGCCGCTCCGGTGACCCCGGCCATCGATGTCTTCGCGCTGGGCCTGACCTCGCATGTCGCCGCGACCGGCGTCCATCCATTCGGGGAGGGGCCGGGCCCGGCCGTGCTCTACCGCATCGATCGCGACGAGCCCGATCTCACCGCCTGCCCGGAGGAAATACGGCCCGTCATCAGCCGTTGCCTGGCGAAGGACCCCGAAGCGCGGCCCACGCCCGCCGAGGTGGTGGCCCTCTGCCGGGAGGCCGGAGCCCGGCTCGGCCTGACCGAGGTGCTTCCGACCGCCGGCTGGCTGCCCCCGGCCTTCCTTCCCGCGCCCGCGCCCGTCCCCGCGCCCGCGCCGCCCGCACCCCCCATGCCACCTCAGCCGTCGGCCCAGACGCCCTCCTCGCCGCCCATACCCCCGAGAACCGTCTACGACCCGCGATCCGGGGCGCGGCCGGGGAATCCCAGGAGGCGCCGACTGGTAACAGGCCTTGCGGCGCTCGCCATCGTCGCGGTCGCCGTCGCCGCCGCCGCCCTCATCTGGCTCCCGAACCGGGGCGACGGAAAGAACGACGGCGCCTCCCCGGACGACTCGCAGAAATCCTCATCGCAGAAGACCCCGTCGCGGGAGACCTCGCAGGAAAAGACCTCCTCCGCGAACCCCCCAGCGCAGGCCGCGGCGCCCCCAAAAGCATTTGACTCGACCGTGAAGATATTCACCAACGCGGCGACCGGACATTGCCTGGACAGTAACGGCGACGAAGAAGCCTACGCATTCGATTGCAATGGTGGCGGTTACCAGAAATGGACTGCGTCCGGGAAGAGGTTCAGTCTGCGTGACGCGGCAAGCGATATGTGCTTGGGCAGTGACGATGCCGGTGAGCTGAGCATGTCCACATGCGGTCGCGACGATCAGCAAAGGTGGAAGATATCCAACAAGTCCGTACTGCGCAATTCGGCAACCGGTCTCTGCCTGGACGGCGACCCCGACGGCACGTTGCGCGCCATCGAATGCGACAGCAGCGATCGCCAGAAGTGGAACGTCTCCGGCGACAGTTCCGTGCTGCGCAACGTGGCGGCTGATCTCTGCTTGAGCGGCAGCGGCTCCGGTGGCCCACACTTGGGTGACTGCTCCGACAATGGGAGCGAGGAGGGGAAGTGGAATGTCTCCGGGGAAGAGTTCGAACTGCGTGATGTGGCGACTGACCTCTGCCTGGACAGTAACGAATCCGGCGAGGTGTACACGTATTCATGCAATGAAGGCGATTATCAGCGGTGGGATCTCTCCGGGGAGAATTCCACGCTGCACAACATGAAGACCGGCCTCTGCCTGGAAGACGCCAACTCCCCCTTGGAGAACAACGGCTATCAACTGCGGACGAGCGAATGCGGTGAAGGCGACGGTCAGAGCTGGACCGCCGCGTCACCATAGGCGGCTGACCTCCCGGGTCGCCCTAGACGACGAGGCGCGTGTCCCGCTCGGAGAGATCCGCCGTCGTTACGGTCGACCACCTACTCCGGGTGGGTTCCTGCTTCGACGGTGGCGGGGGGGTGGAGGAGAGTGGGGAGTGTGGCGGACGCGGCGTGCCCCGCCCGCCACAGGCGCGTCAGCCGAGGACGGCGAGCGCGTCGATCTCGATGAGCAGCCCGGCCGGAAGACCGACGTAGACGGTCGTACGGGCCGCCGGGGCCTCCTTCAGGTCCGCGAAGAACTCGTTGTAGATCTCGTTGAGTTCGGCGAAGTGGGCGGTGTCGGTGAGGTAGACGCGCACCATCACCACGTCCTCCCAGCTCGCCCCGCCCGCCTCCAGGACGGACTGCACATTGCGCAGGGTCTGCAGGGTCTGCTCGCGCAAGCCGGGCCCGACGGGGGCGGGCGCCTGGCCCGGGACCGCCGGGCCGAAGCCGACCTGCCCGGCGACCTGGAGGATGTTGCCCTTCTTGACACCGTGCGAGAACTTGGCGGGGGGCGCGGTGTGGGTGTCCGGGGTGATCGCGATCTTCTGAAGCTTCTCGCTCATGGGTGACTTTCCTCGGCTTGTCTGTCGGTTGGTTGTCGGCTACTCGTCAGCAGGGACCGGCTCGTCGGCGTCCGGCCCGTCGGGCGGGGCGCTGCCCGAGTACTCGCGGCTGATCGCGTCCGCGGTACGGCGCACCAGCGGCAGCAGTTCGAGCAGTTCCTCGGCGGAGACCACGACGTTCGGCGCGGAGACCGAACACGCGGCCACGACCCGACCGTCCGCACCCCGGACGGGTGCCCCCACGCAGTTGATCGACTCCTCGTGGCCGCCGAGGTCGGTGGCCCAGCCCTGCTCCCGTACGGTCGCCAACTCCTCCAGGAAGGCGGCGGCGTTCGGGGTGGAGCGCGGGGTGTAGGCGGGGTACCGCAGCCGCTCGGCGACCGCGCGCCGCTCCGCCTCGGGCAGATCGGCCAGCAGCAGCTTGGCGACCGCGGCGACGGTGATGGCGACGGGCTTGCCGATCCGCGAGTACATCCGGACCGGGTAGCGGCTCTCCACCTTGTCGATGTAGAGCACCTCGTTCTCCTCGTACACCGCGAGGTGGACGGTGTGCCCGCACCGCTCGTTGAGCTCGACCAGATACGGGTGGGCGATCTCGCGCACGTCCAGGTTCTCCACGGCCTGCTGCGCGAGCGCGAAGAGGCGGGCGCCGAGCCGGTAGCGCTGGTCCTGCTGCCGGTAGACCATGCCGTGCTCGTGCAGGGTGCGCAGCAGCCGCAGCGCGGTCGTCTTGTGCACGCCGAGCCGCGTGGCCACCTGCTCCAGGTTGGCCGGGCCCTCCGCCAGCAGCGGCAGGATGCTCAGCGCTCGGTCGACGGTCTGGCTCATGGGTTGGGTACCTCCGCGCATACGGTCCCGGCGTCCGTCCAGCCGGGGCCGAGTCGCAGTGTCCCCCACGCGCCGGCGTCGAGGGCGACCAGGCGGTCGGCGCGCTCGCGCGACGGCGGGGTGCCGAGGTCGCCGGGGACGGTGAGGGCGGCGGCCGCCATCAGATGGCCGTGGCGCAGCCGCTGTGCGACGGACAGCCCGCGCAGGGTGCCCGACAGGAACCCGGCGGCGAAGGCGTCGCCCGCCCCGACGGACGCGACCACCTCGACGTCCAGGGCCGGTTCGAAGGTGACCGCGTCGCCGCCGTCCGGCTGCCGCGTGTACGCCGTGGCGCCCGCGCTCCCCTGCTTGACCACCAGCACCGCCGGCTCGGGCAGGGCCGCCCGGACCGCCTCCGCGCCGCGCAGCCCCCAGGCGGCCACCGCCTCGTCCTCGCCGACGAAGACGAGGTCGCAGCCGCGGGCGAGGTCGAGCAGAAGCCCGCTGTCCCGGCCGCGCCACAGCGCCGTGCGGTAGTTGACGTCGAACGAGAGGAGGGGGCGGCCCGGTGCGCGGGTGGTGAGTTCCCGCATCAGGGCGCGGCAGTCGGCGGAGAGGGCCGCGGTGATCCCGGTGAGGTGCAGGACACGGCCCGACCACGCCCGCTCCCGGGGCACCAGGCGCGGGGACATGGCCGAGGCGGCGGACCCGGCCCGGTAGTAGACGACCTCGGAGAGCGTTTCCTCTCCTTCGTGCGTATCACCGAGCGCCCGCTCCCCCGCCGTGCGGAAGTAGATGCCGGTGGGCCGTTCCGGGTCGCGGCGGACGTACGAGACGTCCACGCCCGCGGCGGCGATCTCCGCGACCAGGTGGTCCCCGAAGCCGTCCGCGCCGACGCGGCTGATCCACCGGGCGGTGTGTCCGACGCGCGCGAGCGAGCAGGCGACGTTGGACTCCGCGCCGCCGATCCCCCGCGAGAACGCCGGCACATCGGCGAGCCGGCCCGGGCGGGACGGCACGAAGGTGACCATCGACTCGCCGAGGCACGCTACATCGACTCCGTCTTCGCCCGCGTCGGCGGCATGGGGGTCTACGGACACGAGGGGTGACTCCTTGCCGGCTGGGGTGTGGCTGGGGTGTGGCGCGCACCGTTGACCCGGTGCTCGGCGGGATGTTAGACACCATTAAGCGCCATACGCAATGACCGTTGCACATATTGCAACGCACGATCTTCATGGGAGGCTCCATGGCCGCCGACCACGCCGCCGACACGCCCGGCTCCCCCGTCGGGCGCCTCGCCCGCGAGCGCGTCGACCACCGCTTCAAGGGCCTTCCCCCGAGCGCCGAAGGCCGTACGGTCGGCGAGCTGGCCGCCGAGCGCCGCTCCCTGTTCACCGGCGGCTTCACCACCCCCGTCCTGGTGCTGTCCGCCGACGCCCTGGAACACAACCTCGCCGCCATGGAGCGCTACTCCGCCGCCCACGGACTGGCCTTCGCCCCACACGGCAAGACCTCCCTCGCCCCCCAGCTCTTCGAGCGCCAACTCACCCACGGCGCCTGGGGCATCACCGCCGCCGTCCCCACCCATGTGCGCATGTACCGCGCCTTCGGCATCCAGCGGATCTTCCTCGCCAACGAGGTCGTCGACGCCGCCGCCCTCGGCTGGCTCGCCCAGGAACTCGACGCCGACCCCGACTTCCGCTTCATCGCGTACGTCGACTCCCCGCGCGGCGTCCAGCTGATGGACGCGGCCCTGCGCGAGGCCGGCGCCCGCCGCCCCCTCGACGTCGTCGTCGAACTCGGCGCGGGCCCCGGCGCCCGCACCGGCGCCCGTACGGAGGCCGACTGCACGGCCGTCGCCGACGCGGTCGCGGCCACCGGGACCCTGCGCCTCGTCGGCGTCGCCGGCTACGAGGGCGAGGTGCCGAAGCCGGACGGCGAGCGGGTCCGGGCGTGGCTGCGCCGGCTCACCGCGCTGGCCGTCGCCTTCGACGGGGAGGGCCGGTTCGCGGACGCGGACGAGATCGTGGTCAGCGCGGGCGGCAGCGCGTGGTTCGACGCGGTCGCGGACGTCTTCGCCCAGCTGCCCGAGCTGTCCGGCCCCGTCCTGAAGCTGCTGCGCTCCGGCGCGTACGTCTCCCACGACGACGGTCACTACCGCCACATCACCCCCTTCAACCGCATCCCCGACGAAGGCGCCCTGCACCCCGCCTTCCGCCTCTGGGCCCAGGTCGTCTCCCGCCCCGAACCCGGCCAGGCCTTCCTCAACGCGGGCAAGCGCGACGCGGCGTACGACATCGACCTGCCCGATCCCCAGGTCATCCGCTCCCCGGACGGCACCGAACGCCCCGCCACCGGCCTCACCGTCACCGGCCTGTCCGACCAGCACACCTGGCTCGCGGTCGAGGAGGGCACGCCTCTGGAGGTCGGCGACTGGGTGGGCCTCGGTCTCTCCCACCCCTGCACGAGCTTCGACAAGTGGCAGCTGATCCCGGTGACCGAGGCGGACGGCACGGTCACGGACTACATCCGCACGTTCTTCTAGCCCCCCGCCCGCCCTTTCTGCGGGGCTCCGCCCCACCCCCGCCGGGACGCCGTCGGCCCGCAGGGGCGGGGCTTGGGGGTTCCCCTCCATCAAGGGCGGGTGGGTGGGGAGACAGCGCGCCGGAGGCGCGGACCGATAGGGACAGGGAGAGGCAGCGCACATGGACCTGGTCATTCGCGACGCGCACGTCGTCGACGGCAGCGGCGGCGCGCGGTATCGGGCGGACGTGGCAGTCGAGGGCGGACGGATCGCCCGGATCGTGGCGGAGGGCGCCGGGCCGCGCCCGACAGGTCAGCGGGCGGTGGAGGCCGACGGACTCGCGCTCGCGCCCGGCTTCATCGATATGCACGCGCACAGCGATCTCGCCCTGCTGCGCGACCCGGACCACTCCGCCAAGGCCGCCCAGGGCGTGACCTTGGAGGTGATCGGCCAGGACGGCCTGTCGTACGCGCCCGTCGACGACCGCACCCTCGCCGAGGTCCGCACGGCCATCACCGGCTGGAACGGCGACGGCTCCGACATCGACTTCAGCTGGCGCACCGTCGGCGGGTACCTGGACCGCCTCGACCACGGCTTCGACGGCCAGGGCATCGCGGTCAACGCCGCGTATCTCATCCCCCAGGGCACCGTCCGCATGCTCGCGGTCGGCTGGGCGGACCGGGACGCCGCCCCGGACGAGCTGGAGCGGATGAAGCGGCTGGTCGCGGAGGGGCTTGAGCAGGGGGCGGTCGGGCTGTCGTCCGGGCTGACGTACACGCCGGGGATGTACGCGTCCGACGCCGAACTCACCGAGCTGTGCCGCGTCGTCGCCGCGTACGACGGCTACTACTGCCCGCACCACCGCTCCTACGGCGCGGGCGCCCTGCAGGCGTACGAGGAGATGGTGGCCCTCACCCGCGAGGCGGGCTGCGCGCTGCACCTCGCGCACGCGACCATGAACTTCGGCCTGAACAAGGGCCGCGCCCCCGAGCTGCTCGCGCTGCTGGACCGGGCGCTCGCCGAGGGCGCCGACATCACCCTGGACACCTACCCCTACCTCCCGGGCTGCACCACGCTCGCCGCGCTGCTGCCGAGCTGGGCCGCGGAGGGCGGCCCGCAGGCCATCCTGGACCGGCTCGGGGACGGGACGGCCGCCGAGCGGATTCGTCAGGTCATGGAGGTGGAGGGGGCCGACGGGTGCCATGGGGTGCCCGTCGACTGGGACACCGTCGAGATCTCGGGGGTCAGCCACCCGGCCCTGGCGGCGTACATCGGCAAGACGGTCGCCCAGTCGGCGCGCGAACGCGGCGAGGCGCCGTGGGACACCGCGCGCCGGCTGCTGCTCGAGGACCGGCTCGGCTCGACGATCCTGCAGCACGCCGGGAACGAGGAGAACGTCCGGGCGATCATGAAGCACCGGGTGCACACGGGCGGCAGCGACGGCATCCTGCAGGGCGCCAAGCCGCACCCGCGCGCGTACGGGACCTTCCCCCACTACCTGGGCCGTTACGTCCGCGAGTTGGGCGTGCTGTCCCTGGAGGAGTGCGTGGCCCACCTCACCGCCCGCCCCGCGGCCCGGCTCCGCCTCCCCGACCGGGGCCTGGTCCGCGAGGGCTACCGCGCCGACCTCGTCCTCTTCGACCCGGACACGGTCGCCGCGGGCTCCACGTTCGACTCCCCCCGCACCCTCCCCACCGGCATCCCGCACGTCCTCATCGACGGCCGCTTCGTCATCGAGGACGGGCGGCGTACGGACGTGCTGGCGGGGCGCTCGGTGCGGCGTACGCGGACGGAGTGAGTTCAGCCCTTCTCCAGCTCTACCTCCACCAGCCGGTAGAGGTGGCGCCGCGCGGCCTGGGTGGTCAGCGGCGGGGCCTGGCGCAGCCGCTGCAGGGCGAGGCCGTCCGCGAGGGCGGCGAAGCGTACGGCGAAGTCGGCCGGGTCGGCGCGGGCGAAGTCTCCCTCGGCCAGGCCGCGTTCGACGAGGGAGCGGATCTCGCCGTGCCAGCTCTCGTAGCGCTCGGCCTGGCCGCGGGCGAACGCCTGGTCGCGGTCGCCCGCGTGCCAGTAGTCGAACCACATCCGCCAGTGCCGGTCGGTGTCGTCGGTGAACAGCGCGTCGATGAGCAGCCGCAGCCCCTCGGCGCCGCTGGTGGCGCGGGCGGCGGCCTCGCTGAGCGCCGCGTAGTAGCGCTCGATGTGCAGCACCATCGCCTCGGAGAGGACTTCCTGGACGCTCTCGAAGTGGTAGGTGACCGTGCCGACCGAGACCCCCGCCGCGGCCGCCACATCGCGTACGCCCACCGCCGCCGAACCGCGCTCCACGATGAGCGGCACGGCGGCCTCCACGATCAGGCGGCGGCGCACCTCGGTGGGCTGCCGGGTGCGCTCGGAGGCGGCGACGGCCCGCCGGGCGGCCTTGGGGCGCCCCGAACGTTCGGCGGCCGACGTCATGCCGAGGTCCTGGGGGTGGTGTGGTGCCAGGTGCGCTTGGCCACTGTCTCTCCGTTCGCCCGTGCTTCGAGGCTGCTGTCCATGATGAATTCCGTGGCCGTCGCGCGGAGTTCGGTACGGGTCACCACGACTGCGTCCCAGTCGCCGCGCCGCAGCCGGATGGTCCACTGGGAGCTTGCCACGGCCGAGCGCGGGTCGCCGCCGCGGATCCGGTATGTCTCCAGGGCGCTCTCCTCGTAGCGCAGCCCGTCGGGGTAGGTGCGCGAGCCCCCGTAGTTGGGGTCCACCTCCAGGGTCCACTCCCCGGTCGCCACGTCGTGCCGCACCACCCGCTCGGGGCGGCGCCCGGCGGGCGGCTCGGTGGTCACCGGGAGCGGCGGGGCCTGCTCCGGCTCCTCGAAGGTGACCGGCGGGCGGCCGGCGTCGGCGCCCGGGTCGCGTACGGGCAGGAGTACGGCGCTGTCCGCGGGGCGCACGCTCAGCGCGCCGCGCTCGCCGTGCGGCCACACCCACGGCCAGTACTGGTCGCTGAGCGCGACACGGATGCGGTGGCCGGGCGGGAAGGCGTAGCCGATGGCGTTCAGCTCGAACTCCACGTCCTCGTACGTCCCCGGCACCCACTCCACCGCCTTGTCCCGGCCGTGCCGGGACAGCAGGTTGAGCACGCCCCGGGTGACCAGGGTCGAGGAGCCGTCGGGCGCGACGTCACAGACGCGCGCGATGACATGCGCGCGCGGCGTGGCGCTGTCCAGACGCAGCCGGACGCGCGGGCGGCCCAGGATCTCCACGCGGCCGGTCAGCGGCGCGGAGTCGAAGCAGACGGAGCGGCCGTCCTCCTCGCGCTGGTCGGGCGGCAGGTCGGTGGCGTTGCCGAAGGGGAAGAAGCGGCCCGCGTCGACGCCGGTGTGCAGCGGCGAGCGCACGGTCACCGGCTCCGCGCCGTCGCCGCCCAGCGGGCGCTCGTCCCAGGTGACGGCCGGGGTGGGCCAGGCGTCGTCGGCGACCCAGCGGCCGGGCATGGTCGGGTAGTGGGTCGCGGGCGGCACCGGGTCGTTGATCCACGAGCGCAGGGCGGGGTCCGCCATGACCCCGGTGGTCCCGGTGTCCACGCCCTTGAGCCAGTGGTCCCACCAGCGCAGCGTCTCCTGCAGAAAGCCGATCGCCGGGCCCGGCGGCAGGCCCCGGTCGGGGTACTGGTGCGACCAGGGCCCGATCAGCCCCCGTACGGGCGCGTCGAGGTGCTCGACCAGCCGCAGCACGGTGTCCCGGTACGGGTCGGCCCAGCCGCCCACCGCGAGGACCGCCGCGTCGATGGCGCCGTAGTCCTCGCAGACGCTGCCGTGGCGCCAGTAGCCGTCCCGCTCCTGGTGCGCCAGCCAGGTGTGCAGATACGGCTCCAGCGCCTCCAGCCGCTCCCGCCACATGGGCAGCCACCGGTCCTCGCCCACGGTGGCCGGGTCCGGCGGGCGGGCCGTGAACGCGAGCATGGTGCCGGCCCAGGCGAGCATGTCGATGCCGAGGACGGCGCCGCCGGTGTAGTGGACGTCGTTGTCGTAACGGTCGTCGGTCGAGCAGACGGTGACGATCGCCTTCAGCGGCTCCGGGCGCAGGGCGGCGATCTGGAGGGAGTTGAACCCGCCCCACGAGATCCCGAACATCCCGACCTTGCCCGTGCACCACGGCTGGGCGGCCAGCCACTCCACGACGTCGACCCCGTCGGCGAGCTCGGTCTCCGTGTACTCGTCGAGCATCACGCCCTCGGAGTCCCCGCTGCCGCGCAGATCGACCCGGACGGAGGCGTAGCCGTGCCCGGCGTACCAGGGATGGCGCTGCGCGTCGCGCGGGGCGGTCCAGTCGCTCTTGCGGTACGGCAGGTACTCCAGCAGCGCGGGGACGGGGTCCGCGGCCGAGTCGACAGGCCGCCAGATCCGCGCGTGCAGCCGGGTGCCGTCCCGGGTGGGAATCCAGACGTCCTCCACCCGCACCTCGCGGTCGAACCGGTCGCGGTACCTCACGGGTTGACGCTCCTTACTCGCGGACGCCAGCGGCGGACGCGGTGGCCGCCGCCCAGGTCGGTCCAGGTGTCGTGCGGCTCGGCCGCGTCCTGCCAGTCGTCGGCCGCCTCGGGCGGCTCCGGGTCGGGGTCGGGGTCGGGGTCCGGGTCCGGCTCCAGCGCGGCGGCCATGAGGCGGCGCGTGTAGGGGTGGCCCGGGGCCGCGAAGACCGCCTCCGTGGGGCCCTCTTCGACCACGACGCCGTGCCGCAGCACCACCACCCGGTCCGCGATCCCCCGCACCACGGCCAGGTCGTGGCTGATGAACAGGCAGGCGAGCTCGCGCTCACGCCGCAGGTCGTCCAGCAGGCGCAGCACCTCGGCCTGGACGGAGACGTCGAGCGCGGTGGTGATCTCGTCGGCGATCAGTACGCCGGGCTCGCCGGCCAGCGCCCGCGCGATGCCGATCCGCTGCCGCTGCCCGCCCGAGAGCTGCGCGGGGAGCCGGTCGGCGAGGGCCGGGTCCAGGCGTACGTCGGCGATGAGCTCCCGGGCGCGGGCGGCGGCCGCCGTACGGGAGGGCGCCGTGCCGAAGAAGCGCAGCGGGCGCCGTACCGCCTCGCCCACCGAACGCCGGGGGTTCAGGGACGTGTCGGCGTTCTGGAAGACCAGCTGAACCTTGCGTCGCAGGGAGAGCGGCCGATGACGTGCCGGGCGGGCCAGGTCGCCGTCGGGCCCGGGAAGGCCGCCGCCCGTCCCGGCGGCCCCCGCCGCGGTCATCTCACCCCCCGACGGCGCCCGCAGCCCCGCCAGCGACCACGCCAGCGTGGACTTGCCGCTGCCGGACTCGCCGACCAGCGCCAGCACCTCCCCGCGCCGCACCTGGAACGACACGCCGTGGACCGCGCGGCTCGCGCCGTAGTCGATGGTGACGTCGCGGACGGCGACCGCCTCCGGGGCGTCGGCGGGCACCTGGGCCCTGGGCCGGATCTCGCGGGTGCCGTCCTCGGCCACGAGGGCGAGACCTGAGTCGGACAGGCGCGGGACGCTGGCCAGCAGCCGCCGGGTGTACGGGTCGGCGGGCGCGGCGAAGAGGCGGCGGGTGGGCGCGGCCTCCACGACCCGGCCCGCGCGCAACACCGCGACCTCGTCGGCCATGTGGGCGACGACGCCCAGGTCGTGGCTGACCAGGACGGCGGCGAGGCCGAGTTCGTCGCGCAGCGCGGCGAGCAGGTCCAGGACGCCGCGCTGGGTGATGACGTCGAGGCCGGTGGTGGGTTCGTCGAGGACGAGGACCTTGGGGCGGGCGGCGATGGCCATGGCGATGGCGACGCGCTGCTGCTGCCCGCCGGAGAGCTCGTGCGGGTAGCGGCGGGCGAGTTCGGCGGGGCGCGGGAGGCGGACCTGTTCGAGGAGGTCGGTGACGGCGGCGGGGCCGGCGGCCGCGTCGCCGCGCAGGGCCTCCGCGATCTGCCGGCCGACCCGCATCGAGGGGGTCAGCGCGTGCCCGGCGTTCTGCGCGACCATGGCGACCGTGCCGCCGCGCAGCCGCCGCAGCTCCCTGGCCGGGAGGGCGAAGACGTCCTCGCCTCCGACCCGCACCGTGCCCGCGGTGATCCGCGAGCCGTGCCGCAGATGTCCGAGGAGGGTCGCGGCGACGGTCGACTTGCCGCTGCCGGACTCGCCGACGAGGGCGAGGGTCCGGCCGGGGCACAGGTCGAAGCCGACCTCGTGGACGACGGGGACGTCCCGGCCCCCGGAGCGGTAGGCGACGGACAGTCCGTCAACGGAGACGACGGGGACGGCGGGGGCGGCGGGGTCCACAGGGTCGACGGGGTCGATCGCGGAGGTGGTGGTCATCAGGAGCCCTCCCGTATCCGGTCCACGCCCCACGCCTTGGACAGGCCGTCGGCCGCGAGGTTGAGCCCGATCACGAGCGTGGCCAGGGCGATGATCGGCGCCAGGCTCGCCATCGGCACGACGGTGATGGCGGTGCGATTCTCGGCGACCATCAGCCCCCAGTCGGGGGTGGGCGGGTTGGCGCCGAAGCCGAGGAAGGACAGGGAGCTGATCAGCAGCACCACCCACGAGGCGCGCATCGCGAACTCCACGCACACCACGTCGGTGATGTTGGGCAGCACCTCGCGCCACAGGATCGACCAGGTCCGCTCGCCGCGGGCGCGGGCGGCGGTGACGTAGTCGGCGGGCACGACGGCCAGCGCGGCGCCGCGGACGACCCGTACGACCTGCGGGACGTAGACGACGGCGATGGCGAGCACGATGACCGCGGGCCCGGTGCCGAGCGCGGTGACGACGACCAGCAGGGCGAGGATCGAGGGGATGGACAGCACGGCGTCCAGCACCCGCATCAGCACGTCGTCCAGCCAGCCGCCGCGCAGCGCGGCCGCGCAGCCGAGGACGGTGCCCAGGGCGAGGGTCAGCACGGTCGCGGCGACCGAGACGCCGAGCGCGTACCGCCCGCCGTACAGCACCCGGGCCAGCACGTCGCGGCCGTAACTGTCGGTGCCCGCCCAGTGGTCGGCGCCGGGGCCGAGCAGGGCGTGCGCGGCGTCGCCTGCCGTCGGCTGGTACGGGGTCAGCACGGGCGCGAGCAGCGCGATCAGGAGGTGGACGGCGACGATCGCAAGGCCGATGGTGGCGGCGCGGGAGGAGCGTACGGTGCGCCAGGTGCGGGCGGCGAGGCCGGGCGGTGCGGCGGCCGGCCCGGCCGGGACAACGGCGTCGGGGGTCTTCAGGGTGCTCATCGGGTCCGCCCTCCTCGGGTCCTGAGCTTGGGGTTGAGGGCCATGGCGCCGAGGTCGGCGGCCAGGTTGCAGCAGACGTAGACGACCGCGCTGATCAGGGCGATGGCCTGGATGACGGGCAGGTCGCGGTTCTGCACGGAGGAGAGCATCAGCTTGCCGATGCCCGGGTAGTTGAAGACGTTCTCGACGACGGCGACGCCGCCGACGAGCCATGCCACGTTGAGGGCGATGACGTGCAGGGTGGGCAGCAGCGCGCCGGGCAGGGCGTGGCGGGTGACCACGCGCCAGGTGGACAGCCCCTTGAGCCGGGCGGTGGTGACGTACTCGCCGGCCATGACGTCGATGACCGAGGTGCGGGCCATCCGCACGATGTAGGCGGCCATCACGATCGCGAGCGAGGCGGCGGGCAGCCAGACGGCCGGGAGCAGCTGTCCGACGCTCGCCTCGGGCCCGTAGAGCACCACGGCGGGCAGGACGGGGACGGTGATGGAGAAGAGCAGCACCAGCACGGTGGCCACGACGAACTCGGGGACGCTCATCCCGATCAGGCTGACGGTGGAGATGAGGTGGTCGGGCCAGCGGTCGCGGTAGAGGCCCGCGACGACGCCGAGCACCAGCGAGCCGGTGACCGCGAAGAGGACGGTGACGACGGCGATGAGCGCGGAGTTGCCGAGGTACTGGGAGACCTCGCCGCCCACCGGCTTGGCGTTGACGAGCGAGGTGCCGAAGTCGCCGTGGAGCGCGCCCTTCACCCACTCGGCGTAACGCTCCCAGGCGGGCTGGTCGAGGTGGAGCTTGTCGCGCAGCGCGGCGACGGCGGAGGGGGTGGCGTCCTTGCCGAGCACCTGGGTGGCGACGTCGCCGGGCAGGGCCTGGACGGCGAGGAAGACCAGGACGGAGGAGAGCAGGAGCGTGCCGAGCGCGGCCACGACCCGTCGTACGACGAAGGAGAGCACGCCCCTCACGCCCCCTTCAGCCCGATGCCGAGGTAGTCGAACTCGAAGCCGTGCTCCGCGTAGCCGCGCACCTTGCGGGAGATGCCGACGAGCCGGTCGGCGAACATCGGGGTGATCGCCCCGCCGCGCTCGATCACCGCGGCCTGCGCCTGCTGGTAGAGCTCGCGGCGCCGCCCGTCGTCGGTCTCGCCGCGGGCCCGGTCCAGCAGGGCGTCGAAGTCCTTGTCGGCCCAGGCGGTCTCGTTGTACGAGGAGCCGCTCCGGAAGACCTGGTTGAGGAGCTGGTCGATGGGGCGGCCGGTGTACCAGTAGGTGGCCATGAGCGGCTTCTTCATCCAGATCTGGGTGTAGTACGAGTCGGCGGCGGCCGTCTTCACCCGGATCCGGATGCCGGCCCGCGCCGCGGACTCCTGGTAGGCGAGGGCCATTGGCGTGAAGATCGGGTCGTAGGAGGAGGTGTAGAGGTCGACCGCGAGCCGGTCGTGGCCCGCCCGTTTGAGCAGGTGGCGGGCCTTTTCGGGGTCGTGGGCCGGGTGGCCGGCGAGATGGCCGGGGTCGCTGGGCGGCACGGGGTTGTCCCAGCCGGCGGTGCCCGCGCCCTGGAGGGCGACCTTCAGGACGTGCTCGGGGTCGTAGGCGAGCTTCATCGCCTGCCGCACCCGTACGTCCGTGAAGGGCTTGTCGGTGGTGAGCATCGGCAGCACGTACCACTGGGCGTTCTTCGCCCGGGCCACGGTGGCGCGGGAGGAGTTGGCGACGACCCGGGCGGTGGCGAAGTCCAGGTTGGTCTGGGAGAGCAGATCGACCTGGCCGGCGAGCAGGGCGTTGGAGCGGGCCTGCATGTCGGCGACGGAGTAGAAGTCGATCGCGTCCAGGACGGGGCGGCCGGCCCAGTGGTCCGTGTAGGCGGTGATCCGGCCGGGCCCGGCGGCGGTGAAGGAGACCAGCTTGAAGGGGCCGGTGCCGATGCCGGTGCGGCCGATGGAGGCGGCGCTGCCGTCGGGGACGACGTAGCAGTTGTAGTTGGTCAGCAGGCTCGGGAACTCGGCGTTCGGGGCCTTCAGGGGGACGACGAGGGTGTGGGCGTCGGGGGTGCGCAGCCGCTTGGGGTCGACCAGCGGGGCCAGCACGCCGGCCTGGGGGGAGGCGGTCTTGGGGTCGAGGATGTGGCGCAGGGTGTAGGCGGCGTCGGCGGAGGTGAAGGCGCGGCCGTCGTGGAAGGTGACGCCGCGGCGCAGCCGGAACGTCCAGGTGCGGGCCCTGTCGTCGGGCTCCCAGGACTCGGCGAGGTCGGGGGCGAGGGCGCCGTCGGGGCCGATCCGCACCAGCCGGTTGTAGAGGGCGCCCAGGTATTCGTACGCGGACAGGGAGCTCGCCGGGTCCAGGGTCTCGGCGTCGGAGGCGGGCGGCCGGGCGATGCGCAGGGTGCCGCCGCGGTCGGGGCGGCCGGTCGGTCCGGCGGTGGGCAGGGCGTCGGACGGGGACGCGGAGGCCGCGCCCGAGCAGCCGCTGAGCAGCCAGGACGCGCCGAGCGCGGCGCCGCTCGCCGCCGCGCCCGCGAGCAGTGACCGGCGGGGTATCCCGGCCGCCCCCGGGGCGTGCCGGGGTGAGGTGTCGGACATGGGCCGGCCACCCTTCTCCGCTATTCGTTCAGCGGAACGATTCGTTGAAGTGCGTGAACGATAGCCAGCCGTCCCGTCCGGGCCAACCCTTCGGGCACGGAAATCACCCCGGGAAACAGACTCGTTACCCGGCGCGCGCGGCCGTCCCATCCGCCCAAGGACGCCCCCTTGCACCGCCTTACGCCGTCGACGTGGCGAAGAACACCGAGCGGTCCCGGTTACACCGCCGTAAGGTGGCCGACATGCAGGTGATCCAGTCCACGAAGCTCTCAGGCGTCTGCTACGAGATCCGGGGTCCGGTGCTCGAGGAGGCGATGCGGCTGGAGGCTGCCGGTCACCGCATCCTCAAGCTCAACACCGGCAACCCCGCGACCTTCGGCTTCGAGTGCCCGCCGGAGATCCTGGAGGACATGCTCCGCAACCTCGGCGGGGCACACGGATACGGCGACGCCAAGGGGCTGCTGTCCGCCCGGCGCGCGGTGATGCAGCACTACCAGACCAAGGGCATCGACCTGGACGTCGAGGACGTGTACCTGGGCAACGGCGTCTCCGAGCTGATCCAGATGGCGATGCAGGGCCTGCTCGACGACGGGGACGAGGTCCTGGTCCCCTCCCCCGACTACCCCCTGTGGACCGCCGCGGTCTCGCTCTCCGGCGGCACCGCCGTGCACTACCGCTGCGACGAGCAGTCGGACTGGATGCCCGACCTCGACGACATCGAGCGCAAGGTCACCGACCGCACCAAGGCCCTGGTGATCATCAACCCGAACAACCCGACGGGCGCGGTCTACGACGAGGAGATGCTGCGCGGCCTCACCGAGCTCGCCCGCCGCCACAACCTGGTCGTCTGCTCCGACGAGATCTACGACAAGATCCTCTACGACGGCGTGACCCACACCCCCACCGCGGCCATCGCCCCCGACCTGCTCACCCTGACCTTCAACGGGCTCTCCAAGGCCTACCGCGTCGCGGGCTACCGCAGCGGCTGGCTCGCGGTCTGCGGCCCCAAGGCCCACGCCGCCAGCTATCTCGAGGGCCTGACCATCCTGGCCAACATGCGGCTGTGCGCCAACATGCCCGCCCAGCACGCGGTGGCCGCAGCCCTCGGCGGCCGCCAGTCCATCAAGGACCTGGTGCTGCCCGGCGGCCGGCTGCTCGAGCAGCGCGACACGGCGTATGACCTGCTGACCCAGATCCCGGGCGTGACCTGCGTCAAGCCCAAGGGCGCGCTGTACGCGTTCCCCCGGCTCGACCCCACGGTCTACAAGATCAAGGACGACCGGCAGATGGTCCTCGACCTGCTGCGCTCCGAGAAGATCATGATCGTGCACGGCACGGGCTTCAACTGGCCGGAGCCGGATCACTTCCGGATCGTGACGCTGCCGGGGAAGAAGGACCTGGCGGACGCGGTGACGCGGATCGGCAAGTTCCTCGACGGCTACAGCCAGCCCTGACGCGTGGCACCCGCGCGCGGGCCCGCGCGCCCATGGTCCCGGCCGCGCCGCTCAGCGGGCCCGGAGCGCCTTCTCCATGACGATCCTCCGCTCCCCACTGGGCAGCAGGTCGCCTTCCTCTCCGGTGTCCGCCAGCCCGATCCGCTGGTAGAAGGCGATCGCGCGCTCATTGCCCGGCGCGACATCGAGCCGCAGCACCCCGGCCCCCGCCCGCAGGGCCCACTCCTCCACGGCCCCCACCAGCCGCTCGGCCACCCCGTGCCCGCGCGCGGCGGGGCCGACCCACATGGAGATGATCTCGACGACGCCGTCACGCGGGCCGGGCACCCCGCTGACCATCCCGACCGACTGCCCGTCGAGCACGGCCACGAGGTGGTGCGAGCCGGGGATCTCCAGCCGGGCGCGCCACCGCTCCTCGCGGTCGCCGTCGCCCTGCCAGTCCGCGAGCCGGGACCCGAACGCGTACGGCGCGTCCGCGAGCGCGGCGAGCCGCAGCTGCCGCCAGATGGCCCAGTCGTCCGGTGTCAGCACCCGCAGTTCGATCACACGGCGGATCCTACCCTTAGCAGGAGCTCAACTTTAGACAGAGTCTAAGTTAGGATGGCCTCCTGAGATCCCTTGGAGGCCATCCATGTACGAGCCGATCCGCACCAAGTCGGTCCACACCATGGCCGAGCCCAGGCTCGACTTCCCCCACCGCTCCCGCGAGGAGGAGCTGGACATCCAGCTGGCGGGTCACCTCACCGCGCTGCTGACCGTGACGGACGAGCTGCGCGCCCTCACCCCCGCCCCCGCCCTCGACACCGCCGCCCAGCGCCTCACCGACCAGATCACCCGCCTCCGCGACGGCCGCTCCCCCTTCCGCGCCGCCCCCACCACGACCACCACCACCCCGGCCCGCATCACCGCCCTCCACCAGCGCGCCCACACCCTGGCCGGCCGCGCCCTGGTCGTCGCCACCTCCCGCGACGACGCCTCCGCCACCACCCTGGCCGCCGAGCGCCTGGAGAGCCACGCGGCGGCCCTCGGCATCAGCGGCTGAGCACGTACCCGGGCGCCGCGCGGTGCCGTGACGTCGTATTACGGCCCCGCGTTTCCTGGCGTTGTCAGTGGCGGCTGACACGATCGGGCCATGACGGATACTGCTGCCATCGCCGCCTACTGGGACGCCGCCGCGGCCGACTTCGACGACGAGCCCGATCACGGCCTGCGGGCCAAGAACACCCGCCAGGCGTGGGCCCGCCTCCTGGATCGCTGGATGCCACCCGCCCCGTCCCGCGTCCTGGACGTGGGCTGCGGCACCGGCTCGCTCGCGCACCTGCTGGCGGAGGCCGGGCACCAGGTCACCGGCGTGGACCTCTCACCCCGCATGGTCGAGCAGGCCCACGCCAAGCTCACCGCCGCCGGTTTCACCGGCACCTTCCTCGTCGGGGACGCCGCCAAGCCGCCCACCGGCGAAGACCGCTTCGACGCGCTGCTCTGCCGCCACCTGCTGTGGACCCTGCCCGACCCGCACGCGGCCCTGCGCCAGTGGACCGCGCGGCTGCGCCCCGGCGGCACCCTCGTCCTGGTCGAGGGACGGTGGCGCGAGTCCGGGCAGAGCGGCGTGCCGTACGTGGCCGGCGCCGGAACCCTGCCCTGGCACCAGGGGATCACCGCCGAAGACCTGACAGCCGCCGTCCGCCCCCTGGTGACCGAGGTGCGCGCCTGGGACCTCGGCGGCGACGGCGAGCTGTGGGGCGGGCCGGTGAGCGATGAACGGTACGCGCTGATCGCCCGCGTCTGAGACGGGAAGCCGCGGGGTCAGCGGCTCCGGCACCGGGAAACCGCGGGGAGAGGATTCTCATCAGCGGGTCGACCGCGCACGGCGGTCGCGGGAGGGGCGAAGGTCGGGAATGGACAAGGCACTTGCGGGCCTGGACGAGGCGGTCGGCGCCGGGGATCCCTGGGAGGGCGTGGACGCGGAGGCCGTGGCGCGGGCGGTCCGGGAGCAGGCCGGGCGGCCCGTGCCCGGCGTCGAGGACATGGCGTCGTATCTCGCCGCCCAAGTGGCCGACGACTCGCACCGGGAGGTCATCGGCCCGCTGCTGGACGGCGGCGGCGCGAGCGGGGTCGTCGTCCGGCGCGGGGCGGTGGTCGGGTCCTGGGGGGACCCGACGCGCGTGGAGATGGCGTACAGCGCGACGAAGAGCGTGCTGGCGCTGGTGGCCGGCGTCGCCCACGACGACGGGATGCTGATCCTCGACGAGCCGGTCGCCGTCCGCGTCGGGCTGCCGCAGTTCGCCGACGCCCACGGGCGGGGCATCACCTGGCGCCATCTGCTGGACCAGACGAGCCAGTGGGAGGGCGAGCTGTGGTCCAAACCGACATCGGTGGACGCGCAGAGCACCCGGGAGGGCACCGAGTCGCCCGGCGGGCCGCCCGGTGAGGGCTGGGCGTACAACGACGTCCGCGTGAACCTGACCGCTCTGGCGCTCACCGCCCTGTTCCGCCGGGCGCTGCCGGACGTTCTGCGGGACCGCGTCATGGCCCCCATCGGCGCCTCGTCGTCCTGGTCCTGGCACGGCTACGCCCATTCCTTCACGGACATCGACGGCGTCCGCGTGCCGGTGGTCTCCGGGGGCGCCCACTGGGGCGGGGGCCTGTGGATCAGCGCGCTCGACCTGGCCCGCATCGGGCACCTGTGTCTGCGCGGCGGACGGTGGGGCCACAGGCAGGTCGTCTCCGCCCGCTGGATCGAGCAGATGTGGACCCCGTGCCGGCACAAGCCCAACTACGGCCTGTCCTGGTGGCTCAACGACCACCGCACCGTATGGCCGGCCGCCCCCGCCACCGGGCGCTGCGCCCGCGGCAACGGCGGCGGCCACCTGCTGTGGGTCGATCCGTCCCGCCACCTGGTCATCAGCTCCCGCTGGGGCGCCGAGGTCGAGACGCTGCTCGCCGCGGTGTCGCGGGCCGTCGCACCGGGCCCGCCCGCCGTATGAGACGCGCCTCACCGCCGTGCGCGCTGTGCCGCGTACGGCGGGCCCCTCGTGGCGTAACGCCCCTGCCGTGGGGATCTTCAACGGTGGTCATGCGGTCGCGTGCCCCGGAAAACCCGTCGTCATACAGCCTGCGGCGCTGCTAGGAAATGGAGATGCCCAACGAAGCCCCGACCGGCCCCCATGCCCTGGGCCCCCTGGCCCATCTGCTCGCCGAGCGCGCCTGCGAGCGGCTGATCGTCGAATTCCTCCGCCGTCTCGACCTCGGTGACCCCGCCACCGTGGCGGAGCTCTTCACGCCCGACGGGGTGTGGGAGTGGCCGCAGGGCGCCCGACGGATCGAGGGGCAAGGGGCGCTGCGGGACTACTTCGGGTCGCGGCCGGCGGACCGGCTGTCGCGGCGGATGTGTACGAACGTCCTGGTCACCGTCGATTCCCCGACGACGGCCACCGCCACGTCCTACTTCGCGACCTACCGCGTCGACGGCTACACCGGCGGCATGCTGCCGCCCCGACTGCCCGCCAATGTGGGGCACTACGAGGACACCTTCCGCAAGGAGAACGGCGTCTGGCTCCTTGCCACCCGTACGACCTTCCTCCCGTTCGGCGGGCCCACGGAGCGCGTCGGCCCGCCCGCCCGGCCGTAGTCCGCTCGCCTGATCACGCGGTGCCGGGCCGCGTCGTGGCGCCAAGGCGCTCCCAGAGACCGGCCAGATGCGTGCGCAGGATCTCATCGGCCTCCTCGGGGGTGAGGTGGCCGATGAGTACGTGGCTGGTGAGGCCGTCCGCGAGGGCGAGCAGGGCCCGCGCCTCGCGCCGTGGTTCGGGCGGCGCGGCCGCACCCTCCGTGGCCTCTGTGGCCGCTGTGGCCTCCGTGGCCTCTGTGATGAGGCGGGCGAAGAGGTCCTGCAGGGCCGCGTAGCTGACCCTCAGGGTCTCGGCGAGCGGCTCGCTGACGGCGGCCTGGGCGACGAAGGCGAGCCAGACCCGGGCCTCCGCGCGGTGTTCCTCGCGGAGCAGGGCGACCTCGGTGGCCGCGTGGCCCAGGGCCGTGGCGGGCGACCGGTCCGGGCCGCTGCCCGGCCGGGCCCGCACGCGTTCGGTGATCCGCTCGCCGATGTGGCCGACGGCGAACAGGAGCATCTCGTCCTTGCTGCGGAAGCAGCGCTGAACAGCCCCCATGGAGACCTGCGCGACGGCGGCGACATCGCGCAGCGTCACGCCCTCCAGCCCGCGTTCGTCGGCGATGAGGCAGATGGCCTCGGCGATCCGGCGGCGTCGGCCCTCGTGGTCCACTTGCCGTGGCATGCCCGGTCTCCCCCTCGTCGCCTTTCCCGATGCGCTTGCATCGATCCTAGGCTACGGTTCCGATGCAAGCGCATCGGAACGTGAACGGGAAGGACAGGGGCCGTGCAGAACGCCCTGTGGAAGATGTCAGCCGCCGCCCAGGCGGCGGCGGTTCGCGACGGAGACATCTCGGCCGTGGAACTGGTCGACAGTCACCTGGACCGCATCGCCGAGGTCAACCCGCGGATGAACGCGGTCACCCAGCTGCTGGCCGGGCGCGCCCGGGAGGCCGCGGCGCGCACCGACCGACGGCGGGCCGCGGGCGAGGCGTCGGGCCCGCTGGCCGGTGTGCCGTTCACCGTGAAGGAGACCACCGCCGTCGAGGGCGTACCGACCACGCTCGGGTCCCCGCGCTTCCGCGACTTGGTGGCGCCGGCCGACGCGCCCCCGGTGGCACGGCTGCGTGCGGCGGGGGCCATACCGATCGGGCACAGCAACATGCCCACCCTGGTCCTGGCCGGGATGCACACCCGCAGCGAGTTGTTCGGCGACACCGTCAACCCGTGGGACCCGGCCCGGACCCCGGGAGGCAGCAGCGGCGGCGACGGGGTGGCCGTCGCCACCGGCATGGCCGCACTCGGCCTCGGCAACGACTCCGGCGGGTCGGTACGGATCCCGGCCTCGTTCTGCGGGGTGGCGGGGCTGAAGCCGACCGCCGGGCGGTTCCCCGCCGACCACCGCGTCCTCGGCCGGGACGACCCCGGCCCCGCCTCCCAGCTGCTGGTCACCGACGGGCCCCTGGCCCGCCGCGTCGCCGATCTGCGGCTGGCGTACGAGGCGCTGGCCGGGACCGATCCGCGGGACCCGCGGGCCGTGCCCGTACCGCTGTACGGCGAGCGGCTGCCGGGGCCGGTGAAGGTCGCGGTCGTCGCCGACCCCGGCGGCCACGGCGTCCACCCCACGGTGCGCGGGGCCGTCGAGACCGCGGCCGACGCGCTGCGGGACGCCGGGTACGACGTGCGGGAGGTGGCGGACGTGCCGAGGCTGGACGAGGCGCTGGAGGCCTACCACCGGCTCACCGTGACCGAGTTCGCCCCCACCTGGCCGGCCGTGCGGGAGCTGCTCGGCGAAGGCGGAGACCGCTACATCGAGATGACCATGGAGCAGACCCCGCCCGCGACCGCCGACGAGCTCATCAAGCTGATGGGCACCTGGCTCGGCATCCGCCGCTCCTGGGCGGAGTTCCTCGACGAGTACCCGCTGCTGCTGGGGCCGGTGTTCACCGAGCCGCCCGTCGAGCCGGGTCTGGAGTCACGCGACAGGGCAGGGCGCCAACGGGTCGGGGCGGGCATGCGCCTGTGTTCGGTGACCAGCTTCGTGGGCGTGCCCGGGGTGGCCGTACCGACCGGACTGGCCGAGGGGCTGCCGTCCGGGGTGCAGATCGTCGGGCGCGCGTTCCGGGAGGACCTGTGTCTGGCCGCCGCCCAGGACATCGAGGACCGCCTCGGAGTGCTCACCCCCGTCGACCCGCGCCCCGAAGCCCCCGCCGCCCCACGGTAGCGGCAGGCGACGGCCGCGGCGGCGTTGCCGGAGGACCGGCTGCCGACGCTCCACAATGGGGCCATGAGCACCACCATCGCCCTCGTCCGCGGCGACATCACCGACCAGCACGTGGACGCCATCGTCAACGCCGCGAACTCCTCCCTCCTCGGCGGCGGAGGCGTCGACGGCGCCATCCACCGCCGGGGCGGCCCCGAGATCCTGGAGGCGTGCCGGGCGCTGCGGGCCTCCCACTACGGCAAGGGGCTGCCGACCGGGCAGGCCGTGGCCACCACCGCGGGGCGGCTGCACCCCGAGTGGGTCATCCACACCGTGGGGCCCGTGTGGTCCGCCACCGAGGACCGCTCGGAGCTCCTCGCGTCCTGCTACCGCGAGTCGCTGCGGGTCGCCGACGAACTCGGCGCCCGTACGGTCGCGTTCCCCGCCATCTCGACCGGCGTCTACCGGTGGCCGATGGAGGACGCCGCCCGTATCGCCGTCGAGACGGTGCGGGCGGCGGACACCGCGGTCGAGGAGGTCAGGTTCGTCCTCTTCGACGAGCGCGCGTATGCGGCGTTCGCCGCGCACGCGGGGTAGGGCGCGGTCGGGACGATCGGCAGGCCGCGGTCAGCAGACCGCGGTCAGCAAACCGCGGTCAGCAAACCGCGGTCAGCAAACCGCGGTCAGCAGGCCGCCGTTGCCCGCAGAGTCTCGCGATGCGCGCGGTTCGCGGCCATCAGCCCTTCGAGGGCGTCCCGGGTGTGGATGAGGTCGTCGATGTGGCGGGAGAGCCGGTCGTGCTCCTGTGCCATCCGCTCCAGCGCGGCGTCGGAATTCTCCTCGCTGGGCGCGTCGACGCACGGCAGCAGTTCGACGATGGTGCGGCTGGACAGCCCCGCGGCATACAGCCGCTGGATGAACCTGACCCGTTCGACGTCGTCGTCCGTGTAGTGCCGCTGCCCGCTGGCGCTGCGGGTACTGGCGAGCAGCCCCTGCTCCTCGTAATAGCGCAGGGATCTGACGCTGACCCCGGCTCGTGCGGCGAGCTCCCCGATGCGCATGTCGTCCTCCCGGCTGTGACCCGCTGACTGTGACCCGCGACACAAAGCCTTGCCTCTGACATCCATGTGAGGTTTTAGCGTAACCGCCGAGCGCCCGAGAAGCGGGCGCCGCGGATCGCGGAGGAAAGCCGACGTGACGACGACGACTCTGTTCGACAGCTATCGGCTCGGCGGCCTGACGCTGCCCAACCGGGTGGTGATGGCCCCGATGTCGCGGGTCCGGGCCGCCGACGGCGGTCTGGCGACGCCGTCGATGGCGACGTACTACGCGCAGCGGGCCACCGCCGGGCTGATCGTGACCGAAGGCGCGCAGCCGAGTCTGATCGGGCAGTCCAATCCGGGCACACCGGGGCTGCACACCGACGCGCAGGTCGCCGCGTGGCGCCCGGTGACCGCCGCCGTGCACGCCAACGGCGGCCGGATCTTCGCCCAGCTGATGCACGGCGGGCGGGTCTCGCATCCGGACACCACCGGTATGCGCCCGGTCGGGCCGTCGGCCGTCGCCGCCGTCGGCGAGGTGTTCACCCCGACCGGGCCCCAGCCCGCGCCGACGCCGCGCGCCCTGGAAGCCGCCGAGGTGCCCGAGCACGCCCAGTCGTACGCGCAGGCCGCCCGCCGTGCCATCGACGCCGGCTTCGACGGTGTCGAGCTGCACGGCGCCAATGGCTATCTGATCTCGCAGTTCCTCTCGTCGAACGCCAATCTGCGCACGGACCGCTACGGAGGCTCGATCGCGGGCCGGATCCGGTTCGCAGTCGAGGCGGCGTCGGCGACCGTCGAGGCCGTCGGCGCGGCCAGGACCGGTATCCGGCTCTCCCCGGGCGGGACGTTCTGGGGCGTGGCGGAAGCCGATGTTCCAGAGCTCTACACCGCGCTGCTGACCGAGCTGGCCCGCCTTGAGGTGGCGTACGTGCATCTCGAAGCCACCGTCGACGAGGAGGTGTTGGTGGGCCTGCGCCGTACGTGGCCGAATACCCTGATCATGAACCCGGTGCTTCCGATGGGCCCGAAGCAGACCGGGCGGACCGAGGCCGACCACTGGCTCGGTCTTGGGGCCGACCTCATCAGCTTCGGGCGCGCCTTCATCGCCAACCCCGACCTGGTCGAGCGGCTGCGCACCGGGCTCCCGATCGCCCCGGCCGACGAGGCCACGTACTACCAGGGCGGGGACGCGGGTTATCTGACCTACTCGGCGTATCAGCACACGGCCTGACGCCGAACTAGCCAGACCCAGTCCCGGTCCCGGTGCCGGGAACGGTCCGGGGAAAGGCCCGCCGGTACTCGCTCGGCGACACCCCGATGTGCCGGAGGAAGTGGTGGCGGAGGTTGTTGGCCGTGCCCAGGCCGCTGAGTTCGCCGACCTTCTCGACGGGGAGGTCGGTCGACTCCAGCAGGGCCTGGGCCCGCCCGAGGCGCTGGGTGAGCAGCCACTGCAACGGGGTCGTCCCCGTGGCCTCCTGGAGCCGCCGGTAGAAGGTGCGGGGGCTCATCGCGGCCCGCCGCGCCAGGTCCCGTACGGTGAGCGGACGGTCGAGGTGGGACCGGGCCCAGTCGAGTACGGGGACCAGCGCGTCGTCGTCGGTCACGGGCACGGACAGGTCGATGAACTGGGCCTGGCCGCCGGGCCGGTGGGCGGGCACCACCATGCGGCGGGCCAGCTGGTTCGCGACCTGGGCGCCGAGGTCGCGGCGTACCAGATGGAGGCACAGGTCGAGCCCGGCGGTCAGGCCCGCGCTGGTGAGCACGTCGCCGTCGTCCACGTACAGCACCGAGTCGTCGACCCGCACCTTCGGGTAGCGCTCGGCGAGTTGGGCGGTGTGCAGCCAGTGGGCCGTGGCGCGCCGCCCGTCGAGCAGCCCGGCCTCGGCGAGCGCGAAGGCGCCGGTGCACAGGGAGACCATGCGGGCGCCCGCGTCGTAGGCCCGGCGCAGGGCCCGGATCAGCTCCTCCGGCAACGGCCTGCCCTCCTCGACGCAGGGGTCGGGCACCGAGGGCACGATGACCGTGCCGGCCCGGACGAGGTCGTCGAGGCCGTGGCTGGTCCGCAGCACGAGCCCGGCACCGGCGGCGGCGTCTTCGGGCCGCTCGTCCGCCCCCGTGCCACACAGCATCAGGGCGTACCAGGGGTCGGCCAGGTCGGACTGCGCCTTGCCGAAGACGGTGATGGGGATGCTCAGTTCGTACAGATCCCAGGAGGGGATCCCGATCTCCTCGGTCACGACCACGGCCACGGAACCAGCGCTCATGCCTCGCAGCGTATGGCAGGAATTTGGTGATGGCCGTCATCGGTGTCACTGTCCGCGGCCGCCGTGCGCTGCGAGCGTGGGAGGTGAGTGATCAACCGCTGTGTGCGGACGGACAAGGAGTTGTGAATTGAACGCTGACCACCAGGCCGTCACGGTCATCGGACTGGGCTCGATGGGTTCGGCGCTGGCCGCCGCGCTGCTGGACCGCGGCCACCCGACCACCGTGTGGAACCGCTCGGCGGACAAGGCCCGGCCGCTGGCCGACCGGGGAGCCCGCCAGGCCGCGACGCCCCGGGAGGCGATCACGGCGAGCCCGCTCGTGCTCGCCTGCGTACTGGACCACGAGGCGCTGCACACCGTCCTCGACCCCGACGCCGACACCCTCGCGGGCAAGGTCCTGGTCAATCTCACCTCCGGCTCGCCGGAGCAGGCCCAGGAGATGGCCGGGTGGGCCCGGTCCCGTGGCGCCGACTACCTCGACGGCGCGATCATGACCACCCCGCCCGGCGTCGGCAGCCCCGAGATGATGTTCCTCTACAGCGGCCCGCACGCCGTCTTCGAGGCCCACCGGCCGACCCTGGCGGCCCTGGGCGACCCCCTGTACCTGTCCGACGACCCCGGCCTGGCCTCCCTCTACGACGCCGCCCTGCTCGGCCTGATGTGGTCCACCATGGCCGGCTGGCTGCACGGCACCGCGCTGGTCGGCGCGGAGAAGACGCCGGCCACGGCCTTCACCCCGGTCGCGGTCCGCTGGCTCACCGCCGTGGCCGGTTTCCTCACCACCTACGCGCCGCAGGTGGACGCCGGCCGCTACCCGGGCGACGACGCGACCATCGACGTACAGATCGCGGCCATCGAGCACCTGCTCCACGCGGCCGCGTCCCGGGGCGTCGACAACGCGCTGCCTGAGCTGCTGAGGTCCACCATGGAACGGGCCAGGGCCGCGGGCCACGGCTCGGACAGCTTCGCGGGGGTGATCGAGGTCCTGAGGAAGCCGGCGGACGACCGGTGAGCGGCGGGCGACGGCCCGTTTGACACCCTGTCGTGGTGTATCGGACGTGTCGCGTCCCGAAGGAGACAGGAAATGCCAGAGCCGCGCCAGGCCCGCGTGTCCGACCACCCCGCGATCGTGAGGTGCGTGCAGACGTGGTGGGGTGACTCCCGCACCCCCGAGCAGGCCCGGGAGTTGTCGTTGCTGCTGCCCAAGCTGTTCCTGCAGTTCTTCTCGGGCACCAGCCTGGTGCGGGAGGACGAGGCGGGGGCCATCGAGGCGTTCCTGGTCGGCTTCCACTCCGGCGACAACGACCATGAGGCGTATATCCACTTCGTGGGGGTGGACCCCCGGCTGCGCGGGCAGGGTGTGGCCCGCGGGCTCTACGAGGCCTTCTTCCGGCAGGCCGCCGGGGCGGGCCGGACGGAGGTGCGGGCGATCACCTCTCCGGGGAACACCGGGTCCATCGCGTTTCACCGGGCCATGGGGTTCGAGCTGGAAGCGGGCGACCGCGAGGTCGACGGGGTGCCCGTGCACAGCGACTACGACGGCCTGGGACAGGCCCGTGTGTGCTTCCGCAGGCGGCTCGACGGCATAGCAGTCACAACGGGATGACGTCGAGGCCGACCCGGGGCAGCGCCCAGGGTTCGAGCGTGCCGTCGCACAGCTCCGCGAGGAACTGGACGGCGCCGCCCGCGTAGTGCCACCACTCACCGTTGTGGGAGGCGACGGTGACCAGCCATTCCCTGGGGCCGTCGCCTGTCGTGGTCCACAGGAACATGTCGCCCTGGTTGGAATCCCCCCACGGCAGCAGCCCGCCCGGCGCCGGGTAGGGGCGCAGACCGGCTGTCATGTCGTGTTCCACCCAGTCCACGAGGTCCTCGGTCAGCGTCTCGCGGATGCCGTCGAGCAGGTGCCGCTCCTTCCCGGGCCTGGGGAGGTTGGGAAGGAGGAAGTCGCCGAGGATGAAGTCGGGATAGCACTCGGCCAGGCGCTTGTAGTCGGCGGGCAGCGCGGTGCCCAGACCCTCCTCCAGCACCGCCCAGTCGATCACGGCGGGCTCCGGCCGGCGGTGAGCCGCCAGACCGGGCACGGCGCGCTCCAGCGCGGCGATCGCCTCGCCCGGCTCGGTGAGGCGGCGGGCCGGGGTCTGCGTGCCGATCAGGTCGCCGGTCGGGTCGTCGGTGGGACCGTGGGGCGGGGTGTCGGTCGGGTGGCCGGTCATGGTGCACAGGGTGACACACCGGTCCGACAGCGGCCCTGGTCAGGGGGCTGGGCGGGGGCGTCGAGGCGCTCGCCGCAGCGCCAACTCCTCTTCCAGAATGACCGATTCCCGTTTCGGACTGCGATCAGCAGTTCACCGTGATCGGCGGTGTGGCTGTCGCCGTCGTCGCGGGACACGTACCGCACGTGACTTCGCTTTCGCGAGCATGAGTGAGCACTGGTGCTGCCGACCCCGCCCCAGGAGCGGGGGCGCAACAACCAGGCCTGACCGGCGGCGGGCGATCGGTGGGTCGTTAGGATCCGATCGGCCCGGCGTGTACGGCGGGCCTCGGTACAACGGGGAGCACCACATGAAGAAGAGAATCGGCGGAATCGCCCTGGCCGCCGCCCTCGCGACGGTCTTCGCCACGGCTTCGACCGCGAGCGCCGCGAATGAGGGCACGGGCTGGAAGCTGGAGTCCGGTTCGCCGTACTACATCACGAATCTGCAGCACAACAGCACGTACACGCTCTCCTTCGTGACGCAGAAGTCGCGGACCTGGCTCACTCCGTATCTGAAGGTTTCGGTCCAGCAGCTCAACGCCATGCCGGAGGTGAAGAACGCGGGCATCAAGTTCGTGCTGTCCACCACGGTCGAGGGCGGGACGAACTACCAGAACAAGAAGTACTGCGCCGGGCCCCAGAACCACATCATGTTCCTGCTGAAGTACCGGCCGATGGAGAAGAAGGGCATGTCGCACGCCCTTCCCTGCTACAACACCAGGAACCATTCCGCCTGGGGCGGATATGTCGAGATGGACACCGAGTACTGGACCAGCACGGGCAAGGAGAACAGCTGGTTCGGCTCGAACAAGACCAAGGCTCATGCGATGACCACCAACGCGGTCACCCATGAGCTGGGCCACATGATGGGTCTGGACCACCCGGATCCGTCCAAGTTCAGCCCGAACGAGACCAGGCCCGTCATGGCCTCGCCGAACGGCGGCTATCTGAACAGCAACGGCGGCAAGTTCACGGCTGCTGATCTGCGTGGCATCAGGAAGCTGGTGTCCAACGGCGCCTGAGGCGCACACAACGAGCCGGGGCCCCGCACCGATGTGCGGGGCCCCGGCCTGGTTCAGCGCGGCGGAGCTGTCGCTCGGGGCTGCCGCTCAGCCCAGGCGCTCGACGAGCGCGCGGTGCTCGTCCCACATCTCCTGCGGGGTGTGGTCGCCGAAGGTGCGCAGGTGGTCGGGGACCAGCGCGGCCTCCTCGCGCCACACCTCCTTGTCGACGGTCAGCAGCAGATCGAGGTCGGCGTCGGCGATGTCCAGGCCGTCGGTGTCCAGCGCCTCACGGGTCGGCAGCACGCCGATCGGGGTCTCCACACCCTCGGCCTTGCCGTCGAGGCGGTCGACGATCCACTTGAGCACGCGGCTGTTCTCGCCGAAGCCCGGCCACACGAAGCGGCCGTCGGCGTCCTTGCGGAACCAGTTCACGTAGTAGATCTTCGGCAGCTTGGCCGGGTCGGCGGTCTTGCCGATCTTCACCCAGTGGGCCATGTAGTCGCCCATGTTGTAGCCGCAGAACGGCAGCATGGCGAACGGGTCGCGGCGCAGCTCGCCGACCTTGCCCTCGGCCGCGGCGGTCTTCTCGCTGGCCACGTTGGCGCCGAGGAAGACGCCGTGCTGCCAGTCGAAGGACTCGGTGACCAGCGGCACCGCGCTGGCGCGCCGGCCGCCGAAGAGGATCGCCGAGATCGGCACGCCCTTGGGGTCCTCCCACTCGGGCGCGATGATCGGGCACTGCCCGGCGGGCACGGTGAAGCGGGCGTTGGGGTGGGCGGCGGGGACGCCGGACTCGGGGGTCCAGTCGTTGCCCTTCCAGTCGGTGAGGTGCGCGGGCTCGTCCTCGGTCATGCCCTCCCACCACACGTCGCCGTCGTCGGTGAGCGCGACGTTGGTGAAGACCGAGTTGCCCCACAGGGTCTTCATGGCGTTGGCGTTGGTGTGCTCACCGGTGCCGGGCGCGACGCCGAAGAAGCCGGCCTCGGGGTTGATCGCGTAGAGCCGGCCGTCCTCGCCGAAGCGCATCCAGGCGATGTCGTCGCCGATGGTCTCGACCGTCCAGCCGTGGATGGTCGGCTCCAGCATGGCCAGGTTGGTCTTGCCGCAGGCACTGGGGAAGGCTGCCGCGACGTACTTGGCCTCACCGCGCGGCGGGGTGAGCTTGAGGATCAGCATGTGCTCGGCGAGCCAGCCCTCGTCGCGGGCCATGACGGAGGCGATGCGCAGGGCGTAGCACTTCTTGCCGAGCAGCGCGTTGCCGCCGTAGCCGGAGCCGTACGACCAGATCTCCCGGCTCTCGGGGAAGTGGGAGATGTACTTGGTGGAGTTGCACGGCCAGGGGACGTCGGCCTGGCCGGGCTCCAGCGGGGCGCCGAGGGTGTGCACGGCCTTGACGAAGAAGCCCTGGTCACCGAGGACGTCGAGGACGTCCTGGCCCATGCGGGTCATGGTGCGCATGGAGACGGCGACGTACGCGGAGTCGGTGATCTCGACGCCGATCGCGGACAGCGGCGAGCCGAGCGGGCCCATGCAGAACGGCACCACGTACATGGTCCGGCCGCGCATCGAACCCCGGAAGATGCCCTGCTCCCCGGCGAAGATCTCCCGCATCTCGTCCGGGTGTTTCCAGTGGTTGGTCGGGCCCGCGTCCTGTTCGCGCTCGGAACATATGAAGGTGCGGTCCTCGACGCGCGCCACGTCCGTGGGGTCGGAGGCCGCGTAGTACGAGTTCGGCCGCTTGATCGGGTCGAGTCGCCGGAAGGTTCCCTTGTCCACGAGCTCCCCGCACAGGCGCTCGTACTCCGCCTCCGAGCCGTCGCACCACACCACCCGGTCGGGCTGGGTGAGCTCGGCTATCTCGCCGACCCAGGAGATCAGCTCCTGGTGGCTGGTCGGGGCTGCGGTGGTTGAGGAAGCCACATTGCTGGGCGCCACGATCGCTCCATCCCGCCGGGACCACTCCGGTCCGGCGTCACTGATTGAGGGTTTGGGCGGATATGTGCACTCATACCCGCATTTTGGCTTTCTGGAGGTTATGGAGACAGCTACCCCTTGGGGGCTGCGACCCGGATGCTCAGCTCATCCGGTGCCGACCGCGCTCATTTGATCATCCGACGGCTCGGCCAATCTGTCCAGTGGGCGCAGGGTGACCATCACCACTCGAAACAGGGGGGTAACCTACGGTTGCGTAGGTACCATGTGCGCCATGACTGCCGCCGCGCCCGATCCCGCCGTTGACGCTCCGGTTGACACCACGACAGGGCCCCCAGCAGCTCCGCCTGTCCCGCTCAAGCCACGGCTCCGAGGGTGGCTGCACGCTGGCATGTTCCCCGCCGCGCTCATCGCCGGCGTGGTCCTCACCGCCCTCGCGGACAGCCCGCGCGGACGGCTGGCCTGCGGTATCTACACCCTCACCGCCTGCGCGCTGTTCGGCGTGAGCGCCCTTTACCACCGGGGCGACTGGGGCCCGCGCGCCACGGCCGTGCTGCGCCGGCTTGACCACGCCAATATCTTCCTGATCATCGCGGGCACCTATACACCCTTCACGCTGCTGCTTCTGCCTGACGGCAAGCAGGAGTTGCTGCTGTGGCTGGTGTGGGCGGGGGCGCTCGCCGGGATCACCTTCCGGGTCTTCTGGGTCGGCGCCCCGCGCTGGCTCTACACCCCCTGCTATATCGCCCTGGGCTGGGCGGCGGTGTTCTTCCTGCCCGACTTCCTGCGCACCGGCGGTATCGCCGTGATGACGCTCATCGTCGTCGGCGGGCTGCTCTACAGCGTGGGCGCGGTGGTCTACGGCACCAAGCGCCCCAACCCCTCACCGCGCTGGTTCGGCTTCCACGAGGTGTTCCACTCCCTCACCCTGGCCGCCTTCGTCGTCCACTACGTGGGCATTTCCCTGGTGGCCTATCAGCACGCCTGACCCTTCCGCAGACGCTGTCGATTGACAGCCCACATCTTTTGAGAGTTACTGTCACTTGACGGTAACTCTCGGAGGTGTGCCATGTCTGCTGTCTCCCGCGCTCCAGCCGCCCCAGACGCCCTGGGCGTCCCGGACCCGCGTCGCTGGTGGGCGCTCGGAGCGCTCGTCGCCGCCCTGCTCGTGCTCGGCTTCGATACGACGATCCTCAACATCGCCCTGCCACAGATGGCCACGGCGCTCGGCGCCGACACCGGCGACCAGCAGTGGATCGCCGACTCGTACACCATCGTCTTCGCCGCCGGAATGCTCCCCGCCGGTCTGCTCGGAGACCGGTTCGGCCGCCGCGCCATGCTGGTGGCGGGCCTGGGGATCTTCCTGGTCGGCTCGGTCGTCGGCACCCTCGTGGACTCCGCGTCCCTCGTCGTCACCGCCCGCGTGATCATGGGACTGGGCGCCGCGCTGGTCACGCCGCTGGCGCTGGCCGTCGTGCCCACCTTCTTCGGCCCCGACGAGCGCGCCAAGGCCATCGGGGCCCTCAGCGCCGCCGCGGCGCTCGGCATGCCGCTGGGACCGCTGGTCGGCGGCTGGCTGCTGGACCACTTCTGGTGGGGCTCGGTCTTCCTGATCAACATCCCCATGGCCGCGATCGCCATGGTCGTCTGCCTGTTGCTGCTCCCCGAGAGCCGCGACCCGGCCGCCCCCAAGGTCGCCGTCGTCAGCACCGCGCTGAGCGCCGGAGGGCTCTCCGCCCTCGTCTACGGCATCATCGAGGCCCCGCACCGGGGCTGGACCGACCCGCTCGTGTGCACCGCGCTCGGCGCCTCGGTGGCGCTGCTGACCGGCCTCGTGCTGCGCGAGCGGCAGGCCGCACGGCCCATGCTCGACCTGACGCTGCTGCGCCGGCCCGCCTTCCTGTGGAGCGCCGTCACCGCCACGCTGGTGAGCTTCAGCCTGCTGGGCCTGCTGTTCGTCCTGCCGCAGTACCTCCAGGCCGTGCTCGGCCACGACGCCTTCGGCACCGGGCTGCGGCTGCTGCCCATGATGGGCGGGCTGCTGATCTCCGCCCGCGCCGCCGGCCCGCTCGCCGCGCGCCTCGGGGCCCGGCCCGTGGTCGCCGGCGGGCTGGTGGTGATCGCCGCGGCCGCGTTCCTCGGCTCGCGCACCCAGGTCGGCGACGGCTACGGCATGACCGCGCTCTGGCTGACGCTCACCGGCCTCGGCTTCGGCTTCGGCATCGTCCCGGCCATGGACGCGGCCCTCGGCTCGCTGCCCAAGGACCGCGAGGGCACCGGCTCCGGGCTCCTCATGACGCTGCGGCAGGTCGGCGGCGCCCTCGGGATCGCCCTGCTCGGCAGCCTGCTCGCGGACGCGTACGACGACCGGCTGGAGACCACCGGACTGCCGCCGGGCGCGGCGGAGGCCGCTGGCGACTCGGTGGTCGCCGCCCGGCTGCTGGCCGAGCGGCTGCACAGCCCCGAGCTCGCCGCCTCCGCCGACCGCGCCTTCGTCCACGGCATGGACCTGACCCTGCTGGTCACCGCCGCCGCCTCGCTCGCCGCGGCCGCCCTCACCGCGCGCTTCATGCCGGGCCGGGGCGCGAGGGACGCGAGGGACGCGAAGCAGGACGCTCAGGACACACGGGGCGCGGCGGACACCGAGGCACCGGCCGTGGCCCAGGAGCGCACTGATGCCCGACAATGAGATTCATGGCACGTACCACCCCCCAGACCCCGCCCAAGCTCGGGCTGCGTGAGCGCAAGAAGATCCAGACCCGGCAGGCGATCCGGCGCGCCGCGTACCGGCTCTTCCAGGAACAGGGGTACGACGCCACCCCGGTCGACCAGATCGCGGAGGCCGCCGACGTCTCCCCCAGCACGGTCTTCCGCTACTTCCCCACCAAGGAGGACATCGTCCTCACGGACGAGTACGACCCGCTCATGCTGGAAGCGCTGCGCGCACGGCCGCTCGACGAGCCGCCGGTGACCTCCCTGCGCCACGCCCTCGTCAGCCTGATCCGCCAGTACGCCGACGACGCCCATGGTGAGCTGGAGGTCAGGCTGACGCTGATCCGGCAGGTCCCGGCGCTGCGCGGGCGGATGAGCGAGGGCATGAACCAGACCCGGGACATGCTGGGTGAGGTGCTGGCCGAGCGCAGCGGGCGGGCGGCGGACGACCTCGACGTGCGGGTGGTCGTGGCGGCCGTCCTCGGGGCCGTGCAGGAAGCGATCTTCCACTGCTTCGACCACGGGCGGATCGAGGACGTGGAGCAGGAGATCGACTGCGCGCTGGACGTCCTGGCCCGCGGCCTGCCCCTGTGACCGTGACCCGCGGCCTGCCCCTGTGACTGGCGGGTCACGAATCCATCGGCACCTGCCCGGGCCCCGGTCGGTCCACCCGGCGGGCGGCCGCGGGGTCAGCCCAGCTTCTCCGCCAGCGCCCCCGCGTCCGCCGTGGGCGCGTCACACGTGAACCGGCGGCATACGTACGCCGCGGGCCGCCCCTCGATCAGCGGGCGGTCCAGCAGCAGCGGCACCTCCCGGGAGCCGGGCTCGCCGACCGCGACCACCGCCCCGGGCGCGGTGCCCAGAAGGGCGGCCCGGTGCAGGGCGCGGGTCGCCGGGTCGTCGCCGGGTCCGACGACGGCCACCTCGCGCGGCCCGTCCAGCAGCGCCTCGGCCACCGCAAGACCCCAGCCGATGAACCGCGGCACCCGCGCCCCGAGCGCCCGCACCACCCCGAGCGCGCGCTCGGCCGCCTGGCGGGGACGGTCCTCGCCGGTGACGGCGGCGTACGACAGCAGCGCCCCGGCAGCGGCGGTCCAGCCCGAAGGAGCGGCGTTGTCCGTCGGGTCCTGGGGGCGGCGGATGAGCGCTTCGGCGTCGTCGGCGGTGTCGTACAGCATGCCGTCCTCGGCGGCGAAATGGCGCTGCACGGTGTCCAGCAGCAGGCCCGCGAACTCGACCCAGGCGCTCTCGCCGGTGACGGAGGACAGCGCGAGGAAGCCCTCGGCGACGTCCGCGTAGTCCTCCAGGACGCCCGCGTGGGATCCGGCGGTGCCGTCCAGGGAGGTGCGGGCGAGCCGCCCCCGGTCGTCCAGGTGGACGCGGACCAGCAGGTCGGCGGCCGCGGTCGCGGCCTCGACGAGGTCGGGGCGGTCGAAGTACGCGCCGGTCTCGGCGAGCGCGGCGACCGCCAGGCCGTTCCACGCGGCGACGACCTTGTCGTCGCGGCCCGGGCGCGGCCGCTGCCCGCGCGCCGCCAGCAGCCGCTCCCGTACGGAGGCGATGCGCCCGGCGTCGGCCAGCGCCTCGCGGTCGGGGAGCCGCAGCACGGAGGAGCCCCGCTCGAACGTGCCCTCCTCGGTCACGCCGAAGTACTCGGCGGCGAGCTCGGCGTCCTTCTCCCCCAGCGCCTCGCCCAGCTGCTCCGGGGTCCACACGTAGTACGCGCCCTCGGCGTGCCCGCCCTTGCCGTCGTCGCTGTCGGCGTCGAGGGCGGAGGCGAACCCGCCCTGTTCGGTGCGCAGCTCGCGGACCAGGAACTCGGCGGTCTCCACGGCCACCCGGCGGGCGAGGTCGGAGCCCGTGGCCCGCCACAGATGGGCGTAGACGCGGCACAACAGGGCGTTGTCGTACAGCATCTTCTCGAAGTGCGGCACGGTCCAGGTCGCGTCGACCGCGTAGCGCGCGAAGCCCCCGCCGAGCTGGTCGTAGATGCCGCCGCGGGCCATCGCCTCGCAGGTCGCCTGGACCATCTGGAGCGCGGCCTCCGAGCCCGTACGGGCGTGGTGGCGCAGCAGGAACTCCAGCACCATGGACGGCGGGAACTTGGGCGCGCCCCCGAAACCGCCGTGCGCCGCGTCGAATTCGCGGGTCAGCGCCATCAGCGCGGTGTGCAGGTCCTCAGGCCCCGGCGGCTGCGCCGCCCCGTACGCCAGGGAGGCCCCGCCGCGCTCGGCCAGGTCCCGCACGATGCGCGCGGCCACGTCCTTCACCTCGTCACGGCGGTCCGCCCACGCGGCGCGGACGCCCTCCAGCACCTGCTGGAAGGACGGCATGCCGTGGCGCGGCGCCGGCGGGAAGTACGTGCCGAAGTAGAAGGGCTCGGCCTCGGGGGTCAGGAAGACCGTCATCGGCCAGCCGCCCTGGCCGGTGGCGGCCTGCACGGCCTCCATGTAGACGGCGTCGACGTCCGGCCGCTCCTCGCGGTCCACCTTCACGGACACGAAGTGCGCGTTGAGGTAGTCGGCGGTCGCCTCGTCCTCGAAGGATTCACGGGCCATGACATGGCACCAGTGGCAGCTCGAATACCCGACGCTCAGCAGCACGGGCACACCGCGGCGGCGGGCCTCCTCGAAAGCCTCGTCGGACCACGGCCGCCAGTCGACCGGGTTGTCCGCGTGCTGGAGGAGGTACGGAGACGTCTCGTGCGCCAGACGGTTCGGCATGCCCCCATCCTCCCTCAACTCGCGGCCGGCGCGAGTTATCCACAGGCCTGCCGGATATGAGCCAGAAACGGGACACTTGGTGCTGGCAGGAGGGGGACGAAGATGCCGGGATCACCGACCGCGCTGCGGGACAGTCATCGTGGAGAGGTCGAGCGGCTGCTCGCGCGCGCCGTCGAGGAGGAGGTGCGGCGCTCCGGCGGGCGGACGGACGGCGGGGTGCTGCTGGGCCGCGCTCGGGCCGCGCTGGAGAGCATGGCGGCGACGGCCGCCGAGGAGTACGGCGCGTATCTGCGCGCGCTGGAGGAGTCGGAGGCGGAGAGCCGGCCGCTGTCGTCACGGCTGACGCGCCGGCGGCTGGGCCCGCCGATGCTGGCCGCCGCGGTCGCGGCCGCCGGGGCCTTCGGCGCGGACCTCTCCTGGGGCACCTCGGTGACCACGGCGCTGGGCGCGGGCGTGACCGCGGCGGTGGCCGGCTCGGCGGCCGCGGTCGTGGGGCTCACGGCGGGCCACTGGCCCGCCGCCCACCGCCGGGCCGCGCTGCGCAACCAGCCGGGCGGGGCGGAGCAGCTGCGGCTCCAGTGGCTGACGGCCGTGGAGGTGCGCGGCATCCGGCCGTTCGTCGACCGGCATCGGATGACGACGGCCGCCACCCGCGGCAGCGGCGGCGCCGACCGGATCTCCCGCACCAGCGCGGGCGCCGGGTCCGGCCCGGGCAAGGGCGACGGGGGCCGCGCCGGCTCCGCGGGCCGCGGCAGCCAGGCGGTCCGGCTGCGCGGCGCGGACCGCAGCCAGGCGGCCCGCAGGCGCAGCGTGCTGGAGCAGTCCTTCGGCCAACTGCCCGAGGCGGACGGCCTGTTCGCGGGGCGCCGGGCCCAGATCACCCAGATCGCCCAGTGGGTCCAGCAGGCGCGGGCGAGCACGGAGACCAGACCGACGGTGGTGCTGCTGGAGGGCCCGCCCGGGTCGGGCCGGACGATGCTGGCGGTGCGGGCCGCCCACCACCTGCGCGACCAGTTCCGCGGCGCCTGCCTGGTGGATCTCCGCGGCGACAGCCCCGACCAGGCCCCCCTGCCCACCCGGGACGCGCTGCTGCATCTGCTCAACCGGCTCGGCGCACCCCGCGACCAGCTGCTTTTCCGTGAGCGGTCGGCCCAGGGGCAGCATGTCAAGCGGCTCACCGAGCTCTACCACCAGCATCTGACCGGGCTGCCCGTGACGATCGTGCTGGACGACGCCAGCGACGCCGAGCAGGTGCGCACGCTGATCCCGGAGCGGTCCGACAGCCTGGTCCTGGTCACCTCGCGCGCCCCGCTCGCGCTGCCGCCCGACCTGGCCGCCTGGGTCCACCGGCTGGAGGTCGGCCCGCTGGACGAGCCGGGCGCCGAGGAGCTGCTGCGCGCCTCCGCCGAGGAGCCGACGGGCGCCGGCCCCTACGACGGGCAGTCCGTGGAGCGGATCGCCGAGCTGTGCGGCCGGCTGCCACTGGCGCTGCGCATCGCGGGCTCCGCGCTCTCCACCCGCACCCCCGGCCTTCTGGTCTCCGCCCTGGAGGCGTACGGACCGGTGGGCCCCGTCGAGCGGGCGCTGTGGCTGCGCTACACCGACCAGACCGAGGGCGCCCGGCGGCTGCTGCGCCGTCTCGCCCTGGCCGGGCGGGCCAGCCTGGGCGCCGCCGCGGCGGCCGCGCTGCTGGAGACGGACGAGACGGACAACCAAGAGGCTGTCCGCCACCTGGACGCGCTGGCCCGCGCCGGGCTGATCCAGCACGTCCGCGGCAGCCGCTACCGCCTGCACGACCTGGTGCGCGCCTTCGCCCACGGCCGGCTGATGGACGAGGAGGAGCCGGCCCGGCGCACCGCCGCCCAGGAGCGGCTGATCCGCAGCTATGCCGAGCTGGCGGACTCGGTGATCCGGATGGTCGACGGCAAGACCTCCACCCGCGCCGACATGTTCACCAGGGGCGCCGCGGGCGGTCACGGCTTCACCTCCCTGGACGCGGCGCTGCGCTGGCTGGACGACGAGTCGAGCTTCATCACGGCCGCGCTGCGCCACGCGGAAGGCGTGGACCAGTCCGCGGTGCTGCATCTGCTGGGCGCGCTGTGCGACTACTGCCTGCTGCGCGGCGACCTGTACCGGCTCGGCGAGATCAGCGAGCTGACCCAGGCCGTGGACCAGGGGCTGCTGATGCGCTCGGTGCAGTGGCGCACCGGCATCGCGGCCCGGCAGCTCGGCGAGCTCGACCAGGCCCGCACCACCCTGTCCTCGGTGGTCGACCTGTACTTCCAGGCGCAGCACGAGGCGGGCGCGGCCCGCGCGCTGTGCAGCCTCGGCATCACCCTGCACCACCAGGGCAATCTCACCGAGGCGGCGGCGAAGCTGACCGAGGCCATGGAGCTGCAGGCGGCCGACGAGCTGAGCGGGGACCGGGCGTGGACGATGCACGCGCTGGCCGCGGTGGAGCGCGACCGGGGCCGGCTCGCGAGGGCGCTCGAGCTGCTGGACGCGGCCCTGGAGCTGCACCGGGAGAGCGAGAGCGTCCATGGCCAGGCGTGGGCCCACTTCCAGCTCGGCCAGGCCTGTCTGCGCATGGGCGAGGTGGAGCGCGCGGAGCGGGAGCTGCGCGAGGCGCTTGAGGCCTATGGCCGCACCCACGACCAGCGCGGCGAGGCGTGGGCGCTGACCCAGCTGGCCCGCGCCCGGCTGGTGGCCGGGGAGGCGTCGGCCGCCGTCGACCAGCTGCGCCAGGCCCTGTCCCGCCACCGGGAGAACGAGGACGCGCGCGGCGAGGCATGGACGCTGTACTACCTGGGCCAGGCGCTGGAGGAGCGCGGCGACCACGACTCGGCGGTGCGCGATCTGGAGCGGGCCCGCACGATGTTCAGCCGGATGCGGGATGTGTACGGGCTGGCGTGCGCCCGGCACCACTCGGCGCGGGTCACCCGGGATCTGCGGGCGGCCCAGACGGGGTCCCTGCGCAACAGCGGGTTCCCGCGCCAGCTGCTGCAGGACGCGCGGCAGGACTTCCGCCGGGTGGGGGTGGCCCATGGCGAGGCGTGGTCATGCGTGGAGCTCGCGGTGATCGACGCCGGAAACGGGCGGGCGGAGCAGGCGCTGGACCTGGTCGGGGAGGCAGCGCGGCTGTTCGCGGAGTACGGCGACCGGCGCGGCGAGAGCTGGGCCAGGTTCCTGCGCTGCACGCTGCTGCCGTTCGCCTCGGCGGGCGGCTCGGTCGTCGGCACGGCGGTGGCCCAGGAGGAGCTGGCGGAGCTGCTGGGTGACCTGCGGTCGCCCGGCTGGGCGAGGGACGCGCGGCTCGAGGGGTGCGCGGAGGCGTTCGCGCTGGTGCTCGAGCGCGGCGTGGAGCCGGAGACGGGATGGCAGGCGTGGCAGCTCGGCATGGTGCCGAACCGCCACGCCCGGGAGATCATGGCGGTCCTGCCGACCGCGGCCGGTGCGCGGCGCGGCGGGGACGGCAGCGCCGCCCAGGACGACCGGGCCGACGACGGCGAGCGGGCCGACCGGGGTGATCTATGACACGACTCGGCCCGACGGGTCCCGACCCGGTCCGGCGGCGGCCGACCCCGTCCGGGAGGTCCCGACCCGGCAGGTCGCAGCCGGTCCGGCGGCTCCCGGCTCGGGCCACGGACCGCCGGGCGGTCGGACCGCCGGGCCGTCGGGCCGTCGGGCGTCAGGCCGTTGGGCGGTCGGGCGTCAGGCCGTTGGGCGGTCGGGCCGGCGGGCGATCAGGCGTCAGGCGGTCGGGCCGCGGCCCGACCGGGCGGCGCCGCGGTCGGTCAGGCCGTGCGCTCGCCCTTGGTGCCCCGGGCGGCGGTCTTCGAGGACGCGGTGGCCGGGGTCTGCCCGGCCTCCGGCTCCTCCTCGAAGTCCACCTTCTTCATGTGCTTGTTCATGGACTTCATCAGCAGCCACACCGCCCCGCCGATCAGCGCGAAGACGATGAAGCCGAGGACGCCCGGTGTCACCTTGTTCTCGTCGAGCTCCTTGGCGAGCGGCACGAGATGCGTCATGGCGAGGGTGCTGGTCGCGCTCATCATGAGCTCAATTGTTGCGGATGCCCGCGAAGAGGTCGTCCTCGGGGAGGGAAGTATCCACGAGCGACTTGGCGAGCTCGTACTCCTCCGTCGGCCAGACCTCTTTCTGGATGTCCATCGGCACCCGGAACCAGCCGCCGTCGGGGTCGATCTGGGTGCGGTGCGCGATCAGCGCCTTGTCCCGGATCTCGAAGAAGTCCGCGCAGGGCACATAGGTGGTCAGGGTGCGCTCGGCCCGCTCGAACTGCTTCCAGCGCTCCAGCCACTCCCCGTACGGCGACTCCAGGCCGCGCGCGAGCAGCGCCTCGTGCAGTGCGACGGTGCGCGGCCGGTTGAAGCCCTGGTTGTAGTAGAGCTTCAGCGGCTGCCAGGGCTCGCCCGCCTCGGGGTACTTCTCCGGGTCGCCCGCGGCGTCGAAGGCCACCATCGAGATCTTGTGGGTCATGATGTGGTCGGGGTGCGGATAGCCGCCGTTCTCGTCATACGTGGTGATGACGTGCGGCTTGAACTCGCGGATCAGCTTGACCAGCGTCCCGGCCGCCTCGTCCACGTCCTGCAGCGCGAAGCAGCCCTCGGGAAGCGGCGGCAGCGGGTCGCCCTCGGGCAGCCCGGAGTCCACATAGCCCAGCCACTCCTGCTTGACCCCGAGGATCTCGCGCGCCTCGTCCATCTCCTTGGCGCGTACCTCGTGGATGTGCTCCTCGATATAGGGGTCCCCCTGGAGCTTGGGGTTGAGGATGGACCCGCGCTCACCGCCTGTGCAGGTCGCGACCAGCACGTCCACCCCCTCGGACACGTACTTGGCCATGGTGGCCGCGCCCTTGCTCGACTCGTCGTCGGGGTGGGCATGGACGGCCATCAAACGCAGCTGATCAGTCAAGTCTCGATCCTCGGTGATTCGTCGTGGAAGACGGCTTCTATAGTGACCCAAACCGGGGGCGAATAATTCCGGGTCCGCCAACCAGGAGGAACGATCATGGCCACGGTGCGTGACGGGCTGCCTGACGGGCGTTACGGCCGGTCGGCGGACCAGCGCGCCGACCGCAAGCTGAAGATCCTGGGTGCCGTGCTCGGCGCCGGGTTCCTCGCCATGATCGCTTGGTTTGGTTACTCGTACATCACCGGCCAGCAGGACATCAGCGGCCAGGTGACCGGTTTCAAGGTGGTCTCCGACAGCGCCGTCGAGGTGCGTCTGGAGATCACCAAGGACACGGGCACCACCGGGGTGTGCACCGTGCGTACCCTGGACGAGGAGCACGGCGAGGTGGGGCGCAAGGACTTCACCTTCGGCAAGGGCCAGGGCGATGCGGTCAAGGTCGTGACGGTGCGCACCACGGCTCGGGCGACCAGTGCCGAGCTCGTCGGCTGCGACCCTGTGTCGGACCACTGAGTCCCGTCTGACCTGCACTGACGCGTTTCATACGCATTGCGCCCATATTCCTCCTCCCCGTTTCGAGCCGGAATTGTTAGGCTCGTGGTTTCGCCCGGCTTTGAAGGCGCACCCTTCTGAGTAGGGCGTTCATTTGTATTCCCAGCACCGACGAGGAGCACCTGTGACCCAGACCAGCGAGAACGTCACCTGGCTGACCCAGGAGGCGTACGACCAGCTCAAGGCCGAGCTGGAGTACCTGTCGGGTCCCGCACGTGTCGAGATCGCGAAGAAGATCGAGGCTGCCCGCGAGGAAGGTGACCTGCGGGAGAACGGCGGGTACCACGCCGCCAAGGAGGAGCAGGGCAAGCAGGAACTCCGTGTGCGCCAGCTGACGCAGCTGCTGCAGCACGCGAAGGTCGGTGAGGCCCCGGCGGACACCGGCGTGGTCGCCCCGGGCATGGTCGTCACCATCGCCTTCGACGGCGACCCGGACGACACCCTGACCTTCCTGCTCGCCTCCCGCGAGTACGCGAGCTCGGACATCGAGACCTACTCGCCGCAGTCTCCGCTGGGCTCGGGTGTGAACGGCAAGAAGGTCGGCGAGGACGCCTCGTACGAGCTGCCGAACGGCCGCACCGCGTCGGTGAAGATCCTGGAGGCCAAGCCCTACCAGGGCTGAGGCCGGGCCCTGCCAGGGCCGATGATGATCGCTCCGGTTTCGGCGACCGCCTCGCTCAGGCGGTCGCCGAACGGTATTTACGGACCGCCAGCGTCCGGAAGGCCAGGATGATCAGGGCCGACCAGAGGACCGAGGCGAGCACCGGGTGCTGCATCGGCCAGGCGTCGGAGACCAGCCCCTCGGGGTTGCCGAACAGCTCGCGGCTCGCCTGCACCGTCGCGCTGAACGGGTTCCAGTCGGCGATATGCCCCAGGAAGGCGGGCATCTTGCTGGAGGGCACAAAGGCGTTCGAGATGAACGTCAGCGGGAACAGCCAGATCAGCCCGCCGGAGGTGGCCGCCTCCGGGGTCCGCACGGACAGCCCGATCAGCGCGCCGATCCATGAGAAGGCATATCCCAGCAGAAGCAGCAGCCCGAAGGCCGCGAGCGCCTTCAGCACCCCGTCGTGGACCCGCCACCCCACGATGACCGCGACGATCGCCAGCACCACCAGCGTCAGCGCCGTCTGCACCAGATCCGCGAGCGTACGGCCGGTGAGCACCGCGCCGCGCGCCATCGGCAGCGAGCGGAAGCGGTCGATCAGGCCCTTGTGCATGTCGTCGGCGATCCCGGCGCCCGCGCCCGCCGTCGCGAAGGTCACGGTCTGCGCGAAGATCCCCGCCATCAGGAACTCCCGGTACACGTTCGCGTCGGCGCTGCTCTGCCCCGGGACCATGATCGCGCCGCCGAAGACATAGCTGAACAGCACCACGAACATGATGGGCTGGACCAGGCCGAAGACCACCACCTCGGGAATCCGCACCATGCGGATCAGATTCCGACGGGCCACGACGAGCGAGTCGCGGACCGACTGGACGGGCCCGCTCCACACCCGGGGAGCGACAGCGACACGGGCGCCGTGCGCCGGAGCCGCCCCGGAAGCCGACTCGGGCGTGGTCTCCTCCACCGCGGCCATCACTTGGCCTCCTCCTCGGCCCCGTCGCCCTCGGCACCGTGGCCGGTGAGCGAGATGAACACATCGTCGAGGGTCGGGCGGCGCAGCCCGATGTCGTCGATCTCCACCCCGCGCGCATCCAGCTCCCGGATCACCTCGGCGAGCAGCTTGGCCCCGCCGACGACCGGGACGGTGACCTTGCGGGTGTGCCGCTGCACGGCGATCTCGCCCTTGCCGAAGCCCCGCAGCACCTCCTCCGCGACCTCGATATGGGCGCTCTCATGGACCACCACCTCCACCCGCTCCCCGCCCGTACGGGCCTTGAGCTGGTCGGAGGTGCCGCGCGCGATGACCCGGCCGTGGTCGATCACACAGATGTCATGCGCCAGATGATCGGCCTCTTCCAGATACTGGGTCGTCAGCAGCAGCGTCGTGCCGCCCGCCACCAGCTCCTGGATGACCTCCCACAGCGCCTGCCGGTTGCGCGGGTCAAGGCCGGTGGTCGGCTCGTCCATGAACATCACCGGCGGGCTGACGACCAGGGCGGCCGCCAGATCCAGCCGGCGGCGCATCCCGCCGGAGTACGTCCTGGCGACGCGGTCGGCCGCGTCCGCCAGGCGGAACCGCTCCAGCAGCTCGTCCGCCCGCGCCTTCGCCTCCCGCGCGCCCATCTGGTACAGCTGGCCCACCATGCGCAGGTTCTCACGGCCGGTCAGATACTCGTCCACCGCGGCGAACTGCCCGGACAGCCCGATCGAGCGGCGCACCTGATCGGGGTGGCGCAGCACGTCCACGCCCGCGACGCGCGCCTTTCCGCTGTCCGGCTGCAGCAGGGTGGTCAGCACGCGCACCGCGGTGGTCTTCCCGGCCCCGTTGGGCCCGAGCAGCCCGAGCACGGTCCCTTCCGGTACGTCGAGATCGACCCCGTCCAAGGCTCTGACGTCGCCGAAGGTCTTCACCAGACCCTCGGCATAGATGGCACCTGGCATATCCGTCCCCCATCGGGCGTGCTCATAGAAGGATTTAACTTTCGCCCGAATTACCCAGCCTGTCCATGCCTGTGGAAAACGACGAGGACAAGGGACAAAGGGGAAGGGAGCCCTACGGCAACACGGTGTAGCCCGCCTCGCGCAGCGCCTCCCGCACCTCGTCGCAGTGGACCGGCCCCTTCGTCTCCAGGTGGAGTTCCACCTCGGCCTCGGTGAGCCCGAGCCGCGGATCGGTCCGTACATGGCCCACGTCCAGCACGTTCGCGTCGACCGTCGACAGCGCCGCCAACAGGGTGGCGAGCGCCCCCGGCCGGTCCGTGAGCCGCAGCCGCAGCGAGAGATAGCGCCCCGCCGCGGCCATGCCGTGCCGCAGGATGCGCTGCATCAGCAGCGGATCCACATTGCCGCCCGAGAGCACCGCCACCACCGGCCCCTCGAAGGACTCCGGCTCCGCGAGCAGCGCGGCCACCGAGCAGGCCCCGGCCGGCTCGACCACCAGCTTCGCCCGCTCCAGACACAGCAGCAGCGCGGCGGCCAGCGCGTCCTCGGACACCGTGCGGACCTCGTCCACGAGCTCGCCGATGATCCGGAACGGCACGTCGCCGGGGCGCCCCACCTTGATCCCGTCGGCCATCGTCGTGGGCGACTCGATCGACACCGGATGCCCGGCGGCCAGCGAGGGCGGATACGCCGCGGCGCCCGCCGCCTGCACCCCCACCACCCGTACGTCAGGCCGCAGCGCCTTCACCGCCACCGCCACCCCGGCCGCGAGCCCGCCGCCGCCGACGCCCACCACGACCGTGCGTACTTCCGGGCACTGTTCCAGGACCTCCAGGCCCACCGTGCCCTGCCCCGCGATGATGTCCGGATGGTCGAAGGGGTGGATGAAGACCGCGCCCGTGTGCCGGGCGTACTCCTGGGCGGCGCGCATCGTCTCGTCCACGATCTGGCCGTGCAGCCGCACGTCGGCGCCGTAGTCCCGGGTGGCGGCGATCTTCGGCAGCGGTGCGCCCTGCGGCATGAAGACGGTCGAGCGCACGCCGAGCAGCGAGGCGGCCAGCGCGACGCCCTGCGCGTGGTTGCCGGCGCTGGCCGCCACCACGCCCGCGGCCCGCTCCTCGGGGCTGAGCCCGGCGATCCTCACATACGCCCCGCGCAGCTTGAAAGAGCCCGTACGCTGCAGGTTCTCGCACTTCAGATGCACCGGCGAGGCCACCAGGCCGGACAGGTAGCGGCTGCCTTCGAGCGCGGTGACCCGGGAGACCCCTGAGAGCATCTTCTGCGCCGCACGCACATCGTCGAGCGTGATCACGGACGCCGGAACAGCGGAAGACGAGGTACCGGAAGTGCGGGTAGTGCGTGGGGCCATGGTCCCAAGTCTCGCAGCTCGTCCCACGCGCACCAGCGACGGCCGGATCGGGGCGGCAGGTTTTTGCAGCCCCCGTACGGGCAGGCCCCCAGCCGCGTACTCTGTGCCCCATCCCACAGACCACCGCATGAAGTGAGCCTTAGTCCATGCCCACCCAATCGGACATGACGACCCACCTCGACACCGGCGTACTCGACCTCCTGCAGCACCAGGTCGCGGTCTTCGCCCGGCGCGCCGAACAGACCCGCCTCGGCGGCGTCGGACAGGCCCGCAACTCCATGGACCGCGCCGCGTATCTGCTGCTCAACCGGCTCGACCAGGAAGGACCGATGGGAGTCAAGGCGCTCGCCGCGGGCATGGGCATCGACTCGTCCACCGTCACCCGGCAGGTCGCCCCGCTCGTCGACTCCGGCCTGGTCAAGCGCACCTCCCACCCCGAGGACGGCCGCGCGGTCGTCCTGCAGCTCTCCCCGCGCGGCAAGGCCCGCCTGGAGGAGGTGCGGTGCTCGCGGCGCGCGCTGATGGCGCAGGTGACCGACGGCTGGACCACGGAGGAGCGGGACATCTTCTGCGATCTGCTCACCCGTTTCAACGTCGCGCTGGCCGCCGCGCACGCCACCGTGCCCCAGGCGGCGTCCGCGTCCTGAGCCACCGCATCCTTAAGCCGCCCCGCGACACCCCTGTCGGCACGCCTCTTGACCGAGCGGCCGTGCCTGCCGTGTCCTGAAGGGGGACCCGTGTCCTGAAGGGGACGGGAGGCGGAGGACGGGTGCGCGAGAGGCGGGCAGCACGGGAGAGCCGCCGGACCCGGGAGTTCGCGGCGTTCGCCGCGGGGGCGGGCGGTCGGCTGCTGCATGCGGCCACACTGCTCACGGGGGAATCACCGGGGGAGATACCAGGGGGGCCGCTGGGGGAGAACAGCGCGGCCGAGCGCCTGCTGACCGTCGCGCTCGCCCGCACGTACGCCCGCTGGGACCGGCTGCGCGGAGAAGATCCGTACGACCACACCCGCCGGGAACTGGCCACCCTCTTCGCCCACCGCGCCTGGCGCTACCGCCGGCCGCGCGGCGGCCTCCTGGGTCGGCTCACCCCGCAGGAACGCCTGGTGCTGGTGTTACGGCTGTATGAGGGGGTGGCGGAGGAGCAGGCCGCGGCCGCTCTCGGACTGCCGGTCGAGCGGGTGCGCGCGATCTGTACGCGCTCGGTGTCGCTGATGCGCAGCCGCCCGCCGGGGACGCCGCGCCCGCGCCCGGAGCCCCGCCGGGCGGCGGGGGCGGCCTCATGAGCTCCCACGACCGCAAGGAGGCCTCATGAACTTCCCCGACCGCAAGGAGGACGAGGTCCGCCGCATGCTGAACGGCCCGTACCCCGCCGTGCCGCCGGACCTGGCCGACCGGGCGGCCGGGCGGGGGCGGCGGATGCTGCGCCGCCACCGCGCCGTACGGACCGCCGGCTGGGTCCTGCTGATCGCCGCGGCCGTCGCCTTCGGCGTGTGGGCGGCGATCGTCCACCCGTGGACGGTCCCGCCGACCGACACCACCCCTCCCCTGGAGGGGTGGTGACCGCGGCCGGCGGACCGACCGTGCGAGCGCCTGCCGCTACGCGAGGGCCTGGCTGAGGTCCGCCAGCAGATCGTCGACCGCCTCGATGCCCACCGAGAGCCGCACCAGGTCCGCGGGCACCTCCAGGGCCGACCCCGCCACCGAGGCGTGCGTCATCCGGCCCGGGTGCTCGATCAGCGACTCGACGCCGCCCAGCGACTCGCCGAGCGTGAACAGCCGCGCCCGGTCGCAGACGTCGACCGCCGCCTGCTCGCCGCCCGCGACACGGAAGGAGACCATGCCGCCGAAGGACCGCATCTGCTTGGCCGCGACCTCGTGCCCCGCGTGCCCGGGCAGCCCCGGGTAGAAGACCTCGACCACCTTGGGGTGCGCGACCAGCAGCTCCGCGACGCGCGTGGCGTTCGCGCCGTGCCGGTCCATCCGTACGGCGAGGGTCTTGATGCCGCGCAGCACCAGCCAGGAGTCGAACGGCCCGGCGACGGCACCCATCGCGTTCTGGTGGAAGGCCAGTTCGTCGCCGAGGGCGGGGTCGGCGACCACGAGCGCGCCGCCGACGACGTCCGAATGGCCGCCCATGTACTTGGTCGTCGAATGCACGACGACGTCCGCGCCGAGCGCGAGCGGCTGCTGCAGATAGGGGCTCGCGAAGGTGTTGTCGACGACGAGGCGGGCCCCGGCGGTGCGGGCGATGTCGGCGACGGCGGCGATGTCGGTGATGCCGAGCAGCGGATTGCTCGGGGTCTCGACCCAGATCGCCTTCGTACGGGGCCGGAGCTCGGCCCGCACCGCCGCGGGGTCGGAGGTGTCGGCGACCGACCACTCCACGCCCCACCGCTCGGCGACCTTGGCGAAGAGGCGGAACGTGCCGCCGTACGCGTCGTTCGGGATGACGACGTGGTCACCGGGCACCAGCAGCGCGCGCAGCAGGCAGTCCTCGGCGGCGAGGCCGGACGCGAAGGCGAGACCGCGGCGCCCGCCCTCCAGCGCCGCCAGGTTCTCCTCGAGGGCGGTGCGGGTGGGATTGGCGGAGCGGCTGTACTCGTATCCGCCGCGGAGCCCGCCCACTCCGTCCTGCTTGTAGGTGGAGACCTGGTAGATCGGGGGGACGACGGCGCCCGTGAGCGGGTCCGCCTCCTGCCCCGCGTGGATGGCGAGGGTTTCGAAGCTCTGCGCGGTGCGCCCCGCACCGTCGTGCGGGGCGGGCGGCTGGGTGTGCTGCTCGGTCATGGGGCCGAGGGTAGTGCCCAGCGCGGCACCAGCGGGTTCAACGCCCCTGCGGGCACATAGGCTGGGCCGCGGACGTTACGACTAGGGGTACCGGGCACAGCAGGGGCAGCAGGGGACACACATGGAGTATCTGATCTTCCTCATCGCCATCGTCATGATCGGCGGTGTCCTCGTCGTACCGGCCGTACGCCGGATGCGCGGCGGCGGCGAGGCCACGCGCGGCGCGGTGCTCGCCACGGACCCGGGCGCGTACGGCTTCGTACCGCGCGACCAGCTGGACGTACGGCTGCCCGGCCCGGACCGCGAGCTGACCGAGGCCCTGGAGGAGGTCCAGCGCACCCAGGACTGGCAGCCCGCCGGCCGCCTGCTGGCCCTCACCGACGCGAGCTCCGAGCTGCGCTGGCAGCGGGTGCAGACCCTGGCGGGCGCGGCCGCCTTCGAACTGGCCCAGGCGCCGGGCCAGGGCGGCATGTGGCTGCGCACGTGGCGGGTCGCGGCCCCCGAGGACCCGGGCGCGGCCGCCGTGCACGCGGAGTTCCTGGTCCGCCAGGCGCTGCGCGACCCCTCGTCGGAGGACTTCCGGATGATCCTGGAGGAGGCCCGTACGGTCTGCGCCGAGGCGGCGCGGCTGGCCCCCGGCGACCCGGTGCCGTACATCATCGAGCTCGGCATCGCCCGCGGCCTCGCATACGGGCAGGCCGACTTCGAAGAGCTCTGGGCCAAGGTCACCGAGCGCGCCCCGCACCACATGGGCGCCCACCTCGCCGCGCTCCACTACTGGTGCGAGAAGTGGCACGGCTCCCAGGACCTCGCCGACGCCTTCACCCACGCCGCCGCCGGCTCCGCCCCCGCCAACAGCCTCCTGCCCGCCCTCCCCCTCTTCGCGGTCTTCGAGCACCTCCCCGAGGCCAACCTGGTGCGCACCCTCTACCAGAGCGCGGTCGTCACCCGCGCCCTCGAAGGCGCCCTCTTCGCGGTCCGCGAGGCCCCGGCCGACCACCCGGTCCAGCCCCACGTCCGCCACCTGCTGGTCTGGTTCCTGGTGCGCGCCGAGCGCTACGCCGAGGCGATGGAACAGCTCCGCCACGTGGACGGACACGTGGGCGCGGTCCCGTGGTCCTACGGCGCGGACCCGGCGGCGGAGTACACCGTCTACCGGGCCCTGGCGGTGGCCGGCTGGGAGGGCCGGGGCGGCACCCCGGCGACGCTGCCGCGCTGAGGGGGCCGTGGAATGACCCACGGCCCCACCCGGTTAGTAAGGGACGAGACCGATACGAAGTTCGAAGTGAAGGTGCGCACACCGCACCCGCCGCTCGGCCACCGTGGAGCCTAGGAGCCATTGATGCTGTTCAGCCGCCACAAGAACCACCTCCCCTCCGCCGAGGAAGCGCTCAAGGGCCGCGCCGAACTCAACTTCCCGGTCCCCGAGCGCCACACCGTCCTCGGCAACCCCCTGACCGGCCCCTACCCCGAGGGCCTGCTCGTCGCCGACTTCGGCCTCGGCTGTTTCTGGGGCGCCGAGCGCAAGTTCTGGCAGGCCCCCGGCGTCTGGACCACCCTCGTGGGCTACCAGGGCGGCCACACCCAGAACCCCACCTACGAAGAGGTCTGCAGCGGCCTGACCGCCCACACCGAAGCGGTCCGCGTCGTCTACGACCCCTCGATCACCTCGTACGCCGCCCTCCTCAAACTCTTCTGGGAGTCCCACGACCCCACCCAGGGCTTCCGCCAGGGCAACGACGTCGGCACCCAGTACCGCTCGGCCGTCTACACCCACTCCCCCGACCAGCAGTCCGAGGCCGAGGCCTCCCGCACCGCGTACCAGTCCGTCCTCACCAAGTCCGGCTACGGCGACATCACCACCGAAATCCTCCCGGCCGGCCCCTTCTACGCTGCCGAGGCGTATCACCAGCAGTATCTGGACAAGAACCCGGCCGGCTACTGCGGCATCGGCGGCACGGGCGTTTCGTGTCCGATCGGCGTCGCCCCCGCTGAGAGCTGAAGGGCTGCGTTCACCCAGAGAGCGGATACCCCGGAGGCGAAGCCTCTGGTTCAGCCGAAGATCTTGCGATGAGAACCGTCCTACCAGGAGCTTTGCGTCTGCCTACACTGCATCAACCCGCTTCACGAAGATCATCTCGCTGAGGCCCAGGCACCGAAGAGGTCGACCAGCGGCGGCGCAAAGTGCGGCTCGTCATCGACCCGGATCCGTTGGTCGCGCAAATCGACGACGTCGGGTGCCGTCTCGCGGAGCGCACGAGCCGCAGCAGCGGGAATGCCGTTCCCCGTGACATCGAGTCGGCGCAAGTTACTGAAGGCAGACCAGCGGTCACGGAGACGCAACGCCCCGGATGCGTCGAGCACGCCAAACGGCAGTCTCAGAGACTCCAATCGTGCGATGAGCGCACTCTCGGCGAGCACGTCCACCAGTGTGTCTCTCAAGTCGCTCACCAGGGTCAGCTGACGGAGTTTCCCGAACCCGAGGTTGTTCAGCAACGGGATCAGGTCCCGCGCCGAGCCGCCCCAGCTGTACTCGAAGCGTCCGAGCCAGAGTTCGAGCGACTCAAGCTGTGGAAAGGAGCTTGCACCCAGCGCGGATACCACGGCGGGGTTGAGTGCCTCATCACGCAGCACCAGCCGGCGCAGACGTGTCATCTCCGGGAACGGAGGTGGGGGCTGCGTGCCCAGGATGTCGTGCACCATTTCGATGTCGTTGCACTGAATGACCAGCTCATGGAGAGTCGGCACTGCTGCAAGCACCCGCTTCAGCGGCACCGAAAGCCTCCACGAGGAGCCGTCGCGCGACAGATCCTCCGGGATGTAGTCGCCGCGACCGAAGTCCGGAAAGGTGAGGGCGCCGAGTCCTAGGTGGCGGATCTCCGGCTGATGGCTGGCAAGTACGTCGACGACCGGGCCAAACGAACCGTGGTGAACCCGTCTTGTTGTCACGAGGAGCTTGAGAAGGATTCGCTCGGGGTTCGCGTGTAACCAGCCATCGAGCGCCGCCGCGCAATGGTCCTCTTTGACGTCGTGGCTCATCGCGCTGCCGGTTCGGCTGCACTCCAGAGTGAGATGCAGCTCCGCATATGGACCGCGGTCGTCGGCGTAGAGGACGTGGTCGCACGCGGACGAGTTCATCGGAGCAGCCTACTCGGACAGCTCGGGGCTGCTCGCCGCGGACCGCCGCCGGATCGGCACCCCGCGTGGAGATCTCCATTGAGAAAACCTCAGTGGGCCGTCTACGTCCCCATTCAGCGGCAGCCGAATCTCGCGAAAGAGTTCCGTCGCCCGCCCCGTCGGCGACCCGCGGTCGCTTCGGCAGTGACTTTGACCCGTCGCCCACCGGCAACCCGCAACCGGCGACCGGGCGGAGGAGTGTCAGCCGTTGTCACCATGTTCGTCGTGGGCGGTCTTGGAGAAGCCGTCGTGCCAGGCGGCCTTCGCTCCCGAGTCGCCGATCCGGTACACGTCCACGACGGCGCCCGCGGCCACCCCGACGGAGAGCACCACTGCCGCGACGCGGACAACCAGCGCGGACCGGGTCGTGGCTGCCCGGGTCCGCTCCGCGGGGGCCGCCTCCGCCGACGTCGACCTGCGGGTCGTCCACCAGACAGCCGCCGCCAGAACGAACAGGCCCGCGACCCAGGGAAGCAACCCGTCGCCGAGTTCGGCGTGCCTGCGCACCAGGGCGTCGCTGTCGACGTGCTCCTCCAGCCACTCGCCGGCCGACGTGGCCACGGGCACGCTCGCCAGCGTCACAAGGGCCAGCAGGGGGAGCGCAACTCCCATCCGCCGGGCCGCACTCGGCCATATCGCGCCGACCACGACCGCCAGGGCGGTCAGGGGAACGAGCACGATGACGAAGTGCACGACCAGGACGTGTGCGGGCAGACCGTTGATCACGGTGAGGCTCATCAGGTTTTCCTCCAGAGGTGACCATGACAGATCGGCGCGCGCAGGTGCGCCCCGTGTGCCGGCCTTGGGGCGCGCCAGACTGTCACAGGAACTTCTGAACTTCCTCTGAACCCGCCCCGGAGCGCCGTTCCACGAGGATCCAGCGGGCTCCTACGAGTCCAGGAGCCCGAGAGGTCGGCAGCGGCCTGGGAGTACTGGGTGGCGGACACCTGGCCGATCGAGATCATCAACCGCTTCGGGGGACCCCCGGTCGGCGGTTCCCCTGCGACGGCTCGCCACGGAACCTGGACATCGGGATCAGCGACGTCGGGCTTCCATCGTGTCACGCGCGGGCAGGCCATCGGGCCCCGGCAGCGGCTGGGAGCACGTCTTCGCCGTGATGAAGGCCCTGGCAGGACGCTTCGACCCACGAGGGGTTCGGCTGGTCGCCTACTTCGACTGATCTTCGCTGCGCCACGGGGCACTCGGCCGGCCCTCGCACCGACACCAGTCGGGTCGTACCGCGCCCCTTCCCACGGAACACAGAGGACTGCCACAATCCCCCCACAACGGACGGGGGGTCCTTGGTGTACGAGGTGCGTTACGGGTGGAATCGCAAGAACGTGTTCGTCATCGCCTTTCTCGCGGTCGGCGGAACGGGCGCGGTGACGCTCCCCGACAAACCGCTGTACGTGCGGATCGTGGCGCTGCTGTTCTGCGTCGTCGGCGGGGTGTTCACGGCGTATTCCTCCATACGCGGCAAGGTGGCGTTGCGCGTCGACGAGACGGGCGTGCTGTTCGGCGGGAATCCCGCCCTGCGTAGTTCGGCCGCCGTCCACGTGCCCTGGCAGGACATCACGGCCGTCGTTCTGTGGCGACAGCATTCGGCCGCCTCGATCCCGTACATCGGCCTGGCCCGGCGCGAGGGGGCGCCGGCGGTGCCCGGCAGCGTTCGAGGGGTGGTCGGCCGCGCCACGATGCGCGCTCTTGTGCCGCATCTTCCCAGCGATGTCGACGTGTCCCGGCCGGAGAGCGGCTGGCGCCTCGACCGGGACCGGCTGAGGGCCGCGGTCGCCCGCTTCGCTCCGGGGATTCCGGTGGTGGACATCGACTAGGCCGCACCTTTGAACAATCCGTTTACAACGATCAGTTGACATCGGATCGTGTACCACTCCATGCTGATCTCATGTCGTCAAGTCCCGATCAGCACCCCGATCCCTTCACACCCCCCTCGCCCGACCAGGCACGAGCGCACCGCGTGTACGCGTCTTTGATGCGCATCGCCGAGCGGCACGCCGCCACCGACGAGCAGCGCCGACGGCAGACGCATCCTGCGCTCGTCGGGCCGCACGAGGCCGTCAGGCTGGTGTCGTTCCTGCTCAGCGGGGCGGCGCAGCCGGTTGACGGGGAGCCGGAGGTGGATCAGGCCGATATCACCGCCGCGTTGAGCCTCATCCCGCTGGTCCGCGGGGAGATGGACGAGCTGGAGGTCGGACTGCTGCAGATGGCGCGGGGCCGCGGCATGACCTGGCAGGAGGTGGCCTTCGGGCTCGGGCTCGGGACTCCGCAGGCCGCCCGGCAGCGTTACGAGCGGCTGGCCAGCCGTGCCGCGGCCGATGCGGAAGGTTCGGCGTAGCTCAGGGCGTCAGGGCCGGGCGGCCACCAGGAGGTCGACCACGTACGTCTCCTCCACCGTCCCCTCGGGGAAGAGCTCGCCCAGGCGGGTGCGCTCCTCGGTGAGGAAGGCACGGGCGCCGGCCTCGCCGAGGACGAGGAACGCCGAGTGGCTGCCGATGTTGGCGAGATGCGTGTCGAGGGGGACGACGCGGCTCCAGCGCACTTGCCGGCGCGTGACGTCGAGCCCCGCGAGGCCCGCGAGCTCGATGGCCCGGTCGTCGTCGGGGCGCTCCTTGGACGGGGACTTCACTCCGCAGTGGTGTGCGACGCGCTCGTCCTGCGCGGCGATCCACGGCACGTCGAGGGCGCTGGTGTTCCACCAGATGGCGAGCGTGCCGTCCGGGCGCAGGACGCGCAGCGCCTCGGGGACGGAGCGGGTGGTGTCGGTCCAGTGCCAGGACTGGGCGTAGGTGATGAGGTCGTGGGACGCGTCGGCGAGGGGCAGGGCGTTGCCGTCGCCCCGGACGATGGGCGCGTCGGGCAGCGTACGGCGGAACTCGGCCGCCATGCCCTCGCCCGGCTCGACGGCGATCACGTCGGCGCCGCGCTCGCGCAGCAGGGCCGTGGCGATTCCGGTGCCCGCGCCGACGTCGGCGACGCGGGCGCCGGCGAGAGGGCGGTCCATCAGCGCCTCGACGGCGTCCAGGAGGGCGGGCGGGTACGAGGGGCGGTTCGCGGCGTACTGGGCGGCGGCCGCGTTGAACGAGTGGGCGCGTGAGGTGGTCGTCATCCGGCCATCCTCCCTCTGGTCTCGCGCCCGGGTCTGCCGAATGTCCAGTGGGACTCCCCAAAGGGAGCGTGTGTCAGCTCACAGCCGCGCTCTGCGCCCGGGCCAGCGCGACGTCGAGGACGACCAGCAGCGCGTCCCGGACCGAGCCCGTCTTCCGGGCGTCGAAGACAACCAGCGGCACGTGCTCGGAGACGTCCAGCGCCCACCGCACCTCGTCGAGGTCGTGCTGCACCTCCCCGTCGAAGGCGTTGACGGCGACGGCGAAGGGGATGTCCTTGTGCTCGAAGTAGTCCACCGCCGCGTAGCAGTCGTCCAGGCGGCGGGTGTCCACGATCACCAGGCCGCCGAGGGCGCCCTCGACCACGTCGTCCCACATGAAGCCGAACCGGTCCTGGCCCGGTGTGCCGAACAGATACAGCTTCAGCGTCGGGTCGATGGTGATGCAGCCGAAGTCCATCGCGACCGTGGTGGTGGTCTTGCCCGGGGTGTGCGTGAGATCGTCCACGCCCGCCGCGACCTCAGTGATCGCGGCCTCGGTGGTCAGCGGGCGGATCTCGGAGATCGCGCCCACGGCCGTGGTCTTGCCGACCCCGAAGCCGCCGGCGATGACCAGCTTGACCGGCAGCGGCGGCTGGCCGGCCGACGGCTGTTCAGCTGCTGTCGCGGAGTGTGCCCCGGGAGTCGGGGACGGCACGGAGACCATCGATAACCCTTCGCAGTACGGAGATGTCCTGGGTCGCCTTGGCGTTGGGCACATGGACCGCCAGATGCCCGGCGGTGCACAGGTCCCCCGCCAGCACCCGGACCACGTTGAGGTGCAGTCGCAGCAGGGCGGCGAGCTCGGCCACCGACTGCGGGCGCCGGCAGGCGGCGACGAGGTCGTGGTGTTCGAAGGTGAGCGAGCCCAGGGCGGAGAGCCCGGTCGGGGTCGCCACGACCTGGGACTCGACCGGGAGCGACGGCGCGGCGCCGCTCCCCGACACCCGGCCGGCGGTCAGCAGGAACGGCCGGATCGCGGAGGCGCGGCCGCCCGGCTCCGGCGCGTCCCAGGCGCTGCCCGCGCCGCCTGCTGCCTCGTGCGGTACTGCTTCACCGGCGGCCATCACGATCCCCTTCTGAATGCCTGTGCCCTGTGCCCCGAAGTGGTGGGACGGGTCAGCCGGCCGGGGTGGCGCCGGCGCTCTTCTTCAGCTCCAGCACCAGCTGGGGAGTGAGCGCGGCTCCGGCCCGGTTGGCGAACAGGGCCATCTCATAGGCGATATTGCCCAGCTTCGCCTCCTTCGAGGCCACGACGCCGAGCACGGCCCCGCTGCCGATGGCCGACACCAGCACATGGCCGCCCTCCAGGTCGATGATGACCTTGTTGAGGCCGCCGAGGCCGTAGTTGCCGGAGGCGCCCGCGGCGAGGCTGGTGATACCGGACACGATCGCGGCGAGCCGCTCCGAGTCGGCCTGCTCGCGCAGTTGGGAGACGGCGATCAGCAGGCCGTCGGAGGACACCGCGATGGCGTCCACCACTCCGGCGGTCTCGCTGGCGAACCGGTCAAGCAGCCAGGTGAAGTCGGCCGCGGCGGCGCGCAGATCGGTGGGTTCCGCCCGCTCCTCGGAACTGCCGTTATCTGTCGGCGTGGTCACTGCCGGACTCCTTCCGGGTTCTCTGTGATGGGGACGGTGCTGGTTCCGTCGGGGCGGCGGCGCTGTCCTTCTGGGCCCTGCGCACCGCGGCCTCGAACTCGTCGAGTTCGCTGCGGACCGCCTCGGCGTCCACGGGCCGGCGCGCGGCCGGGACGCCCCGGTCGGCCGGCGGGGTGGTCGTGGCCAGGGTCGCGCCCCGTACCCGCCTTCGCAGCGGGCGGGGGGACGGTGCGTCGCCGCCGGATGTCCTGGTGGTGGGGGTGTCGGTGGCGGGGGCGTCGGCGGCAGGCCGTTCCGTCCCCTTGCGGTTCGGGACGCGCCGGGGCAGCCCGCCCGGCTGCGCGGGGCCGGTGGCGGGGGTCCGCACGGGCAGCGGCGTGGGCGCGGCGGATTCCCTCTCGGGCTTGGTCAGGGGGTCGGGCCTGGCCGGGAGTTCCCATACGGTTCCGGTCGTGGCGGTGTCCGCGGCCGCGTCCGTACCCGCCTCCGCCGCCAGGTCCAGCGGGCTCACGGACAGCATCAGCACCGCCGGGATCCAGACGGAGCCGGTGACCCCGCCCCCGGGCGTACGGCTCAGGGTGACCCGGATGCCCCAGCGCCGGGCGAGGCTGCCGACCACGAAGAGGCCGAGCACCTTGCTCGGTACGAGGTCGAGCCGTTCGCGGCGGACGAGCCGGGTGTTCTCCTCGTCGAGGCGTTCCGCGCTCATCCCCAGGCCGTGGTCGATGACCTCGATCAGCGCCCCGCCGTCCGAGCTGACGTCGCTGCCGGGCCGGACGACCACCTCGACGGGCGTGTGGGAGGGCGAGAAGGAGACCGCGTTCTCCAGCAGTTCGGCGAGCATCAGCGTCAGGTCGGCGATGATGTCGGGGGCGACGGTGATCTCCGTCTCGGACCGCAGGCTCACCCGCTGGAACCCCTCGATCCGGCCGAGGCCCGCCCGGATGACGTTGGCCAGGGTGGTCGGCCGGGCCTCCACATCGGTCTCCCGGATGCCGGCGAGCAGCATCAGGCTGTCGGCGTTGCGCTGGAGGCGTACGGCGATGTGGTCGATGCGGTAGAGCCGTTCCAGGACCTCGGGATCGGTCTCCTCGCGTTCCACGGCGTCGATCAGCATGAGCTGGCGCGAGGTCAGGTTGGAGACGCGGCGCCCGACGTTGCCGAACATCTCGGCGACGTTGCGGCGGCTGAGCACCTGCCGCTCCAGCAGCGCCGCGGCGGTGACCTGCACCTCGTTGAAGGCCTCGGCCAGGTCGCCGATCTCGTCGCGGACCGGGACCGGGATCGGGCGCGGGCTCAGCGGGGTGCGCTCGGCCGACTCGTCGTCGTCCTCGACCCGGGCGAGTTCCTGGCCCGCCACGTCGACCACCTGGTGCGCGGCGCCGGTCAGGGCCGCCAGGGGGCGTACGACCGAGCGGCGGACCAGGACGGAGAACGCCAGCCAGACGGCGAAGCCGAGCAGGGCGAGCGCGATCATCGCCAGCGCCTTGTGCAGGGCGCTCTTGGAGAGGCTGTCGGCCCGGTCGGCGATCTGCCGGATGAGCGACTGGGTGATGTCGAGGCGGGCCTCGGCCTGCCGGGTTCCGGCGGCCATCGCCTTGCGCAGCTGCTGCGGCGTCTGGCCCTGCAAGGAGCTCGGGTCGATCTGCAGCTCCGCGAACTGGTCGGAGATGCCGTTCTGCTCGGCCGCGCGCTCGATACCGCTGAGGGCCAGGACCTGGGACCGGGTGGCGATCCTGCTGAACCGTTCCGCTTGGTAGTCGTAGACCGCGTGGGCGCTGACCGCGTGGCTGTACTCGGTGAGGGCGTTGGCGTCCTGGGTCTGTGCGGAGAACACCCCGCTCTCGAAGGCGGCGTGGGCGGCGTCGGCGCGCAGCACCGCGTCGAGCAGTTTGATGATCGAGGACGACGAGGTGCCGGAGGAGGTGTCGAGGCCGATGCCGTCGATCAGGTACTCGACGGCGGACGCGTACGCGGGGCTGATGCCGGCGGCCGAGACCGAGCCGCGTTCGACCTTGTCGCGCAGTACGGCAAGGCCCCGGACGTATTCGAGCGCCTGCGCCTCCTCCTTGGGCACGCCCTGCTCGGAGAAGGCCGAACGCACGGCGGAGGCCTGGTCGTCGGTCTTGCGCTGCGCCTTGCGGTAGGCGTTGGTCGAGGGCAGGGCGGTGCCGGGCCGGAGCGCGTCGTGCTGCACGGACAGCAGCAGCGCCTGGCGGTGTTCGGACTGGAGGTCGTTGATCAGCTCCGCGACCCGCTCGCTGTCGCGCACCACGTCGGCGGTCCGGGACGCGTCCTGGGCCTGGCCCACCTCGCTGGTGACGCCGACGGCCAGCAGCACGCCGACGACCGCGACGGGCACGATCACCAGGACGTTGAGTTTCCGCCGGAACGGCCATCGGTCGAGGAAGGCCCCGGCCCTCCGGCGGGGCCGCGGCGTCAGCGGCGCGCTGGCGGACGAGTCGGGATCGGGACTGGGTTCGGACGTGGGTCCGAGCGACGGGTCCGCCGTGTCCACAGACACCCCGGGCCTCCTTCCATGTGCTTCTGAGCGGTGACCGAGGCGTTGTTGGTACCGACCGCCGACGACCGGGGGAGCATGACGCTCTCACACCTCGCCCGCGCGCGACGGCTCACGCCCGCGTGCGAGCGATGAAATCGCGCCACAGTCCGACCGGCGGTGAACACTACCGTTTGCACGCAAGCACGCAAGGCATAGGCCATTAAGACCAGGAAACATGTGCTTTCTGCGGCATTTGCCCATCGAAGAAGCGGCCTTGGAGACGCTTTGAGCGGCCATCGCCGGACACCTCGCCGCCCGAAAGGACCATTGCCCTTACCCTGTTTCTCCCCCACTCGCCCGTACCCGTAGCCATAGCCGTAGCCACCTCTTGCCCCGCGAGGAGACCCGTGCACCCCACCCGCAAGGCGGTCGTGACCGCCGCCGCGCTCCTGGCCGTGGCCACCGCCGCCGGCTGTGATCCGGATTCGGACACCGACGTGTCCGGTTCGGGCTCCGCCAAGCCCGGCTGTCCCACCGTGCTCGCCAAGGCCAAGCGGGCCGTCGAGAAGGCCGAGGACGTGGACGCCCCCTGGACCGGCCCCACCAGCGGGCCCAAGGCCGCGCGGGGCAAGACCATCGTCTACATAGCCCACACCCTGGCCAACCCCGGCCCCGCCGGAGTCGCCCAGGGCGTCGAGGAGGCCGCCAAGGTGGTCGGCTGGCGCGCCCGGATCCTCAACGGCAAGGGCACCAACGCCGGGGTCAAGGCGGCCTTCAAGGAGGCCTTGGCCGCCAAGCCGGACGGCATCGTCATCAGCGGCTTCGGCCCCGAAGCCGTCCCCGAGGAGATCCGGCGGGCGGATGCGGCCGGTATCCCGGTGATCGGCTGGCACGCCACCGTCAACCCCGGCCCCAGCAAGGACCCGAAGCTCTTCAGCAATGTGACGTCCAGGGTCGAGGACGTCGCGAAGATCAGCGCCGACTGGATCATCGCCCGGTCCAACGGCCACGCGGGCGTGGTGGTGTTCACCGACACCACGTCCGACTTCCCCAGGAACAAGTCCGAGCTGATCAAGAAGGAGCTGGCCACCTGCTCCGGCGTCAAGCTGCTGGAGTACAAGAACATCCCCATCCCCGAGGCCAACAGCCGCTCCATCAAGGAGGTCTCCTCCCTGCTCAAGCGCTTCGGGGACGAGTGGACCTACTCCGTGGCCATCAACGACCTGTACTTCCGCCACGCCGCCCCCGCCCTGCGCGCCGCGGGCAAGGACGGCGACGGCGCCCCGTACAACATCGGCGCCGGTGACGGCGACCCGTCGGCGTTCGAGCGCGTCAACGGCAAGGACTTCCAGGCCGCGACCGTGCCCGAGCCGCTTTCCGAGCAGGGCTGGCAGATCGTCGACGAGTTCAACCGCGCCTTCGCCGGGGAGCCGGCCAGCGGTTACGTCGCGCCCGTCCACATCACCACCGCCGCCAACAGCGGTGGCGCGCTGTCCTGGGACTCGGAGGGCTACCGCCAGGCGTACCGCAAGATCTGGGACCGCTGACCAGGGTGGCCACGTGACCGGGTGACCAGGTGACCAACCTCGCTAGCGCGGACGGTGGCGCTCCGCCGGGGCCGCGCCGGACAGGTACGCCCCGGCCGGGCGCGGCCCCGCGGGATCACTGGGGGGTGGCGCCGTATCCCGCCATGGGCGGGGCGAAGGACGTGACCGTGGGGGCGAGTTGTACGCCCGGGGCGAGGCCCAGGGCGACGAGGGCGTCGGGCAGGCCGCGGCCGGTGCGGGCCGCGTCCCAGGAGCCGGGGAGGGCCAGCGGGCGGCAGCCTGCGGCGATGATCTGGAACAGGCGCTGGACGCGGCCGGGTCCGCGGGGCGGCAACTGGCCGCGGAAGTCCTCGTGGTGGGCGAGGACGAGGGCGGCGAGACCGGCGACATGGGCCGAGGCCGGGCCGGTGCCGTCCAGCGCCGCGTAGCCGCCGCGCGGCGAGCAGGACAGCACCGCCACACCGGGCGCGACCGCGTCGACCTCGGGGCCGTACGCGCTGAACCGCGCGGCGAACAGGCCCTCCGGGGTCAGGGGCGGGCCCGCGTGGGTGGCCTGGGAGGTGTCGGGCGGGTACGAGCCGAAGGCGCCCAGCGCGCCGACGGTGAACACGGTGGGCAGCGACCCGGGGAAGGCGACCGGCCCGCCCGAGTCGCCCGCCGGGGCGACGCAGGCGACGCCCGCGGCGTGGGCGTCGGCGAGCTTGCGGGCGACCAGTTCGGAGGAGTACGGGGTGGCCACCGCGATGTGGGCGATGTCGACCTCGGCCTCGATGCAGTGGTCGAGCGCGGCGATCAGATCGCTGAAGCGGCCGCCGGGCAGCACCCGGCAGGCCTCGATGCGGGCGTCGACCGCGATGCCGATGACGCCGGGGCCCGTGTCGGCCGCGGCGATCACGCCCGCCGCGTGGGTGCCGGTCCCGGTGACGTCGTGCGCCCAGCCCTGTTCCGTACCGCCGACCAGGTCCGCCCCGGAGCGCACCCGGTCCTTCAGATCGGGGTGGTCGGCGGCGACGCCCGAGCCGATGACCGCGACCTTCACGCCGAAGCCGCGGAACGTGGGCGGCAGCCGGTCGAGGCGCATGGCCTGCTGCCCCCAGCCGTACTGCTGCCGCTCCTCGAGCCCCGGGTACACCTTGGCCAGCGGGGTGAGGGTGACCAGGTTCTCCTGGGTCGCCGACAGGTCCGGGTGGTGGATCCAGCGGTCCACGTAGCCGCCGGCAGGGCGTACGTACAGGGCCTGGGCCAACTGCGCGGTGTCGGTGGCCAGGACCAGCGTCACCGTCCCGTCGGCGCGCGTGATGCCCTGGACCGGCCAGGACGCCCCGATGAGGAACACCCCGGCCCCGGCCAGCGGCTCCTCGTCCGGGCCGCAGACCCGCAGCGAGATCTCCACGGGTGTGTCCAGGGGGGCGACCAGACCCGGGTCGGCCAGCGGCATCATCCCCGCCACCTGCCCGGTGGCCGCGCCCGCGCCCGCCCCGGTCAGCGGCAGGTCCGGCTCCACGTGGACATGTGCCGACCGCAGCGACGGCACCTGCTCCTGGGCCGCCTCGACCACCGCGATCTCCGGGCAGGAGGCGGGCTGCCCCGCCGGGTCCGGCTTCTTCGAGGGCCGGAGCCGGCGGACCACCGTGACCTCCGGCATGCTGCTTAGCCGTTCGCACACCGCGTCCATGTCCAGCGCGGCCACTCCGGGCGGGAGCAGATGCGGGGGCAGCGGGGCCACCAGGTACCGCTCGCGGCGCGGCCGCACCGCGAGGGGGCGCCGCGCGCCCTTCTTGCGCACCCCCTCCTCCCGGCCCGCGCCCGCGCGGCCGGGCTCGCCCGCGCCCGCGGATGCGCCGTCCCTGTCGTTCTCGGGCCTGTTCTTGAGCATCACGTCCACCTTCACCACGCCAACGTCGTCCTTACGCTTGTGCTCCGGCGACCGGGGGCCGCGCTCCCACGGTGATGCGGTGTGCTCGGGAACCGTTCCGGGCACACCGCACCGCGTCGACCCAGGCGTCAGCCGATGCCGAACGGCTGCTGGTACTGCTGGAACGGCTGCTGGCCGAACTGCTGCATGCCCATGCCGGGCTGGCCCATGCCCTGTTGGCCGAACCCCTGCTGGCCCATGCCCTGCTGGCCCATGCCCTGCTGGCCCATGCCCTGCTGGCCCTGCTGCTGGATCAGGGTCGCGATGGCGACCGGCAGCGCCTGCTGTACGGCCTGCTCCACCGCCTGCCGGACCCCGTTGTGCAGCGAGTAGTGCAGCGCCATGGCCAGGTACGGGTGCGCCTGCTGCCCCAGGCCCTGCTGGTTGATCTGCTGGAGCTGCTGGACGGTGTGCTGCAGGCGCTGCGCGATCTGCTGACCCGCCTGCTGGCAAGCCTGCTGGATCGCCTGCTGCACGACCTGGGTGATTTGCTGCTGGCCCATCTGGGGCTGGGTCTGCTGCATGGGTTGGGCGCCAGTCATCACCGACATGGATCCTCCATAGGACGACATCGACGAGGAAGGACACAAGGGCAACACGCCCTACATGCCCTATTTGTTACATTTACGCTAAGTCGGTGTCAGGATCGCGCGCAATCGGAGACCGGCCGTCAGCGTTCCAACGCCCCCAGCACCGCACGCACCTGGGCCAGCGGATCCTCGCCCACCGGACGCAGCACGACCGTCTCCGCGCCCGCCTCCCACAGGTCCCGGACCCGTTCGGCGGCACCGGCGGCGTCGCCCGCCGCGAGGAACACCTCGTCGCGCGGGACACCGAGCCATTCGGAGTACTCGTCCCGCACGGGAGCGGTGTCCGTCGCCACCCGCTCGGGGTCGTCGGCCACGCGCAGATGGGTGAAGACGATCAACTCGTGCGAGTGGCCGGCGCCGGCGGCGGCGCGCCCCTTCGCGATGTGGCCGAGCGCGGCGGCGATCGCGGCCGGGCCCTGCCCCTCGGCCATGACCGTGCCGTCGGCGGCGCGGCCGGACAGCTCCAGGGAGCGGGGGCGCACGACACCCGAGACGACCGGCGGGGCCTCGGCGGGCGGGTGGACGAGCGTCACGCCGTCGATGTGCACGGCCCGGCCGTCGAGGGTGGCCGTCTCGCCGCGCAGCAGGGTGCGCACCACCGTGATCGTCTCTTCGAGCAGGGCCAGCGGGGTCGGGGACGCGGCGCCGACCTGGGCCATCCACTCCGGCACCCCGTGCCCGACGCCCGCGACGAGCCGGCCCGGGAACAGCCGGGCCACCGTGGCCAGCTCCATGGCGAGCAGCGCCGGGTTGCGCAGCGGGGCCGGGGAGATCCCGATGCCGACGCGCAGCCGCTCGGTGGCCGCCAGCGCGAGCGTCGCCGAGCCGATGGCCCCGGCCCAGCCCAGGTCCTCGACGACCCACAGGTCGTCGGCTCCGTACTCCTCCACCGCCCGCGCGTACGCGGAGAGTTCCTCGGGCTTGCCGTCCCGGTCGAACATCACGCCGATGCGGCGGCGCGGCGAAGGCTCGTTGATCACCGGGTCGTTGGTCACCAGGTCATTGGTCATCGGGCCAATGTAGGCGGCGGGGGCGGAGCGGGGGAATGTGATCCGCGCCCGCCTCGGGCGCGCCCCGCCCCGCTACCGTGGCCGCATGGAGGGGACCGAAGGGACCGACTGGGCCGAGCGCGTGCGCACGCTGCGCCAGTGGTCGCAGAACGGGGAGCGCGCGCCGCACAAGCCGCTGCTCATGCTGTACGCGCTGGCGCGGTTCCAGCGGGACGCGGGCCAGGCGCTGCGGTTCACCGAGGTCGAGGCGGATCTCAAGCGGCTGTTGGAGGAGTACGGGCCCAGGCGCCGCACCAACGCCGCCTACCCGTTCCACCACCTGGTGAGCGACGGGGTGTGGGAGGTGCGGACCGACGCGGGCGGGGGCAGCCCGGGCACGGCGCTGGGCGCCCTGCGCACGAGCGGGGCGGCCGGGCGGCTCGCCCCCGGCCTGCGGGACGCGCTGACCGCCGACCCCTCCCTGCTCGGCCGTCTCGCCCAGCTCCTCCTCGACCAGCACTTCGCGCCCTCCCTCCACCCCGACCTGGCCGACGCCGTCGGGCTCGACCTGACCGCCGCCGACGGAGCGCGCGGCACCCGCCGGATACGCCACGGGGCCGCCGAGATGCGGGAGCGGGTGCTGGCGGCGTACGAGAGCCGCTGCGCGTTCTGCGGCTACGACGGGGCGATCGGCGGCGCGGGCGGCGGGGCGGGCGGCCCTGTGCCGGTGGGCCTGGAGGCCGCGCACGTACGGTGGTGGGCCTTCGCGGGACCGGACGACCTCTCCAACGGGCTGTGTCTGTGCTCCCTCCACCACAAGCTGTTCGACAAGGGCGTGCTGGGCCTCGACGGCAGCCGGCGCATCCTGGTGTCCCGGCACTTCACCGGCCGCAGCGAGGCCGCCCACGCGTATGTGCTGCGGCTGGGCGGACGGCCGGTGCTCGGGCCGCGGCCGGGCAGCGCACGGATCGCCGGGGAGCACATCGACTGGCACACGGCGCAGGTCTTCCGCGGCGAACCGCGCGTACCCGCCGGGGGGTGAGGGTTTACGACACGGGGGCCGCCGGGGCCGCTGCCCCCGCGCGGCCCTCCGGGTCCCCCGCGTAGCCCTCCGGGTCGGCGGCGCGCAGCTTCCTGGCCCGCTCGGTGGGGTCGTAGCCGGGCCCGACCCCCTCGACCAGGATCAGGTCGCCCTCGATGTGGTCCGTGCGCAGCCGCAGGATCTCCTGATAGGCGGGCGACTCGTACCAGGCGCGGGCCTCCGCCCGGCCGGGGAACTCGATCAGGACCACGCTCCCCGGCCAGGAGCCCTCCACCACCTCCAGCTCCGCGGTGTGGATGACGAAGCGTCCGCCGTAGGGGTCGAGCGTCGCCTGGATCCGCTCCAGGTACTCGATGATGTCGGGGTGCGGGCTGCGGCTGCGCAGATGGGCGAGTCCGAAGGCGCGGGGCATGGCTCCTCCACGGGGCGGGCGGGTCGGTCGGTCGGGGGTGCGCCCGGGTGCCCGTCCAGGCTGTCGCGGGCGTGGCGCGGCGTCGATTACCTGAGAGGTAAGAGTCCTGGGAGGTACGGTCCTGGGAGGGAAGGGTCCTGGGAGGGAAGGGCCCGCGTCTCCGGATCCGCCCGCCTGGGATCATGCACACGTGTTCACGGTCACCGGCGAGTTCGAGATCCATCTGACGGTCGACCCCGTCGGGGGCAGGGCGGACGCCCCCTCCCCGTACCGCTCGCTGGAGCGGTACGCGGCGGGGCGCGGCTGGAAGTTCGTGCACATCGTCCTCGACCGCGGCCAGGTGCCCTCCCAGCCGATGCTGACCCTGCGCGCCGACGGCGCGCTGCCGACGGCCCGTTCCGCCGCCGAGGCGGCCGCGGCCGGGCTGGCCGGCGCGGGGTTCCCCGTCGTACGGACGAAGATCGAGGCGGCGCCGTGGGCGGCGGGGGTGCCCGCGTCCGACGAGGACGGCCGGGCGCTCGGCCCCCGCTACTACTTCGAGCACCACGTCAAGCTGCTGCTGGACACCCCCGGGGCGGCGCCCGCCCTCGCCGGGCTCGCCGCCGCCCACGCCGCCCATCTGTCCCGCAACGCCCGCCGGGTGCGCCCCGACGGGCGCGCCGAGCGCTTCCTCACCCAGCGCTGCCGCCTGGTCGGCCGCGACACGGCGGGCCGCCGGCTGGAGGCGCTGACGGCCGCGCTGCGGGCGGGCGGCGGGGGCGGCCCGGAAATCCTCTCGGTGGAGCGGGAGTTCGTCGTGTATGACAGCGACGAGAGCCTGGACGCGGGCTGGATGGCCGAGGAGGAGGCAGCGCGATGACAGAGTCGACACCATCGGCATCGTCGGAGTCATCTGGGGTGTCGAAGCCATCTGACGGGTCCGGGTCACCTGGCGCTTCGGGGTCACCTGACGCGTCGGGGTCACCTGACGCTTCGGAATCGACGGCATCGGCATGGACGGCGTTCGGCTACGGCCCGTGGCCGGAGGACGGCACCATCCCCCAGGAGGAGCTGGACGCGGCGACCGCCGCGCGCATGCGGCTGCCCACGTCGCTGCGGCCCGTCCTCGGCGAAGGCGTCCTGCAGCGCCCGGTGTTCGACCCGTCGATGGCCCACCACGCGCGGGCGATGCGGGCCGGCGAGCCGCAGTTCGAGGACGCGGAGTCCGGCCGCCGCTGGTACGCCGCCCGCCGCCGCGCCACCGACCTCGTCCTGGCCGCCGTCGCGGACTCGCCGTGGGCCGAGCATCTGGTGCTGCGCGGCAGCGTGCTGCTCAGGGCCTGGTACGGGGAGGCGGCGCGCGAGCCCGGGGACCTGGACTTCGTCGTGGTGCCCGACTCCTGGCAGCTGGAGGACGAGCGTACGGACCGGATGATCGACGGCATCGCGCGCGCCGCCGACCTCCGCTCCCGGCGCGCGGGCGGCCCGGTCCGCGTCAACTCCCGGGGCGCGGTCAGCGACCAGATATGGACGTACGACCGTGTCCCCGGGCGGCGCCTGGTGATCCCGTGGACCCCCGGCGAGGACGGGGTGCCGTCCGGCACGGTCCAGCTCGACTTCGTCTTCAACGAGCCGCTGCCCGCGCCCTCCGCCCCCACCACCATCCCCCGCTACGCCGGCCCGGGCGCTCCCGAGGAGAGCACCGAGCCCCCGATCCGGCTCAACGCGGCCACACCCGAGCTCTCCCTCGCCTGGAAGATCCTGTGGCTGGTCACGGATATGCACCCCGAGGGCAAGGACCTGTACGACGCCGTTCTGCTGGCCGAGTCCACCGAGCTGGGCTTCGAGCTGCTGCGCCATGTGTTCCAGGGCGTCGAGGGCGGCTACTACGAGCGGAATCCGGTGCTCCTGGAGTGGATCGGGAGCGTCGAGGCGGACTGGTTCGAGTTCCAGAAGGACCATCCGCAGATCAAGGGCCTCCACGGCGCATACGTCCGCCGCCTCCTCAAAGCCCTCGCCCCCACCTTCGCCGCCCTCGACGACGGCAGCGGTGAGTCCGCCGAATACCTGGAGCGGGCGGCCTGGCTGGCCCAGTGGACGCGGGACTGCCGGAAGGTGCTGGCGGACTCCGGCATGGACGCCCTCCAGGAGCACCTGGTCGAGCGGTATGTGCACGCGAAGAACGCCATCGTGATCACCCGCGAGCTGCTCGGCCGCGCCGACTGCGAGATCGTGGACGCGGCCGAGATCGTGTACGCCTTCCGGTCGTTCAGCCGCAAGGCGCACCACCTGAGCCAGGTCCTCGGCGACCCCGTCGAGGCGTCACGGCAGCTCACGGGCGAGCGGTGAGGTTGTGGTGAGTATGAGACAGCGACACGCCGACGCCACGGCGTGTCGCTGTCTCATACTCACCACAAACGGAAGGCCTTGCGCCTACGCCCCCAGGATCGTGGTCAGGAACTCCCCCGTCCACGCCAGCAGCTCCCGCCCCACCAGCGGCTTCCCGCCGATGCGAGCCGTCGTGGGCCGGGGCACCAGCACCTGCTTGGTGGCGGGCTTGACCACCGACCGCGGGTAGAGCCGCCCCAGCCGCAGCTCCTGCGACTCGCGCAGCTCGACCGGCCCGAAGCGGATGTTGGCGCCCTGGAGGGTGATGTCGGCGACGCCGCAGGCCCGCGCCAGCAGCCGCAGCCCCGCGACCAGCAGCAGGTTCTCCGTCGGCTCGGGCAGCTTGCCGTAGCGGTCGGTCAGCTCCTCGCGGACGTGGCGGATGTCCTCCTCGTTCGCCGCGGCGGCGATGGCCCGGTAGGCCTGGAGCCGCAGCCGCTCCCCCGGCGCGTAGTCGTGCGGGACATGCGCGTCCACCGGGAGCTCGATCTTGACCTCCAGCGGGGCCTCCTCCGGCTCCCCGCCCGCCTCCAGCGAGGCGCGGTAGTCGGCGACCGCCTCGCCCACCATCCGTACGTACAGGTCGAAGCCGACGCCCGCGATATGGCCGGACTGCTCGCCGCCGAGGAGATTGCCCGCGCCGCGGATCTCCAGGTCCTTCATCGCCACATACATGCCCGCGCCCATCTCGGTGTGCTGGGCGATGGTGGCCAGCCGCTCATGGGCGGTCTCGGTCAGGGGCTTCTCGGGCGGGTAGAGGAAGTACGCGTAGCCGCGCTCGCGCCCGCGCCCGACGCGGCCGCGCAGCTGGTGCAGCTGGGAGAGGCCGAAGTTGTCGCCACGCTCGACGATCAGCGTGTTGGCGTTGGAGATGTCGATGCCGGACTCGACGATCGTCGTCGAGACGAGCACATCGAACTTCTTCTCCCAGAAGTCGACGACGACCTGCTCCAGCACGCTCTCCGACATCTGGCCGTGGGCGGTGGCGATCCGCGCCTCGGGGACGATCTCGCGCAGCCGCGCCGCCGCCCGGTCGATGGACTCGACCCGGTTGTGGATGTAGAAGACCTGGCCCTCGCGCAGCAGCTCGCGCCGGATGGCCGCGCCGATCTGCTTCTCCTCGTACGGGCCGACGAAGGTGAGCACCGGATGGCGCTCCTCCGGCGGGGTGGTGATCGTGGACATCTCGCGGATGCCGGTCACCGCCATCTCCAGGGTGCGCGGGATCGGGGTGGCGGACATGGTCAGCACGTCCACATTCGCCCGGAGCTTCTTCAGCTGCTCCTTGTGCTCGACGCCGAAGCGCTGCTCCTCGTCCACGATGACCAGGCCCAGGTCCTTGAACCTGGTCTCGGAGGAGAAGAGGCGGTGGGTGCCGATGACGACGTCGACCGAGCCCTCCCGCAGCCCCTCGAGGACCGCTTTCGCCTCGGTGTCCGTCTGGAAGCGGGACAGCGCCTTGACGACCACCGGGAACTGGCCGTACCGCTCGCTGAAGGTGCCGAAGTGCTGCTGCACCAGCAGCGTGGTCGGCACCAGCACGGCGACCTGCTTGCCGTCCTGGACCGCCTTGAAGGCCGCCCGCACCGCGATCTCGGTCTTGCCGTAGCCGACGTCGCCGCAGATCAGCCGGTCCATCGGAACCGACTTCTCCATGTCCTCCTTGACCTCGCCGATGGTGGTCAGCTGGTCGGGGGTCTCCGCGTACGGGAAGGCGTCCTCCAGCTCGCGCTGCCAGGGGGTGTCCGCGCCGAAGGCGTGGCCGGGCGCGGCCATACGGGCCGAGTAGAGCTTGATCAGGTCGGCCGCGATCTCCTTGACGGCCTTCTTGGCGCGCGCCTTGGTCTTGGTCCAGTCGGCGCCGCCGAGCCGGTGCAGGCTCGGGGCCTCGCCGCCCACGTACTTGGTGATCTGCTCCAGCTGGTCCGTCGGCACGAACAGCCGGTCGCCGGGCTGGCCGCGCTTGGCAGGCGCGTACTCGACGACCAGGTACTCGCGGGTGGCGCCCTGGACGGTGCGCTGCACCATCTCGACGTAGCGGCCGACGCCGTGCTGCTCATGGACGATGAAGTCGCCCGCCTGGAGGGTCAGCGGGTCGATGGTCTTGCGCCGCCGGGCCGGCATCCGGGCGCCGTCCTTGCCCGCCGCCTTCTGCCCGGACAGATCGGTCTCGGTCAGCACGGCCAGCTTGAGGCCGGGGTCCACGAAGCCGTACTCGATCGAGCCGCAGGCCACCTGCACCACGGACGGCTTGATCTCGGTGAGGTCCCCGTCCAGCCGCGCCGCGATCCCCTCGCCGCCCAGCACCTCGACCGTACGGGAGGCCGGGCCGTGGGCCTCGGTCACGTACACCGTGTGCCAGCCGTCGGCCAGCCACCCCTTGGTGTCGGCGAGCGCGCGGGCGGTGTCGCCCCGGTAGGTCTCGGGGGCGCGCATGCCCAGCTTCAGGGTGTCTTCCTCGATGTCCTCGTCGGTCGCCGCGAACGGGCTCACCGACCACCACATCATGCCCAGCTCGCGCGCCCGGTCACGGACGTCGGCGATGCTCCACAGCGAGGCCGCGCCCACGTCGATCGGCGCCTCGCCACCGCCCGCGGTGGCGGCCCAGGACGCCTGCAGAAACTCCTGGCTCGTCGCCACCAGGTCCGCGGCCCTGGTCCGCACCCGCTCCGGGTCGCAGACCACGGCCATGCTGCCGGCGGGCAGCACGTCCAGCAGCAGCTCCATGTCGTCGACGAGCACGGGAGCCAGCGACTCCATGCCCTCGACCGCGATCCCCTCGGCGATCTTGCCCAGCAGCTCGCCCAGCTCCGGGTGTTCCTCGGCGAGCGCCGCGGCCCGCGCCCGCACCTCCTCGGTCAGCAGCAGCTCACGGCAGGGCGGGGCCCACAGCCCGTGGTCGGCGACCTCCAGGGATCTCTGGTCGGCGACCTTGAAATAGCGGATCTCCTCGACGTCGTCGCCCCAGAACTCGATCCGGAGCGGATGCTCCTCGGTCGGCGGGAAGACGTCCAGAATCCCGCCGCGCACCGCGAACTCGCCGCGCTTCTCGACCAGCTCCACCCGCGAGTACGCGGCGGCCGCCAGCCCGCCCGTGATCTCCTCCAGATCGGCGCTCTGCCCCGACCGCAGGCTCACGGGCTCCAGGTCCCCGAGCCCCTTGACCTGCGGCTGGAGCACCGACCGCACCGGGGCGACCACCACCGACACGGGGCCCGCCGCCGGGTCGTCGGCGCTCGGGTGCGCCAGCCGCCGCAGCACGGCCAGCCGCCGGCCGACCGTGTCCGACCGCGGCGACAGCCGCTCATGCGGCAGCGTCTCCCACGACGGGTACTCCACCACCCCGTCCGGCGGCAGCAGCGACCGCAGCGCGGCGGCCAGATCCTCGGCCTCCCGCCCCGTGGCCGTCACCGCCAGCACCGGCCGCCCGGCGGAGCGCGCCAGCGCGGCGACGGCGAAGGGGCGGGCGGCGGGCGGGCCGACCAGGTCGACATGGTGCCGCCCGCCGTTCGCGGCGGCCTGAACCGCCTCGGCGAGCGCGGGGTCCCGTACGACGGCGTCGAGCAGACCGGTAAGGCTCATAAGGGGCTATTCCATCCCGGAGGCGGACAACGCGAATGGCCCGACACACGCGCGGGCCGGGGGGTCTTCCAGAGTACGGCCACCCGCCGACAACGTCCGCCGGGTCCGCCGTACGCCGGGGCGGCGCCCCCGCCCCGGCGACCGTGCGCGCACACGCGACCCCCTGGGGCCACGGGCGGCCCGGCGGAACCCCGACCGCCGTGCCGCGCCCCGGCCCCGGCCCCGGCCGCGGCCGCGGCCGCGGCCCCACGATGCCGCCTTACGCGATGCCGCCTTGCGCGATCCCGGCTCATCCGCCCGCCGGCTCGCCCCCACCGCCGAACATCGCCGCCGCCTCCCGCCCCTTCGCCTGGTTCTCGGCGACATACGGCCGCAGCTCCGCCTCGTACGCGGCGAACGCGGCCGCGTAGTCACCGCCACCGCCCACCCGGGCCAGCTGCCGGGCCAGCGCATGCGCGCCGACCAGCGCCTGCGAGGTGCCCATGCCGCTGGTCGGCGCGGCGCAGTACCCGGCGTCGCCGAGGAGCGCGACCCGGCCGCGCGACCAGCGGTCGAGGTGGACCTGGCAGGTCGAGGCGAAATAGAAGTCCTCGGCGCCGGCCATCGCCTCCAGCAGCCGGGGCGCCTCCCAGCCGCGCCCGGCGAACGCCGCCCGCACCGCCCGCTCCTGCTCGTCCCGGCCACGCCGGTCCAGCGCGGGTGAGTCGGTGGCGAAGGAGAGGCTGACGGTGAGCCGGTCCCGATCGCCCGAGCTGAACAGGTAGATCGTCGTGTCCCCCGCCTGCTGCAGCAGTCCGCTGCGGTCGAGGCCGAGGTAGTTGTCGGTGGTGAACCCGACACCCGACATGCCCAGGTGGCGCACCACCTCGCCGTGCGGGCCGAAGGCCAGCCGCCGCACCTTCGAGTACACCCCGTCCGCCCCGAAGACCAGGTCGAACTCGCGGGCCGCGGCGCGCTCGAACTCGACCGCGACACCGGACTCGTGCTCGGTCAGCGCGGTGATCGAGTCGTCGAAGACGTACTCGACGTCCTTCGCGGTGATCTCGTGCAGAATCCGGGTCAGCTCCCGCTTCGGCACTTCGAGCTCCCCGGCGAACGCCTCCGCGGGCAACTGCCCGACCTCGGCGCCCGTCTCGTCCACCAGGCCGGTGCCGCGCATCCTCGTGTCGTGCGCGCGGACCTCGTCGAGGATGCCCAGCTCCTCCAGCGCGTCGAACGCCGCGCCACGGAAGTCCACGGCGTACCCGCTGTCCCGGAGGGCCGGCGCGCGCTCGACCACGGTCACCTCGTATCCGTCGCGGTGCAGCAAGTGAGCAAGGGCGGGTCCGGCCACGCTCGCCCCCGAGATCAGAACCTTCGTCTTCACCATGGGCAGGACCGTACCCACGGCTTGACCAAATGGTCAAACCGCTTGGATGAACCAAGTGGATGAACCGTATGGATGAACCATTCGGTCAAGGACTCGGGTACGCTTGCGCGCCATGGGAAACCGAGAGGATCTGCTGGCCGGAGCCAAGAAGTGCCTGATCGAACGCGGCTGGGCGCACACCACCGTCCGGGACATCGCCGCGGCGGCCGGCGTCAGCCACGCCGCGATCGGCTACCACTTCGGCTCCAGGGACGCGCTGCTCACCCAGGCACTCGTGGCAGCGGTGGACGAGCTCGGCGAAGAGCTCGCCCGTCACACCCCGACGGACAAGCCGGAGCAGCGCTGGGATGCGCTGATCGACAGCTTCACCACCCACCGCGCGCTGTGGGTGGCCCAGCTCGAAGCCGTCGTCCAGGCCGAACGCTCGGCAGAGGTACGTGAACACCTCGCCGAGGGGCAGCGCCAGGGACGGGAGGGCCTCGGCGGCTCCGTACCGCTCGCGCTGCTGACCGGACTGATGCTGCAGTGGCTGGTGGACCCGGAGCACGCGCCCTCCGGCCCGGACGTGATCGCCGAACTCCGCGCCCTCGCCGCCAAGCTCTGACGGCATCGGTTGATGCCTGCGGGGAGGCGACGGCCCGGCATCTCCTACTTCCCGTGCGTCAGATGAGAACGCCAGGCGACCAGCACCATCAAAGCGGCGGTCACGCCTCCGAACGTCATGACCGTCGAAGGGGAAGACCGGTCGACAATGACGCCTCCCACCAATGCCCCGAAGGAAATCGTGGCCTGGAAGGACGCCGTGAACATCACGGATGACGCCTCCAGGGCGTGGGGCGCCGCCTTGGCGAACCACGTCTGGGAGCAGACCGGGACGGCACCGTAGGCCATTCCCCAGATCACCAGGAGGGCGATCGCGCCCGCTCGCCCTTGACCGAGTACCGGCAGCAGCAGGGTCGCGGTGGAAATCATCGCCGCCGCGACCGCGAAGGTGGCGCGCGGAAAGCGGGCCGCGCGGGATCCGCCCAGGAAGTTGCCGATGATTCCCGCGGCTCCGTAAATGAACAGGGAAACGGTGATCAGGCCGGGACTCGCCCCGGTGACCTGCTCCAGGAACGGGCTGATGTAGGTGTACGCCCCGAAGTGCGCGAGCACGATGAGAAAGGTCACGGCCAGCGCGAAGCGGGTGTTGACGCTGCGGAGCATGCCGCCGAGCACGGCCAGACGGGTGGCCTGCTCGGGTGGGAGCGGAGGAAGCACCACGAGCAGCGCGATGAAGACGGCGACGGCCAGAACTCCCATGACCACAAATGCCATCCGCCAGCTGGTGGCGTCTCCGATGAAGGTCCCCAGGGGAACGCCGAGCACCGACCCCAGGGGCACCGATGAGAAAATGACCGCTGTCGCCCGTCCCACCGAGCCGGCCGGCACGAGCCGGCTCGCCAGACCGGCTCCTATGGACCAGAAGCCGCCGATGGTGATCCCCACCAGCACCCGGGACACGAGAACGAGCCAGTAGCCGGCGGCCGCCGCGGCGAGGAAGTTGGCCATCGCCAGCAGGAGAATGAAGGCACACAGCATCAGCCGACGGTCGATTCGCGCTGTGGCCGCGGTGACCAGAGGGGCGGACAGCGCGGCCAGGAACCCGGGCATGGTCATCATCAGCCCGGCCATTCCGTCCGAGACGGTAAAGCTCGAGCCGATGGATGTCAGCAGGCCGATGGGCAGGATCTCCGTGGTGACGATGGAGAAGATCCCCAACATCACCGAGACCACCGCCAGCCATGAAGTCAGAGGGGACCGACTCGCTGATTCGGTGGTTCCGGGGGAGGCCGCGGTAGCTGGGGGCATGAGTTTCCGCTCTTTGTCGGGCGTTCCTTGAGCTGTACGGCCATCAGCTCAGCAAGAGCGCCGACGAAGTACTGGCGGGATTACGACACCAACGGCGGCCCAGAGGATGATGTCGCTTTCTCACCGACGGCCGGGGGCGTTCGCGGTCGGTCCCGCCCCCGGCGGCACCGCCGACCGGACCGGCTCACGCCGCTCGGCGGATCTCCTTGATCTTGAGCATGCGCGTGATGACCTTGTCCAGCTCATCGTCCTGGAAGACCTTCTTCCAGTCGTCGCGCACGATCGACTCACGCCCGTAGTCCATCGCGATCAGGCACGCGTCGGAGAACGGGTTGTCGCCCTTGAGCGTGTTGGCGAGGGCGACCTGTGTGTGGCCCAGCAGCATCGCGCGGGCGGCGGACTCCGGCACGCCCACCGTGTGGACGGTCTCGTGCAGCGCCTCCGTCAGCAGGGCGCCGACCATGCAGGCGATGGTCTCGACGAGGGTGGGCTCGAGCACCGCCAGCTGCTTGACGGTGACCCAGTGGACGTCCACGACCGGCGCGTACATGGTGCGGATGACGGTCTCGGTCAGCTCGCGGGCCGCCGTGTCCTCGGACTCGAAGGCGGCGACGACTTCCTGGGGCGCGGCGATGCCGCCGAAGGTGTCGGCCCACTCCTCCTTGGTGGTGCGCTCCAGGAAGACCGAGGGGTGGCAGGGGTGCGCGCAGGCGTTGGAGACGTCGTCGCGGCGGGCGAGCAGACCCGCGTAGGCGGCGGCCGGGTCGAGGGTGAGGACGACCGAGCCCGGCTTCATGAGGGGCACCAGGGACTCGGAGACGGCGCCGAGGACGCGGTCGGGGACGGCGAGGATGACGACGTCCGCCTGGGCCGCGGCCTTGGCGGAGTCGATGACCTCGCGGCCGAGCTCGGCCAGGATCTCCTGGCCCTTGGGGGAGTTCTCGCTGAACAGGACGCGGAAGTCGCTCTTCTCGAGGTTCGCCGAGACGCGCAGGCCCATCTTTCCGGCGGCGCCGACGACGGCGACGGTCTTGGGCTCGGTGGCTGCGGGGGTGGTCATCGGGCGCTCCTCATCAGGGTGTTCAAGGTGGTGACGCTGTGCTTGGTCCACGCGTCTTCGAGTCGGGCGGTCTCCTCGAAACCGCCCTGCCAGGGGAGCCAGTGCTCCACGATCTGGTGGACGCCCCGCTCCTCGGGGCGGACCGCGCCGACCAGGTGGCCGTAGTCGAGGAGGCCTTCGCCCAGCGGGCAGCCGGCGAAGGTGAAGCCGACCCAGCCGTCGCGGCGGGTGAAGGAGAAGTCCTTGACGTGGATGTTGACCACGTACGGGGCGGTGCGGTCGATGACGTCGGCGGGCCGCTCCAGGCGGGCCACGCTGTTGCCGGGGTCGAGGCAGACGCCGAGGTGCGGGCTGTCGACGCCGGTGACGACGGCCAGCAGGTCGTCGGTGGAGACCTGTTCGTATGTCTCGAGGCCCAGCGTCACCCCGCGCTCGGCGTACGCGGGCAGCGTCTCGCGCAGCAGGGCGACGGCCTCGTCCACGGTCGGCCGGTGGTCGTGGGTGTTGAGCATGGAGCGGACGAAGGTCGCGCCCAGCTTGTCCGCCAGGTCGAGGTAGCGGAGCAGATGCGGCGGGCGGACCCCGCGGGTGCCGAGCTCCAGTTGGATGCCGAGGTCCCGCGCGAGGGCGCGGAGGTCCGCCAGCTCGGCGTCGTCGAACGTCTCGATCAGCGGGTAGTCGCAGATCTGGAACACGCCGACGCCCAGGTCGCGGGTGCGGTGCAGCATGTCCGACAGGGTCAGCGGCTTGGGCGCCTTGCCGGAGATCTGCCAGAAGAAGGCGTAGGTGCCAAGGCCCAGGGCCATTACCTGCTCCCTCCCCCAGGCGTCCCGTGCAGGGCCATCGCCTCGTCCAGGATCTGTTCGAACGCCGCCGGGTCGTGGGCGAAACGGCCCAGGAAGAGCCCGCCGACCTCGGGGCCGAGCCGGGTGAGCAGGCCGGGGCCCGCGCTGCCGCCGTACACGACGCGGCTGCCGGCCAGCGGCTCGCGTCCGCCCAGCCAGGCGGACAGCGCGGCGCACACCGCGCGGATGTGCTCGGGCGAGGCCGGTTCGGGCGCGCCGATGGCCCATTGGGGTTCGTACGCCACGACGAGCGGGCCGAGGACTCCGGCCCGTTCGGCGTCCGCGAGGGCGGAGGAGACCTCGGCGACACAGCGGGCGGCGGCCCGCTCGGCGTCGGTGCGCTCTGGTTCGCCGACGCACAGGACGGGGGTGAGGCCGCCTCGCAGCGCGGCCGCGGTCTTCGCGGCCACGACCGCCTCGTCCTCGTGGAAGAGGCGGCGCCGCTCGGCGTGCCCCACCTCGGCGTAGCCGCAGCCGATCTCCTTGAGCTGGGCGCCGCTGACCTCGCCGGTGTACGCGCCGGCGTCATGGGCGCACAGGTCCTGGGCGCCGACCCGCACCCCGGTGCCGGCCAGCAGGCCGGAGGCCGGGACGAGGGTGGGGAAGGAGGGGAGGACGAACACCTCGGCCAGACCGCCGGTCACGGCCGGGTGCCGTTCGGCGACGGCCGCGATACGACGGCACCAGTTGAGCGTTTCGTGGTGGCCGAAGTACATCTTGAGGCTGACGCCGAGGGTGACGGAGCCGGAGGGCGAAACGGGGTGGGGCATCAGGCGGCCGTGCCCTCTTCGACCGTGCCCTCTTCATAGGCGCACATCAGCTCGACCTTGGCCGCCGAGGCCGAGGAGGTGTCGAAGCGGTAGGTGAGCCATTCGCGCACCAGGCGCCGGGCCAGCTCCAGGCCGACGACGCGCTGGCCGAAGGTGAGGACCTGGGCGTTGTTGCTGAGGACGGCGCGTTCGACGGAGAAGCTGTCGTGGGCCGTGACCGCCCGGATGCCCTTGACCTTGTTGGCGGCGATGGCCACGCCCAGGCCCGTGCCGCAGACCAGCAGCGCGCGGTCGGCCTTGCCGGCCGCGACCAGCTCGGCGGCGGCGATGGCGACCTTGGGGTAGGCGGTGTGGCCGTCGGCGTCCACGCCCACGTCCTGGACCGAGGCGACCAGCTCGCTGGCCTCCAGGTCCTTCTTCAGGACCTCCTTGTAGTCGTAACCGGCGTCGTCGGAGCCGACGACGATACGGAGCTTGTCGTTGATCTCAGCCATCTCAGCTATCTCAGCCTTCTCAGCTTTCTCGGTTTTCTTGGTTTTCTCGGTTTTCTCGGTGTCTCTTCGCAGCGAGTACGCCGTGCACGGCGCGGGCGATCAGGGCCAGGGACACCGCACCGGCGTCCGGGGTGCCCAGGGACTTCTCCGCGTGCGGGCGGGCGCGGCCCAGACGCGGGAGGAGTTCGGCGGTGGCCTTGGCGGCGGCCTCGGCGGCGGTGGCCGCGGCGTCCCAGGCCGCGGCGAGGGGCCGGCCCTCGGCCACGGCCTCGCCGAGCGCGCCGGCCAGCGGGACCAGCGCGTCGACCATCGTCTTGTCGCCGATCTCCGCCTTGCCGAGCCGCATGACGCCGTCGGCGGCTGCGGCCACACCGGTGGCGACGGCGGCCGCGTCGGGCCGGCCGGTGTCGCCGAGGGCGGTGCCGACCTGGCGCAGGATCACGCCCCACAGGGCGCCGGAGGTGCCGCCGGCCCGGTCGGCCCAGGCGTCGGCGGCGTGGCACAGCAGGGTGCCGGCGCCCGCGCCGAGGGCCAGGGCGCGGCGCCCCGCCTCGTACCCGGCCTCGGCGCCGCGCCGCATGCCGATGCCGTGGTCGCCGTCGCCGGCGACCGCGTCGATGCGGCCGAGCTCGTCGGCGTGCTCGTCGACGGTCCGTACGACGGCGGCCAGCGCGTCCAGCGCGGTGTGGGCCGCCGCGCGCGACTCCTCGCTCGCCTGGAGGATCACTTCTTCCTCGGCCCGCTCCTCGACGCGCTCTTCGGCGACCTCCGCGACCGGTCCCAGCGCCCCCTTGCGGTACGCGGGCGCGTCGGCCGGGGCCGTCCACAGCGGCTCCAGCTCCTCGGTCAGCCAGAAGAGGGTGAGCGAGACCCCGGCCATGTCGAAGCTGGTGACCAGCTCGCCGACCTCCGGGTCGACGGCCACCACGCCGGCCTCGTCCAGCAGCCGGGCCACCGTGCGGTAGACCACGAACAGCTCTTCGTACTTGACCGCGCCGAGCCCGTTGAGGATCACGCCCGCGCGCAGCCCGCGCGGGGTCTCCACCCCGTCCGGCAGTTCGGCCAGCAGCGTGGAGACCAGCAGCTCGGCCGCCTCGTCGGCGGTGGGCACCGCGGCCTCGGACAGGCCGGGCTCGCCGTGGATGCCCAGGCCCACCGCCATCCGGCCCTCGGGGACGGTGAACAGCGGGGCGTCGGCGCCGGGCAGGGTGCAGCCGGAGAAGGCGATGCCGAACGAGCGGGTGCGGGCGTTCGCCAGCCGCGCGAGGCGTACGACCTCGTCCAGGGGCAGGCCGGCCTCGGCCGCCGCGGCGGCGGTCTTGAACACCGCGAGGTCCCCGGCGACCCCGCGGCGCTTGGCCGGCTCCTCGGCGGGGGCGCTGGAGATGTCATCGGTGACGACGACCGTCCGGCAGTCGATGCCCTCGGCGTTCAGCCGCTCCTCTGCCTGGCCGAAGTGCAGCACGTCACCGGCGTAGTTGCCGTAGGTCAGCAGTACGCCGCCGCCGCTGTGCGCGGCCTTCGCCACCTGGTGGACCTGCTGGGCCGAGGGCGAGGCGAAGACGTTGCCGACCGCCGCGCCGTGGGCCAGGCCCCGGCCGACCAGGCCGGAGAAGGCCGGGTAGTGGCCGGAGCCGCCGCCGATGACGACCGCCACCTGGCCGGGGGCCGTGGGGGTGGCGCGGACGACACCGCCGGGGACGCGCCGCACCCATCTGCGGTGGGCGGCGACGAAGCCCTCCAGGGCCTCGTCCGCGAAGGCGGCGGGGGTGTTGAACAGTCGAGTCATGGCAGGCGGCCTCCGGGCCACGGGTGAGGGGTGGTGACGGTCAGTGCCCGGTCGCGATCAGCTCCTGCTCCGCGTCCGCGGCCTGTGGCAGGGGCCGGGTGGAGAGCCAGAGCATCAGGGCGGACGACAGGAGCATGAAGCCGCCGACGACGAAGAGCGGGAGGTAGTAGGAGCCGCTGAAGTCCTTGAGCCAGCCGGTGATGTAGCTCGCGGCGAAGCCCGCGACATTGCCCATGGTGTTGATCAGGGCGATACCGGCGGCCGCGGCGGCTCCGGTGAGGAACTGGGACGGCAGCGACCAGAAGACGGGCAGGGCGGCGAAGATCGAGCACGCGGTGACGGTGATGACCGCGATGGTCGCGCTCGGGGAGCCCATGTACAGGGCCAGCGGGATGCTGATGCCGCCGACCGCGGCCGGTCCCGCGACATGCCAGGCGCGCGTCCCGTGCCGGGTGGCGTGCCGGGACCAGAAGAAGAGGGCGACGGCGGCGGGGAGGTACGGGATGGCGGTGATCAGGCCCTTGTCCAGCACGGAGAACTCGGTGCCGTACTGGTCCTCGAAGCCGCTGATGATCGTGGGGAGGAAGAACGCCAGGGCGTAGAGGCCGTAGATGAAGCCGAAGTAGACGAGGGCGAGGACCCAGACCCGGCCGCTGGTGAACGCCGCCTTGAGCGCACCGCGCCCGCCGTGCCCGCCGCCCCCGGCGGCCGTCCGCTGCCCGCCGTCCGCCTTCGCGCCGTCCGCCTTCGCGCCGTTCTCGCGCGCCAGCTCGGCCGTGAGCCAGTCCTTCTCCTCCTGGGTCAGCCACTTCGCGTCGGCCGGCCGGTCGATCAGATAGAACCAGGCGATGACGCCGAGCAGGATCGCGGGGACGGATACCCCGAGGAACATGAAGCGCCAGCCGTCCAGGCCGAACGCCCCGTGCTGGTTGATCAGCAGCCCGGCCAGCGGGGCGCCGATCACCGTGGTCAGCGGCTGGGCCAGGTAGAACAGCGCCAGGATCTTGGTGCGGTGGCGGGCCGGGACCCACTGGCTGAGGTAGAGGATCGCCCCGGGGAAGAAGCCCGCCTCGGCGACGCCGAGCAGAAAGCGCAGCCCGTACAGCTGCCCGGTGCTCTGCACCCAGGTGAACAGCAGGGAGACGATCCCCCAGGTGACCATGATCCGGGCCAGCCAGCGGCGGGCGCCGAACCGGTGCAGGGCCATGTTGCTGGGCACTTCCAGCAGGATGTAACCGATGAAGAAGACGCCGGAGGCGAGTCCGAACTGAGCCGCCGAGAGGCCGAGGTCCTCGCCCATGCCGTTCGGCTCGGCGAACGAGACCGCGGTCCGGTCCAGGAAGTTCACGAAGAACATCAGGGCGACGAAGGGGACGAGACGCCGCGCGACCTTCTTGACGGCCGATCTCTCGACGTCCCGTATGACGGGGGATGGGGCGACAGCACCCATGGCGGCTCCTGACTGAGCGGACGGCATTGTCCTGTGGGGTGGCTACACGCTAGGCCACCCTCCGAAAATTGGTCACCAATTAACCAAAGTGATGTGTGTCGCTTTTGAAACCCTTGACGGACGACCCTGTGGCACCTACGGCAACACTGCCGCCCCGGGCCGTCGCCGCTGGTGATGTACTAGGGGGCCGGTATGTCCGAGGACCCGAGTCCATGAGGGGAAAACGCCACGTGAGCGCCGAGCCCGAGCCGAACTTCACCGCGCTGCTGCGCCCGGTCGTCCGGGAGTCGTCGGTCAGCGAGGTGGCCAAGCGGCTGCTGGACCACCTGTCCGAGGGCCATCTCAAGCCCGGCACCCGGCTGCCCGCCGAGCGCCAACTGGCCGAGGCTCTCAACGTCGCCCGCTCCAGTGTGCGGGGTGCTCTCTCCGCGCTCGATGTGCTCGGCATCATCGAGATCCGCCCCGGCTCCGGCTCCTACGTGCGCGCCGGGACCTCGGAGTTCCTGCCCCGGGCCATCAACTGGGGGCTGATGCTCGGCCAGCGCCGCACCCATGACCTGGTCGAGGTGCGCACCTTCATGGAGGCCATGTCCGCCCGGCTGGCGGCCGAGCGCGCCGAGGACGCGGACCTCGAGCGGCTCGAGGCGCACCTGGAGCGGATGCGGGAGGCGGGCGGCGACGTCACGGCGTTCATCGACGCCGACATCGCCTTCCACCTGGAGACCGCCACCATCGCGCGCAACTCCGTACTCAGCGACATCCTCCACAGCATCCGCTCGCTGCTCCAGGTGTGGATGGAGCGCGCGGGCGACATCGAGGGCACGGTGGCCGGGACGCTCAAGGAACACGGCGCGATCCTCCAGGCCATCCGCGACCGCGACCCGCAGGCGGCCGAGCGGGCCATGGCGGAGCACATGCACTGCGCGAGCGAGCGGCTGTGGTCCTCGCTGAGCGCGGGCGAGGGCGGCACTCCGGCTGACGCCCCGGGCGGCACTTCGGGCTGAGCCACCGGATCGGCCCATCTCAAAGCGCGGCGGGCGCGCCATGTGACCAGACTGAGGCACATGGCAGAGCGAGAGCGGCGCACCGCTCCCCCGAAGGCGGAGCGCGCACCCCGCAGGAACGGCGCGGCGGAGGCGGCCGGCCATGCCTGTGAACGGCTCGCCGCTTTGATAACCCACCCCGCCGAGGGCGTCAGCGCCGTGCGCCGGACCGAGGACGGCTGGCGGGTCAGCGTGGACGTCGTGGAGGTCGCCCGGATCCCCGACACCACCAGCCTGCTGGCCACCTACGAGGTGGACATCGACGAGCGGGGCGAGCTCCGTGAGTACCGGAGAGTCCGCCGCTACCGGCGCGGCTCGGCCGACGACTGCTGACCGGCCGGGCCGGGCCGGGCTCATCCGGCCAAAGGCCAGGGCCGAGCCATCGAAAGGACGCTCCGATCATGGCCCCCACCTACGCCCCCACCCACACCGACGAGGTCGTCTGCATCTCGCGCTCGGGCAACCTCTACGACGTCCTGGAGCTGATCCTCGACCGCGGCATGGTGATCGACGTCTTCCTGCGGGTCTCCCTGGTCGGCATCGAGATCCTGAAGGTCGACGCCCGGATCGTCGTGGCGAGCGTGGACACCTACCTCCGCTTCGCCGAGGCCTGCAACCGCCTGGACCTGGAGTTCGACCGCAGCAGCACGACCGTGCCCGAACTGCTGGGCGCGGGCAAGGCCGGCCTCGGCAAGAAGGCGGCCAAGAAGACGGCCAAGAAGGCGGTGGAGAGCGTGGGCGGCAAGGTCAAGAGGGCCGTGACCGGCCGTGACGAGGAGGACGAGGACGAGGACCGGGGCGAGGGCCGGGACGAGGAGCGCCGCCTGAGGGAGCGCGCACCGGCCCGGCCCCGCCACCGCCGTACCGAGGACGAGGAGGACTGACCCCATGGCCGCACAGGGCGTGTACGTCTACGGCGTCGTCCGCGCCTGCCACCCGGTGCCGCCCGGCCGCACGGGGGTGGGCGCGGCCCCGGCCCCGGTCCGTACGCTGCGCGCCGGGGAGCTGGCCGCCGTGGTCGGCGACGCCCCGCCCGGTCTGCGCGCCAGGCGGCGCGACCTCCTCGCCCACCAGGACCTGGTGCTGGCGCTGGCGGTGGACGGCCCGGTGCTGCCCATGCGCTTCGGGATGATCGCTCCCGACGAGGAGGCGGTGCGGGGCCAGTTGACCGCGTCCGAGCGCGCCTATCTCGCCGCGCTCGACCGTCTCGACGGACGGATCGAGATGAACGTGAAGGCCATGCCGGTCGAGGCCGGGCTGCCCGCGCTGGTCCGGGAGAACCCCGAGGTGGCCCGGGCGCGGGCCGCCGCGCGGCGGTCCCCGGGGTACGAGGCCAGCGTGCGGCTCGGCGAGGCCGTGGCGCGGGGGCTGTCCGGCCGGGCCGCCGCCGCGTCGGCCGCGCTGGTCGAGGAGGTGTCCGCGGTGGCGGTGGAACAGGTGCGGGGGCCGGAGGTGCCGGGGTGCGTGCTCAACGTCTCCTTCCTCCTCGACCGGAGCGCGGAGGTCAGGTTCCGGACCGTGGTGGAACGCTTCGCGGCGGCCCACGGCAGCCATGTCGAGCTGCGCCTCACCGGGCCGCTGCCCTGCTACAGCTTTGTGGACCCCGCCCCGGGCACCCCCCGGCGGAACGCCGTGGCGAGCGGAGTGTGACATGGGCTTGCTGAGCGGACTCGTCCTCCTCCCCATGGCGCCCGTGCGGGGCGTGATCTGGGTCGCGGACTGCCTGGTGGACGCCGCGGAACACGAGCTGCACGACCCGGCGGTCCTGCGCGCCAGGCTCGCCGAGCTGAACGAGGACCTGGAGGCGGGGGTGATCAGCCCCGAGGAGTTCGAGCGGGAAGAGGACCGGCTGCTGGATCAGTTGGAGCGGTCGGTCCCGTCCCTCCCCGTGAGGCACCGGTGAGGCGGCCATGATTGATCCCGAGCTGACCGGCAGGACGCCCCTGGGCACGGCCCCGCCGACCGCCAACCTCGCCGAGATCCTGGAACGGGTGCTCGACAAGGGCATCGTCATCGCCGGCGACATCAAGATCGACCTGCTGGACATCGAACTGCTCACCATCCGGCTCCGGTTGTTCGTGTCGTCCGTCGACACCGCCCGCAGGGCCGGCATCGACTGGTGGGAGACCGATCCGGCGCTCTGCTCCCGCGCCGCGCGCGACGCACTCGCCGAGGAGAACGCACAGCTGCGCAGGCGCCTGGAGGCGCTGGAATCCGGCGACGGCGACAGCGTCGGCGGCGACGCGGGCGAGCTGAGCGCCGTCGGCGGCGAGGAGAGGAGGGACGGATGACACCCGAGCAATCCGCCGGGCAGCACCCTGACGGGCAACCTGACGGGCAACCCGGCGCACGACCTGACGGACAACCAGGCAGGCAATCAGGCGAGCAGCACAACGCGCAGTCCCCCGAGCGGCCCCGCGAGCAGACGCCCGGTCGGCTCCGCACGGTCACCTACGCCTTCGCCGTCTGCCGAGGGTGCGACCCGGCCGCCCTGGCCGGGCTCCCGGGGCTCGACGACGCCGCGCCGGTCCGTACGCTCGCCGCGGGCCCGCTGACCGCCGTCGTCCAGGACGTGTCCGCCGTGGACTTCGCGGAGGACGCCCTGCGGCAGCGGCTCACCGACCGCGATGAACTGGAGCGCTGCGCCCGTGCCCACCATGAGGTGATCATGGCCGCGTCGGCCGTCACCCCGACCGTGCCGCTGCCCTTCGCCACGCTGTATCTCGGCGACGCCCGGGCCCGGGCCGCGCTGCGCGAGAAGGAGGAGTCCTTCCTCGCCGCCCTCGGCCGGTTCACCGGCCGCGTCGAATGGGGGGTGAAGGTCTACACCGTCCCCGCGCCCCCGGCCTCCTCCCCCGCACCGTCCCCCGGCGCTGCGCCCGACGCCGCGGCGGGCAGCGGCCGGGCCTATCTCGACCGCGTACGCAGCCGCCACCAGCTCCGCGAACGGCACCAGAACGAGGCGCTTCAGGCCGCGGAACGCGTGGACGCCGTCGTACGCCGGCTCGCCGTGGCCGCCAGGCGACTGCGCCCGCACGGGGCCGAGGTGACCGGGGCGCACCGCACCCACGTACTCAACGCCGCCTATCTGATCGACGGCGCCCGCGAGAGCGAACTGCGCGCCGCGCTGGAGGCCCTGCGCCGGGAGGAGACAGCCGTCCAGATCGAGCTCTCGGGCCCGTGGGCCCCGTACTCCTTCGCCGACGGAGCCGACGGAGCCGAGGGAGCCGACGGAGCCGAGGGGGGCGTCCCCCGATGACCCTCGCGACCTGGGGGACCGCCCCCGCGGAGGCGCACGGGCCGATCGGCGTGCCGCTGGTGGACCTGCTCGACCGGGTGCTGGCCACCGGGGTCGTCATCAGCGGCGACCTCGTCATCGCCATCGCCGAGGTGCCCCTCGTACGCCTCTCCCTGCACGCCCTGCTCTCCTCGGTCAACGAACGCGTCCCCGCCCCCTGGACCGACGGCGGCCCGCTGTGACCGGCGACGGCAGGCTCGACCTCGACGCCGACACGGTGGGCCGCGACCTGGTCGCCCTCGTCCTGACCGTCGTCGAACTCCTGCGGCAGCTGATGGAACGCCAGGCCCTGCGCCGGATCGACACCGGCGGACTCGGCGACGAACAGATCGAACGCATCGGCACCACGCTGATGCTCCTGGACCAGCGCATGGCGGAGCTGTGTGCCCAGCACGGGCTGCGCCCCGAAGACCTCAACCTGGACCTCGGCCCGCTGGGCACACTGCTCCCCCGGAACTGAATCACTCCACGATCATGAAGCTGTTGCCGTCCGGGTCGCGGAAGCTGAACATGGGCGGCACGGGGGCGCCCCACCGCAGGACCTCCGGGTCCGCGTCGACGCCGCGGGCCAGCAGCGTGGCGTGGTCGGAGTCGATGTCCTCGCTCGCGAAGATGACGCCGGTCTCGACGCCGGGCGACTGCCCCTCGCGCGGCAGGACCAGCGAGATCGCGGTCGCGCCGCCCGCCGGCGCCACCTCGATCCAGCGGTGGCCGTCGCCGAAGGGGACGTCCGCGCGCTTCTCGAAGCCGAGCGTGCCGACGTAGAAGTCCAGCGCCCGGTCCTGGTCGGACACCGGAACAGCCACCCGGCCCAGCTCGGTGATGCGGGTGCGCTTGGTGCTCTCGGTCATGATGGTCTCCCTGGGGAACGGTTCTGCTGGTAGGACCGCCGGGCCCGAGGAAACTCATCGCCCCCGCCAGGGACGTCTTCTTGACCTTCAAGCCGCGTGAAGCCCAACAATCGCGCCCATGGACGACGACATGGACGCCACCGAGGACCTGCTGAGCATCGCCCGCCTCGACGACGTACCGGAAGGGCCGTACGGCGACGGCATCCGCGCCGCCGTCACGGAGGCGCTGCGCACGGCCGGGCTCTGACGGGCCGGGGCAGCCGGCCTCAGCCGTGGTCCCAGGCCCGGGGCCGGGTCAGCGCCTCCCACTCGGGCCTCAGCAGGGACAGCGTCGCGAGGTCGTGCCGGCTCCCCCGGTGCGGGCACGCGGCGCGCCGCACGCCCTCCTGGACGAAGCCCGACTTGGCGAGGACGGCGAGGGCGGCGGCGTTGGTGGTGTGGGTGACCGCCTCCAGGCGGTACAGCAGCATCTCACCGAAGGCGAAGTCGACCAGCGCGTCGACCGCGTCGGTGCCATGCCCCTGACCGCGCGACGCCGGGTCCAGCACCAGGCAGATCTCCCCCGAGCCGACGACGAGGTCCTGACCGGTGAGGGCGATATGGCCGATGGGCGTGCCGTCCCCCAGCAGCACCAGGAAGTCGTCACGGTCCCCGTCGGCGACATCGCTCTCGATCCGTTCGCGGACCGCGGACAGGGCCCTCGGCCAGAAGCCGGCCTCATGGAAGGCCACCGGGTCCGACCGCCATCGGTGGATCAGGTTGGCGTCATCGACGTCCAGGGGCGCGAAGCGGACGCCCTTGCCCCGCCAGCACGTCACGCGCTCCGGATCCGGCTCCATCGCAAGTCCCCCCGCCTCGGTGTCCCCCCGCCGCACCGTCGCGGCCTGGACGGATCCTAGGGAGCCACGATGCGCGGCGGCCAGCCGTTTTCCGTACAACCTCCGGTCGCACGCCGGGATATCCGCTGGACCAGCCCGAACCCCGGATGTAAATATATTCCGCATGTCGAATACCGATGCATCTCTTGGCACCTCCGCCCCGCCGGCCTGGCCGCGCGGCTTCCACGCCTACACCGGCCACGGCGGCATCCGCGACAGCGGGGACGACATCTCGATCATCGCCTCCGACCGGCCCACCGTCAGCGCCGCGATGTTCACCCTCAGCCGCTTCGCGGGCCCGGCCGTGGTACTCAGCCGCCGCCATGCCGCCGGACGGCGGCTGCGGGCGGTGGTCACCCTGGCGCAGAACGCCAATGTCGCCACCGGCAAGGAGGGGGAGCGGAACGCCGCCGAGGTGGTCGCCCGCGTCGCGGGGATCGCGGGGGTCGCGGAGAGCGAGGTGCTGATCGGTTCGACCGGGGTGATCGGCCGCCCGCTGCCGATGGACGCCATCCGTACGCACCTGGGCCGGCCGCACCTCGCCCAGGGCACCGCCGCCTTCGACGCCGGGACGGAACGGGTGGCCCGCGCGATGATGACCACCGACACCCGGCCCAAGACCAGTGCGCGCTCGGTCGGGGCGGCCCGGATCGTCGGCGTCGCCAAGGGCGTCGGGATGCTGGAGCCCAATATGGCCACGATGCTGGCCTATCTGTTCACCGACGCCGATATCGCGCCCGACGCGCTGGACGCCGCGCTGCGCGGCGCGGTGGACCGCAGCTTCAACTGCCTGAGTGTGGACACCGACACCTCGACCTCCGACACGGTGGCCGTGCTCGCCAACGGCGCGGCGGGGCCCGTCGACCAGGTGGAGTTCGCCGCCGCGCTCGCCGAGGTGTGCCTGGATCTGACGCGGCAGATGGCGATCGACGGGGAGGGCGCGACCAAGCTGCTGCGCGTCACCGTCGAGGGGGCCGGGGACCGCGCGCAGGCCAAGCGGGTCGCGAAGAGCGTGGTGAACTCGCCGCTGGTCAAAACGGCCGTGCACGGGGCGGACCCCAACTGGGGGCGGGTCCTGATGGCCATCGGCAAGAACACCGACGACACCGATATCGAGCCGGCCAAGGTGAGCGTGCGCTTCGGCGGTATCGAGGTCTATCCCGAGGAGCCGGAGGCGGACACATTGGACCGGCTCACCGAGCTCATGCGGCGAAGCGAGGTCGCCATCTCGGTCTCCCTGGGTCTCGGCGAGGCCACCGCCACCGTCTACGGCTGCGATCTGTCGGCGGGCTACGTACGCGTCAACGCCGACTACACCTCCTGACCCGGAGCGTCCCAAGGCCTCCCGGCACAAAGCGGCCGGCCCGGCGCGCTCCCTTCGAGCGCGCCGGGCCGGGCTCCTCTGCCCCTCACCCCCACGGAGGGGCAGTGGCCTGATGGTTCGGTAGCTCCTTACTCGGTGGCGGTCTACTCGGTCGCGATGGCGTTCAGCACATTCATCCGAGCCGCCCGGAAGGCCGGGAGCAGGGCGGCGACCAGGCCCACCACGGCCGAACCGATGAAGACGGTGATGATCGTCGACCACGGGATCTCAAGGGTCTTCAGGCCCTCGAGCGCCAGCAGCTTCTGCGCCGTCGCCCCCCAGCCCATGCCGAGGCCGAGGCCCAGCAGGGCGCCGAACAGCGCGATCACGACCGACTCCAGGCGGATCATGCGGCGCATCTGGCGGCGCGAGAGGCCGATGGCGCGCATCAGGCCGATCTCCCGGGTCCGCTCGACGACCGACAGCGCCAGGGTGTTCACCACACCGAGGACGGCGACGATGATCGCCAGCGCCAGCAGGCCGTAGACCAGGTTGAGCAGCTGCCCGATCTGATCCTTCATCAACTTCTTGTAGTCGGTCTGGTCCCGGACCTTGACCTGCGGGAACTCATCCAGCTGGGCCTTGAGAGAGGCGTATGCCTGCTTCTCCTGACCGTCCTTGGCGGCCGCGAGCATCATCGAGTTCACCGGCATCCTGTCGGCCGGGATATAGCGCTCGGCGGTGGTGATGTTCACATACTTGGCGCCCTGGTTGAACGAGGTGTCGTCCGAGGTGATGGCGGCGACCTTGAGCTTGGCCGTCTTGCCTCCCTTGAAGGCGACGGTGAGGGTGTCGCCCTTCTTCACCTTGTGGTCCTTGGCGAAGTCCTCGGACACCGAGATGGCGTCCTTGCCGTAGGCGTCGGAGAGCGTGCCGGTGACGACGGGGGTGCGCAGGTCGTCCGCGAACGTCGGGTCGGCGGCGACCAGATTGTCGGTGGACGTCTTGCCGTCAGGCGTGGTGATCTTGGTGTCGTCGAGGTTCTTGACGTCCGTGACGTGGTCCACGCCCTTCGCCGCGTGCACCGCCTTCGCGATCTCCTCGGTGATCGGCTTGCCGCCGTCGGACTGGACGATGAAGTCCGCGCCGACCGACTTGTCGAGTTCATCGCTGGCCGAGGCGACCATCGAGGACCCGACCACCGACAGACAGGCGACCAGCGCGAGGCCGATCATCAGGGCGGCGCCGGTGGCGCCGGTGCGCCGGGGGTTGCGCAGCGCGTTCCGCTCGGCCATGCGGCCGACCGGGCCGAAGATCCGCAGGATGACGGCTGCCAGCACCCGGACCACCAGGCCGGCCAGCAGCGGGCCGATGACGATGAAGCCGATCAGGGTCAGCACCACGCCCAGACCCAGGAACATCGACCCTTCGGCCGCCTTGTCCGCGTTCGCCGCGGCGAGCAGGCCCGCCGCGCCCGCCGCCGTGAGCAGCAGGCCGATCGCGCCCCGGATGCGCCCCGCCTTGGCGTCCGCCGGGGTGCCCGCGTCCCGCAGGGCCGCCATCGGGGAGATCTTCCCGGCGCGGCGGGCGGGGATGTACGCGGCGATCAGGGTGACGACGATGCCGATGGTGAGGCCGACGATGGGCGTGGCGGGCTTGACCGTCAGCTGGTCGGTGCTGATGTTCAGACCCTGGCTGCCCATGAACTTCATCAGCCCGACGGCCAGGCCGATGCCGCCCAGGACGCCGAGCACCGAGCCGACGACGCCGAGCAGCAGCGCCTCGATGAGCACCGAACGGTTGACCTGCTTGCGGCTGGAGCCGATGGCCCGCATCAGGCCGATCTCACGGGTGCGCTGGGCGACCAGCATCGAGAAGGTGTTGACGATGAGGAAGATGCCGACCAGCACGGCGATCCCGGCGAAGCCGAGCATCGCGTACTTCATGATGTCGAGGAACGAGCCGATGTCGTCCTTGCTCTCCTTGGTGGACTCGGCGTTCGTCTGCACCTTGAAGCCGTCGCCGAGGGCCGCCACCACGCTCTTCTTCAGCTGGTCGTCGCTGACGCCGGGCTGGGCGGTCAGGGCGAAGCTGGTGTACGCGTCGGCGCGGCCGAGCAGCTTGCGCTGCGCGGTGTCATTGTCCGTGTAGACGATGGTGGCGCCGGGGTTGGTCACCTTGAAGGTCGTCAGACCGACAATCTTGGCGCGGAACTCGCCGGGCACGGCGATGAGCCGCAGCTCGTCGCCGATCTTCAGCTTCTTGTTCTTGGCCGTGTCCGCGTCGAGCATCACCTCGGTGGGGCCGCGCGGCTCATGGCCGGAGGTGAGGTCCACCGCGAGCAGCTCGGTCGGGTCCCAGTTGGTGGCGACGGTCGGGGCGCCGGACTTCGGGCCGATGTCGTCGTTGTTCTTGTCGACGACGGTGACGGTCTCGGTGCTGATCTCACCGACCACCGACTTGACGCCCTTGACCTTCTTCAGCTCGGCGAGCCGCGACCCGGGCACCGTCTCGATCTTGCCGTTCTGCGGGCCGTTGTTGCCGCCGGTCTCCTTCGGCTTGACCGAGACGTCGGAGCCGGTGCTCGCGAAGAGCTTGTCGAAGGTGGCGTTGGTGGTGTCGGTGAAGACGAGCGTGCCGCAGACGAAGGCCACCGACAGCAGGACCGCGATGGCCGACAGCGCCATGCGCCCCTTGTGCGCGAAGAAATTGCGCATCGAGGTCTTGAGGACGGTCATGACACCCGCCCGCGCGCGTCGAAGTTCTTCATGCGCTCCAGCACCAGATCGGCGGTGGGGTTGTACATCTCGTCGACGATCCGGCCGTCGGCCAGGTACAGCACCCGGTTGGCGTACGCGGCGGCGACCGGGTCATGGGTGACCATCACGATGGTCTGGCCCAGCTCGTCCACCGAGCGCCGCAGAAAGCCCAGCACCTCGGCGCCGGCCCGGGAGTCCAGGTTTCCGGTGGGCTCGTCACCGAAGATGATCTCGGGGCGGGCGGCGAGGGCGCGCGCCACGGCGACGCGCTGCTGCTGACCGCCGGAGAGCTGGTTCGGCCGGTGCTTGAGCCGCCCGGCAAGACCCACCGTCTCCACCACCCGGTCCAGCCAGGCGCGGTCCGGCTTGCGGCCCGCGATGTCCATGGGCAGCGTGATGTTCTCGATCGCGTTGAGCGTGGGGAGGAGGTTGAACGCCTGGAAGATGAAGCCGATCCGGTCGCGGCGCAGCCGGGTGAGCTTCTTGTCCTTGAGCCCGGTGATCTCCGTCTCGTCGATGAAGATCTGACCCGAGGTCACGGTGTCGAGACCGGCGAGGCAGTGCATGAGGGTCGACTTGCCGGAGCCCGACGGGCCCATGATCGCGGTGAACTGCCCTCGGGCTATGTCGACGTCCACCTTGTCGAGCGCGACCACACGGGTCTCGCCGGAGCCGTACGCCTTGACGACCTGGCGCGCGCGGGCGGCAACAGCCGTATGTCCTCCACTGCCCCCGGTCTTGGGAATCGATACAGCGGTTGTCACGGTGACTCTCCTATGTCGTCTTCTTCTGCGAGTGGTGCTGTGCCTGGTACTGCGCGCTCTGCCACGAGCCGGGGTCCTGCGCCCGCGTACCTCAAGGGTGGTCCAGCCGTGAGGGGTACCGCGATGGTGCCTGGCTCCGTATCGATGGGGGTGCCAGCCCTACCCTCTCGGTCGGGCCGGCCATAGAAACCCTAGAAGCGCCGCAGGTCGGGCACCTCATCCGCCGGTACGAACCCCTGGTAGGAGGAACGGGTGGACAACCCCTAGGGGAGTGAGACCTGAGGTGTACCCCGTCTCAGGGTCAAGACTGGACCCTCACGTCACGGAAGGTTCAAGTCCGCTGCTCGGCCGCCCTGACGCCCGCTTCCCTTCCCCCGATCCCGCATGGAATCGTGGGTCGTACAACAGAGTTACCGGCAACGAGCTACGGACACGGGTTACTCGCGGGCACGGGTTACGGACACGGGTTACGGGCCCACGGCAGCCGGCCGGCTCGGCCGGCGGAGGGAGCGCATACGGTGGGCGGCACCGCACGACGGCGGACGGACGTGGACACCGGACCCCCCACCCCCGAGAGAGCCCCCTCACCCCCCGTCCGCCGCCGCCCCGTCGCCGCCGCGCTGATGCTCGGCATGGCGCTCGCCGCGCTCGACTCCACCATCATCTCGACCGCGATCCCCCAGATCGTGGGCGACCTCGGCGGCTTCTCCGTCTTCTCCTGGCTGTTCTCCGGCTATCTGCTCGCCGTCACCGTCACCCTGCCGGTCTACGGCAAGCTCTCCGACACCTTCGGCCGCAAACCCGTCCTGCTCTTCGGGATCGTGGTCTTCCTGCTGGGCTCGCTGCTGTGCGCGGGCGCCTGGAACATGGGCGCCCTCATCGCCTTCCGCGTCGTCCAGGGCCTGGGCGGCGGCGCGCTCCAGGGCACCGTACAGGTCGTCGCCGCCGACCTCTACCCGCTCGAGGAGCGCCCCAAGATCCAGGCCAGGCTCTCCTCCGTATGGGCCCTGTCCGCCGTGGCGGGCCCGGCCATCGGCGGCCTGCTCGCCGGATACGCCGACTGGCGCTGGATCTTCCTGATCAACCTGCCGGTCGGCGCCCTGGCCCTGCTGCTGATCGTCCGCCATCTGCACGAACCGGACCGCGACGGCGCACGCGGAGCCGGCGTGGACTGGGCCGGCGCGCTCGCGATCTTCGCGACCGGCGGGCTGCTGCTGACCGCCCTGGTGCAGGGCGGAGTGGCCTGGGCCTGGCTGTCCGCGCCCTCGCTCGCGCTGTTCACGGGCAGCGCGGCCTGCGCGGCCGGGACCGTATGGATCGAGCGCCGCGCCGCCGAACCGATCATTCCGGGCTGGGTCTGGCGCCGCCGTACGATCTCGGCCGTCAACCTCGCGCTCGGCGCGCTGGGCCTGCTGATGATCGCCCCCACCGTCTTCCTGCCCACCTACGGCCAGTCGGTCCTGGGACTCGGCCCGATCGCGGCCGGATTCGTGCTGTCGGCCATGACGCTCAGCTGGCCGATCTCGGCCGCGCTGAGCAGCCGCGTCTACAACCGGATCGGCTTCCGGCGCTGTGCGATCATCGGCGTCGCGTGCGCCGCGCTGATCCTCCTCGCCTTCCCACTGCTCCCCTACCCGGGCGCGAACCCCGGTGCGGCCTGGCAGCCCGCGCTGATCATGCTGGCGCTCGGCGCGGCCCTCGGCCTCTTCCAGCTACCGCTGATCATCTGGGTCCAGTCCTCCGTCCGCTGGGCCGAGCGCGGCACCGCGACCGCCTCGATCCTCTTCTGCCGGCTGGTGGGCCAGAGCGTGGGTGCGGCCGTCTTCGGCGCCGTCGCCAACGCCACCCTGGCCACCCGCCTCGACGAGGCGCCCGCCGCCATCCGCTCCGGCCTGCCCGACGACCTCGACGGGGTGTCCCGCGCGCTGGAACACCCCGCCACGCTCACCACCCAGGCCGCCGACTATCTACGGCGCGCGGTCGACACCGCCGTCGACCACGTCTACTTCGGCTCGGCGGGCGCCGCCGTACTGGCCCTGCTGGCGCTCCTGTTCCTCGCCCCACGCCGCACCGCCGCCGGGCCGGACGGGAAGCAGGGCGCGGCGGGCGCCAAAGGTACGGAAGGCACCGAAGGCGCCGACGAGCAGCCGCAGGAGACGGCCGGCTAGCGGACTGGCGGGCTCCCGGCCGGGCCGGGGCCGGCCGGAGCGAAGCCAGTCGGCGCAAAGCCAGCCGACTCGCGGCCGGGCCGGGCGCCGGCTACGCCTCTGGGCGCGGCGTCGTGCCGGCGTCCTCGGCGACCGGCCGGCCCGTGAGCGCCGCCAGGCTGCCCCGTACGTGCTCCAGATGCGACTTCAGCTCCTCGCGCCGCTCGACGTGCTCGCGCAGCGTCCGCTCCGTCTCCCGCTCCAGGCGCTCCTCCCGCGCCCGCGCCTGTGCGATGATCTCCGCCGCCTGCGCCTGCGCGTCCTCCTGCCGCAGCCGCGCCGCCTGCTCGGCCATCGCGTACTCCCGCTTGGCCTCGGCGAGCTTCAGCTGCGCGCGCTCCTCCAGCTGGGCCACTCCGGCGGCCATCGCGGCCTCCCGCTCGGCGATCTCCCGGCCCGCCGCCTCCCACCGCTCACCGTGGTCCCGCTCCTGCTCGGCCAGGGCGGCTGCGCTGCGCTGCCGCGTCTCCTTGAGCGCCGACAGGGCCTCGGCGCGCCATTCCTTGGCGTCCTGCCGGGAGGCGGCGTGCAGTTCGTCCACGTCCGCCTGGGCCGACTCCAGCGTCGAGCGCGCCGACGCCTCGGCGGCGGCCCGCGTCCGCTCGGCCTCCTCGCGGGCGGCCTGCTCGACCGTACGGGCCGCGGCCCGCGCGGCGTCCCACAGCTCCTGCGCCGAGGCCTCCGCGCGCGCCCGCAGGCTCGCGGCCTCCTCCTCGGCCGCGAACAGGATCAGCCGGGCGCGGTCGCCGAGGGATTCATACGTCTGGGGGGCCAGCTGGGCGACCGCCTCGCGGAGCTGCTCGGCCTCGGCGGCCAGTTCATTGCTCAGCACCGTCAGCCGCGCGGCGCGCTCCCACGCCGCGTCGCGCGAGTCGGACAACTCCGCCAGAGTGCGGTCGACTTGCTCGGGGCGGTAGCCGCGGCCCCGTCCGCCGATGGTGAAACCTTGACGTGACACCGATGCGCCCATCCTTGGAACCCCTTTTGTCCGGCATGCAACCGCTCCGGCGCACATCTTTATAGATCGCGGCTAATCGCACATAACGCGACACTCCGCCCATCTCCCTCAGCCGGGGGTGTCATGCCCTCATGGCCCTGTCGCCACCGGACCCGGACAACACAACGACGAGGCGCCCGCCCCCGTCACGGGGGTCGGGCGCCTCGGTCCTGATGTTCTCGCCGCTGTTCGCCTCAGGGCTCGCTCAGAGCAGACCGTCCCACATCTGCTCCAGCAGCACCGCCCACCAGTTGTCCGGCGAGGACAGCGCCGCCGGATCCAGGCAGGCCAGCTGCGCCTGGAAGTCGACCGTCCAGCGGCCGGCCTGCTCCGGCGTCAGCCCGTACCGCAGCCGCCACATCCGGCCCAGCAGGGCCAGGCAGCGGACGAAGTCCGGCAGCGAGGAGTTGACGAACTGCGGCGGCACGGGCGCACCACCGGGGCCCGCCTCCACCGGCACCGCCACGATGTGCGCCGTGCCGTACTGCACACACAGCTGACGGCCGAAGTCACTGCCCATGACCAGGTACGAGCCCGCGTCCGACGCGGGCTGCACCCCGCGCTCGGCGGCCAGCTCGGCGAGCGTGGGCACCGGGCGGCCCTGTTGGGCCTGCGCCCAGAAGAACGGCCCGAAGTCCACCGGCAGCCCCGCCATGACCAGCGTCTGCGCGACCACGTCCGGTACGCCCATCCGCGACACCGCGCGCTGGTCGAAGCGGAAGATGCCCTGCGGGCCGAACGACTGGATCAGCTCCTGCGCCAGCACCTCCGGCGGCACCGGGGCCACCCGCTGCACCTGGCTGGGGTGCGGCAGCGGCACCCGGTTCGGGGCCGGGCGGGCCGGGCCGTCCGCCACCTGGTGCAGCTCGCCCTGGTGCTCGATGAGGTGGCGTACGCCCTGCTGGCGGGTCGCGTAGTCGCGCCCGTACGCCGCCGTATGGCTGATCCGCACCTGCGGCCAGGTCTCCTTGATCATGCGCGCGCAGTAGCCGCCGGGCAGATCGCAGGACTCCAGCTCGGTGTGCAGCTCGAGCACTTGGTGCGGCGGGACGTTCATTCCGCGCAGCTCGTGCAGGATCTGCCACTCGGGGTGCGGGGTGCCGGGCGCGGAACGGCGGATGAGCTGCTGCTCGGAGCCGTCCTGCGCGCGGTAGCGCAGCACCGCCATATAGCCGGGGCCGACGGTCGGCTGCCCGGACGGCGGCGCGGGGTACGCGTATCCGCCACCGGGCGGCGGCATACCGGGGCCGGGCATACCGGGCGGGGGCGTACCCGGGCCGGGCATACCGGGCGGGGGTGTACCGCCCGCGAGCATCGTCGCGGCGGCGTGCACCCCGCTGGGGCCGCCGGGGTACCCGGGGCCGGGCGGCGGCGGGGTCGGCGCACCGCCGGGGCCGGGCACACCGGGCTGGCCCGGGGCGCCGGGCGCGCCGGGAGCTCCGGGGGGACCGGGCGGCTGCGGGCCGCCGGGGCCCGGCATACCCGGCACACCGGGCGCACCCGGACCACCGGCAAGCATCGTCGCCGCCGCATGCACCCCACCAGGAGCACCAGGCACACCCGGCTGACCAGGAACACCGGGCGCGCCAGGAACACCAGGCGCTCCCGGAGCCCCGGGCGGGCCGGGGAAGTTGCCGGCCGGACCCGGCGGGGGCGTCTGGCCGCCCGCGGCCCCGGGCACGCCGGGCGGACCGGGGGGACCAGGCGGCTGGGGACCCGACACACCAGGCTGACCAGGCGCACCGGGCGCTCCGGGCACACCGGGGGGACCGGGCGGCTGCGGGCCACCGGGGCCCGGCATACCCGGCACACCGGGCGCACCCGGACCACCGGCAAGCATCGTCGCCGCCGCATGCACCCCACCAGGAGCACCAGGCACACCCGGCTGACCAGGAACACCAGGAGCACCAGGCGCCCCGGGGGCACCGGGCGGAGGCGTCGCGCCCGCGCCCGGGACGCCAGGCGCCGGCGGCGGAGGCGGCGTCTGCGGACCGCCCGGGCCCCCGCCCGGAGCGCCAAGGCCCTCGGCGTCGAGCGCCGAGACCAGTTGCGTCGGTACGTACCCTCCGGCCGGGGCGCCCGGAGCGCCGGGGCCGGACGGCGGCGGAGGCGGGGTGTGCGCTCCCGGGGCCGAACCGGCGCCGGGAGCGCCGGGAGCGCCCGGCGCGCCGGGCGGCGGCGGGGCCGGCGGCCCGCCGGGCGCCGCACCGGGCGGCGCGGGGGGCATGCCCGGGCCCGTGGCCGGTGCGCCGGCCGGCGGCGGCAGGTCCAGGACCGGCGCGATGGCCGTGGGCGGCAGCGCGCTGCCCGCCGACAGCAACTCGGTCTTGGCGTCCGGCCGCACACCCGGCGCCGGGGTGTCCTCGTCGTCGGAGCCCGCGAGCGGCGGGGCGAGGACCGTGACGGGCGGGGCGACGGAGCGGTCGACGTCGTCGCTGCGGGAGTTGGTGTCGGCACCCGCCCACGGCGTGCCGCCGGCCGGTGTCGCCGGGGCGGCGGGGGCGGGATCGCCGGGGCCGCCGGAGCCGCCGCTGCCGGAAGGCGCGGCGGGGGTGGCCCAGGGGCTCCCGGGCCCGGGTTCGGCGCCGTGCTGCCCGCCGCGCGACGCGTCGTCCAAGGGCCGCGCGCCTGCGTCGGGCGCGCCCGGGGCGCCCGTGGTGGCGCCGGGCGCGAACGCACCGGAACCCGATGCTCCGGACCCCGGCCAGCCGTCTTCCCCGCGCTCGGCCGAACCGTCGGCCGCGGGCCCGGGCACCCCGGAACCGCCGCCGTAGCCGCCGGACGCCGTGGCCGACGCCGGCCAGTCGTCCACCGCTTCCGGCCCACGACCGTCCGTACCGCCCACCGCGGACGCCCCGGCCCCAGAACCCGGCGCGCCAGAACCCACCGCACCAGAACCCGCCGCAGCGGACCCGGGCCAGTCATCCGTGCCGCGCTCGGCCGAACCACCGCCCACGGACGCCGACGCCGACCCCCCGGAGCCGCCGCCGTACGAACCGGAACCGGACGCCTGCGCCCCCGGCCAGTCGTCCGCACCCGACGGCTCGTGGTCCGCGGCCCCGGCCGAGGCGCCCGCCCCCGCGCCGCCGCCGTACGAAGCGGACGCCGCCGAGGCCTGGGACCCCGGCCAGTCGTCCACCGCTTCCGGCTCGCCCGCGGCCGAACCGCCCGCCGAAGACGCCGCCGTACCGGAGCCCGACCCCGCACCGGAGCCAGCCCCCGCACCGGAGCCAGCCCCCGCACCGGAGCCCGCCCCGGAAGCATCGCCGCCCCCGTCACCGCCACTGCCACTGCCCGACCGCTGGTCGGGGATGCCCCGCGCGTCGGCCGCCTCCTGGAGCCAGTCCGGCGGCGTCAGCAGGAAGGACGTCGCGTTCAGGTCGATGCGCTGCGGCCGCGCGCCCGTGCTCTCCTGGCTCCCGCCGGAGGCCCCGTACTCCTCCTCGTACCGGCGGATGACCTCGCCCACCGGCAGCGCCGGCCACAAGGTCGTGTCCCCGCTGTCGCGGGCGATGACCAGCCGGGCGCCCTCGGCGGGCGCGTCGGAGACGGGCCCGTCCGCGCGGTCCTCGGCCCAGGCCACAAAGCCCAGGTCGAACTCCCGCACCCGCACCTCGCGCTGCTGGTAGGCGGGCACATCGGCGTTGATCCACAGCTCCGCGCGCTCCTGCGCCTGTGCGAAGGTCACCATCGCGCTCACCCCTCCACCGGGACGGCGTACGCGAAGCCGCCCTCCACCATCAGGTTGGCCACGGTCTCCAGCTCCGGCGGGTTGCCCGCGAGCCGCAGCAGGAAGGCGTCGAAGTCGTCCCCGCAGGGCAGCATCAGGTGCTCGACCCGGTCCTGCACCGTCCAGCCGTCGCGGTCCCGCGCGTCGTCGTACGCACAGAACCACACCGAGCCGATCGCGTCACCCTTCACCTTCACCGCGATCACCCCGCCCTGTACGAAGCCCACGCCGAGGAAGTCCTTGGTGAAGTGGTCGCGCAGGCATTTGTTCACATACACCAGGTCGTTGACCGCGGCCTCTTCGCGCACCGTGAAGAACGGCTGATCGACGAGGAGGCCGAGCTCCGGGTCGAGGGCCGCGCCGACGGGCGCGCAGCCGCCCGCCGCCTTGAGGAAGGCCCGGTACGCGCCGGGCAGCCGGTAGCCGAGGTCCTCCTCGACGCCGAGCACCTGCTCCTCGGTGACCGAAATGCCGCGCTTGGGCAGCCCGAAGTGCACCGGCCGGGTCTCCTGCAGCGGCCGGGTGCCGCGCTTGTCCTGGTCGACGGCGGCCGTCGCGAGCCCGCCGTGGTGCCGCAGCAGCGCCTTCACCTCCACCGGGATCAACTCCAGGCGGCGGGTGCCGACGACGTGGTGCCAGGTCCAGCCGTGCGGGGTGGCCACGCTCGACGCGCCGTCCCACAGGTCATGGCCGACGGCGTGCAGCGCGGCGTTGGCGGAGACGAAGTCGGTCAGCCGCAGCTCGTCGACGCCGAACCCCTCGGGCGGCTCGGCTATTTCGGCCGCCGCGCGCGCATAGGGCGAGAAGTCCGGATAGCCGCTTTCGTCCACCCGAACGCCCTTGGGGTACCGGGCGGCCCTCACCGGGTCCGGGAAGTGCACGACCTGCCCGGCGTAGGCCGTGTTCGGTGGCGCGGCATGCTGCCCGAGCCGACCTGTCGTCATGGCGGATGCCCCCTGCTGCTGCTGGCTACTACGGACAGACTATGCGGTACCGCGGACCCGGACCCCGCCGCGCCCGACCGCGAGGGACCGACCCCCGACGCCGGGCACCCTGCCGACCTCGCACCCCGCCCGCACCGGTCGCCCCCGGACTTTCGCACCACGCGCCACATTTGGCAGGCTGATCTTCGCAACCGGGGGATTGCGCGGGGATTGCGCGCGGATTGCGCAGGGAGGGAACGGGAGGGAACGCGGGAGATGCACACCACGCCAAGCAGACGCGACGACGCCGCGCCAGGCCAGAGCGACCCACGGCTCATCTGGAGCGACACCGACGGCGCGGACGGGCCGCCGCCGCTCATCCACCGCCGCGACGGCATCCTGCCGACCCTCGCCGCCGCGCTCTCCGTCCGCGGCGACACCCTCACCTGCACCGCGAGCAAGGCCGACCAGCCGCCCCCGCTGCACCCCCTGGTCCAGGACTTCCTGGACACCCTCACCAGCGCCCAGCGCGAACGGTTCACCGGCCGCTGCCCGGAGGCGATCCTGCTGTCCCGCCATCTGACCAGCGTCGAGGCGAACCGCTCCAAGCGCGCCGCCCGCAAGCCGCTCACCCACGGCGAGGCCCGCCGCGCCTTCAAACACGCCAAGATCACCACCCGCCGGATCCGCGAGGCCGGCGACCCCCGGCACGGCAGCTACGCCCCGCCCTGCCGCTCCTGCGTGCCGCTGCTGGCCCACTTCGGCGTACGGGCCGTCGGACACACCAACGGGCCCGAGGCCGAAGCCGCGGCCGGCCCGGTCAGGGGCTGACCTTGGACACCCCCAAACGCGTGCGCAACATGGACACGACCCGCTTCTCCGTCCCCGTCGACGCCGCCCTGCGCGAGGCGGGCTGGCAGCCGGGGCGCCGGGACATCCACCAGGCCGAGTACTGGGCGGACACCCTGCGCTCCCATGTCTCCCCCGCCGGGCATCTGCACGCCGTCTTCCCCGCGGCCGTCGAGGCGTGGGCGGAGTTCGGCGGGCTGCACGTCATCCCGCCCGGGGCCGGGCGGCACATCGCGCCGACCCCGTTTCACATCGACCCGCTGCACGGGCTGCACCTGGCCCGGACGCTGGGCGACCTGGGGCGGGCGCTGGACACTCCGGTCTGCCCACTGGGCGAGGAGGCCGGCGGGCAGGCGTTGTTAACCATCGACGCGGAGGGGCGAGTGTACAGCCTGGACCACACCGGGGACTGGTACCTGGGCGCGGACATCGACGCGGCGCTGACGGCGCTGGTGACGGGGGTCCAGCCGCAGCGGCTGCCGCGCGGGTAGCGACTCTGGGGAATCACCTACTCTTTCGAGCCAATTTCGAGCAGGCAGGAACGCGGGCGAACGCCCCCATTCACCCCTCGCGCCAGGGCCTGCCCTGTTACGCGCTCTTCGCCCGCTCGGCGTCCAGCGCCCGCTCCCGCGCCGGGGATTCCAGGCGCTCCTCGGCCGTACGGTCCGTGGCCGCAAGGTCCGCGGCCGTACGGTCCGGAATGACCGCCGAGACCCGGAAGCCGCCCGACTCCGTGGCCCCCGACACAAAACCGCCCCCGAGCGTCGCCACCCGCTCCTTCATCCCCAGCAGGCCGTTGCCGCCGCTCGGCAGCCCCGCGTCCGCCGCGCCCCGCTCCGAGGGCCCGTTCTCCACCAGCACCGCGACCTCCGACGGCCGGTGGGCGAGCCGGACCCGCGCCTTCGCGCCCGGCGCGTGCTTGTGGACGTTGGTCAGGGCCTCCTGCACCACGCGGTACGCGGTCTGCTCCACCCGGGGCGCATAGCCGCGCTCCTTCCCCTCCACCGACAGCTCCACGACCATCCCGGCCGCCCGTGACTGCCCGACCAGCGTCTCCAGTTCCGCCAGCCGCGGCCCGCCCGCGAGGTCCGCCGTCCCGGCCGCCCCCGCGGCCCCGGCCGTACGCGCACCGCCCGCACCCGCCGCACCGCCCGCACCGTCCACGCCGCCCGCACCCGCCGCCCCGGCCGCCCCCGCCTCGACCGACGCGGCCGACGCGGCCGACACGGCCGCGGCCACCGCCGCCAGCGGCACCGGCTCGCCGTCCCCGCGGCCGCCGGCCGAGGCCGGGGCCCGCTGGCCGACGTCCTGGGAGCGCAGCACGCCGAGCATCTGCCGCAGCTCGGTCAGCGCCTGACGACCCATGTCGCCGACCAGCGCCGCGTTCTTCGCGGCCTTCTCCGGATCCTTGAGGGCGACCGCCTGCAGGGCCGCCGCGTGCACCACCATCAGGCTCACCCGGTGCGCCACCACGTCGTGCATCTCCCGCGCGATACGGGTGCGCTCCTCGTTACGGGCCCACTCGGCCCGCTCCTCCGCCCGGTCCGCCAGCAGTGACAGCTCGCGCTCCAGACCGTCCGCCCGCTCCCGCAGGCTCTCCACGAGCCGGCGCCTGGCCCTGACGTACAGCCCGAGCAGGATCGGCGGCGCGGTGAGCCCCAGGGACATCACCACCGCGACCAGCGGAATCATCCACACGGTGGGTTCCGCGGCGCTTCTGCCGTGGTGCATGTCCTCCTGGAACCGGATGGTCGAGATGATGAGCGTGCCCACACCCGACATCCCGGCCAGCACGGCCGTGATCCGGCGCGGCACCTCCGAGGAGGCCAGGGTGTACAGGCCCACGAGACTGAGCATCAGGCCCATCTCCGCCGGGGTGACCGCGATCGATATGAGCACCACGGCGATCGCCCAGCGCCGCCGCAGCAGCAGCGTGGCGCCGACGACGAGCCCCATCGCGACCCCGACAGCGACCGGGATGCGCGCGTCATGGGCGAACGCGACACCCTCGGCGGCGCACTCCACCGCCGACATGACCGCGAGGGCGACGTCCAGCACCATGCTCCGCCGCCGCGGCCACCACCACGGCCCAGCGGGCGCGCCCCGCGCACCCGCTGTCTCGACGTCCCCCATATCCCCCGTCGCAGTCATACCGACCAGACTACGGCCGGGTGCGGGCGGTTCACCCCGGGACACGGCAGACGCCCACGGGGGCCGCCGTGTGATCTATGTGGCGCAGCGCGCGAAGCTCTACCGTCGCGGTGAGGGGGTTCGGTACGGCATAGTAGTGGGGGCCAGGTCGGCAACCTCCAACGGTTGTCCGGTTTGACCGCTTTTCTATCCCCTGTGGTGTAATCAGGCAGCACACCGGTTTTTGGTGCCGTTCGTCAAGGTTCGAATCCTTGCAGGGGAGCTCATGTTCGACTCCTGACCGCCCCCGTCAGGACCCACCCCCGTTTCCGCCCCGAAACCTCTCGGTATCCTGCGGTTGTCCACACCCGAGCCGAGCCCGAAGGGCACATCCGTGAGCGCCAACCGCCCGGCAGCCGTCGTCGTCCTCGCAGCGGGTGAGGGCACCCGCATGAAGTCGGCGACCCCCAAGGTCCTGCATGCGATCTGCGGCCGGTCCCTCGTCGGGCACGTCGTCGCCGCCTCCCGCGAGCTGTCCCCCGAGCACCTGGTGGTCGTCGTCGGCCACGCCCGCGAGCAGGTCGCCGCGCATCTCGCCGAGATCGACGCCGATGTGCAGACCGCCGTACAGCACGAACAGAACGGGACCGGGCACGCCGTCCGGATGGGGCTCGAGCAACTCACCGACAGCGCCGACAGCGGCGTCGCCCTGGACGGCACCGTGGTCGTCGTCTGCGGGGACACCCCGCTGCTGACCGGCGAGACCCTGGGCCGTCTGGCCGAGACCCACGCCACCGGCGGCAACGCCGTGACCGTTCTGACCGCCGAGGTCCCCGACGCGACCGGCTACGGCCGGATCGTGCGCGACGAGACGAGCGGCGCGGTCACCGCGATCGTCGAGCACAAGGACGCCACCGACGCCCAGCGCGGTATCCGCGAGATCAACTCGGGGGTCTTCGCGTTCGACGCCCGGCTGCTGATCGACGCGCTGGGCAAGGTACGGACCGACAACAGCCAGGGTGAGGAATACCTCACCGATGTGCTGGGCATCCTGCGCGAGGCCGGGCACCGGGTCGGCGCCTGTGTGGCGGGCGACCACCGCGAGATCGTCGGCATCAACAACCGGGTGCAGCTGGCCGAGGCGCGCCGGCTGCTGAACGACCGGCTGCTGACCCGGGCCATGCTCGACGGGGTGACCGTCGTCGACCCGGCCACGACCTGGGTGGACGCGACCGTCACCTTCGAGCCGGACGCCGTGGTGCACCCCGGCACCCAGCTGCTGGGCGCCACCCACCTCGCGGCGAACGCCGAGGTCGGCCCGAACTCCCGGCTCACCGACACCACCGTCGGCGAGGGCGCGGGCGTGAGCTTCACCGTCGCCGACGGCGCGGAGATCGGCGCAGGCGCGACCGTCGGCCCGTACGCGTATCTGCGCCCCGGCACCCGGCTCGGCGCGAAGGCCAAGGCGGGCACGTACGTGGAGATGAAGAACGCCCGGATCGGCGAGGGCACCAAGGTGCCGCATCTCTCCTACGTCGGCGACGCGACGATCGGCGAGTACACCAACATCGGCGCCGCCAGCGTGTTCGTGAACTACGACGGCGTCAACAAGCACCACACCACCATCGGCAGCCACTGCCGCACCGGAGCGGACAACATGCTTGTGGCTCCGGTCACGATCGGGGACGGCGCGTACACCGCCGCCGGCTCGGTCATCACCAAGGATGTGCCCCCGGGATCGCTCGCTGTCGCACGCGGCCAGCAGCGGAACATCGAGGGTTGGGTCGCCCGCAAGCGCCCCGGAAGCGCCGCCGCGAGGGCCGCCGAGTCGGCCCACCAGGAGGACGCGGGCGAGAAATGACCCGTGCACGGGTGCGCCGTGCGGGGCGTACCGTGATAAGCGCATCAAAGTGACATCCAAGGAGACTTGCTGTGACCGGGATCAAGACGACCGGCGAGAAGAAGCTGATGCTCTTCTCCGGCCGCGCCCACCCCGAGCTGGCCGAGGAGGTCGCCCATGAGCTGGGCGTCAGCTTGGTCCCGACCAAGGCATTCGACTTCGCGAACGGCGAGATCTACGTCCGTTTCCAGGAGTCCGCGCGTGGCGCCGACTGCTTTCTGATCCAGAGCCACACGGCTCCGATCAATAAATGGATCATGGAGCAGCTGATCATGGTCGATGCGCTCAAGCGGGCCTCCGCGCGCTCGATCACCGTGATCGTGCCGTTCTACGGCTATGCCCGTCAGGACAAGAAGCACCGCGGCCGTGAGCCGATCTCGGCCCGTCTGATCGCGGACATGCTCAAGACCGCGGGCGCCGACCGTATCCTCACGGTCGATCTGCACACCGACCAGATCCAGGGCTTTTTCGACGGCCCGGTCGACCACCTCTTCGCGCTGCCGGTGCTCGCGGACTACGTGGGCGCCAAGGTCGACCGTTCCAAGCTGACCGTGGTCTCCCCGGACGCGGGCCGGGTGCGCGTCGCCGACCGCTGGTGCGACCGGCTCGGCGCCCCGCTGGCGATCGTGCACAAGCGCCGTGACCCGGATGTGGCCAACCAGGTCACGGTCCACGAGGTCGTGGGGGATGTGCGCGGCCGGGTGTGTGTCCTGGTCGACGACATGATCGACACCGGCGGCACCATCTGCGCCGCGGCGGACGCGCTGTTCGCCAACGGCGCGGAGGACGTGATCGTGACGGCCACCCACGGTGTGCTGTCCGGACCGGCCGCGGACCGGCTGAAGAACTCGAAGGTGAGCGAGTTCGTCTTCACCAACACCCTGCCCACCCCGAGCGAGGTCGAGCTCGACAAGATCACGGTGCTGTCGATGGCGCCGACCATCGCCCGCGCGGTGCAGGAGGTCTTCGAGGACGGCTCGGTGACCAGCCTCTTCGAGGAACACTGATGGCCACCGGCGACTTAGGGGCCGCCGCCCCGCGCACCCGCCGACCGATCTGAGGCCACCCCGCCAGGGGTGGCCTCAGCCATGTGCCGGGGCAGGTGCCGGGGCACGTGCCGCGAGACGGTAGAATTGCCGGGTTGCTCGGCGAGGGAAGCTGTGTGCGGTGGCGTACGCGGCTCGTCCGTTATCGACGCGCTCTTCGTAGAGATGGTCTGTCGTGGGCCGGGTGACGGCCGTCAGATCGTTCCATTGACTACGAGGAGTGCAGCCATGGCTGAGGTCAAGATTTCCGCCAAGACCCGTACCGAGTTCGGCAAGGGTTCCGCCCGCCGCGCCCGCCGCGAGGGCCTGGTCCCGGGTGTGGTGTACGGCCACGGCGCCGAGCCGGTCCACGTCAACCTGCCGGGCCACGACCTGATGCTCGCGCTCAAGACCCCGAACGTGCTGCTCAGCCTCGACGTCGAGGGCAAGAAGGAGCTCGTCATCCCCAAGGCCGTCCAGCGCGACGCCATCAAGGGCTTCCTCAAGCACGTCGACCTGCTCCTGGTGAAGCGCGGCGAGAAGGTCACCGTCGAGATTCCGGTCCACACCGAGGGCGACCTGGCCCCCGGCGGCAACCTGCTGGAGCACCTGCTGAACGCGCTGCCGGTGGAGACCGAGGCCACCCACATCCCGGAGTCGGTCACCGTCTCGATCGCGGGCCTGGACGCCGGTCACTCCGTCCTGGCCAAGGACATCACCCTGCCGGCCGGCACCACCCTGGCCGTGGAGGAGGACGCCGTCGTGCTGCAGGTCGTCTCCGCGCAGGCCGAGGCCCCGGCCGCCGAGGGCGAGGCCGCGGGCGAGGAGGCGTAACCGACGCCGTGGAGGCGTGACGCGAGGCGTCAGGCGGCAACGCCCGCCGAAGCGGCCTGACGCCGAGGCGGCCTGACACCGAAGCGCCCAGCGCCCGCCGAGGCGTCGACGCCCCCGACCGCCCGTTCCGGCCGCCGTCCCGCCCCGTGCCCCGCCCTGGGGCCGGGTCCGGGGCGGCGGCCGGTCCTTCACTCAGGAGCTCGAGGAGACACCCAGATGACGGACGCAGCGAGCCCCTGGCTCGTCGTGGGCCTCGGCAACCCCGGGCCCGAGTACGCCGGCAACCGCCACAACGTCGGCTTCATGGTGGCCGATCTGCTGGCCGACCGCATGGGCGGCCGCTTCAAGGCGCACAAGTCCCGTGCGCAGGTCGTCGAGGGGCGCGTCGGTGCGCCGGGCCCGGCGAGCCGCCGGGTGATCGTCGCCAAGCCGATGTCGTTCATGAACCTCTCGGGCGGCCCCACCACCGCGCTGCGTGACTTCTACAAGGTGCCGGTGGGGCAGATCATTGCGATCCACGACGAACTGGACATCGACTACGGCGCGCTGCGGCTGAAGCTCGGCGGGGGTGACAATGGCCACAACGGCCTGAAGTCGATCACCAAGTCGCTGGGCCCGGACTACTTCCGCGTCCGCTTCGGGATCGGCCGGCCGCCCGGCCGGATGGATGTCGCGACCTTCGTGCTCAAGGACTTTTCCGCCTCTGAGCGCAAGGAGTTGGACTATTTCGTGGACCGCGCCGCGGACGCCGTGGAGACGCTGATCGTCGACGGCCTGGAGCGCGCGCAGGGCACCTACAACTCCTGACCCCCTCCCGACCCCCGCGCGGGCGGCCGCCCGCCGATGGTTGACCGGCGGGCTCGGATGTCGCCAGGATCGCCGCCATGTCTTCCACCGGCACGATCAAGCGCAGCCGCAAGCGGCGGGCGGGCGAGAGCGCGTACGGACTGCTGCTGCTCACGAAGAACGTGGTGATGGCGCTCCTCGCGCTGTTCGTACTCGTCGCGGGGGTGTGGTACTCGTGGGCGACCGCCAAGCCGGCGATGTTCACCAAGAACCTCGAACGCGGCACCGTCACGGTCGCCGCCTGCGACGACGACTGGTGCACCGGCGCCTTCGCGCCCGCCGACGGCTCCGGCCACGCCCGCGCCAAGGTGCGGATCGACAAAGCGGTCGCCGACGGCCCTGGTGACCGCCTGCCGGTGGCCCTCAAGCCCGGCTCGGACGAGGCCGTACGGACCGGTGCGACCGGAATCCTGCACGCCTGGGTCCCCTTCGCGGGCTCCCTCCTGCTGGCCGCGCTCATGGTCGCGGGCGGCCTCCGCATGCGCCGCACCGCCTGGGCCCTGGGCCTCACCGGCGCGGCCCTCCTGGCGGCGTCCTTCGCCACGCTGACGTTCTGAGACCCCCAGGCCTCCGGCACGGGGCGGTACGGCGGGTCGGCCGCGGCGGCGAAGCCTGCTGCGGCAGGGGTCCGGGGCGCAGCCCAGGGAGCCCTGGCAAGAACTGCCCTGGGCCGCTCCGCAGGAGCGGCCCAGGGCAGTCCCGGGACCGGCCGACCGCAGGTCAGCCCGTGTTGCGCAGGCCCGCCGCGACGCCGTTGACCGTCAGGAGCAGGGCGCGGGCGAGGAGCGGGTCGGGGTCTTCGCCGCGTTCGTGGGCGGTGCGCTGGCGGTGGAGGAGCGAGACCTGGAGGTAGGAGATCGGGTCGAGGTAGGCGTCACGGACGTGGAAGGTCTGCTTCAGCACCGGGTTGGAGTCCAGGAGCTCGGTCTCGCCGGTGATCCGCAGCACCTCCCGGACGGTGAGCTCGTGCTCGGCCTCGATGGTGGCGAAGACGTGCTTGAGCTCGTCCGGGACCAGCGTGTCGACGTAGTGCCGGGCGATCCGCAGATCGGTCTTGGCGAGCGTCATCTCCACGTTGGACAGGAAGTTCCGGAAGAAGTGCCAGTGCTGGTGCATCTCGTCCAGGGCCGCGTCCAGGCCCGCCTCGCGGGCGGCCTTGAGCCCGGAGCCGACGCCGAACCAGCCGGGGACGATCTGCCGCGACTGGGTCCAGCCGAAGACCCAGGGGATGGCCCGCAGCCCGTCGAGGCCGGCGCCGGAGTCGGGGCGCCGGGAGGGGCGGGAGCCGAGGTGGAGTTCGGCGAGCTGGTCGACGGGGGTGGAGGCGAAGAAGTACGCGGGGAGGTCCGGGTCCTCGACCAGCGCGCGGTAGGCGCGGTGGGCGGCCTCCGAGACGGTGTCCATGGCCGCGTCCCAGCGGGCCAGCGCCTCGTCGGACTGGCGGGGGGCGGTGTGCAGGGCGGAGGCCTGGAGCGTGGCGGCGACGGTCAGCTCCAGGTTCTCCCGGGCGAGGGAGGGGACGAGGTACTTGTCGGAGATGACCTCGCCCTGCTCGGTGACCTTGATCTCGCCTTCCAGGGTGCCCCAGGGCTGGGCGAGGATCGCGTCGTGGGTGGGGCCGCCGCCGCGGCCGACGGTGCCGCCGCGGCCGTGGAAGAGGCGCAGCCGTACGCCGTGCCGGTGGGCGACGTCGCGCAGCAGCCGCTGGGCGCGGTGGATCTCCCACTGGGAGGTGGTGATGCCGCCGAACTTGGAGGAGTCGGAGTAGCCGAGCATGACCTCCTGGACGTCGCCGCGCAGGGCGACCAGCCGCCGGTAGGAGGGGTCGGAGAGCATGTCGTCGAGGAGCTGGTCGGCGATCTTGAGCTCTTCGGTGGTCTCCAGCAGCGGCACGATGCCGATCTTGGCCCAGCCGGCGTGCAGGTCGATCAGGCCGGCCTCGCGGGCGAGGACCGCGGCGGCGAAGACGTCGTCGGAGCCCTGGCACATGGAGATGATGTACGACTCGACGACCTCGGGGCCGAACCGTCCGAAGGCCTCGCGGATGGTGTGGAAGACGCCGAGGGTCTTGGCGCCCGCGGCGTCCAGCGGCGCGGGGGTGGGCGCGAGGGGGCGGCGGGAGCGGAGTTCCTTGGCGAGCAGCTTGCGGCGGTAGTCGCGGGGCATGTCGGCGTACCGCCAGGATTCCTCGCCGAGGCGGTCGAAGAGCTGGCCGAGCGCGTGGTGGTGGGCGTCGGCGTGTTCGCGTACGTCCATGGTGGCCAGCTGCAGCCCGAAGGCGGCGAGGGTGCGGATGGCGCGCTCCATGCGGCCGTCGGCGATCAGCTGACCGCGGTGGGCGCGCAGCGAATCCTGGATGAGGTGCAGGTCGGCCAGGAGGTCGGCGGTGCCGAGGTAGTCGCGGCCCGGCTGATGGGGGGTGCCGCCGGCGAGGCGGGTGCGGGTGTTGAGGAGCTTCTGCCGCACGCAGGTGGCCTTGAGGCGGTAGGGCTCTTCGGCGTTGAGCCGCTTGTAGCGGGGGCTGATCTCGGGGAGGAGTTCCAGGTCGCGCTGGAGGGAGTCCAGGAGCTCCTCGGAGGCGTCGGAGTTGCGGATGGAGCTGGAGAGGGCGGCGCGCAGGTCGTCGACGACGGCGAGGGCGTCGGTGATGCCGTGTTCGTGCTGGAGGATCAGCACGTCCCAGGTGACCTGGGGGGTGACGTTGGGGTTGCCGTCGCGGTCGCCGCCGATCCAGGTGCCGAAGGTGAGGGGGCGGGTGGTGGCGGGCAGCGGGGCGCCGACGCGCTCCAGCTCGGCGGACAGGTCCTCCAGCACGTCGCCGACGGCGCCCGCGTGCAGTTCGTCCAGGTAGTAGATGGCGTTGCGCGCCTCGTCGGCGGGCTCGGGGCGGGCGACGCGCAGTTCGTCGGTCTGCCACAGGAGGTCGATGTTCTCGGCCAGGCGCAGGTCGGTGCGGCGCTTGTCGCCGCCGACGGCGAGGGTGTCGAGGAGTTCGGCGATCCGGCGCAGCTTGTTCAGGACGGTGCGGCGGGCGGCCTCGGTGGGGTGGGCGGTGAAGACGGGGCGGACGTTGAGGTGGCGGACGGTCTCCCGCAGGTGCTCGGGGTCGGCGTCCTTGAGCTGGTCGGCGGTGCGGGAGAGCAGCCCGCCCTCGGCGGCGCGCTTGGCGCGCAGTTCGCGGCCGCGGTGCACCTGCTCGGTGACGTTCGCCAGGTGGAAGTACGTGGAGAACGCGCGTACGAGCTTGGCGGCCGTCTCCAGATCGGTGTCGCCGAGCAGCTCCGCGGCGGCCTCGCCGTCACTGCGGGTGAGGGCGCGGACGCGCTCGACGAGGTCGAGGAGGTCGGGGCCCTCCTGCCGGACGAGCGTTTCGCCGAGGAGGTCACCCAGACGGCGGATGTCGGCACGCAGGGCGGCATTGGTGTTGTCGGCACTGCTCACAGGTGCGGGCTCCTTGCAGTGTTCGGGCACTGGTGGGGTGATGACGGGACCGAAACGCCGTGGCTGCCTGTACCACCGGCCCCGGGACCCCCGTGCTGTCGGCGAGATGCGGACCGCGCTGTCCGACGCCACCAGGATAGGCGGCACGCCCTCGAGGGAATCCATAGCCCTATTGCCCCGCTTCGGGGCCCTGCCATACTTACGTCGCCGTAGGTTACGGTCCCGTAGCCGTACCCCCGAGCCCCACGAGGGATCCCATGACTGCAAGCCCCGACGTGATCGACGACGCGCCCGGCGCCCTCCGGGACGAGGCAGAGCACCCACTTCCCTCCGCCACGCTCGGCGGGGACAGCAAGCGCTCCATCGAACAGATCACCCTGCTGCTCTTCATCACCGTTCCCTTCCTCGCCCTGGCCGCCGCCATCCCGCTGGCCTGGGGGTGGGGGGTCAGCTGGCTGGATCTGGCGCTGATGGTCGTCTTCTACTACATCGGCTGCCACGGCATCACGATCGGCTTCCACCGCTACTTCACCCACGGCTCCTTCAAGGCGAAGCGGCCGCTGCGGATCGCGCTGGCGATCGCCGGGTCGCTGGCGGTGGAGGGGCCGCTGGTGCGCTGGGTGGCCGACCACCGCAAGCACCACAAGTTCTCCGACGCGGAGGGCGACCCGCACTCCCCGTGGCGGTACGGGGAGAGTGTCCCGGCGCTGATGAAGGGCCTGTGGTGGGCGCACATCGGCTGGATGTTCGACGAGGAGCAGACCCCGCAGCACAAGTACGCCCCGGACCTGATCAAGGACGACGCCATCCGCCGGATCTCCCGGCAGTTCGTGGTCTGGACGCTCGTCTCGCTGCTGCTTCCCGCGCTGATCGGCGGTCTGGTCACCTGGTCCTGGCAGGGCGCGGCGACCGCGTTCTTCTGGGGATCGCTCGTCCGGGTGGCGCTGCTGCACCACGTCACCTGGTCGATCAACTCGATCTGCCACGCGGTCGGCAAGCGCCCCTTCAAGTCGCGCGACCGGTCCGGCAACGTGTGGTGGCTGGCGGTGCTCTCGTGCGGTGAGTCCTGGCACAACCTGCACCACGCGGACCCGACCTGCGCCCGCCACGGCGTGATGAAGGGCCAGCTGGACTCCAGCGCCCGGCTGATCCGCTGGTTCGAGAAGGCGGGCTGGGCGTATGACGTGCGCTGGCCCAACGAGGCCCGTATCGACGCCCGCCGTAAAGAGGAAACCGCCGAAGCGGCATGATGGGGAGCGTGGCGACCGACAGTAATACCAGCGGTGACAAGGACCGGGCGGCCCGCGCCTCCGGTCCCGGGACCCGGCGCGCGCGCCGGGTGCGGATGACCGGCAAGGAGCGCCGGGAGCAATTGCTGGACATCGGTCGCGCGCTCTTCGCCGAGCGCGGCTTCGAGGGCACGTCGGTGGAGGAGATCGCGGCCAAGGCCGGGGTCTCCAAGCCGGTGGTCTATGAGCACTTCGGCGGCAAGGAGGGGCTGTACGCGGTCGTGGTGGACCGCGAGATGCGCCGGCTGCTGGACATGGTGACCGGGGCGCTGACCGCGGGCCACCCCCGTGAGCTGCTGGAGCAGGCGGCCTTCGCCCTGCTCGACTACATCGACGCGTACACCGACGGCTTCCGCATCCTGGTGCGCGACTCCCCCGTCGCCCAGTCGACGGGCACCTTCTCCTCGCTGATCAGCGATATCGCCACCCAGGTCGAGGACATCCTCGGCCTGGAGTTCAAGGCCCGCGGCTTCGACCCGAAGCTCGCCCCGCTCTACGCCCAGGCGCTGGTGGGCATGGTCGCGCTCACCGGCCAGTGGTGGCTGGACGCGCGCCGGCCGAAGAAGGCCGAGGTGGCGGCGCATCTGGTGAATCTGGCCTGGCACGGCCTGGACGGTCTGGAGCCCAAGCCCCGGCTGATAGGCCACCGCAAGTCCTGACCCCCGGGGGCTGGTCCGCGCCCCCGCCCCCGCGAGATGATGTGATCCACGGGGGAGGGGGCTGCTCATGTCCACGGGGGAACGGTCGGAGGCACGCAAGAAGACGGTCGGCGCGGGGCCGGGCTTCTGTCATGCGCTGGGCCTGCTGATGCTGGCGATCTCGGAGTGGGTGCGGGCCGATCTGAAGGACGCGACCTCGCTCGCCTCGCACTCGTATCTGAAGAACATGATCGAGTTCGCGGCGGACCTGTCCGAGACGGACTGGTACAAGCCCGCGGTGGATCTCTACGACAAGATCTCCTTCGGCCAGCCGCGCGCCGCCCTGTGGGCGGCCGTCTTCATGGCCCTGGTGGTGCGGCTCAACCGGCACGGTCCGGAAGAGGCCCAGCAGGCGCTGTCGTGGGTGACCGCCGCGTACTGTCTGCTGGCCACGGTCGCCCTCATGCCGTACCTGGCCGCCCCGGGCGGCGGGGTCATCCTGCTCCTGGCGCTGAGCGCGGGCCTGGTGCACGTGGCGACGCGCTGAGTCAGCCCTGGTACACCATGGTGCACAGCAGCGTCCGGCCGCCGTTCACCACCCACGACCAGTAGTACGTACGGTCGCCCTGGACCCGGGCGCAGTTCGCTGCGGAGGGGTTCGCCGGGGCCTTGTAGACGCCGGTGATGTGCAGGATCTGGTTGTACCGGGAGGGGACCCGCTTCGCGTCGCAGTCCACCCCGGTCATCAGACCGGCCTGCATGGTCGCCGACTGCCCACTGCCCGACTGCTTCGCCAGCAGGCAGTAGCCCACCTTGAACTGGCGGGTCAGACACAGGGCGACGGTCTGCCCGCGCGAGGTGTACGACATGTAGTTCCGGCCCGGCCCCTGGCTGCAGGCGCTGCTGCTGGAGCGCACGGCGCTCACCCACACATAGGCGTTGTAGGCACTGCAGCCGACCCGGTAGGGGACCTGGGTGTTGTATTCGCCGTAGCCGGTGTCGTACACGGCGAGGCAGTCACCGGCGCTCACCGCCCGGTACGCCTCCGCGGTGGGGTCCGGCGCCACGGTGGGCGTTGCGGGCGGCTGGGTCTCCACCGAACCGCCCCCTCCCCCGCTGCCGCCGCCAGGCTGCTGCCCGCTGCCCCCGGAGCCGTAGCTGGGCAGCGACGAGGTGGGCAGACCACTGGGTATCCCGCTGGGCACACCGCTGGGTATCCCGCCGGGGAGCGTCGGCAGGCGCGAGGAGCCACTGGACGGGGCGGCGCTGCCCACGAACGACGTCTTGTCGTCGTCCTCGACGACCTGCGGCAGCACGACGACGGCGAAGGCGAGAGCGGCGGCGACCAGTATCCAGACCCCCCGCTGCCGCTGCTCCTCACTGCCCCCCGCGTTCGCTCCCGAACCAGCCCCGCCCGACGCGCCGCCCATGGCTCTCCCCCGTGGAAACCTTGGCCCATTCATGTGGTTGTTCAGCGCGTCCACGGTCTCATGACACACGGCTCAGGGGGAGCTTGCTGCGGCAAAGCGTGCCTGGCCTGTGACCTCCTCGGCTTCACGGCACCGAGGTGATTCCCCCGTCGGGAGCCACAGGCGTCGGCCGACGGCTCGCCGTCAGGGCTTGACGATCGCGTCGCCGATGGCGAAGCCCTTCGCCGGGCCGTCGGGGACGACCGCATCGGTCCCGTACGGGACGCGGTGCTCGTCGGCGTAGACGGCCTTGTCGGGGTTGGGGGAGGTCAGGACGGTGACCGTCCCCTCGCCGTCGAAGTCGTCGACGATGACGTACAGCGGGATGCCCGCCCGGGCGTAGGCCCGGCGCTTGCGCTTCCTGTCGCGCGATCGGGCTTCATGGCCGGGCGAGACCACCTCGAAGACGGCCTCGACGCCGCTCGCGTCGACTCCCAGATTCTCCTCGTCGGGGATCTCGTCCAGGTCCCCGGGAGCGATGAACAAATCAGGGATCCAGACCTTGCGGCGGTGGATGACGTTGATGTCGTGGTAGACGAGGTGATCGTCATCCGCAATATGGGCCTCCAGAGCCCGACGGAGACGGTTGATGGCCACGCCATGGCGGCGACGGCCGGTGGGCGATACCTCGATGGACTCCTCGATGATCTCGGCCCGGTAGCCCTCGGGGAGTTCCATGGCCTTCCACGCCTGCCACAGAACCTCGTCGAGGGCAGCAGCCTCGTTCCCGGAAGCCGACGGCGAACCTTCGTCCACGGCGGGGCACACCTCGTACGCGAGAGCGGTCATCGTGAAGCACCTCCTCCATGAAGTGTGGGCGCGGGCGCCACTGCGGCACAAGCGACACCGGGACGCTATGCCGCCGACGAGCGCCGCCACCGCCCGAACGAGATCGGATCATCCGATCGGGTGAGTTTCAGACGACCGACTCCAGGAACTCCAGCCGGTTGCCGACCGGGTCCTGGGAGTAGAAGCGGCGGTGGCCCGGCAGGTTCTCGTCCCGGACGACCTTGGCGCCGCGCTCCGCCAGCCGTGCCGCGAAGGCGTCGATGCCCGTGACCCGGAGGCCCGGGTGGGCCTTCTTCGACGGCCGGAAGTCCTCCTCGATGCCGAGGTGGAGCTGGATCGGGCCGCATCGGAACCACAGACCGCCGCGCGCCGCCAGGGCGGGGGGTTTGGGGATCTCGGTCATGCCGAGCGTTTCGCCGTAGTACGCGCGGAGCGCGTCATCGGCGCCTGGCGGGACGGCCAACTGCACATGGTCGAGCGCGGCGAGCATCATTCCCCCTTGCGGGCGACGGCGAAGATGCGGCGGAAGGGGAAGGCCGTGCCGTGCGGGCCGGGCGGGTAGGCCTTGCGGAGGAGGTCGGCGTATTCGGCGAGGAAGGCGTCGCGGGCCGTGGGGTCGTCCTGAAGGGCGGTGAGGACGGGGCGCAGGGCGGTGCCCTTGACCCAGTCGAGGACGGGGTCGGGGCCGGTCAGCATCTGGATGTAGGTGGTCTCCCAGGCGTCGACCTCACAGCCGAGGGCCGCCAGCCGCTCCAGGTAGGCGGCCGGGTCGAGGACGGGGGCGGAGTGCGGGCGGGGTGCGGGGAGGCGGTCGCGCCAGCGGGGGGACTCGGTCAGCTCGGCCAGGAGGGTGTGGCTGGGCGCGGTGAAGTTGCCCGGGACCTGGAAGGCGAGGGTGCCGCCCGGGCGGAGGGCGGCGACCCAGGCCGGGAAGGACTCGGGGTGGCCGGGGACCCACTGGAGCAGCGCGTTGGAGACGATCAGGTCGAAGGTCTCGTCGGGGACCCAGTGCGCGGCGTCGGCGGGGCGGAAGTCCAGCAGGCCGCCGCCCTCGGGGGCCGTGTGGGCGCGGGCGGCCTCCAGCATCTCGGCGGAGTTGTCGAGGCCGGTGACATGGGCGTCGGGCCAGCGGTCGAAGAGGAGGACGGTGACGTTGCCGGCGCCGCAGCCGAGGTCGGCGATGCGGGGCGGGCGGCCGGGGGCGGTGGGGAGGTCGGGGATGCGGGCGAGGAGGTCGAGGAAGGGGCGGGTGCGGTGGCCTGCGTGGCGGAGGTACTGCCGCGGATCCCAGTTCGGTGAAGAGTGCATGGCGAAGCCCCCTGGCAGGTACGCATGTGTGCGGCGATCTACGCTGTCCCGGCCTACGGTGCTCCAGGAGGTATCTTGATGTCAAGAGACTTCATGTCGACAGACCTACTACACTGATCGCCATGGAGGACGAGGTCGATCGGCTGGTCGCGGCGTGGCGCCGGGAGCGCCCCGACCTCGACGTGGAGCCGCTGGAAGTGCTCAGCCGCGTCAGCAGGCTCGCCCGCCATCTCGACCGGGCGCGGCGGATCGCCTTCGCCGAGCACAATCTGGAGCCCTGGGAGTTCGACGTGCTGACGTCGCTGCGCCGGGCCGGCACGCCGTATCAGCTCTCGCCGGGGCAGCTGCTCACCCAGACCCTGGTCACCTCGGGCACCATGACCAACCGGATCGACCGGCTGGCGAAGAAGGGCCTCGTCGAGCGGCTGCCCGACCCCAGCGACCGGCGCGGGGTGCTGGTGCGGCTGACCGTCGAGGGGCGCGACCGCGCCGACCAGGCGCTCGCCGGGCTGCTCGACCAGGAGCACGCCATCCTCGCCGAGCTGTCCCAGGCGCAGCGGGCCGAACTGGCCGCGCTGCTACGCCAGCTGACCGCCCCGTTCGACAATCTCCCCGGTTAGGTCGACGGGGCCCACCCCGGCCCGGCGGGCCAGGGCCACGGCCGCCAGGGTGGAGTGCACGCCGAGCTTGCCCAGCACGTTCTGCATATGGGTGCGGACCGTGTGCGGGGACAGATACAGCCGCTCGGCGACCGCCTTGCGGCCGAGCCCGGCCACCATGCAGCGCAGCACCTCGCGCTCGCGCGGGGTCAGCGACTCGACCAGCCGCTCGCTCTCGGTGCGGTGCTTACGGGCGGCCGTCAGCTCCCGCAGCACGCCGGTGAGCAGCGCGGGCGGCAGATGTGTCTCGTCGCGGAGCACACCGCGGATGACCGCGAGCAGCCGGGAGAGCGAACAGTCCTTGGCGACCCAGCCGCACGCCCCGGCCTGCAGGGCCGCCGCCGCCCGGCGCGGGTCGTCGCGCTCGGCCAGCACCACCGTACGCACGCCCGGCTGTGCCGAGCGGACCCCGCCGACCAGCGAGATGCCGTCGGCCGCGCGCCCGGCCGCGATCCGGCCGGGCGCCACACGGCCGTTCGCGACGCCGCCGCCGGCAGGACCGCCGCCGGCAGGACCGCTGCCGACAGCCCCGCCGCCCACGGCACCGCCGGTGAGCGATCCGCCGCCCAGGGCGCCATTGCTTGTCGTCGCGCCGCTCATCAGCGACTCGGCGGACGCGGGCAGCGGCTGTGGGGGGATGCCGACGGCCCCCCTGGCCCCCCTCGCCCCTACGGCTTCCCTGCCCAAGTCCGCGTCGACCAGCATCACATCGAAGCGGCGCCCCTCGGACGCCCCGCGCTCCAGGCAGCGCAGCGCCGCCGGACCGCTGCCGGCCGCCGCGACCTCCACGTCCTGCTCCGCCGCGAGGGCGGCCGCCAGCGACTCGGCGAAAATACGATGGTCATCGACCACGAGAACCCGAATACGTGCCACGGAACCCCCCACGTCGCCGGATACGGAAAAACCCAGTGCGGGTACGGCGCCCGGTGCGAGGATCGCCGCAACCGCACGGCCGCCGCCGTGCTGATCACTACCCCACCCCGGGCGTCGTACCTGCCTGTCTCGCCCCCTGATAAGCGTCGGCCCCCACCGACGCTGTGCACAGCGTACGGCCGGGATCCGACACCGGGGGTGAATTTCGGCAAAACTGACCGTCGGCGCACCGACGTTGACCCGCTCTCGTGAGGATCGTGTTCCGTTGTGAGGAGTAAGTCAACGAATCCGTACGGGATTTGATCGGTCGAGCAGTCAACCGACCGATCAGAGACGGCAGTTAGGCCAGCCGACGCGCCCCCGCGCTCGGCACCGCCGGGAAGATCCGCGGGGCCCGGTACCCGGCCGCCGCGAACGCCTCGGTCACCGCCTTCCCGACCGCCTCCGCGTCCGCCTCCTCCACCAGCACGATCGCCGAGCCGCCGAAGCCGCCGCCGGTCATCCGGGCCCCGAGCGCGCCCGCCGCGTTCGCCGTCTCCACGACCAGGTCGAGCTCCGCGCAGGAGATCTCGAAGTCGTCGCGGCACGAGGCGTGCCCGTCGGTGAGGACCGGGCCGATGGACCGGGTGGCGCCCGCGTCAAGGCGCTCGATGACCTCCTCCACCCGGTGGTTCTCGGTTACCACATGGCGGACCCGCCTCACCAGCGTCTCGTCGCCGGCGAGCGTGTCGAGGGCGTCGTCCAGCCGCTCGTACGCGACATCGCGCAGGGCCCGCACCCCGAGCGCCCGCGCGCCCGCCTCGCAGGCGGCGCGCCGGTTGGCGTACGCGCCGTCGCCAAGCTCGTGTTTGACCTGGGTGTCCACGACCAGCAGCCGCAGTCCCTCGGCCGCCAGATCGAAGGGCACCTGTCGCAGGGCCAGCTCACGGGTGTCCAGGAACAGCGCGTGCCCGTCAGCGCAGCAGGCGGACGCGGTCTGGTCCATGATCCCGCAGGGGACGCCGACGAAGACGTTCTCCGCGCGCTGGCACAGCTGGGCGATGCGCAGCGGCTCGAGGCCGAGCCCGTACAGCTCGTTCAGCGCGGTGGCGGTCACCACCTCGAGCGCGGCGGAGGAGGACAGCCCCGCGCCCGTCGGCACCGTGCTGGTGTAGTGCAGATCCGCCCCGCCGGCCGCGGCGCCGGTCAGCGCCCCCGCGTCGCGCAGCGCCCACACCACGCCCGCCGGGTAGGCCGCCCAGCCGCCGCGGTCGCCGCCCGCGTCGTCGGCGACCGGCACGAGATCGTCCACGCGCAGCTCGACGACCCCGCCCGGCGCGTCCCCGGAGTGCAGCCGCAGCACCCCGTCGGTGCGCGGGCGGGCGGCGGCCAGGCAGGTGTGCGGCAGCGCGAGCGGCATGACGAAGCCGTCGTTGTAGTCGGTGTGCTCACCGATCAGGTTGACCCGGCCCGGGGCCGCCCAGACACCCTCGGGCTCGGCCCCGAACACCTTGCGGAAACCCTCCGCCGCGCGGTCCGGGCCGCTCACACTGTCACTCACGGGCTAACTCTCCTTCTGCTGTGCGACGTGCTGCGCGAACCGCCAGGCGTCCGCGACGATTTCGGCCAGGTCGGCGCGGCTCGGGCGCCAGCCCAGACGCTCCTTGGCCCGCTCGGCCGAGGCCACCAGGACCGCCGGGTCGCCGCCCCGGCGGGGGGCGTTCACCTCGGGGATCGGGTGGCCGGTGACCTGGCGCACGGTCTCGATGACCTCGCGGACCGAGAAGCCGTTGCCGTTGCCGAGGTTGCAGATCAGGTGCTCGCCCCCGGCCGCGGCGCCCAGCGCCAGCAGATGGGCCTCGGCCAGGTCCGCGACATGGATGTAGTCGCGCACGCACGTGCCGTCGGGGGTGGGGTAGTCGTCGCCGTAGACGGAGATCGCCTCGCGGCGGCCCTGGGCGACCTGGAGGACGAGCGGGATCAGGTGCGATTCGGGGTCGTGGCGCTCGCCGTACGCCCCGTAGGCGCCCGCGACGTTGAAGTACCGCAGGCTCACCGCCGCCAGGCCGTGTGCCGCGCACTCCCCGCTGATCATGTGGTCGACGGCGAGCTTGGTGGCCCCGTACGGGTTGGTGGGCGCGGTCGGGGCGTCCTCGGTGATCGGGACCTGCTCCGGCTCGCCGTAGGTGGCGGCGGTGGAGGAGAAGACGAGCGTGCGCACGCCGGCCTCGCGCATCGCCGCGAGCAGTTCGGTGGTCCCGCCGACGTTGTTGACCCAGTACTTCTCCGGGTTGACGACGGACTCGCCGACCTGGGAGAAGGCCGCGAAGTGCAGCACACCGTCGAAGGAGGCGTCCAGCCACTTGCCGGCGTCCTGAATGCGCCCCTCGATGAACTCCGCGCCCTCCGGCACCCCGGCGCGGTGCCCGGTGGACAGGTCGTCCAGGACGGTCACCCGGTGACCGGCCTGGAGCAGATGCGCCGCAACCACGCTGCCGACATAGCCGGCACCGCCCGTGACCAGGTACTTCCTCTGCTGCGCATGGCTCACTTGCTCGCTACCTCTCGCAGTCGCTCGGCCGCGGCCTCCGGCGGCACATCGTTGATGAACACATTCATGCCGGATTCGGAACCCGCGAGAAACTTCAGCTTGCCGGAAGTGCGGCGGATGGTGAAAAGCTCGAGGTGAAGTGCGAATTCACCCCGGTCAGCGATACTGAACGGCGCCTGGTGCCAGGCCGCGATGTACGGCGTCGGCGGCTCACCCGCGCCTTCATTCCCTCCATCCCGCCCATCGAAGATCCGGTCGAACCGCTTCAAGAGTTCCAGATACATCTGTGGAAACTCTGTGCGCGCGCCTTCGTCGAGGTCGCGGAGGTCGGGGACGCGCCGCTTGGGATACAGGTGCACCTCGTACGGCCAGTGCGCCGCGTACGGCACGAAGGCGATCCAGTGCTCGCCCTCCATCACGACGCGCCGCCCGTCGGCCCGCTCGTCGGCGACCACATCGTCGAAGAGGTTGCGGCCGGTGCGCTCACGGTGCTCGGCGAGCGAGCGCAACATCAGTTGTGTACGAGGCGTGGTGAAGGGATACCCGTAGATCTGCCCGTGAGGGTGGCCGAGGGTGACGCCGATCTCCTTGCCGCGGTTCTCGAAGCAGAAGACCTGCTCGACGGAGGGGAGTACAGCCATCTCGGCGGTCCGGTCGGTCCAGGCCTCCAGCACGAGGGCGGCCTGTTCGACGGTGAGATCGGCGAAGGAGGCGTCGTGGTCGGAGGTGAAGCAGACGACCTCGCAGCGGCCCGAGTCCCCGGCCAGCGAGGGGAAGCGGTTCTCGAAGACCACCACGTCGTAGTCGGCGGCGGGGATCTCGCTGTGCCGGCCCTCGCGGGAGGGGCACAGCGGGCATTCGTCGGCGGGCGGGTGGTAGGTGCGGCCCTGGCGGTGCGAGGCGACCGCGACCCGGTCGCCGAGCAGGCGGTCATGGCGGATCTCGGAACTGGTCGCGATGGGGTCCAGGGGCCGTGGGTCGACGGCGTCGCGCACCGCGTCATCGCGCGCGTCGTAGTAGATCAGCTCGCGTCCGTCCGCGAGCCGCGTCGCCGTCTTCTTCACTGCGCCAACTCCTGTCACTGCCATGGGTTAACCAAAGGCTGCCACCCAACACAACCGAACACAATGAACCACAACTCAACAGCCGCGTCAATGAGCGCGAAGGCGACCGGACAAAGCAGGAGAATTCGGATACCTTCGCCGCACGTTTCTGGTGCATTCCGTTCTGGCGATGAAGCGAGTCACCCATGCACTCTCTGGCCGAAGGGCTCCGGCTCCCCACCAACGCACTCGACTACTCCATTCTGATCCTCTACTTCGTGGTTGTCCTGGGCGTCGGATTCGCCGCCAGAGCGAGCGTCAGGACAAGCCTCGACTTCTTCCTGTCCGGCCGTTCGCTGCCCGCCTGGGTGACCGGCCTCGCGTTCGTCGCCGCCAATCTGGGCGCCCTGGAAATCCTCGGCATGGCGGCCAACGGCGCGCAGTACGGCGTCTACACCGTGCACTGGTACTGGGTCGGCGCCATCCCGGCCATGGTCTTCCTCGGCCTGGTCATGATGCCCTTCTACTACGGCTCCAAGGTGCGGTCCGTCCCCGAGTTCCTGCTGCACCGGTACGGACCCTCCTCGCACCTGCTCAGCTCGATCATCTTCTCGGTGGCGTCCGTGCTGATCGCGGGCGTCAACCTCTACGCGATGGCGATCGTGGTCGAGGCGCTGCTGGGCTGGCCGCAGTGGGTGGCCATCGTCGTCGCGGGCCTCTTCGTCCTGGCGTACATCACCCTCGGCGGGCTCTCCTCGGCGATCTACAACGAAGTGCTGCAGTTCTTCGTCATCCTGGCCGCCCTGATCCCGCTCACCGTCGTCGGCCTCAAGCGGGTCGGCGGCTTCGGCGGGCTGGCCGACTCCCTCAACGCCCGATACGGGGAGAACTTCACCTCCGCCTGGGGCGGCACCGGTATCGGCTCCGACAACCCACTGGGCGCCAACTGGCTGACCATCGTGCTCGGCCTCGGCTTCTGCCTCAGCTTCGGCTACTGGACCACCAACTTCGCCGAAGTGCAGCGCGCCCTGTCCGCCAAGAACCTCTCGGCCGCCCAGCGCACGCCGCTGATCGCCGCCTACCCCAAGATGTTCATCCCGCTGATCGTGGTCGTCCCCGGGCTGATCGCCCTGGTCATCGAGCCGGGCCTGGGCACCAAGAAGAGCGGGCTCCAGTACAACGACGCGATCCCGCTGCTGATGCGCGATCTGCTGCCCAACGGAGTGCTGGGCGTCGCGGTGACCGGTCTGCTCGCCGCCTTCATGGCGGGCATGGCGGCCAATGTCTCGTCCTTCAACACCGTCTTCACCAACGACATCTGGGCGGCGTACGTCAAGAAGGGCCGCCCGGACGAGTACTACCTGCTGACCGGGCGCGTGGTGACGGCGATCGGCGTGGTGTGCGGCATGGGGACGGCCTTCATCGCCTCCTCGTTCAGCAACATCATGAACTATCTCCAGACCCTGTTCTCGTTCTTCAACGTGCCGCTGTTCTGCGTCTTCATCATCGGCATGTTCTGGAAGCGGGCCACGGCGGCGGCGGGTTTCTGGGGGCTGCTGTCCGGGACCGTGGCCGCGATGATCAATTACTTCTGGTTCTACAAGGCGGGCGTGATCTCCATCCCCAGCGACCAGGGGGCCAACTTCGTCTCGGCGATCGTGGCGTTCGTGGTCGGCGGCGTGGTGATGGTGACCGTCTCGCTGTTCACCAAGCCCAAGCCGGTGGAGTCGCTGGCCGGGCTGGTCTACGGGACCACCTCCCCCGGCATGGCCGAGCCGCCGGCCGCCGGCGACGAGGCCTGGTACCGCAAACCGGCGCTGCTGGGCTGGGGCGCGATCGTGCTGGCGGCGCTGTGCTACGTGCCGTTCTCCCTGTGACCTTCCGATCGGAGGCAAGCCCGAGCCATGAGTGACGAGTACGAGTACCAGCGCCAGGTCGAGGAGCTCGAGGGCAAGTCGGCGTCCGCGGCCCGGCTCTTCGACGTACGGCGGATCATCGGCGGCCTGTTCGTGATCTACGGGATCATGGTCACCATCGCCGGGATCACGGCCTCGGACGCGGACCTGAAGAAGGCCGAGAACATCAACATCAACCTCTGGACAGGCCTGAGCATGCTCGTCCTCGGGCTGCTGTTCCTGCTCTGGCTGAGGCTGCGGCCCGCCGCCCCGCCGCACCCCGCGCCCGAGCCGCCCACACCGCCGGAGGCGGGCCCCGGCCCGGCCCCGGGGCCGGACACGGACCGCGGCTGAGCCACGGGCGTCGCGGCGGGGCTACGGCGGGGGCGCCGGCTGGTGGGTCGCCGCCCGGTCGAGCAGACCCGTGCGCGCAGCGAGGGCCGCCGCCTCCAGCCGGGACCCCACCCCCAGCTTCATCAGCACCCGCTGGACATGCGTACGCGCCGTGCTGGGCGCGATCCCCATGCCCGCGGCGATCAGCCTGGTGTCCTCGCCGTCCGCGACCCGCATCAGCACCTCCACCTCGCGGGGGGTGAGCATCCGCAGCAGCCGGGAGCCCTCGTCGTCCGGCTGCGCCGCCGGGTTCAGCAGCTCCGCGAACGCGCCCTGCAGCAGCTGCGGCGCCACGGCGACCTCCCCCGCGCGCGCCTTCACCATCGCCCGCTCGACGCCCTCGATGCGCTCGTCGTGGCGCACATAGCCGGACGCCCCGGCCGCGAACGCGGCCGCGATGCCGCGCGGGCTCGGCACGGGGCCCAGCACCACCACGGCGACCTGCGGCCGCTCCTTCTTGATCCGTACGACCGGTTCAAAGGCCCCGGGCTCGGCGGGCGCCGCCGTGCCCAGCAGACACACCTCCGGTGCCCGGCTCACCACCAGCTCCGCCGCCCCCGCGCTCGGCGCGGCCGCCGCGAGCACCCGGTGCCCGCGCAGCTTCAACGCCGAAGCCAGCGCCTCGGCGAGCAGACGGTGGTCATCGACCACCATGAGTCGCACGCCCACGAGCTCCCCCCATCCGCTCAGGCACGAAGTCCCGGCCGCTCCCCGACCGCTCAGTCCCGCCGTCCGCGCCAGCACCCCCTCGACTGCGGGGCCCCATACGGAGGCCCTGGACTCCCTTGCCCCGGGAAGCTACACGCTTGTTCGACGTCATGGGCCCCTTACCCGGAAGAAGCCCCCCGGAATGCCGAAATCCCGGCCATTCGCGCCTACTTGACATCCACTTGGCGTCCGAATGGGACCGATACAGCCGCCCCCCGCCCGCGCATGCGCGGGCGCCAACGACGGCGGCCCCGCCCCGTACGCGTTCCGTACGGGCGGGGCCGCCGACCTGACTTCCCGGCGCGTCCGTCAGCCGCCGGCGCCGAAGATCACGGCGAGCGGGTCGTTCTTGTCGTAGCTGCCACTGGGCTTGGTGGCGTAGGTGTCGCTCATGTACAGCCGCTGGTTCGCGTAGATGATCTCGGAGTACTCCGGGCTGAAGTTGGACTCCATGTCGTGATCGGAGACCTGGTTCTGCAGCAGCTTGTCCTTCTTGTATGACTTGGGGTCGATCCGCCAGACCGCGCCGCCCTGGTCGTAGGTGCTCTCCTGATAGGCGATCACATAGCCGTCCTTGTCCAGGCCGAGCGGCGTCAGCGCCGCGCCCTGGACCCCGTCGGCCTTGCCGACCGCCTTGCCGGTCTTCAGGCTGAAGGCGACGATCTCGTTCGCCGTGCCGGAGGAGGCGCTGGTGCGGTCCTCCGACCCCATGTAGAGGGCGTCCGCCGACTTGCTGACGGCGACCATCGTGCAGCCCTCGACGTTGGTCGTCTCGCACCGGGCGACGTACTTCCCGCCCTCCGTGGTGACCTTGCTGACGACCTTGCCCTCGCTGCCGCTGTCGTCGATGGTCAGGAAGTCGGAGACCGCCGCGCCCGTCGAGTCACCCGCGTCGAGGCCGATGACCAGCGGGTCGGTGGACACCACATGGACGTAGTCCAGGCCCGAGGACACCTTGTAGCTGGACTTCACCGTGCCCGTCTTCGGGTTCAGCGTCTGCACCTGGATCTGCGGGTTGTCGTACTGGCCGCACCGGCGCACCGCGACCAGCTTGTCGGCGCCGCCGCCGTAGCCGTCGACCGAGCAGTCCTCGCCCTCCTGCGGCTTCCACAGCAGCTTGCCGTCGAGCGACCAGGCCGCGCCGCCGCTGGTGCCGCCCGCGGCGACGGTGCCGCCGCCGAGGGTCACCTCGTCGAAGCGCATCTTGTCGTCGTTGTCGCTCACATGCTTCTGCCAGAGCATCTTGCCGTTGTTCAGGTCGAACAGCCCGACCTCCGTGCAGGAGGGGTACTTGTCCGCCTTGGAGGGCTTGGCCTCCTGGAAGAGGATCGTCGTCAGGCCGTCCTCGGTGAGGTGGTTCGAGGACCAGCAGACCTCGCCCGCCAGCGGGATGGTCCACTTCGGGCTTCCGCCGTCCAGCGGATAGCCGACGATCTTGTAGACGTCGGCCTTCACGAAGGTGTCGTCGGTCACCCACATGCCCTCGGCGGTGATCTGGTCGCTCACCTTCGGCATGGCGATCTTGTTGATCAGCTTCGCGTCGACGGTCTCGGGCGCGGGCACGTCCTTGCCGCCCGTCGTGCCCGAGGTGTTCTCCTGGCTGTTCTTCTTGTCCTTGGGGTCCTTGGCCTGGTCGTCGCTGCCGCCGTCGTCGCCCTTGGTGGCGAAGAAGATGCCGCCGACGACGATCAGCGCGACCGCGACCACCGCGCTGACGATGATCATCATGCGCTGCTTGGACTTGTTGCCGCCGCCCTGGCCGCCGCCCGGCGTCCCGGCCGGGTAGGGGGTCTGGGGCGGGTACGGGCCCTGGGGCGGATAGCCGTACTGCGGCTGCTGGCCGGACGGGTACGCCGCGGGCATGGACACCTGCGTGGGCTGCGCGTGCACGGACTGCGGCTGCGGATAGCCGTAGCCACCGGCGCCCTGCGGGGGCGTCTGGGGCATGCCCGAGGGAGGTGTCTGGGGAGGGCCGGGCGGGGGCGGCGGGGTCTGGGCCTGCGGCACCGGGCCAGGCGGCGGCGGGGTCTGGGGAGCCTGCGGCGGCTGGCCCGGCGTCTGCGGATATCCGTAGCCCGGCTGGACGGGCGGCTGGCCCGGCGGCTGCTGCGGATAGCCGTAACCGGGGTCCTGCGGTGCGCCGAAGCCGCCCTGCGGCGGCTGATTGGGCGGCGGAGGCGGCTGTGACATCGGAATTTCCTTCGTGCGCGGGCCAGTGAACCGTTCGGCCTCCCCCGCGATCCCGGGGGTCAAAGGCCTCCAGGAAGGAGCGAATCGGACACAGAACCCGCCAGTGAGCGGCAGGCAAGCGGGAGTTCTTTGTATCACCCGGTCCTGTCGGGCCAAGGGCCGGTCTCGGCCTCTTCGACCAGCTGAGACCGGCCTGTGACGCGACCGTTGCCCTTGTCCACACCGCCTTCACACGCGGTGTTCACACCCCGTGCCCGCTAGACGTCCTCGGCGAGTTCCAGCCAGCGGGTCTCCAGTTCCTCCCGCTCGCCCGTCAACTCCCGCAGCCGCGCGTCGAGCTCCGCGACCTTCGTGAAGTCCGTGGCGTGCGCGGCGATCCGCTCGTGCAGCTCCGCCTCCTGCTCGCCGATGCGGTCCAGGCGCCGCTCGATCTTCTGCAGCTCCTTCTTCGCGGCGCGCTGCTCGGCCGCCGACTTCTGCCCCGGGCCCGGCTGTTCCGTGGCCTTCTGCCGTCCGGGCGCCGCGGCCGCCGGCGCCGGGCCTTGCGCCCGCTGCCGCCGCTCCAGGTACTCGTCGACGCCGCGCGGCAGCATCCGCAGGGTCGCGTCGCCCAGCAGCGCGAGGACCCGGTCGGTCGTCCGCTCGATGAAGTACCGGTCGTGGCTGATCACCACGAGCGAGCCCGGCCAGCCGTCGAGCAGGTCCTCCAGCTGGGTCAGCGTCTCGATGTCGAGGTCGTTCGTCGGCTCGTCGAGGAACAGCACGTTCGGCTCGTCCATCAGCAGCCGCAGCACCTGCAGCCGGCGCCGCTCGCCGCCGGAGAGGTCGCCGACCGGCGTCCACTGCTTCTCCTTGGTGAAGCCGAACTTCTCGCACAGCTGCGAGGCGGTCATCTCCCGCCCCTTGCCCAGGTCCACCCGCTGGCGCACCTGCTCCACGGCCTCCAGCACCCGCCAGGCCGGGTCCAGCTCCGCGACCTCCTGGGAGAGATACGCCAGCTTGACGGTCCGGCCGACCACCACCCGGCCGGCCGCCGGCTGCCGCTCGCCGTCGCTGGTGGCCGCGTCCGCCATCGCCCGCAGCAGCGAGGTCTTCCCCGCGCCGTTCACACCGACCAGGCCGATCCGGTCGCCGGGCCCCAGCTGCCAGGTCAGATGCTTTAGCAGCACCTTCGGGCCCGCCTGGACGGTCACGTCCTCCAGGTCGAAGACGGTCTTGCCGAGGCGCGAGTTCGCGAACTTCATCAGCTCCGCGGAGTCGCGGGGCGGCGGCACGTCCGCGATCAGCGCGTTCGCCGCCTCGATGCGGAAGCGGGGCTTACTGGTACGGGCGGGGGCGCCGCGGCGCAGCCAGGCCAGCTCCTTGCGGACCAGGTTCTGCCGCTTGGCCTCCTCGCTGGCGGCGATGCGCTCCCGCTCGGCGCGGGCGAACACATAGTCGCTGTAGCCGCCCTCGTACTCGTGCACCGCACCGCGCTGCACATCCCACATCCGGGTGCAGACCTGGTCCAGGAACCAGCGGTCGTGGGTGACCACCACCAACGCCGAGCGCCGCGCCCGCAGATGGCCGGCCAGCCAGGAGATGCCCTCGACGTCGAGGTGGTTGGTCGGCTCGTCCAGGACGATCAGGTCCTGCTCGGCGATCAGCAGCTTGGCGAGCGCGATCCGGCGGCGCTCGCCGCCGGAGAGCGGGCCGATGACGGTGTCCAGGCCCTGGGGGAAGCCCGGCAGGTCGAGCGCGCCGAACAGCCCGGTCAGCACGTCCCGGATCTTGGCGTTGCCCGCCCACTCGTGGTCGGCGAGATCGCCGATGACCTCGTGGCGGATGGTGGCCGCGGGGTCGAGCGAGTCGTGCTGGGTGAGCACGCCGAGCCGCAGGTCCCCGGAGTGGGTGACGCGGCCGGTGTCGGCGGGCTCCAGCTTGGCGAGGATCCGGATCAGGGTGGTCTTGCCGTCCCCGTTGCGGCCGACGACGCCGATCCGGTCGCCCTCGTTCACCCCGAGGGAGACACCGTCGAGCAGCGCCCGGGTGCCGTACACCTTGCCGACGGCTTCGACGTTGACCAAGTTGGTGGCCATCACACTCCTGTACACGGATCGATCGGCATCCCAGGGTAGTCGCCGCGCGAAGCGGTACGGGCGCGCCGGTGTGCCCGCGGCGGAGCCGCCGCTGTGACATCGGCGGCTCCGCCGCGGGCACAGCGGCGCGGTGAGTACATGGCGGTAGGTATCCCGTCTGAGTATCCGTACGGATGCCCCGCGGGTGATCTCGCTCCTAGCGTCCTTGGTCATGGATCATGCGAGGAGCCTGTGGGCCGGTGCGGGCACGGTCGAGGCGGACCGGGAGCAGGAGCTGGCCCGGGCAAGGGCGGTCGAGGCGGAGCGGGCCGCCGCGCAGCGGCGGGCGGACAGCAGAGCGCGGGTCATCCGGGCGGTGGCGGTCGGGGTGGTGTGGCTCGCCGCGGGGCTGACGCTCATGTTCCTGCCCATGACCACGATGTCCGCCGCGTCGGGCTGCGGTGTCGACGACACCCGTTTCGTCTGCACCGACGGCGGCCAGGACACCGTCGTCTACATCGCCGTCTACACCTCGCTGGTCGCCGCGCTGGCCGGCACCTGGGGGGCCTTCTCCCGCCGTCTGCTCGGCCGCGCGGTGTGGGGCGCCTCGCTGGTGGCGCTCGGCATCGCCTGGCTGGTGAACCTGCTGATCATCCGCTGAACCCGCTCGCCGGGGGGTGAGGGGGACGCCATCAGAGGGTGGCGCCCCTCCCCCGTCCGATCAGCCCTCCGAGCGCACGACGGCCGCCCCCGCCGCCGGCCCCGTGGCCACCCGTACGGCACGGCAGGTGCCCGAGGCGGCCAGGGCCTTGGCGACGGCGGCGGCCTCCTCCGCGTCCTTGGCGAGGAACGCGCAGGTCGGGCCGGAGCCGGAGACCAGTGCGGCGAGGGCGCCCGCGTCGGTGCCCGCGCGCAGGGTGTCGGCCAGGGCGGGCCGCAGGGACAGCGCGGCGGGCTGCAGGTCATTGGTCACGGCCGCGGCCAGCGCGGCGGCGTCCCCGGTGCGCAGCGCCTCCAGGAGGGCCGGGGACGGCTCGGGGTCGGGTACGTCGTCCACCGTGGCCCCCTGGCCGTCGGCGGCGCGCAGCCGGTCGCACTCGCGGTAGACGGCGGGGGTGGACAGGCCTCCCTCGGCGACGGCGAACGCCCAGTGGAAGGTGGAGCCGGTCTCCAGCGGGGTCAGCAGCTCGCCCCGGCCCCGGCCCAGGGCCGCCCCGCCGACCAGGCTGAACGGCACATCGCTGCCCAGCTCGGCGCAGATCTCCAGCAGTTCGGCCCGGGGGGCCGCCGTCCCCCACAGCGCGTCGCACGCCACCAGCGCCCCGGCGGCGTCCGCGCTGCCGCCCGCCATGCCGCCGGCCACGGGGATGTCCTTGGCGATGTGGAGGTGGACCCGCGGCTGGACGCCGTGCCGCTCGGCCAGCGCGAGGGCGGCGCGGGCGGCGAGGTTGCCGCGGTCGAGCGGCACACCGCCCGCGTCCGTGCCGGAGACGGTGATCCGCAGGTCGTCGGCCGGGGTGGCGGTGACCTCGTCGTACAGCCCCACCGCGAGGAAGACGTTGGCCAGGTCGTGGAAGCCGTCCGGCCGAAGGCCGCCGACCGCGAGCTGGACATTGACCTTCGCGGGCACGCGGACGGTCACGGATCGGGTCACGGCTGGGGTCTCCTCGGACTGGTCGGCGCACGCTTCGGCGCACTGTTCGTCGGTCATGGCGCCGCGCCCATTGTCCCGCCCGCGGCCCGCGCGGCGGGGCCGCCCGGCCAGGGGCCTATCCGGCCGCGGGCCCGCGCTCCGCGATGGCCGCGAACTCCTCCACCGTCAGCGCCTCGCCCCGCGCCTGGGGCGATATCCCGGCCGCCGTCAGCGCGGCCTCCGCCGCCGCCGCGGAGCCGGCCCAGCCGGCGAGGGCCGCCCGGAGCGTCTTGCGGCGCTGTGCGAAGGCCGCGTCGATCACCGCGAAGACCTGGGCCTTGGTGGCGGTGGTGCGGGGCGGGGCGGGGCGGCGGACGAGGGAGACGAGGCCGGAGTCGACGTTCGGCGCGGGCCAGAAGACGTTGCGGCCGATCGCCCCGGCGCGTTTGACCTCGGCGTACCAGGCGGCTTTCACCGACGGCACGCCGTACACCTTGGAGCCGGGCGCGGCCGCGAGCCGGTCGGCGACCTCGGCCTGGACCATGACGAGGGTCCGCTCGATGGTGGGGAAGCGGTCGAGCATGTGCAGCAGCACCGGCACCGCGACGTTGTACGGGAGGTTGGCGACCAGCGCGGTGGGCGCGGGCCCGGGCAGCCCGGTGATGTGCAGGGCGTCGGAGTGGACGAGCGCGAAGCGGTCGGCGCGGCCGGGCAGCCGCTCCTGGACCGTCGAGGGCAGCGCCGCGGCGAGCACGTCGTCGATCTCGACGGCGGTGACCCGGTCGGCGGCCTCCAGGAGGGCCAGGGTCAGCGAGCCGAGTCCCGGGCCGACCTCGACGACCACGTCGTCGGGCCGGACGTCGGCGGTGCGGACGATCCGGCGGACGGTGTTGGCGTCGATGACGAAGTTCTGGCCGCGCTGCTTGGTGGGGCGTACGCCGAGCCGGGCGGCCAGTTCGCGGATGTCGGCGGGGCCCAGCAGGGCGCCTGCGTCGGTGGAGCTCACCGGTTGAGTTTACCGATACGGCTACGGGCTCAGCCGGTGGCCGCAGTGCGGCCAGGGGCTCGCCCCCCGCTGTACGTACAGCTTCTTCGCGCGGTACGTCTGCTCCGTGGCGGGCGCGTCCTGCGGGCGCCCCTGCCCGCCCAGGTCGTGCCAGGTGTCCTGGTCGAGCTGGTACAGCCCGCCGTACCGGCCGGAGGCGTCGACCGCGTCCGGCCGCCCGCCGGATTCGCAGCGGGCCATGGCCTGCCAGTCCAGCGCGTCCGCGCCGGCCACGGACAGCGGCAGCCGGGGCTTGGTGCCGACCCGCACGACGCGCGCCACGGGCTCGCGCACCACGCGGGTCCTGAGCTTCCTGGGCCGCTGGCGCACGCCGTTGACGGTGCGCACCAGGTAGGTGGTGCGCTCCAGGCCCGGCTCGCCCGCGGCCGCCACCAGCTCGGCGCCCTGGAGGAGGGTGGGGTCCGCGTGGCGGAAGGTCGGGAAGGGGATGGCCCGGTCGCGCACCTCCTCGCGGCCCCTGATCCGCATGACCGAGATGGTCTGGCCGTCGCGCGGGAAGCTCTCCTCGGGCACGGAGGTGGTGTCCTGGTCGTGCAGGGCGATCCCGGCCTCCGCCAGGGCGTCGGCGACGGTGGCCGCGCTGGTGCGGAGGGTGTGTTCGCGCCCGTCGGCCATGAAGGTGACGGTGCGTACGGTCCGTACGTCCAAATCCAGGCCGCGCCGCGAGATCGCGGCCGAGCGCGACGCGGAGAGGTGGGCGCCCTCGGCGCGCACCCCGAGCTGGCGCAGGGCGCCGTCCACGGTGTGGGCGGTGGTCCACACCCGGCGGCGTTCTCCGTCGATGGTGAGGGTGACCGGGCGGCCGTAGTGGACGGCGATCCGGTCGCCGCTGACGAGGGCCGCTCGGGGCGCCGGGGCGACGAGGTCGTGGGCGCCGACGGGCACGCCCTCGTCCGCGAGGAGTTCGGCGACGTCCTCGGCGTAGGTGTGCAGGGTGCGGTCCCTGCCGTCGACGCTGAGCCGTACGGCCTTGTCCTCGGCCACGAAGGCGGAGGTGCCGCCGGCCAGCGCGGCGACCACCAGCGCCTGGGGCAGCAGCCGGCGCAGCTGCTCGGGCCGGGCGGCAGCGCGCCGTCCGCGGCGCGCGGCTCGGCGGGCGGCGGCCCGGCCGCCCGTGCCGCGGTGACTGCCCGCGACACGGCGGCCGCCTTGCGTACGGCTCACGACAACACTCCGGCAACACTCCACAAGTCCACTGGTCAGGGCATGAGTCCCGGGACTGTAGCGGAGCGGCGGCCACTCTCCAAAGTGGTACGATTACTGTACGTGACGCCCTTCCCCGGGCTCGCCGGCGCCGGAAACCGGCGCGCCGTAGCCGAAAACCCGCGCGGTGTTGGCCGCGACGGCGGCCGCGAGGGTGTCCTCGGGGACGCCCTTGACCTCGGCCATGGCCCGCAGGGTGAGCGGAACGAGGTACGGGGCGTTAGGCCGTCCGCGGTACGGGGCGGGGGTGAGGAAGGGCGCGTCGGTCTCGACCAGCAGCAGGTCGAGGGGGGCGACGGCGAGGGCTTCGCGCAGCGGGGTGGCGTTCTTGAAGGTGACGTTGCCCGCGAAGGACATGTGGTAGCCGCGCTCCGCGCAGATCTCCGCCATGGCGGCGTCGCCGGAGTAGCAGTGGAAGACGACGGTCTCGGGCGCGCCCTCCTCGGCCAGCACCCGCAGCACGTCCTCGTGCGCCTCGCGGTCGTGGATGACCAGCGCCTTGCCGTACCGCTTGGCGATGGCGATGTGGCCGCGGAAGGACCGCTCCTGGGCGGCGATGCCCTCGGGGCCGGTGCGGAAGTAGTCGAGGCCGGTCTCGCCGACGCCCCGCACCTGCGGCAGTGCGGCCAGGGCCGCGATCTCCTCCAGGGCTGCGTCCAGGGCCGTCTCGCCGCCGGGTTCGCGCGCGCCCTGCCGGGACCAGCCGTCGGGGTCTCCGTGCACGATGCGCGGCGCCTCGTTGGGGTGCAGGGCCACGGTGGCCCAGATGTTCTCGTGGGCTTCGGCCGTCTTCGCCGCCCAGCGCGACCCGGCGAGGTCGCAGCCCACCTGGATGAGGGTGGTCACGCCGACCGAGGCGGCCTTCGCGAGGGCCTCCTCGACCGTGCCCGACTGCATGTCCAGGTGGGTGTGCGAATCGGCGACCGGGACCCGCAGCGGCTCGGGGAGCGGCGGAGGCAGGTCCTTTTTGTTTTGTGACTGCGCCATGAGCGCGATTCTATTTGCCCGCGAAATCGAAGAATCGTGCTCCGGCGCTCGTTCGGATACGATCCGGCTCATATGCGAGTGACCGGAATCACTACCGGCGGCCGACTACCGGTGAGTTAATCACCGGTAGTCGACTACTGGTGCCCCTGCGGCTTACTTCCGGTGGTTCTGGAACGGGTGCAGCAGATCCGACAGATGCCAGTGGTGCCGGCGCGGCTCCCGCGGCGCCGCTGTCGCGCCGGACTCCTCGGCGGCCGCCCGTCGGGTGCGCCGCCGGGGCTCCCCGCCCAGGTTCCGCAGGGCCGTCGAGACCTGGCCGGACCTCATGATGCGCACGAGGTCGGCGCCGCAGTTGTGGCAGTTGGGGCTGGTCAGCGGGGACCGTACGCGCATGCCGTCGGTGAAGTAGATGACAAACGCCCTCCCCTCGGCGTCCACGTGGTGCTCGATGTCGTACGACTGCTCCCAGCCGTGCCCGCACTTCATGCACGCGAAGGCGTACGCCTCATGGGCGACCTCCCCGTCCGTCGCGTCGGTGGTGGTGTGGGCTATCGGGCGAACGCCGCTCGAGGTACCCGCAATTTCGCTCATGGCAACTCCTCTTGTCCGCAGGACAAGGCTTCCGGGACTGGACGTCCCACATACAGTGGACGCCTTTATCGGCCCGGAGTGCAGCTGCCCTTCCACCTCTTGAGGGAGATTTGGCGGCCGGATGCCACAAGGCCCCCGCCACCCGGCCCAACCTTTGCTTTTCAGCCTTTCCCTTTACCTTCGCGTGGCGCGGTTCCTGCCGCGTTCTTTGCCGCCACGACGGCGTCGAACACATCCCGTTTGGGCAGGCCCGCCTCCTGCGCGACCGCCGCGATGGCCTCCTTGCGGCGCTCCCCCGCCTCCTCGCGGACCGCGACCCGGCGGGCCAGCTCGTCCGGGTCGGCCTCACCTGGCCCGGGCGCCGCGGCACCCTCGACCACCACCGTGATCTCGCCCCGTACGCCCTCGGCCGCCCAGGCCGCCAGCTCCTTCAGCGGGCCGCGCCTGACCTCCTCGTACGTCTTGGTCAGCTCACGGCACACGGCCGCCCGCCGGTCCGCGCCGAACACCTCGGCCATGGCGGCCAGCGTGTCGTCCAGGCGGCGCGGCGACTCGAAGTACACCAGCGTGCGGCGCTCGGCCGCGACCTCGCGCAGCCGCCCCAGCCGCTCACCCGCCTTGCGCGGCAGAAAGCCCTCGAAGCAGAAGCGGTCCACCGGCAGCCCGGACAGCGCCAGCGCGGTCAGCACGGCCGACGGCCCGGGCACCGCGGTGACCGTGATCCCCCGCTCGACGGCCGCCGCGACCAGACGGAAGCCGGGGTCGGAGACGGACGGCATGCCCGCGTCGGTGACCAGCAGCACCCGCGCGCCCTGGGCCAGCGCCTCCACCAGCTCGGGCGTACGGGCCGACTCGTTGCCCTCGAAGTAGGACACCACCCGGCCGCTCGGCTGCACCTCCAGCGCCTGGGTGAGGCGGCGCAGCCGCCGGGTGTCCTCGGCGGCCACCACATCGGCGGCCGCGAGCTCGGCGGCCAGCCGCGGGGGCGCGTCCCGCGTGTCGCCGATGGGGGTCCCTGCGAGTACCAGCGTTCCTGTCACACGATCCATCCTCGCAGCACCCCGACGGGGATCCGGAACCCCGAAGGCACGCCCCGTATCCCCGGCCGGACGACTTCGCTCCCCACTCTCATAGTCCGCTTCCCTACGATGGGCCGGGTGACGAGTGACACCGCGACCCACGCCCAGCCGGGCCGAGCCGCCGGCCAGCATCCGCCGGCCTGGCAGCGGCGGCTGCGCCGCTTCGGATACGCGGGCCGGCCGCGGTCCGACGTACGGGAGCGGCTGGTGCCCCCCTACCCACAGCCGGGGACCCGGCTGTGGGAGGCGCTGGGGGCTGCTCCGGCGGCGGCGTCGCGGATCGCCCGCTGGACCGGCTGGGGCGGGCCGCTGCTGGTCGCGCTGTTCGCCGGGCTGCTCCGCTTCTGGCGTCTGGACAGCCCCGGCAAGGTCATATTCGACGAGACGTACTACGCCAAGGACGCCTGGGCGCTGCTCCAGCTCGGCTACGAGGGCACCTGGCCGAAGAACGCCAACGCCAAGATCATCGCGGATCCCCAGCAGATCCCGCTGAGCGACGCCGCCGGGTACGTCGTCCACCCGCCGGTGGGCAAGTGGGTCATCGCGGTCGGCGAGCAGCTGTTCGGCCTGACCCCCTTCGGCTGGCGGTTCATGGTCGCCCTGCTCGGCACGGCGTCGGTGCTCATGCTGTGCCGGATCGGGCGGCGGCTGTTCCGGTCCACCTTCCTGGGGTGTCTGGCGGGGCTGCTGCTGGCCGTGGACGGCCTGCACTATGTGATGAGCCGCACCGCGCTGCTCGACCTCGTCGTCATGTTCTTCGTCCTGGCCGCCTTCGGATGTCTGCTGATCGACCGGGACCAGGCACGGGCGCGGCTCGCCGCCGCCCTGCCGGCCGGCCCGGACGGCACCGCCCGCCCCGACGCGGACGTCGCCGCGCGGCTGAAGCTCGGCGTGCGGCCGTGGCGGATCGCCGCCGGGGTGTGTCTGGGGCTCGCGACCGGCACCAAGTGGAACGGCCTGTACGTGCTGGCGGCCTTCGGCGTGATGACGGTCCTGTGGGACATGGGCGCCCGCCGCACGGCCGGCGCGCGCCGCCCCTTCCGCTCGGTGCTGCGCCGCGACACCCTGTGGGCCTTCCTCGCGACCGTGCCTGTGGCGTTGGTCACCTACCTCGCCACCTGGTGGGGCTGGTTCACCACCAGCGGCCACTACAGCGCCCGGACCGGCTGGACCGGCAGCGGCTACTTCCGGCACTGGGCCGAGACCCCCGAGAAGCTGGGCGGCGGCGGCTACAGCGACCACGGGTTCTGGTCCTGGCTGAACCCGCTGCGCAGCCTGTGGCACTACGAGACCGAGGTCTACAAGTTCCATGTGAAGCTGGACGACCCGCACATCTACCAGTCCAACCCGTGGAGCTGGCTGGTCCAGTCCCGCCCGGTCTCCTACTTCTACGAGTCCCCGTCCCCCGGCGAGGCCGGCTGCCCCAAGGACGCGACCGAGAAGTGCGCCCGCGAGGTGCTGGCGCTCGGCACCCCGCTGCTGTGGTGGGCGGCCTGCTTCGCGGTGGTGTACCTGCTGTTCCGGTGGGCGCTGCGGCGGGACTGGCGGGCGGGCGCGATCCTGTGCGGGCTGGCGGCGGGCTATCTGCCGTGGTTCCTCTACCAGGAGCGGACGATCTTCTCCTTCTACGCCGTGGTCTTCGTGCCGTTCCTGTGTCTGGCGGTGGCGATGATGGTCGGCGCCCTCGTGGGGCCGCCGGGGGTCTCGGAGAACCGGCGGGTGGTGGGCACGGTCGGCGCGGGGGTGCTGGTGCTGCTCATCATCTGGAACTTCATCTACTTCTTCCCCCTCTACACAGGACAGACGCTGCCGATCGACCAATGGCGGGCCCGGATCTGGCTCGACACCTGGATCTGAGGGGCCTGCCGGGCGCCGAGGCCGCGCCCGCGATGCCGGTAGAGTGCCCCGGACCACGACCTCCATCGAGCGGTGGAGGGCTTCGAGGGACTGTGGGGGTTCTGCAATGCGGAGTGGCGCGAGAGCCGCGGTCATCGGTGCGGTGTTCGCCGCCATGGTCGGGGTCGCCGGTTGCGGTGGCGGACAGGACGGCTCGGACGGTTCGAAGGACAGCGCGGACACCGGGGCGAGCGACGACAAGCCCGTGGTCAAGAAGGTGAAGACCGGCCCGCCCAGCGCGGCCGAGGTCAAGGCCACGGCCCGGGACTTCCTGGCCGCCTGGTCCGCGGGGCAGCCCGCGAAGGCCGCCGGTCTGACGGACGACGAGAAGGCCGCCGGCTCCGCGCTCACCGCCTACCGTGACAAGGCCCGCATCGGAAAGGTGACGCTGGCGGCGGGGCAGGCCACCGGCCGGACGGTGCCGTTCACGGTCAACGCGCGGATCTCCTACGGCGGGCGGCAGGTCCCCTGGACGTATGAATCCTCGCTGACCGTCACCCGCGACAAGACCAGCGGGGCGGCGGTCGTCGACTGGAAGCCGTCGGTCGTGCACCCGAAGCTGGGGGCCGGGGACGCCCTCATGACGGGCCCGGCCGGCACACCCCCGATCAAGGCCGTCGACCGCGACGGCGCGGAGCTTAAGCCCGCAGACCACCCGACGCTCAAGGCGATCCTGGACGGCCTGCGGGAGCGGTACGGCAAGAAGGCGGGCGGCACGCCGGGCGTGGAGACCTGGATCTCCCGCGCCAAGGGCTCCAAGTCCCCCGACGAGACGCTGAAGGTGCTCTCCAAGGGCAAGGCCGGCACGCTCCGCACCACGATCGACGCGAAGCTCCAGGCGACGGCGGAGCAGGCGGTCAAAAAGCGGTCCAAGGCCGCGGTGGTGGCGATCAAGCCCAGCACCGGTGAGGTCCTGGCGGTCGCCAACTCCCCGGCCCAGGGGTTCAACACCGCCTTCCAGGGCTCGTACGCGCCCGGCTCGACCATGAAGGTCATCACCTCGGCGCTGCTCATCGACAAGGGCCTGGCGGGCTACGGCAAGCCGCACCCGTGCCCGAAGTACTTCTCGTACGGCGGCTGGAAGTTCCAGAACGACGACAAGTTCGAGATCAAGGGCGGCACCTTCGAGCAGAGCTTCGCCCGCTCCTGCAACACGGCCTTCATCAGCCAGGCGCCCAAGCTGGACGACGACGACCTCACCAAGGAGGCCCGGGACGTCTTCGGCATCGGGCTGAACTGGCAGACCGGCATCGCCTCCTTCGACGGCGCGGTGCCGGTGCAGTCCGCCGCCTCCAAGGGCGCGTCGCTGATCGGGCAGGGCGGGGTGCGGATGAACCCGCTCAACATGGCGTCGGTCTCGGCGACCGTCGCCGGCGGCACCTTCCGCCAGCCCTACCTGGTCTCCCCCTCCCTGGACGGCCGGACCCTGGCCAAGGCCGCCCGCGCGCTGAAGCCGAGCACCCGGCAGCAGCTGAAGAGCCTGATGAAGCTGACCGCCACCTCGGGGACCGCCGCCCAGGCGATGTCCGGGATGAGCGGTGACTTCGGCGCGAAGACGGGCTCGGCGGAGGTCGACGGGCAGAAGGAGCCCAACGGCTGGTTCACCGCCTACCGCGGCGACCTCGCGGCGGCGGCCGTGGTCCCGCAGGGCGGCCACGGCGGTGACTCGGCGGGGCCGATCGTGGCCTCCGTGCTGCGCGCGGGCTGACCCGGGCGGCACCACCGTCTGACGCACATGTGACGAACGATCGGCGCGGCGCCGGCACGGCCCCTGAAGGCCGTGTCGGCGCCGCGTCGGCGTCCGGGCGCGCGTGTCGGCGCCGCGTCGGGGGCGTGTCGGCGGCCCGGACCAGCATCGGGTTGTCCGAGCAACCACTCGATGCACCGATGGGAAGCCACCATGCGCCACACGAAGCGTCAGCAGAGCGTTCTGATATCGGGGGCCGGCATCGGCGGGCCCGCGCTCGCCCACTGGCTGGACCGCTACGGATTCGACGTCACCGTCGTCGAGCAGGCCGCGGGGCCCCGCCCCGGCGGACACGCGATCGATGTCCGCGGCCCCGCGCCGGAGGTGGCCGAGCGTATGGGCGTACTCGACCGGATCCGCGGCCTGAGCACCGACCTGCGGGGGATGTCGGTGGTCGACGGCGAGGGCCGGGAGCTGTTCCGCACCACCGAGCGCACCGTCAGCGGCGGCGACCTCGACAGCCCCGACGTGGAGATCCTGCGCGACGACCTCGCCGCGATCGTCGCCGAAGCGGGCGGCGCCGGGATCAGTTACGTCTACGGCGACTCCGTCGACCGGCTGGAACAGGACACGGACGGGGTGCGGGTGGTCTTCCGCGGCGGTACGAAGCGCCGCTTCGACCTGGTCGTGGGCGCCGACGGGCTGCACTCGCGGACCCGGCGGCTGGCCTTCGGGCCGGAGGAGGACTGTCTGCACCACCTCGGCACCTCGCTGGCCGTGTGGACGGCGCCCAACTTCCTCGGCCTCGACCGCTGGCAGGTCGTCTACAAGATGGGCGCCGACCTGTGGGGCGGGATGGTGATGAGCGTCCGCGACAACCAGGAGCTCCGCGTCTACGTCGGCTTCGACTGGGACGAGCCGCCCGCCGAGTCCCTGACCGACGACCCGCGCGCGCACAAGCAGCTGATCGCCCGGGAGTTCGCGCATGCCCGCTGGGAGATGCCCCGGCTGCTGGAGCACATGTGGGGCGCCCCGGACTTCCTCTTCGACTCGATGGCCCAGATCCGCCTGGACTCCTGGTCCCGCGGCCGGGTGACGCTGCTCGGCGACGCGGGCTACTGCGGCTCGCCCATGTCCGGCCAGGGCACCAGCATGGCCCTGGTCGGCGCGTACGTCCTGGCGGGCGAGCTCAAGGCGGCGGACGGCGACCACGAGGCCGCCTTCGCGGCGTACGAGCGGGAGCTGCGCGCCTATGTGACCGCCAACCAGGAGCTCGCGCTGACCAACAGGGCGGCCATGGACGCCCGGGACGCCATGGACCTCGGCGAGGCGGAGGGGGAGAAGTTCGTCGCCGATCTGCGCACGGAACTGGACGCCGCCAACTCCTACACGCTCAAGGAGTACTGACGAGAACCGCCGAGGGTGCACCCTGGCCGGGCCGTCCCGGCTTCCCTCGCGTAGTGCAGAATATGAGGCCGTCGTCACTCAAAAGGGGGCCCGTTGCGGATCGGCGTTGAGGCGAGCGGTGCTGGACGAGGGCGGCGGCGGACGGTCGCCGCGCCCGCCGGGGCGGACGAGGGGCGGCAGCGGTGACGGGCCTGCCCGCCGCGGCCGCCTCACGGGCGGTGCTGATCGGCACCAGCCACTACGCCCACCTGGAGCAGCTCCCGCAGGTGGAGCGCAACCTCCGCGCGCTGGCCACCGCCCTGTGCGCCGAGCACTCCTGGGGGCTCGCGCCCGAGCACTGCACGGTGATCCACAACCCCCGGGACGCGGTCGAGGTCCTGGACGCCGTCCGGGACGCGGCCGAGGAGGCCACCGACACCCTGCTGGTGTACTTCGCCGGCCACGGCCTGGTCGAGCCGCGCCGCGGAGAGCTGGTGCTCGGCCTCGCCGGGTCGCTGCGGCAGCGGTCCTATACGGGGCTGCCGTACGGCACCCTGCGCGATGTCATGTCCGACGGGCCGGCGGACCGGCGGGCGGTGCTGCTCGACTGCTGCCTCAGCGGTGAGACGCCCGGCTTCGTGGACGGGGTCCCGGCGGTGATGGACCGCGCGGCGGTCGACGGCGCCTGTCTGCTGGCCGCCGTCCCCGACAGCAGCTTCGCGCTCGCCCCGCCCGGCGAGCCCCACACCGCCTTCACCGGCGAACTGCTCAGACTGCTGAACGAAGGGGTGCCGGGCGGGCCGCGCTCGCTCGACCTGGGCACCCTCTACGGCCAGGTGTACGCGGCGATGGGCGCCAAGGGACGGCCGCTGCCGCACAAGCGCGACCGCGGCGGCATGGCGAGCGGCATCGCCCTGGCGCGCAACACGGCCCCCGCCATGCCCGTCTTCGGCCCACCGGCTCCGCCGTACGCGCCCGGCGCCGCCCTCCCGCCGTCAGCGCCCGGCGCCGCCCCTCCGCCGCCGTCCGCCCCGCCCGCCTGGCCCACGGCCTTCGCCCCGGGCCCGGCCCCCGACAGCGGCGGGCCGGGCAATCGCCGTGTCCTCATCCGCTCCGCGGTGGCGGTGGCGGTCGCCGGCGGCCTGCTGGCCGCGGGCATCCCCCTGGTGAACAACTGGACGGACGACTCCGGCAAGAAGGCCGCCCCGAAGCCGTCGCCGACGGCCTCGGGCACCCGGAAGCCCCTCGCGGACCCGGTGTACAACGCCGCGACCAAGGGCGTCGTCAACCCGTCGAAGACCAAGGGCGGCACGCTGAAGTTCGTCAGCGGGATCGACGCCGACTCCTGGGATCCGCAGCGCAGCTATTACAGCTTCGCGTGGAACTTCTCCCGCTATTTCACCCGTCAGCTGGTCACCTACGCCCCCAAGCCCGACAAGGGCGGCTCCGATCTGGCCCCGGACCTCGCGACGAGCAAGGCCAAGGTGAGCGAGGACGGCAAGACGTACACCTACACCCTGCGCTCCGGGCTCACCTGGGAGGACGGCTCGGAGCTCACCTCCGAGGACGTCAAGTACGGCATCGAGCGGGGCTGGGCCGCCGATGTGCTCCCCGGCGGCCCGACCTACTTCAAGCAGCTCCTCGACCCCGACGGGAAGTACAAGGGCCCCTACAAGGACGACAAGGGCCTGAAGTCCATAGAAACCCCCGATGCGCAGACCATCGTCTTCCATCTCGCCGAACCGAACAGCGACTTCGAGCAGATGCTGGCGATGCCGGCCGGTTCGCCCGTGCCCAGCGCGGAGGACACCAAGGCCGAGTACCAGAAGCGTCCGTTCTCCTCCGGGCCGTACAAGTTCGGCTCGTACAAGCCGAACCACTCGCTGGAGCTGGTCCGCAACGACGAGTGGAACCAGAGCTCCGACCCGATCCGCAGCGCCCTGCCCGACCGGATCACGATCGACATCCTCCCGGACGAGAACGCCCGGAGCCAGCACCTCCTCAACGGCACCTACGACCTGGACCTCGCCCCGGCCTCGCTCTCCAAGACGGCCATCTCCAAGGCCGAGACCAGCAGCCTCAAGGACCGCCTGGACGACCCGTACACCATGGGCATCCGCTATCTGGGCCTGCCGCGGACCGTCAAGCCGCTGGACAACATCCACTGCCGCAAGGCGATCATCTACGGGACGGACCGGCGGTCCGTGCAGACGGCCCTCGGCGGCCCCGGCGCCGGTGAGATCGCCACCAACATGCTCCCGCCGGGCATCGAGGGGGCGAACCCCACCGACGATCCGTACGGCGTCCTGGAGAACGACGGAAGGGCCGATCTCTCCGAGGCGAAGAAGGAACTGGCGGCCTGCGGCAAGCCGAACGGCTTCCGGACCACCCTCGCGGTCCGCGCCGGAAACGCCGACGACCTCTCCGCCGCCGAGGCGCTGCAGTCCTCGCTGTCGTCCATCGGGGTCAGCATCACCATCGAGCAGATCGACCTCGTCGAGTACTACAAGGTCGTGGGCTCGCCCTCGACCGTCAAGAAGAAGGGCTACGGCATCATCCTCGCGCGGTGGCTCCCCGACTTCCCGACCGCCCAGGGATTTCTCCAGCCCCTGGTCGACGGCCGCTTCATCCTGCCCTCCGGCAATGTCAACTTCACCCAGCTGGACGACAAATCCATCAACGGCCTCTTCGACAAGGCGCGCGCCGGGCAGGACCGCAGGAAGATCAGGGAGATGTACCGGCAGATCAACCGGAAGGTCTCCGACTCGGCCGGCTATGTCCCCCTGATCTTCCAGAAGAACTACACCTGGCGCGGTCCCCGGCTGACCAACGTCTACACCAGCCACATCTACGGGGGCAGTTACGACTTCGCGTCGCTCGGGGTCGCCGATTAGCCGGGAAGCGGCCGTGTGGGAGTCGCTGTTCGAAGGGCCGGAGCCCACGGAGCGGTTGCGCGAGACGTGGGCCGACGGTCTGGCGGCCAACCCGGCCGCCCCCGACGACCTGCGGCTCGCTCTGCTGGGCCGCTCGCGTCACCTCCTGTGGCGCGCGCAGTCGCCCTCGGTCGTGGACGCCGCCGTCGCCCACCCGGAGTGGAAGGTGCGGGCACAGCTGGCCGAGTGCCAGCCGAACCTCACGGCCGAGCACTGGACCCGGCTGATCCTGGGTGAGCGGAAGCCCAGAAACCTGTGGCTCCTCACCATGTTCGCGGCGGACCGGCGCGATGAGCTCACCGAGGCCGCGTACGAGCGGGTGGCCACCGACCCCTCGGCCCGCGTCCGCGCGGAGGCCACCCGGCTGACCGGGCTGCCCGTACGGCTGCTGACCGCGCTGGCGCTCGACCCGGACCCCGGCGTACGGGCCGCCGCCTGCCCGCGTGCCTGGCCGCATCTGGACGGGGCGGCCCGGCAGGGGCTGCTGGCCGACCCGGAGGGCGCGGTCCGCGTGGCCGCGCTGCTGCGGCATCACCAGGACCAGCCGCTGCCCCGGTCCGTCTTCGAGGCCGAGGACCTCGGTGACGGGGCTCTCGAAACCTGTCGCCTGACGCACGACCTCGCCGAGCACCTGACCCGCCACGGCACCAAAGCCCAGCGGAGCTGGCTCGCCTGCAACCGGCGGCTGGCCCCGGAGCTGGTCGCCGTACTCGCCCAGGACACCGACAGCAGTGTCCGCCATGTGGTGGCCCTACGACCGGACCTCACCGAGGAGCAGCGGGCGGACATCCGCGTGGACATCGACCCGGGCGAGCACTCCTACACGCTCGGCTGGGTCAAGGCGCTCCACGACGACCCCGATGCCATGCGCCGCCTGGCCGCCTCGTCCCATCTCCGGGTGCGCCGGAGCGTGGCCCGCGCGAAGCGTCTCCCTCCGGACGTGGTCGAACGCCTCGCCAGGGACGAGGACCGCGTCGTACAGCTCTTCCTGGCCGAGTCCTGCGACGACGCGCCCGCCGACATGCTGATGGGGGTGTGGCAGTGGTGGACCGGCAGCCTGACCTGTCCCGACCGGCCGCGCGGCCATCCGAACTTTCCGCGCCACGGCCTGCTCAGGTACGCCGACGACCCCAGCCCGCGCATGCGGCAACTGGCCCTGGACGACCCGGCGTCGACGCCCGAGCTGGTGGAGCGGTTCACCCGGGACGCCGACAAGGAGGTACGGCGCCGGGCCGCGAGGGATCCGCGGCTGTCGGTGGACTCGGCCGTGCGGCTGCTGGACGACCCCGAGTGGTCCATACGCTCGGCGGCCCGCCAGCACCCCGGGCTGCCGGCACCGGTGCTGGTGCGGCTGCTGCGGGACCCCGCCACCGCGGAGGAGGCGGCCCGGCATCCCTCGCTGCCGATGGACGTCATGTGGCGGATGGTCCGGCGGCCTTGAGGCGGGTGGCGGGGCCCGGTCACTCCCCCGTGAAGGCGGCCAGCAGGCCCAGGTTGCTCATCAGCAGGCCGCCGTCCACGGGGAGGGTGACCCCGGTGATCCAGGAGGCGTCGGAGGAGGCCAGGAAGGTGATGGCGGCGGCGATGTCCGCGGGTTCGCCGACGCGGCCCAGCGGGTAGACGCGGGCGGCGCGGTCGAGGACGTCTTCGCGGCCGTCCCAGTTGGGAGTGTGGACGGTGCCCGGGGCGACGAGGTTGACGCGGACGCCACGGCCGGCGGCGTGACCGGCGAGGGTGCGGGTGAGGCTGGCCAGGCCGGCCTTGGCGGCGCTGTAGGCGTGGTTGCCGAAGTCCCGCTCGCCGTTGACCGAGCCGACGTTGACGATGGCGCCCCGGCCGCCCGCCGCGGCCAGGTGGGGCAGCGCGGCGCGGGCGCAGCGGAAGGCGCCGGTCAGGGTGATGTCGAGGTCCTGGTGCCACGCGTCGTCCGGCTGGTCCTCGAACAGCGGGGTGTCGGCGGTGCAGGACAGGGCGTTGTTGACGAGTACGTCGAGGCGGCCGAAGCGGTCCACGGCGTGCGCCACGGCCGCCTCGACCGCCGTACGGTCGGCGACGTCGCAGGCCAGCGACTCGGCCTCGCCGCCGTCGGCCCGTATCGCCGCGGCCGCCTTCGCGGCCCGCTCGCCGTCGAGGTCGGTGATCAGCACGCGGGCGCCCTCGGCGGCGAAGCGGCGGGCGGTCACCTCGCCGATGCCCCGCCCCGCTCCGGTGAGTACGACCGCGTAACCCTCGAACCGCCGCACCTGCTGCTCCTTCCCACACCGGGCCCGCGCCCGTGACGCGCCCCGCCGGGTGGCGGGGCGTCGTCATGGTCACTGCCCGGCCGGGGGCGGACGCAGTCGTCCCGGTGGCACCGGGGGTGGTTCGCCGGGGGCTGGGGCGGCGCCGGGCCGCGGCGGATCCGCAGCTGTCGGCGGACGCGGCGGTGCGGCTGCTTGACGACCCCGAGGGGTCCGTACGCCGGGCGGCGCCGCGCCACCCCGGGCTGCCGGCAAAGGTTCTGGTGCGGCTGTTGCGGGATCCCGGGACCGCGGAGGAGGCGGCCCGGCATCCCTCCCCTGCCCGTGGAGGTCATGAGGCGGATCCGGCGGCCTTGAGGCGGGTGACAGGCGCAGAGCGTCGGTGACCCGGCATGGAAAGTTCTGTCAGCAGCGTTGACAGCCACTTGAGTTGCTCCTAATTTCGCTGCACGCGAACCGGTTCGACGGCCATCACCTGGCGCGGGGACCAAGATGATCGAACCGCTTCGACGGTGCTCAGTGAGGAGTCCTCCGTGAACATCGGTGAGATGGCCGAGCGGGCCGGCGTCTCGCGGCTGCGAAAGCCGAGCTGAAGCCGTGGGGGGACGCGGTCAAGACGGCCAAAAGCCGCGCCGGGCACCACCGCCTCGTCGACGAGATCAGCGCCCGTTTCCGGGCACTATGCGAAACCGCCGCCGCCGACCGGCCGCCCCCAAGCCCCGGGACCGATCGGGCCCCGGTCACCTTCACCTGTTTCCCGCTCAGAGGAGCCGCACCATGAGGTCACCCACCACACTCTCCAGAGCAACAGCCCGCATCAGACGACGAGCGGTCTCGACCGTCGCCGTCCTCCTGACCGCACTGGCCGCGAACCTGGTGTCCGCCGCCCCGTCACAAGCCGCCGACACCACCGTCGCCGTCGACTTCTCCGCCGCCGGGGGCGCCCCCACGTACCATGCCTCGGGCACCCTCTACGGGCTGACCGAGAACGGCTCGCTGCCCCAGGACCACTTCTACAAGGACATCAAGTGGAAGTTGGAGCGGGCCGGCGGTGCCCAGCTGGACAGCCCGGGAGGGTGGGTCGCCGGCAAGTACGACCGCCGGTGGAACTCCACCCTGGCGCAGTACAAGCGCACCAAGGCGCTGGGCGGAACCTTCGTCATCCTGCCGCACGACCTGTGGGGCGCCGACGGCACCACCAAGCCCACCTTCCCCGGTGACAACGGCGACTGGTCCGGCTTCGACGCCTTCTACGACCGTCTGCTCTCCGACGTGCGCGCGGCCGGCATGACCGACATCGAGTGGGACATCTGGAATGAGCCCGACTGCCCCGGGTTCTGGGATTCCGGCATGCCCCAGTACCTGGAGATGTGGAAGCGCGCCTACCAGAAGATCCGGGCCGCCATCCCCGGCGCCGTCATCGTCGGCGCCAGCACCTGCGGCCACCCCAATGTGGACAACGGCTGGTGGACCACGTACCTCGACTATGTGAAGGCGAACAAGGTCGAGCCGAACATCTACAGCTGGCACGACCTCCCCGGAGACCCGGTCGCCCACAGCAACTCCCTCAAGACCCTGCTGTCGGCGCGGTCCATGACGACGAACCGCCCCTTCCAGATCAACGAGTACGCCGCCAGCAACGAGCAGAACCCCGGCCGCGGCGGCTGGTACATCTCCCGCCTGGAGCGCGCCGGAGCGGACGGCCTGCGCGCCAACTGGGCGTGGGGAGCCAACCTGCACGACTACGCGGCGAACCTGCTCACCAAGACCGGCAGTCAGTATCTGCCGCTGGGCGAGTGGTTCCTGTACCGGTACTACGGCTCCCAGACCGGGAACATCGTGAACCTCACGCCCGGTACGAACACCGACGGGGTGGCGACGAAGGACAACTCCGCGCGCAACGCGAAGATCCTGCTGGGCAGCAACGGCAACACCGGCAAGGTCACCGTCAACCTCAACCGCCTCGACACCACGTCGGTGGTGGAGAACAGCCGGGTGCGCGCGATAGTCCAGCGCATACCGAACAACGGCGGCAGCGCGGTGACGGGTCCGGTGACAGTTTCCGTCCAGACCCTGACGGTGGGCAACAACTCGGCTTCGGTGAGCGTGCCGTGGACGGACGCCGCCGACGGCTACACCGTCACGCTGCTGCCACCGTCCAACACGACCGTCTCCACGGTCGCGGTGGTCCAGAACAGCGGTCAGTGCCTGGACGACACCAACCTCAGCACCGCCGACTCCACGCAGTACCAGCAGTACCACTGCGAGGGCGGCTACCAGCAGATGCTGGACTTCAAGCCGGTCGCCGGACGGGCGAACACCTACACCGTGGTCAACGAGTACAGCGGTAAGTGCCTGGACGTCTCGGGGGCTTCCACCGCCGACGGTGCCGCCGTCACCCAGTACACCTGCAACGGCGGCACGAACCAGATGTTCACCCTCAAGCCGGTCTCCGCGCTGGGTAACAGCAAGGACTACCAGCTGGTCGCGGCGCACAGCGGCAAGTGCGTGGACGTCAGCGGGATCTCGACCGCACCCGGCGCCCTCGTCCACCAGTGGACATGCGACCCGGCGACCGACCTGACCTGGAAGAAGAACCAGATCTGGCGCCTCCAGGGCATGGGCTGACCTGTCCCCAGGGCGGGGGCTCCCAGCACGGCAGGGAGCCCCCGCCCGGACCGGACTGACCCGCTGTACGGGAACGCCGGCCGCGCCGCCACTCCTCGTCCGCTCACCGGTCACACGTCAGCTCATTGGTCCCGCCGGTGCACACCGACGACGGTGATCGCGGCCGCGACCACCGCCCACACCGCGTAGACGGTCCAGGCTCCCGCTACGGTCCACGGGTAGTGGAGCGGGTGGTAGTCGACCGCCACCAGCCGGCGCCACGCCTGGTAGAGGGTGCTGTGGGAGGCGACCGCCGACCAGTGGCGGCCGTCGGTGAAAACCATCGGCAGCACCAGGATGACCACGACGGAAGCGATCATGGCGGCCGCGGTCTGCCGGAGGACCGTGCCGAGCGCCAGACCGACGAGCGCGCACAGCGGCGCGAGCAGCGCGGACGCCACCACGACGCGCAGCGCGCCCGGGTCGCCCAGCGAGACGCCCGCGTCCCGCTGGTCCAGGATCGCCTGGGTCGCGGCGAACGAGACGCCCGCGACGAGCGCGCCGAAGACGGCCGCGACCGCCGTGACCACCACCGCCTTGGCCGCCATCACCGAACGGCGCGCGGGAACGGCCGCGAGCGTCGTACGGATGGTGCCCGTGGCGTACTCCCCGACGATCGGCATGGCGCCGAGGGCGCCGAGGGCGAGCATCATGACCGTGACGGCGTTCACGGTGAAGGCCTCGTCCAGCGGAAGCCCGGACCGGATGAAGCCCTCGGGACCTTCCGGGTTCTGCTGTGACCAGTTGCGATAGGTGTCGTAGGCGGTGCCCACGTTGAACGCGAGGACGGCCAGCGCGGTGGCCCCGTATCCGAGCCAGGTCGAGCGCAGCGACCGGAGTTTGATCCACTCGGCGGCGACCAGATCGCCGAACCGGGCGCGGGGCTCGGTGGCGCGGGGTTCGGTGGCGTGGGGGTACGCGGCGGTCACGGTCATCGGGACTCTCCTGCCAGGTACTGGACGCTGTCGGCGGTGAGCTCCATGAACGCCTCCTCCAGAGAGCCCGACCGGGTGCTGAGGTGATGCAGCGGGACGCGGTGCACCAGGGCGATCTCCCCGACCCGGACCGCGCTCAGCCCGGTCACGGTCAGCAGCCGGCCCTCGGCCCGCACCGCCGCGCCCTCGGCCGCCAGCAGGTCCCGCAGGATCTCGGTGTCGGGCGTGCCCACCGTGACGCTCTGGCGGGTGCCACGGGCCGAGAACTCCTCCAGGCTCTCCGCCGCGATCAGCTCGCCACGGCCGATGACGATCAACTGGTCGGCGGTGTGCTCCATCTCGGACATCAGATGGCTGGAGACGAACACGGTGCGGCCCTCGGCGGCCAGCCCCCGGAACAGCTCGCGCACCCACTTCACGCCCTCCGGGTCGAGGCCGTTGAGCGGCTCGTCGAAGAGCAGCACCGGCGCGTCGCCGAGCAGCGCGGACGCGATGCCGAGCCGCTGTTTCATGCCGAGCGAGAAGCCGCCGATCCGGCGCCCGGCGACCTCGGCCAGGCCGACCCGCTCCAGCACCTCGTCAACCCGGCGCCGCGGGATGCGGTTGCTCCGGGCCAGGGCCGACAGGTGCGCCACGGCGCTGCGCCCGCCATGCACCTCCTGCGCGTCGAGCAGCGAGCCGACGTGGCGCAGCCCGCGGGGGCGGGAGCGAAAGGGGCGGCCCTCGACGGTGACGCTGCCGCTGGTGGGCTCGTGCAGGCCGAGGATCATCCGCAGGGTGGTGCTCTTGCCCGACCCGTTGGGCCCCAGGAACCCGGTCACGTGGCCGGGATCCACGGTGAAGGTCAGGTCCTTGACGGCCGTCGTGCCGCCGTACCGCTTGGTGAGTTGCTTGACTTCGATCACGGAGGCAACGGTGCCGGTGGGTGGCCCCGCGCGTCGTCGGACCGCCGCTGACAATCGCCGGAGCGCGTGTCGACCCTGGTTGTACAGCCACGGTCCGATGTCCGGCCCCCAGCCCCGCCGTTACGCTCCGGCCATGTCCACCTCTTCATCCCTGCCGCTGCTCAAGCGCATAACGCCGGGCCTGTGGGTGGGGCTGGTGTGGTTCGTGGCGGCGGTGGAACCCATCGTGGAGTACGTCCTGATGCCGCCGAGCCGGAAGTACTCCCTCAGCTACCCCCGCCACGGCCTGGACCCGCTCTCGGCCCGGGTGCTGCTCGCCATCGCCTTCGTGTTGATCATGGCCGGAAGCGCGCAGCTCCGCCGCAGGACATCGGTGGGGTACGGGCTGCTGCTCGCCGGCACGGTCTTCTCGGCGGTGGCGTGGCGCCAGCACGAGATCCCGCCCGTGCAGTACCTGGGCGTGGACATCGCCCTCTGCTACATCGCGGCCACCCGCCCCCGGCGGACCTCGCTCATCGCGGCCGCGGCCGCGCTCGCCACGCTGCCCTGCTACCTGGCCCTGCGGTTGGGCCTCGGGGAGCACGACGGGGTCGGCTCGGACCCGTACATCGCCCTGATCGTGGTCATCGCCTGGCTCGTCGGCAACTCGATACGTCAGGCCCGCGTCCACACCGAGGAGCTGCACGCCCAGGCCGCCGCCCAGGCCGTCACCGCCGAGCGCCTGCGCATCGCCCGCGAGATGCATGACACGGTGGCCCACAGCATCGGCATCATCGCCCTCCAGGCCGGCGCCGCGGCCCGGGTCATCGACACCCAGCCGGACAAGGCGCGCGAGGCGATGCTCGCCGTGGAGAAAACGGGCCGCGAGGCGCTGTCCGGGCTGCGGCGGATGCTGGGCGCGCTGCGCCAGGCGGACCGGCAGGCCGACGAGGGGCCCGACGCGTCGGCAGGCCCGTCGTCCACCCGGGCCCAGGAGCCCGCCCGGGCGCCGCTGCACCCCGCCGCGGGCCTCGCGGACATCGAGCGGCTGGCCGCCACGACCACGGCCGCCGGGGTCCGGGTGGAGGTGCGGTGGCAGGGCGAACGCCGCCCGCTGTCCCCGGACATCGACCTCGCGGCGTTCCGGATCATCCAGGAGTCGGTGACCAATGTCGTACGGCACTCCGGCGCCGACTCCTGCCGGGTGAGCGTCGGCTACGGTGAGGACGAGCTGGCCATCGAGGTCCGCGACCACGGCAAGGGCACCGGGGTGCACGGCTTCGGATACGGCCTGGCCGGCATCCGTGAGCGGGTCACCCTGCTGCACGGCGACTTCACCGCCGGACCCGGACCCGGCGGCGGCTTCCTGGTGACGGTCCGACTGCCCCTCCCGGCGGCGACTGCGACAGCCACGACGACGGCGATCGAGACGAAAGCAGAGGCCGCAGCCGGATGACCATCCGAGTCCTCCTCGCCGACGACCAGCCCCTCGTCCGCGCCGCCCTGCGGATGGTCATCACCGACACCCCCGACGTCGAGGTCGCGGGCGAGGCCGGGAACGGCGCCGAAGCGGTCCGGCTGACCGGCGAACTGGCCCCGGACGTCGCCGTGATGGACATCCGGATGCCCGGCATGGACGGCATCGAGGCCACCCGGCTGATCACCACGGGCCCCGGCGCGACCCGCGTGGTCGTCCTCACCACCTTCGACGACGACGATTACGTCTACGGGGCGCTGCGCGCCGGCGCCTCCGGGTTCCTGGTCAAGGACATGGCGCTGGACGACATCCTCGCCGCGGTCCGCGTCGTCGCCTCCGGAGACGCGCTCATCGCCCCGAGCGTCACCCGCCGGCTCATCAAGGAGTTCGCCGCCCGCCCCACGGCCACACCCCCGCGCCGGGCGGAGCTCGGCGCCATCACCGACCGCGAGCGCGAGGTGCTGACCCTGGTCGGCAGCGGCCTGTCCAACGCCGAGATAGCCGACCGGCTGTGCATCAGCATCGCCACCGCCAAGACCTATCTCACCCGTCTCCTCGCCAAACTCGACGCCCGCGACCGGGTGCAGCTGGTGATCCTCGCCTACGAGGCGGGCCTGGTGGCACCGTCGGGCTCCTAGTCGCGCACACCGCGCCCGGGAGGGGTCCCGGTCGCGCTCCCGGATGATGTGCCGACCGTCACCCGAGGCGAAACAAGGAGATCCGCGATGACGCCCGTGCAAGTCGATTGGCTGTCCCTGCTGCTCGGTCCCCTCGTCGTCGTGACGTTGATGCTCGCCTTCTTCACGGCGCGCTCGGCCTCGAAGAGGGGCGAGCCGATGCCCCGTTGGGGGAAGGTCCTCCAGGCAGTGGGGATCACCCTCGCCATGCTCGTGGCCGTCGCCAACATGGCCTGGGGCGGTTCGTAAGACCGGAGACGCGAGGCGCTGCCCCTGGCCAAGCGGCGACTATCCCCAACGGCGCGATTACGTAGTGCATACGCCCTGGTGCATGCGGTACCTTGACGGTCACTCTTCGTTACATTCGGGAACGTGAAGGTGGCATGTCATGGCCCGCGTCTGGGAAGCCGACCTATCGGCCTTATTCGTCAAGCGATTGGGCAAGTCAGCGGAAGAGCTGGGCAACTCCACGGGCAGGGAGCAGTGCCCGGACATCTGGCAGCTCAGCAACGGTGACGTCGCCGTCATCGGCCGTGATCTGACCGCTCACTATGGTTCGCACCTGCCGGAAGGCGTGGCAGTGGGGGCTGACGAGCGGATCGTCGTCATTCCCGGCAACATGCTCAGCGCGGCGAAGCCGGATATCCCCGATGCTTGACGTTCGCGCTCCCGCGCTCCCCGTAGAACGCGGGCAACGACTGGGGAACGAGGAGTACCTTCGGGATTTCCGCGCCCGGGATGCGGCCATTCGCAACGGCGACTCTTGGAAGCTGGAACGGCTGCAGCACTTCGAGGAGGTGGGCGTTCCATCCCGTGACGCACTGCGGCGCGGAGACTGGGACATGGCGCTCCGCTTACTCGAAGAGGGCCGTGACAACCTGCGCGACATCCAAGCGGACGAAGAGGCCCGTGGCTCGGTGTTCCACCGCGTACGCGTGGTCGAGGAGCCGCTGAAGCCGTACGTACAGTGGGAGCTGCATTCGCTGCGGATCAGTGCCGAGTACGGGGAGCGGGTGCGGATCCTGCCTGCCGGGGCGATCGCGTCGGCCGAGGCGGACGGACTGCTCCCGGAACTGACCATTCAGGACGGCAAGGTGCTCTTCCGCGTCCTGTACACCGATACCGGCGTGCCGGACGGCGCGATCCGTTTCACCGACCCGGACATCGTCGAACCGTGGGCGGAATACGTGCGGGAGGCCTACGCGACCGCGGAGGACATCGCCTCTTACTTCGACCGTGCCGTCGCGCCACTGTCGCCACCCCCGGCGGCCTGACCCGGAAAGGACACACTCATCGGCACGCCGGCAGATGCCAACGGTTCGCCCGGAGACTCGGCCAACGACCTCTCCGGCTCGTCTCGCGATGTTGTCCAGGCGGGGAATGTCACCGGTGACATCCACTTCCACCAGGCACCGGAGGCGTCCGGCCGGCCGCGAACCGTCCCTCGCCAGCTTCCCGCCGACGTCTACACGTTCGTCAACCGGAATGACGAGTTAACCCAGTTGCACGCCGTCCTGACCGGCCAGGACGGCGGCCAGGGCCGCGCGTCCGTGCAAGTGGTGGTCGGCACGGCCGGTGCCGGCAAGACCTCGCTGGTCCTGCGCTGGGCTCACCAGGTCAAAGACCGCTTCCCGGACGGCCAGCTCTTCGTGAATCTCCGGGGCTACGATCCGGGAGAGCCCGTCACCGCCGAGCAGGCTCTACGCCGTTTCCTGCGCGCGCTCGGCGTGCCCTCAGGTGACATCCCGCAGGACGTGGACGACGCTGCCGCCCTCTACCGTTCCCTGCTCGCTGACCGCCGGATGCTCATCCTGCTCGACAATGCCGCCACCGTCGGCCAAGTGCGCCCGCTGCTCCCCGGCGGGGGAGACAGCCTCACCGTGGTGACCAGCCGCAACCGCCTAGCCGGCCTCGCCGTACGGGAAGGCGCCCGCAGGATCACCCTCGGCATGCTCCCCGAAACGGAAGCCATCGAACTATTGCAGGCAGTCACACGGGATTACCGCCAGGGAGACGACCAGGACCAGCTCTCGGAACTGGCCAGGCTGTGCGCACGCCTCCCGCTCGCACTGCGTATAGCAGCAGAGCGAGCCGCCAGCCACCCGCACCTTCGCCTCGACGACTTGCTTGACGATCTGCGTGACGAGTCCGCGCTCTGGGACGCGCTCAGCACGGGAATGGACGAGGAAGCCGAGGCTGTCCGTACGGTCTTCGCGTGGTCCTACCGCACGCTGCCACCGCACTCCGGGCGGCTGTTCCGACTCCTTGGCCTGCACCCGGGGCCCGAGTTCGGACTCCACGCCGCCGCCGCGCTCGCCGACCTGCCCCTCAGCCGTGCCCGGCAACTCCTCGACGACCTCGTCGGCGCCCACCTGCTGGAGCAGAGCGGTCCCGACCGCTTCCAGTTCCACGACCTCCTACGCGCCTACGCCTCCGACCAGGCCAGCGATGAGGAACCTGCCGAGCAGCGGGAAGCCGCCTTGCGCCGCGTGCTGGACTGGTACCTGCACACTGCGGACGCGGCGCAGACGTGGCTCCAGCCGGGCGAAGACCACGTGCGACTGTCCGAGATGACCACGCTTCTGCCGCCACTGGAATTCTCCGACTACGACGCCGCCGCCGATTGGGCAGAACGCGAACGCATCGCCTTCCCTCACCTCGTACGATCCGCTGCCGCCGCTGGCCTGCACCAGCATGCCTGGCAGCTGACCGCAACGCTGTGGAATGCGTTGTCCGCTTCCGCATCCTTCGCTGACTGGCTCGACTTCGGGCTCATCGGCTTGGCGTCCGCAGAGCGCGTGGACGATACGAACGGACAGCTTCTGCTGCTCCACCAGCTCGGCATGTCGCACCGATCCGTTCACCAACTCGACCAGGCAGTGCACTACCTGAACCGCGCCCTCCTCCTTGCCCGCAGCGCCGGGAAACCCATGGATGAGGCGCATGCCCTCAACCTCATGGGGCTCATACACCTGCGCACCCGTCGACTCGACGCTGCTGCCGAACACTTCGTACAGGCCATCAACATCTTCCGCGAAGCAGACGGAGACCGGTGGGCCGCCTCCGCACTGTCCAACCTCGCCGGCACCCACCTGGAAGCAGGCCGCCTCAGGGAAGCGGACGACGCGATCGAAACCGCCCTCGCCGCTCACCGTTCCCTGGACAACCAGCAGAGCGTGGGCAACGCTCTGTGGCTCACCGCGAAACTCCGTCGTGAGCAGGACGAGACCGAGGCGGCCCGCGAGGCCATCGACGAAGCTCTCGAGATCGCCCTGAGCCTGCGCAATCGTGGGCTGGAAGGCTTCTGGCTCCTCACCCTCGGCGACGTGCAGTGCGCCAACGGACAGTACGGCGACGCTCTGGCCTCCTACCAGCGGTCGGCCATGCTCCACCGACGCCTCGGTGATCGCGGTCGCGAAGCCCTGGCCTGGCGCGGGACGGGACAGACGTACGCCATAACAGGCCGCCACGCCGAAGCCGCCGCCTTCCACCGCCAAGCTGCGGCCGTCCACCGTGATCTCGGAAACACGTGGGAACTCGCCGTGGAACTCGACCACCTGGCGGCAGCCGTCCAACCAGAAGACGCCGAGGCGGCTCGCCCACTGGGCCGAGGCCCTGACGCACCTGGCTCAGTATGCCGATCCCCGGGCCATGGCCGCGCGCTCACGCGTGGAGGGGCGGCTGTCCACAACGGCGCGATGGGATTTGCGGTGAGTATCGGACAGTGACACGCCGTCGGGTCGGCGTGTCACTGTCCGATACTCACCGCAAATCCCATCACTTCATGTCCTGGCCGAAGACCTCGGCGCGTGCCGCGCGCCAGAGTGTGCGCAGTTCCGCCGCCGTCTCGCAGTCCTCACCGTGGGTCCGGCACCGGTCTTTGCACACAGCTGCGTGCGTGATGAACGCGGACCACGCCTTCGACTCAGCGTCTCGGCCGGGGGTGTTGTCCGGCCGTGCGTGATCGGTCATGGGGTTGCTCCTTCAGGCCGGTGGCCTGTCCGCCCATGCCCAGGCGGAGCGAGAGGGCGTGCTGTCGTTCCTCATGCAGGACCACGTAGGCCCGTACGAGCGGCCCCGCGTCCACCCACTCCGTCTGCCCTGTATCGCGGCGCGCTCCCCTGGAGGGGACGTGGGGCCGCCGTACCTCCGGCGTCGGCTGCTCGCGCACGGCTACCGGCAGCGGCCGGCCGACTGGCGCCGGGTCGCCTCGCCTGTGCCTGCCTCTCGGGGGATGGAGTGACCAGAAGGCCATCACCCGGGCGAGGATTCGAACGATACGGCCCAGCAAGGTCAACAACTCCTGTCCGCGATCACGAACCGCGCCCAGACGCATTTGCTGTGCCTCCCGTGCCTGTGGCCCCACGAGTCCGCCAACTGCGAGACGAGGTACAGCCCGCGACCGCTCTCCTCGTCCGGGCCGGGGGCCCGGAGCCGGGGGATCCTGTCTCTGTCGGGGTCGGAGACCTCGACCAGCAAGGCTTCACCCTGAACCGAGACAGAGATCTCGATCAGTGCGAACGTCACGCGGCAATGGCGGATGGCGTTGGACACCAGTTCGTCAGCCGACAGGGTCACGTCGTCGGCGAGAGCGCCGCTGATCCCCCAGTCCGCGAGGGTCTTCCGTATGCGGGTCCGTACACCCGGGAGGCTGCGCTTGTGTTTGGAGACACGGAAGGTGTCCCGGCGGTTGGTCCGCCACAGCGGTGGTGGGCATGTGCGTACCCCCTGACCCATCGTCACGTCTGCACCGTCCGTAGCGGCGCGCTCACTTGAGGCTATGCGGCAAGCACTCACTACCGCAAGTCTCACTACCGCATACATGCGGACACAGGTCCGCTCTATCGTGCTGGCTGGCCCTACAGTGGAGCCCGGCAGCACGCTGGGCAGGCGGAAGAGAGGGAGGGATCTATGCCCGCAGGGGGACGGCCCACGGTGCGCAGTAGGCGACTTGGCGCAGCACTCAAGAGGTACCGACACGCCGCGAAGCTCGACCAGCCGCAAGCCGCTGAAGTGATCTCGGCTTCTCAAACCAGGGTCAGCCGCATTGAAAGCGGGCATGTCACGGCTCGCCCCCTTGAGATTCGCGAAATGCTCAAGGCCTACGGCGTGCACGATCCGGCAATCCGCAAGAAACTTGAGGACCTGGCCAAGAATGCGAATCGGCGCGGCTGGTGGTTGGAGCATGCCGCACACCTCCGAGCGGACTACCTGGACCACATCTGCCTTGAGGACGACGCCACATTTATCCGCGAGTGGCAACCGGCGCTGATTCCAGGACTGTTGCAAATCCCCGCCTACGCTGAAGCGGTCATCAGAAGTGCACCCGCCTTCATCGACCCCGACAGGGTTCCGAAACTGGTCAAGGTGAGGGAGGATCGCCAGACCAAGATCCAGGAGAGGGAGGGGGCCGCCGAATACACGGCGATCATCTGGGAGCCGGTAATCATCCACCCTGTCGTGGAGATCGAGATCTTCCAGGAGCAGTTGGCTCACATCCTCGAAGTGAGCAAGAGGCAGAACGTGACGCTTCAGGTGCTGCCCATCTCGGCAGGCGTGAAAGCTACGATGCCGTCCGCCTTTTCGTGCTTCTCTTTCGACGCAGAACCCGTTGTGGAAGCGGTGACGCTGGACAACTTGCGCGGGTCATCCATCCTCGAAGCGACCGAGGACCTTACGGCTTACTCCCTCGCCTTTGACCAGCTACGATCGGCAGCTCTGGCACCGGAAGCGAGCCGACGGCTCATCCGGGGCGTACTGCGGAGCAGCAAGGAAGACGCGAAGTGACCCCTGAAGGTATAGGACCGTACCGGAAGTCGTCATACTCCGGCGCAGAGAACAACTGTGTAGAGGTTGCGGGCACAGCCGACTGCGGCCGTGCCGTACGGGACAGCAAAGACATGCACGGCCCTCACCTGACGTTCACCCGAGGAGCTTGGCAAGCGTTCCTCCTGGGCGTCAGTCAGGGGAAGTTCGACCGCTAGTCAGCTCAGACACGCGAGGGCCCCGACGAACAGACCGTCGCCGGGGCCCCGGGGCGCCCCAGAGTTGCACGGGCGGCCCTGCCGTCTGCCGCCGAGGAAAGCTCAGACAGCGGCGGAGGCTGCCAGGGAGCTATTTGCCGTCCCCGCCCTGCGGGGCAGGGTCGCGGGGGGCCTCGGGGGGAATGGGTCCTCCGTCGTGCTTCCCTCCGTCGGCCTGCGCGGTCGCCAGGTCACGCGGGTGCGGGAACGGGACTCCGCGCCACCCTTCCGCGTCGGGCGTGCGCGTCTCGTACGAATCGACGGCCGCAGCGCTCATCTACCAACCTCCTCTTTCGCGATAAGCCATGCCGCCGTACCGTCGATGACATGACCAGTGAACCGCAGCGGGTTTCCTCTGCGGCGTGGTCACCCGCCCCGGCTGCTCGCCTGTCCAGGGTTTCCAGCGCCGGGGCGGGAGTTCATGGGCTGCGCGTTGTGGTGAGCACGACGGTTCCGCCGGCGCATTGAGGGCATGGCAGTTTGAACGTGTGGTGGCACGTCCGACAGCCGAAGTCGAAACAGTCGCCTGCCCCTTCGAGAATCTTTGGTCGCCTATCCAAGGTAGCGAACAGAACCGGGGCTGAGGCGATTCAGTCACGTTCTCGCATGAACTCCTCTGACACGGCTTGGAGGAAGGAGGTTGCCCGCTCTCCGGTTAGGGCGCGGCTCAAGAAAAAGGAGAACAGATCAGCATGATGATAAACGTCGCGTGGATCCCTTAGGATGACTTCGCCAGAAAAGAGCTCGACCGTAACCAGACGGTCGTCGTAGACGACGAATACGTGAAGCGGGATGCCGGGCACCTGAGCAGATTGGGGGATGATCGCTATCTCTACATTTGGCTTCCGAGAGACATCGGCCATGTGTTCCGTTTGTGCGGCCATCACGTCTGGACCGGCTATGCGCCACCTTACGGCCTGCTCAGTGAGCAGAAAAACGAATGAGCGGCCTGGATCATCCAGGATGGCCTGACGGTCCATGCGAGCCTGCACAGCTCTTTGCACATCTCTCGCCGGATCGCTATGCACGGTCTTGGAGAGAGACTGTTCCGCGTACTCTCGCACATGCAGGAGCCCTGTGGGGACCGCTGGGAGAAAGTGCCGCATCGACCGGGCGGTGTTCTCTAGCGCCTTTAGTTCTGCTTGCTTCTGGTACAGCCCGACGCGGGCGTAGGTGCGCCATGCAATGTAGTCGACGTTCGCCCTGCGCGCCAAATTCAGCAGTTCTTCTGCCGCGTCTGGCGGAACATTGAGGGCTGACAGAATGCATTCGACGTCGATCACGCTTGGCAGCAGGCGACCCGTTTCTATTCGACTGATCTTCGTTTGGCTCAGATTGCAGCGTACGGCTAGACGCTCGCCGCTCAGGCCAGACGCCCGACGGAGGCTCCGAAGAGCCTCCGCCAGGTCTTTTCTCTCCTGCGCTTGCTTATCAGGTTCGAGCACGTTTCCACTCAGCGAAGGGCGTGCCCGCCGTGACTGCGAGATCACGCCATTGGAGGTACTGTCCGATGTCCGGGTCCTGCAGTAGCTCCCGGTTGATCTGCGTTCCGTCGGGACGGTAGTTCAGGTGGACCACGGTGGACTCGTCGAAGAGCCAGAAGTCTTGTTCCGGCAGGTCTGGTGCTTTGTCGGTCACATCGACAATGCGGTAATCCTCCCCGGCCTCGACGTTGCCGGGAATGCACCACTCGAAGAGATACCGGCTGTAGTCCGTCAGAGGCAGGCGTACGAGTTTGGCCCGCTGGATCGTCCGGCCGGCCGCCGCATGTCCCCTAATGGTCTGATGCCACTCGGAGTTGAAGCCGTCCGGCTTGTCGTCTCCGGCGAGGAAACTGCGCAGCGTCTCTGCCTCCAGTGGCATCGTGTAGACCTGGTGTACTTCCAGCCGGAAAGCAGAGTGCTTGAAGTTCTGGAAATACGACTGCCACTCGTCGCCGTCGAGTGTTTTGCTAACCGATGCCGAGGGCATGCGCAGCCTCCCTTAAAATCTCTTCGGGGATCATGACCATGCCTTCCCCTGCCGGCGTCCTGTGGTCGACCGTGTACCCCTGCACGGCGACCATGCCCGGCCGGTCAGTGGTGAACACCGATGGACAGTCTCCGTTGCCGCAGTCGTCGCCCCCTGACGTGTTGCCGCACGGTCCCCCGGCGATCCTGGTCAGTTTCAATACACCTCATCCTCTCCGGCTGCTGTCATGAGAAAGCTACGAAGAGTGTTGCCCATCACTCAAGCGCTCCAGCCAACGAGTCACGTTCTCGCATAAACGAGTCGGCCCCGGTGGACTGCCGCGCCACGTAGGGCCCAAGCTCACTGAAGTAGGTGTTGCGGCCACCCCACAAGTGCCGCGTGCGTGGCAGGCCTCGACGACCTGCCGGGAGCGCTCCTCCTTGCCTGGCATGACGTACGAGCCGCCGACCGCCTGAAACTGCTCGATGTACACGTCTAGGGTCAAAGGTCAAGGCCCTTCACGTACTCCTCGAAGGGCACGGAGTGCTCCAGGGCGATCCGCTTCCATTCCCGGTAGGGAGCGGGATTTCCCTCGTACACCTCGCGGTTGATCTGGGTGCCGTCCGGCCGGAAGTTGAGATGGGCGATACGGGTCCCGTCGAACATCCACCAGTCCTGGCCGGTGAGCGGCAAGCCGTGGTCGTCGTGGGTCACATCCAGGACTCGGATGTGCTCACCAGCCTTGATGTTGCCGGGGATACCCCACGCGAATTGGTAACGCTGGTAGTCGGTGAGCGGCCGGCGCACGACGCGAACACGTCCAATGCTGCGGCCTGAGCTGACGTATCCCTTCACTCGCTCATGCCAGCGCGCATTGTGATTCGCGGGCTTTCCTTCACCCAGCAGAAAGCGGGCTACGTTTTCCTGCTCCTTGGGCATGGTGTACGTGGGCTGTGCCTCGAACCGCCATGCTTCCCGTTCGAAGGCATCGAAGAACTCTCGCCAACCATCACCATCCAAGAGCACGAACAGCCTCCCTCAGAACGTGCTCTGGAATCTTCACCAGCGCCTCCCCAGCCGGAGGCTGGAACGCTTCGCACTGGTCGCCCTGGATGACGATGCCGCCATCAGTCTTGTCTCGGTAGACGTTCGGGCAATCGTCGTCGTCGCAGTGAGGCCCGTCGGTATTGCCGGTGAGACGGGTTAGATCGCTTCGCGTCATGGTGCCCCCCCTTCCTGCACAGGCTGATCCCGCCGCCAGGACGACGCTAGGTCCGCTGCACGGAACTCGTCCACAGCACAACGCCCATATTCGCGTACTCGGGTAGATGATCACGGCTCGGCCCGGCGTGAGGCCATGCACCTGCCCAAGGATGTGACGATCGCCCTCGCCATGCTCGTGGCCGTCATCAACGTGGCTTGGGGCGGCTCGTAGGACCGGGAGCGAGAGGGGGAGGACTCGGCAGGTCCATCGACGCGAGCTTGGCCGGGTCGATCACGATCGCGATACGGGTGATCCGGGTCTCGGTGACGGTGAACGCGGCGACAGAGAGGGGGGAGCCGTCCTCGCGCCATGCCACGATTCCGGGGAGGCCGCCCACGAGCACCGCCTGTCCCCGCACGCCCGCGTTGGCGGACAGCCTGGCGCCGGCGGCGACTTCGGTCGCGCCGAGGGTGACGAACACGCCGTCGGGGGTGTCGACGGTCAGCTTCACCTCGGGGTCGAGCACGCGCAGCAGCCCTTCGAAGTCGCCGCGGCGAGCCGCCGCCAGGAAGGCCTGGACCACCTCGCGCTGCTTCCGGCCGACGGTCGTCGGCTGCTTCGTCGCGCGGACCTTCCTGCGGGCGCGGCTGGCGAGCATCTTGGTGGCGGCGGTGGACTTGCCGAGGATCTGGCCGATCTCGTCGAACGGCACCGCGAACAGGTCGTGCAGGACGAAGGCCAGCCGCTCGCTCGGTCTGAGCGAGTCGAGGACGACGAGGAGCGCGAGCCCGACCGAGTCGGCGAGCGTCGCGTCGTCCTCCGGGGTGGCGGCGTCGTCGATCGTCACGACGAGTTCGGGCAGCCGGTCGTCGTAGGAGGCCTGGGGGCGGGACTGGCGCGAGCGCAGGACGTCGAGGCTGATCCGGCCGACCACCGTGGTCAGCCAGCCGGCGAGGTTGTGGATGGCCGCCGTGTCCTGGCCCGAGAGCCGCAGCCATGCCTCCTGGACGACGTCCTCGGCGTCGGCGTGCGAGCCGAGCATGCGGTGGGCGACCGCGAGCAGCCGGTCGCGCTGGGCCTCGAACGCCTCGGCCACCGGGTCCGTCGGGCTGGGGTCGGACATGTTGTTACCTTCCTCGGATCCGCTCCGTCATGGGGATGACGTGCCCGGACGGGCACAGGTAACCGATGAAGGGGCGAGACCGATGGAAGCACGTATGAAGAGCGCGGCGAATCCCGATGTGACCACCGCGATCCAGCATCTCTTCAAGGCGATTCACGCCGGTGGCGTCGACCCGCGCCTGCTGGAGCTGGTCCACCTTCGGGCCAGCCAGATCAACGGCTGCAGCCCGTGCGTATACGCGGGTGTCCAGTCGGCGAAGAAGCGCGGGGAGACCGACGAGCGGCTGCACAACGTGGTCGCGTGGCGTGAGACGCCCTTCTTCTCCGAGGAGGAGCGGGCGGCGCTCGAACTGGCGGAGGCCGCCACCCGGATCCAGGACGGCGCGCCGGGGGTGACCGACGAGATCTGGGACACCGCGGCCCGCCATTTCAACAAGGAGCAACTGTCCGCGATCACCCTGGAGATCGCGCTCACCAACTTCTTCAACCGGATCAACCGCACGATCCGGGAGCAGGCCGGCAAGACCTGGTGAGCCTCACGTGAAAGCGGCTGAGCCTCACTTGAGAGCGGCCCGCAACGCCCGCACCAGCGCCTGCGCGCGCGGGTCCGCGGTGACGCCGCGCTGCATGCCGTTGGTGACGTAGCCGAAGCCGATGCCCGCCTCGGGGTCGGCGAAGGCGAGGGAGCCGCCGCGGCCCGGGTGGCCGAAGGAGGCGGGGGTCAGGAGCGGGGAGGCCGGGCCGTGCAGCATGTAGCCGAGCCCGAAGCGGGTGCCGATGACCAGCACCTCGTCCGGGCCCGCGGACTCCTCCGTACGGGCGAGGGTCAGCGTCGCGGGCGCGAAGAGGCGGCCGCCGGACCGCAGGGGGCCCGCCGAGGGCAGCGGGCCGATCAGCGCCGCGTAGAAGCGGGCCAGCGCGTCGGCGGTGGCCACGCCGCCCGAGGCGGGCAGCTCGGCTTCCAGATAGGCGGGGTCGTTCTCGTCCGGCACCGGGCTGATCGCCTCGAAGGCGCGCCGGGTGAGCGAGTCGGGGTTCTGGTACGCCTCGGCGACCGACCGCTTGGGCCGCAGCCGCGGGCCCTGGGCGGCGGGTGCGGGCGGGGCCTCCACGGGCCCGATCCGGCCGACGCGGCCGCGCTCCTGGTCCGGCAGCCCGAGCCACAGGTCGAGGCCCAGCGGCCGGGCTATCTCCTCGGCTATCCAGCGGCCGATGGTGCGCCCGGTGACCCGCCGGACCAGCTCGCCGATCAGCCAGCTGTAGGTCTGCGCGTGGTAGCCGTGGGCGGTGCCCGGCTCCCATACGGGCTGCTGGGCGGCGACCGCCCGCGGGCCGTGGAAGCCGTCGATGGCCTGGACGGGGGCCAGCGGGGTGTCCAGCACGGGCACCCCGGCGCGGTGGCTGAGCAGATGCCGCACCAGGACCCGCTCCTTGCCGTTCGCCTTGAACTCCGGCCAGTACGTGCCGACCCGGCCGTCCAGGTCGAGCTGGCCGCGCTGGTGGAGCAGCAGCGGTACGGCGGCGGCGATGCCTTTGGTGACGGACCGGACGACCTGCGCGGTGTCCTGGGCCCACGGCTCGCCGTCCGCGCCTCCCTGAACATCCTTTGTACCGGCCCACAGATCGACGACCTTGTGGCCCTCCCGGTACACGGCCACGGCCGCGCCGCGCTCGCCGCGCCGGGCGAAGTTGTCCACGAAGGCGTCCCGGACCGGTTCGAATCCGTCGGCCACCGTGCCCTGGACGTCCACCACTGATCCGTACTCCCACCATGCCGAGGGCGAAGTGTGCTCCCCCCATGGTGCATCGCCCCCGCCGGATGCCTCAGACCGGGGCGGTCACCGAGCGGGGGTCGAAACCGAAGGGCAGCTCGAGACGATGTTCCCGCATCAGGGCCTCGTCACACAGCAGGTCCTGGGTACGGCCGTCGGCGGCGATCACCCCGCCGCTGAGCACCACCGAGCGCGGGCACAGCTCCAGCGCGTACGGCAGGTCGTGGGTGACCATCAGCACCGTGACGTCCAAGGAGCGCAGGATGTCGGCCAGCTCACGGCGCGAGGCGGGGTCCAGGTTGGAGGAGGGCTCGTCAAGCACCAGGATCTCCGGCTCCATGGCCAGGACGGTCGCGACCGCCACGCGCCGCCGCTGCCCGAAGGAGAGGTGGTGCGGCGGGCGGTCGGCGAACTCGGCCATGCCGACCCGCTCCAGGGCCCTGATCACCCGCTGCTCCAGCTCCGCGCCCCGCAGCCCGGACGCCGCCGGGCCGAACGCGACGTCCTCGCGCACGGTCGGCATGAACAACTGGTCGTCGGGGTCCTGGAAGACGATGCCGACGCGGCGGCGGATCTCGGCCAGGTTGGGCTTGGAGACGGGCAGCCCGGCCACCGTGACCGTCCCCGCCCCCGCGTCCAGGATCCCGTTGAGGTGCAGGACCAGGGTGGTCTTGCCCGCGCCGTTGGGCCCGAGCAGCGCGACCCGCTCGCCGCGGGCGACGGTCAGGTCGACGCCGAAGAGGGCCTGGTGGCCGTCGGGGTAGGCGTACGCCAGGCCGGATACCCGGAGGGAAGGCGCGTGGGAGGGCGGGGCGGTCCGGGGAGCGGTCTCCGAGGAAGACGAGCCGGTCATATCAACATCCATCCGGTCAGGCAGACCGCCAGCGCGGTCAGCGGGAGGGCCGCGGCGGACAGCCACTGCGCCCGGGTCGCCGTCATATCGTCGATCACCGGCATGGTGCCCGCATAGCCCCGGCTGATCATCGCCAGGTGGACCCGCTCGCCGCGCTCGTACGAGCGGATGAACAGCGCCCCGGCGGACTTGGCGAGCACGCCCCAGTGGCGCACCCCGCGCGCCTCGAAGCCGCGCGACCGGCGGGCGATCCGCATCCGCCGCATCTCGTCCGAGATGACATCCCCGTAGCGGATCATGAACGACGCGATCTGGACCAGCAGCGACGGCATCCGCAGCCGCTGCAGCCCCAGCAGCAGGGCCCGCAGCTCGGTCGTGGAGGCCAGCAGCACGGACGCGGCGACCCCGAGCGTGCCCTTGGCCAGGATGTTCCAGGCGCCCCACAGGCCGGGGCGGCTGAGCTCCATCCCGAGCACCGCCACGCGCTCGCCGTCCGCGACGAACGGCATCAGCACGGCGAAGGCCACGAAAGGGATCTCGATCAGCAGCCGCCGCAGCACATACCCCGCCGGAATCCGCGCCACCGCCGCGACCGCCGCCAGCACCACCGCGTACACCCCGAAGGCCCACACGGCCTCGCGCGGGGTGGAGACGACGACCAGCACGAAGCAGAGCACCGCGGCGATCTTGCACTGCGGGGGCAGCGCGTGCACCGGCGAGCGGCCCTCCCGGTACAGCTTGTGGGCGTGACCCGCGCCCATGTCAGACCGCTTCCGGGTCGTGGCCGGAGGGGGTGGCGGCGGAGGGGGCCGCGGCGGCGGACGCGCCCGCGGGCGGCGTGGCAGCGGACGCGACGGCGGCGGGCGGGACGGCGGCGGGCGGGACGGCGGCGGGCGGGACGGCCGCGGGCGGGACGGCGGCGGGCGGGACGGCGGCGGGCGGGACGGCGGCGGGGCCCGCGGCCTTCTTGGCGCGGCGGCGTACGACGACGAACAGCCCGGAGCCCACAGCGAGGGTCGCCCCCACCCCGATCGCCCCGGCCAGGCCGCCGGAGAGCCGGGCGTCGCTGATGTCCTTGACGCCGTAGTCGGCGAGCGGGGAGTCCTTGGCGGCGTGGTCCTCGGTCTTCTTGTCGATGCCGTTGTCGTGGGCGACCTTCTCCAGGCCGTCCGGGCTGGCGGACGCGTAGAAGCTGACCACCCCGGCACACAGCAGCGCCGTCGCGACCCCGATCGCCCACACCCGCCGCGCCGACCGCCGCGCCGCCGGCGCGGGGGCCGGGAGCGCGCCACCCCCCGACGCCGCACCTGCTGCTCGTGCGGCGGAGTCGCCAGGCGCCGCAGCGAGGCCGGAGGCCGCCGGGGCGGTCGCGTCGGCGGCGGCAGGCGCCGTCCCCGCCACGGCGCCTGCGGCGCGGCCGGTCGCGGGCGTTCCCGCCTCACCGTCGACCCGCGTCGCTGGGGCGGCGACCTCCGGCGCCCCCGGAGCGGACGCGGGCGCCGCCGCGAAGCCGGACGCCGCGCTCCCCGCCTCACCGCCGGCGCCCCGGCCCACCGCGGGCGCCCCCGCCTCGTCGCCGGGCCCCACGGCCCGCGCGGCGACGCCGCCCGCGCCCGACTCGGGCGTCGCCGCCAGGTCCCCGCCCGAGCGGGCGGTCGCCGCCGCGAGGCCGGAGGCCGCCGGGGCGGCCGTACCGGCCGAGGCGGCCGCCTCCCCGTCGCGCTCGGGCACACGCGCGGCGGCCTCGCCCCCGGCCCCCGTCACCGGCGCCGCGAACGCCGCGCCCGGCGCGGCACCTGCGAGGCCCGGCGCGGCACCTGCCTCCTCGTCGCGTTCGGAGGCCCGAGCGGCAACGCCGCTCGCAGCAGATGCGGCCGGCGCCGCAGGGGCCGCGCCCGCAGGGGCGGGCACCGCGTCATCCGCCCCCGCCGCAGGCCGCGCCCGCCCGGGCGCGCCCGGCGCCGCCGGGGCGGCCACCGTGCCCGTGCGGATCTCCAGGGTGCGTGTCAGACCGCGGGCGCCGTACACCAGGTCGGGGCGCACGGCCACCACCGCGCCCACCGTCAGCGCCGTGATGACGGCCTCGCCGATGCCGATCAGCACATGCACGCCGACCATCGCGGTGAAGACCTTGCCGAGCGAGACATGTGCCGTGCCGCCGAGCGCGTAGATCGCGGTGAAGGCGACGGCCGCGGCCGGTACGGAGAGCAGCGCGGCGACGAAGGAGGCGACGGTCACGGAGCGGCGCCGGCGGGGTGTGAGTTTCAGGATGGCGCGGAAGACGGCGTACGCCACCACCGTGGTGACCACCGCCATGTCCGTGATGTTGACGCCGAGCGCGGTGAGGCCGCCGTCCGCGAAGAGCACGCCCTGCATGAGCAGCACCACGGAGACGCACAGCACACCCGTGTACGGGCCGACGAGTATCGCGGCCAGTGCCCCGCCGAGCAGATGTCCGCTGGTCCCGGCCGCGACCGGGAAGTTCAGCATCTGGACGGCGAAGATGAACGCGGCGACGAGACCGGCCAGCGGCGCGGTGCGCTCACCGTCCGAGCCGACAGAACCGCCCGAGCCACCCGCCTCCCCCAGCTCGCGCCGGGCGCCGCGCAGGCTGACGGCTACCGCCGCCGCCGCGACCACGCCCGTCGCCACGGACACCGGGGCGTCGATGAATCCGTCGGGGACATGCATGACGGGGCTCCGCTTCTGGGCCGGGGGTGTCCGCTTCATCCACGGAATCCGCCAATCCGGTTATCCGCTCGATGATGGTAACCCGTTATTGCAACCTATTCGCAAGAGCGCTCTACCCGCGAAAATCACCGCACACACACATGCCGCACAACACGACGGCGGCCCTCCGCGCACTCGCGAAGGACCGCCGCCACACCGAAGCCGGGCTCACACCGGAGCCGGGCTTACACCGGGCCCGGGCTTACACCCGCTTACACCCGAGTGAGATCCGCGTCGGGATCACGCTCGTCCCGCTCCGCGCGCACCGCCGGGCCCGGGTCGAGCTGCTTGCGCAGCCCCTCGCCCTCCACGTCCACGTTCGGCAGCGCCTTGTCCAGCCAGCGCGGCAGCCACCACGCGGACTTGCCGAGCAGCGCGAGCACCGCCGGAACGATGGTCATACGGACGATGAACGCGTCGAAGAACACCGCGATGGCGAGGCCGAAGCCGATCATCTTCACCATCGACTCGGACGAGCCGATGAAGCCGGCGAAGACGCTCATCATGATGACCGCGGCCGCGGTGACCACCCGGGCCCCGTGCTTGAAGCCCGTGACCACGGCCTGACCGGGCCGCTCGCCGTGGACGTACGCCTCGCGCATCCGGGTCACGAGGAACACCTCGTAGTCCATCGCCAGACCGAAGACCACACCGATCATGAAGATCGGCATCATGCTCATGATCGGGCCGGGCTCCTCGACGTTGAACAGCGAACCGCCCCAGCCCCACTGGAAGACCGCGACGACCGCGCCCAGCGCCGCCACGACGGACAGCAGGAAGCCGAGGGCCGCCTTGAGCGGCACCAGCAGCGACCGGAAGACCACCATCAGCAGCAGGAAGGCCAGGCCGACGACCAGCCCCAGGTAGGGCAGCAGCGCGTCGTTCAGCTTCTGCGAGATGTCGATGTTCATCGCCGTCTGCCCGGTCACCAGCATCTCGGCGCCGGTCTCGGACTTGAGGGACGCGGCCTCGTCGCGGATGTGGTGGACCACGTCCTCGGTGTCGACGCTGCTGGGCTTGTACTTGGAGATGACCGTCAGCATCGCGGTGTCACCGGCCTTGTTGAACCGGGCCGGGCTGACGCTCGCGACGCCGTCGACGTCGCGGATGACCTTGCGGGCCTGCTCCACGGCGCCCTTGGGATCGTCGCTGCCCTTGGCGTCGACGGGCACCATCAGCGGCCCGTTGAAGCCCGGGCCGAAGCCCTCGGACACCATGTCGTACGCCTTGCGCTTGGTGGTGCTGGTCGGCTGCGAGCCGTCGTCGGGCAGGCCGAGCTCCAGGCTGGCCGCGGGGAGCGCGGCGGCACCGAGGCCGATCACACCCACCAGCAGCACCGCCACCGGGCGGCGCAGCACGAAACGGGCCCAGCGGGTGCCCGCGTTGGGCTTCTCCTCGCCCGCGGCCGGTGCCTCCGCGCCCTTCTTGGCGGCCTTGCGGACCTTGCGGGGCAGCACCTTGCCGCCCGCGAACCCGAGGAGGGCCGGGATGAGGCTGATCGCGATGAGGACGGCGATGACCACCGTGCCCGCCGCGGCGAAGCCCATCTTGGACAGCATCGGGATGTTGACGACCGCGAGGCCGGCGAGGGCGATGACGACGGTGAGCCCGGCGAAGACCACCGCGGATCCCGCGGTGCCCACCGCGCGCCCGGCGGCCTCCTCCCGCTCCCGGCCCTCGGCGAGTTCGGCCCGGTAGCGGGAGACGATGAACAGCGCGTAGTCGATGCCGACCGCGAGGCCGATCATCATCGCCAGCGTCGAGGTCGTACTGGACAGGCCCAGGGTGGTGGCGAGGGCGGTGATCCCGGAGATGCCGATGCCGACCCCGATGATCGCGGTGAGCAGCGGCAGTCCGGCGGCGACCAGCGAGCCGAAGGTGATGAGGAGGACGACCGCCGAGACCGCGATGCCGATGACCTCGGTGGCGCCGGTCTCCGGCATCTGCTCCAGCGCGTCACCGCCGATCTCGACCGTCAGCCCCGAGGCGCGGGCGTCCTCGCCCGCCTCCTTCAGCGCGTCCCGCGTCTTGTCCTCCAGCTCCATGGCGCTGACCTTGTACGAGGTCAGGACGTACGCCGTGGTGCCGTTCTTGCTGACTCCGCCCGCCTTGTACGGGTCGGCGACCGAGGCGACCTCGTCGGAGCCGGACCGGAGTTCGCGGACGGTCTTCTCGACCGTGGCCTTGTTGGCCGCGTCGGTCATCTTCTCGCCGGCCGGCGCCCTGAAGACCACGCGCGCGGTGGCACCCTGTGCGTTGCCACCCGGGAAGCGCTGCTCCAGCAGGTCGAAGGCCTTCTGGGCCTCCGTGCCCGGGATGGAGAAGCTGTCATTGGAAGGGGGTGAGGCGGTGGCTGCCCCGACACCGGCGACCGCGAGGAGCGCCACCCATATCAGGGCGACGAACCGACGTCGCCGGAAGGCGAATCGGCCGAGTTTATAGAGGATCGTGGCCACGAGGAGAGGTGCTCCCGTCGAGTAGGCGTTACTGGCAGGGTTGGGGATCCAGACGGCGACGAGAGCGGCGCGCCGGCTGGAGCTCTATGGGGTTGTGGTGGTGCGGGGAGAGTGGGGGGATGCGCCTCAGGGGGAGGCTGGGGACCGGACGCCGAGGGCGGGGAGGATCACGGCGTCGATGTAGTCGAGGAGGTAGTCGGTGTCCGGCTCCTTGGCCTCGATCAGAGACCGGGTGGCGAAGGCGCCGAGCATCAGGTGCGCGGTGTACTTGAGGGCGGGGCGGCCCGGGGCGACCTCACCACGGTCGACAGCACGCTTGAGCAGCGCTTCGAAGGCGCCGAGTTCATGTGTGATCAGGAGTTCGCGCAGCGCCTCGAGCAGATCGGGGTTGTGGTGGACGGCGAGGGCCAGCCCCCGCATCAGGGCCGCGTCCCGCTCCCGGGCCACGTCGCCGCACCGCACCATCTCGCGCAGATCGCCGCGCAGCGAGCCGGTGTCGATGTCCTCGAGCGAGACGGGCTTGGTGTGGCGCAGCGCGTTGGCGACCAACTGCGGCTTGCTCTTCCACTGCCGGTAGAGCGTGGCCTTGCTGGAATGCGTACGGGCCGCGATCGCGTCCATGGTCAGCGCGTCGTAGCCGACCTCGGTGAGGAGGGCCATGACGGCCTCGTACAGCTCCCTCTCCCGCTCGGGGGACAGCCTGCTGCGGCGTCGGTCCAGTGCCTGCACGGTGCCCTCCTTCCGAACCATGGGAGCGTCACGAACGAAACGGTTTCGTACACCACCAGCGTAAGCGCTGTTCTGTGCGGCGCCGTACGAAACGAGCCCGTTTCGCTCGTGGCATACGTCACAAGACCGAGTTGCCCTGGAAGGGCCGCCCCGGAAGGATGGTCGGGTGAGCGATGCTCTGTCGAACGCGTCGGGCCCAGGCGACGGCGCGTACCTCCGGTTTCCCCATCTGCACGACGACTTGCTCTGCTTCGCCGCCGAGGACGACCTGTGGGTGGCGCCCCTGGCCGCGCCGGGCGAGCCCCCCGGGCGGGCCTGGCGGGTGACGGTCGACCGCACCCGCGTCGGGCACCCCCGCTTCTCCCCCGACGGCTCGCAGATCGCCTTCACGACCTGGCGCAGCCTCGACCCGGAGATCCATCTCGTCCCGGTCGACGGCGGCGCGGCGCGCCGGCTGACGTACTGGGGCAGCACCGACGCCCGCGTCTGCGGCTGGACGCCCCCCGACCAGGACGGCGCCTCCCACATCCTGGCCGTCTCCTCCCACGACCAGCCACTGTCGCACTTCTCCTGGGCCTACAGCCTGCCCACCGACGGCAGCCCCGGCGGGCGGCTGCCCTGGGGCCCGGTCTCCGACATCGCGGTCACCGACATCGACGGCGAGCGCCGCACCCTGCTGCTGACCGGCACGCCCCCGCACGAGCCCGCCTCCTGGAAGCGCTACCGGGGCGGCGCGACGGGGCGGCTGTGGCTGCACGGCACGCGCCTGGTACCGCAGTTGAACGGGCACCTGGACTCGGCGATGTTCGTCGCGGGCCGGATCGCGTTCCTCTCCGACCACGAGGGCATCGGCAATCTGTACTCCGTGCTGCCCGACGGCTCCGATCTGCGGCGCCACACCGACCACGCCGACTTCTACGCCCGCCACGCCTCGACCGACGGCTCGCGCGTGGTCTACCAGTGCGCCGGTGACCTGTGGCTGGTCGACGACCTGAGCCCGCGCGCCGAGCCGCGCCGTCTTGACGTGCGGCTCGGCGGGGCGCGCACCGGGCGCCGCCCGTACCAGATCCCGGCCGCCTCGCACGTCAACTCGCTGTCCGTGGACACCACGGGCCGGGCCAGCGCGGTGTGCGTACGGGGCAGCCTGTACTGGCTGACCCACCGCGACGGCCCCGCCCGCACCCTCGCCGACACCCCGGGCGTACGGGTCCGGCTGCCGGAGATGCTGGGCGACAGCGGGCGCGTGGCGTATGTGACGGACGCCGAGGGCGAGGACGCCATCGAGATCGCGTATCTGCCGCGCGCGAGCGGTCCGCAGGAGCGGCGGCGGCTGGCGGTCGGCCGGCTCGGGCGGGTGCGCGAGATGGTCGCGTCGCCGGACGGCAAGCGGCTGGCGGTGGCGGCGCACGACGGGCGGCTGCTGCTGGTGGACACCTCACCCGAGGCCTCGGCCGAAGTCTCGCCTGACGACACCCCGCCCGACGACGCGTCGGAAGCCTCCCCCGAGGCCTCGTCCGACGCCGCACCGGACGCCGCACCGGACGCCTCGCAGGGTGAATCCCCCGACGAGGTCAGCGAGCTGATCCGGTCGACGAACGGCCCGGTGCGCGAGCTCGCCTTCTCCCCCGACTCCGCCTGGCTGGCCTGGTCGCACCCGGGCATCGGCCGCTCGCTGCGCCAGATAAAGATCGCGCGGCTCGCGGACCGGACCGTCGTGGACGTGACCAGCGGCCGGTTCGAGGACGAGGAGCCGGTCTTCACGCGCGACGGCCGGTATCTGGCGTTCCTGTCCTGGCGCGGCTTCGACCCCGTCTACGACGTGCACACCGGCGACCTGTCCTTCCCGCTCGGCTGCCGCCCCTACCTCGTACCGCTGTCCTCCGCGACCCCGTCCCCCTTCGCGCTCTCCCCCGAGGGACGCCCGGCGGCGGGCGGCCTCGACCTGGACAGCGCGTACCCGGACGGCGGCGGCGGTGACGGCGAGGCCGAGGGCACGGTCACGATCGAGGTGGAGGGCCTGCCGAGCCGGGTCACCGCCTTCCCGGTGGCCGCCTCGAAGTACTCGGCGCTGCACCCGGTCAGCGGCGGCGGCCTGGTGTGGCTGCGGTGGCCGATCTCCGGCGCGCTCGGCGAGACCTTCGCCAACCCGGCCGAGACCTCCTCCCGCCCCACCCTCGAACACTTCGACCTGGTCAAGGCCAAGCGCACCGAACTCACCGACGACCTGGACTGGTTCGGGGTCAGCGGCGACGGCACCCGGCTGGTGGTCTACGACGAGGGTGATCTGCGGGCGGTGCCCGCCACGGAGAGCGCCGACAGCGACTCCACCGTCCACATCGACATGCGGCGCGTCCAGCACACCGTCGACCCGGCCGCCGAGTGGCGGCAGGCCTACGCCGAGGCGGGCCGGCTCACCCGTGCCTACTACTGGGAGCCGGGCATGTGCGGCGTCGACTGGGACGGGGCGCTCGAACAGTACCGCCCCCTGGTCGAACGGGTCGCCTCCCCCGACGAGTTCGCCGATCTGCTGCGCGAGGTGCAGGGCGAGCTCGGCACCTCGCACGCGTACGTCGTCCCGGCCCGCCGCAACGAGGGCCCGGCTCACTACCAGCGCCCCATCGGCCTGCTCGGCGCCAACTTCGCGCGCACGAAGGACGGGCGCTGGATCGTCTCCCGCATCCTGCCCGGCGAGTCCTCCGACTCCCGGGCGCGTTCGCCGCTCGCCGGCACCGGCATCCGCGAGGGCGCCACGCTCACCCATGTCGACGGCCGCCCCGTGGACCCGGTGGCCGGTCCCTTCCCGCTGCTCGCCGCCGCCGGCGGTACGACGGTCGAGCTGACCTTCCGGCCGACGGAGGGCGAGGGCCCGGCGCGCCGCGTCGCGGTCCAGCCGCTCATCGACGACCGGCCGCTGCGCTACCAGGACTGGGTGGCCAAACGGCGCGCGGTGGTGCGGGAGTTGAGCGACGGGCGGTGCGGCTATCTGCACATCCCCGACATGGGCGGCTCCGGATGGGCCCAGTTCAACCGCGATGTGCGCAGCGAGGTGTCGCTGCCCGCGCTGATCGTGGACGTACGGGGCAACGCGGGCGGCAACATCAGCGAGCTCGTGGTCGAAAAGCTCACCCGCACCATCATGGGCTGGGACCTGACCCGGCACGCCGAGCCCGTCTCGTACACCAGCAACGCGCCGCGCGGCCCGATCGTCGCGGTCGCGGACGAGGCGACCTCCTCCGACGGCGACATGATCACGGCGGCCTTCAAGATCCAGGGCATCGGCCCGGTGGTGGGGTTGCGCACCTGGGGCGGCGTGGTCGGCATCACCGGCCGGCACCGGCTCGGGGACGGCACGACGCTCACGGTGCCGATGAACGCCGCGTGGTTCGACGCGTACCGGTGGGGGGTCGAGAACTACGGCGTGGAGCCGGACATCGAGGCGCTGCGCTCACCGCTCGACTGGGCGGAGGGCCGCCATCCGCAGCTGGGCGTCGCGGTGCGTACGGCGCTCGACCTGCTGGAGCGCCATCCGGCGGCGACGCCGCCCGACTACTCGGACGTACCGGACCTGCGGCGCCCGAAGCTGCCGCCGAGGAGCGGCTGAGCAGAGCGAGCGGGGCGCACCCATGGCCCATCGGTGCGCCCCGCTCACGCTCACATCTCGTCGAAGGGCTCCTGATCCTCGATCCCTTCCTCCCGGTCCCGCATCGGGCGCTGCTCACGGCTTTCGCGCGGCGGCTGCTCGCGCGGCGGCTGCTCACGCCGCTGTTGCTGCGGCTGCCGGCCGGGCCGCGCGTTCTGGCCGCGGTCTTCCTGCGCCTTGCGCCTGTCCTGCCGGGCCTTCTCGTTGAACTGGTCCTTGCTGGCCATCGTGTCGCTCCTCAGGGGGTGACGGAGGATGGTGCCTGATCAGCCTGACACGCAAGGACATACCGTGCATTTCGGCCCAGGCTCGGATCATTCCGCCCGCGCCCTGCCGTCCGCCTCGCCACCCGCCCCCACCAGCCCGCCCCGCCGCCCGCGCGTCGCCGCGAGCCGGTTCGCTTCCTTCCCCCGCTCAGTCCCGGGGCGCTCCAACGTGCGGGCTTCCTTCGTCACTGCTCGCTCCTTCGTCGCTGCGCGGCTCCTCAGTCCAGCCCGCACAGCGCCCCGAGACACGCTCATCCACGCGGCGCATATCGCGCTGCGCGAAGGTGCCGATCAGCCCGGGCAGCGCGCCCCGTACGGGCTGCATGCCGCGCAGCCACCACTGCCCGTACACATGCGCCGACCGGCGCTCGATCCCGGCGACCAGCCGGTCCGTGGCCGGGCCGAGCGGACAGGTGCGGTTCACCGGCCAGGGCAGCCGCCGCCGCAGCTCCCACAGCACCTCGTCCCGCTCGAAGCCGCGCACCATGTCCGTGTCGGTGAAGCTGAGGTAGCCCACGCCGACCCGTACGCCGCGGTGGCCCACCTCGGCGCGCAGACAGTGCGCGAACGCCTCGACACCGGACTTGGAGGCGCAGTACGCGGACATCATCGGCGCGGGCGTGATCGCGGCGAGTGAGGCGATCTGCAGCAGATAGCCGCGGCGCGCGACGAGCGCGGGCAGGAACGCGCGGGCCGTGGCGGCGCTGCCCAGCAGATTGACCTCGATGACCCGCCGCCAGGCCGTCCCGTCGGCGTCGGGGAACGGACCGGCCTGGGCCACTCCGGCGTTGGAGACGACGATGTCCACGCCGCCGAAGCGCTCGGTGACCTCCCCGGCCACGCGGACCATCGCCGCCTGGTCGGTGACGTCGGCGTGCCAGTGGGCGGAGTCGGTGTGCAGCCCCTCCGCCACCCGCCGCAGCCCGTCGGGTTCCAGCCCCACCAACGCCACCCTGGCCCCCCGCGCGGACAGCTTCCGGGCCAGCGACTCCCCCACGCCCCGGGCCGCGCCCGTGACGACGGCGACCCGGCCTTCCAGACTCCTGCGCGCACTCATGTCGTCGGCTCCTCGACGGTGTCGTCCGTGGCGCCCCGCGCCGTCCGCGCCGCGCCCTGCTGCCTGCCCTGCGCCGGGCCCTGTCCCGTGTCCTGCGCCGGGCCCTGTCCCGTGTCCCGCTGGCTGCCCTCCGTCGTGTCCTGCGCCGGGCCCTGTCCCACGTCCTGCGCCGTGTCCTGCTGCCCGTACGCCGCCACCAGCCCGCGGATCACCCCGCTCACCGCCACCGGATCCTCCACGGGCGCCATGTGGCCGAGCCCGTCCAGCTCCGTGAGGCCGGCGCACCGGGGCAGCCGGGCCGCCAGCGCCCGGGCGTGGTCCAGCGGGGTCAGCCGGTCGGCCGTGCCGGCCAGTACGGCGGTGGGCAGGGCGAGCCGGCCGACCTCCGCGTCGAGATCGAGGTCGCTCATCACCCGCCCCCACGCGCCCCGTACCGCCCGTGGGCAGGCGTGCACGATACGCGCGCACGCCTCCACCAAGGTGGGGCCCGCCGCGGGGCCCATCGTCACGTACTTCAGCAGCCGTCGGTAGACCGGTGTCACCGGCCCGAGCGGCACGCGCGAGCACAGCAGCGCGCGCTGCACCCGCGTCCGCAGGCGCTCGCCGCGCAGCGGTACGACGCGGCCCCGCTCGGTCAGCCGCGAGGCGCCGGTGTTGCACAACAGCAGGGCCGTCGCGCGCTCGCGCAGCTGCGGCCGGTCGGCGGCGGCCATCAGCGTCATCCCGCCCATGGAGTGGCCCACGACGACGGCCCGCCGCCCGGTCGCGAGCGTCTGGTCGAGCACCGCCGCCAGGTCGTCGGCGAGCGCGTGGGTGCTGTAGCCGCCGGGGCCGGCGGCCGGGCTGCGGCCGTGGCCGCGCTGGTCGTACAGGACGATCCGGTGGTCGGCGGCCAGTTCGCGGACGACCGGCGCCCAGAAGGCGGTCGAGCAGGTCCAGCCGTGCACCAGCACGACGGCCGGGGCGTCCTCGGGCCCGTGCAGCTCGGCGTGCAGGCGGGAGCCGTCACCGGAGATGACGGTCAGTTCGGTCACGGCGGCGGGCGGCGCGTACGGCCCCTGGGCGGGCCGCGCCGGGCGGCGGCTCACCGGGCCCCCTGCCCCGCGCCCACACCGGCGCCCACGGCATCCGGCACGGCGCCGGGCCCCTCCCGCCCCGGCCGCAGCACCCGGTACTCCGTGACGTCCACCCTCCGCGTCACCCTGCGGAACTCCGTTGTCGTCCCAGGCCACACCGTCGTGTTGCGCCCGTCCTGCAAGTACCAGCTGTCGCAGCCGCCCACGTTCCACACCGTGCGGCTCAGCCGCTCCTGCATCCGGTCGGTCCACGCCCGCACCGCCGACGGCCGGGCGTCCAGCGCCACCTTCCCGCCCAGCACGTCCAACTGCCGCATGAAGTCCACGAGATAGGCCAGCTGTGCCTCGATGATGAGGATCATGGAGCTGGTCCCGAGCCCCGTGTTCGGCCCGATGATCGTCAGGAGGTTCGGGAAACCCGCCGCGCTGGTGCCGCGCAGCGCCGCCATGCCGTCCCGCCACTCCTCCGCGAGCGTCGTCCCGTACGCCCCGGTCACCCGCCGCGCGATCGGCATGTCGGTCACCTGGAAGCCGGTCCCGAAGATGATCGCGTCGGCCTCCGTCTCCGTGCCGTCGGAGGCGACGAGGGTGGAGCCGCGCACCTCCTTCAAACCGGCCGCGACGACGTCGACATGGGGGTGCGCGAGCGCCGGGTAGTAGTCGCTGGACAGCAGGACGCGCTTGCAGCCGATGCGGTAATCGGGCGTCAGCCTGGCCCGCAGGGCCGGGTCCGCGATGGCCCGCCGCATATGGCGGACGGCCAGCAGCTCCACCAGCCGCAGCGAATCGGGCCGCTTGGTGAACGCGCCGGTCTGCAGCTCCCGTACCCCCCACAGCACCGCCCGCCGCAGCGCCCGGGTCGCCGGGACCTTGGTGTGCAGCCAGTGTTCGGCGGCGGATATACGGCGGTCCATGCGCGGCAGCACCCAGGCCGGGGTGCGCTGGAAGAGGGTCAGCCGGTCCACCTCCCGGTGGATGGCGGGCACGATCTGGATGGCCGAGGCGCCGGTGCCGATCACCGCGACGCGCTTGCCGCGCAGGTCGTAGCCGTGGTCCCAGCGCGAGGAGTGGAAGATCCGGCCGGGGAAACCGGCCAGGCCCGGGAGGTCCGGGATCTTGGGGTCGGAGAGCGGCCCGGTGGCGCTGACCACGACATCGGCGGTCAGCGGACCTGACGCGGTGTCGATCTCCCAGTGCAGGGCGCGTGAGTCCCAGCGCATGGCCCGCACCTCGGCGTCGAAGCGGAGGTGCGGCCGCAGCCCGAACGTGTCGGTGAGCCGCTCCAGATACGCCCGGATATGCGGCTGCCCGGAGAAGTTACGCGGCCACTCGGGGTTGGGCGCGAAGGAGAACGAGTACAGATGGGACGGCACATCGCAGGCGCAGCCCGGATAGGTGTTGTCCCGCCAGGTGCCCCCGACCGCGCCGGCCCGCTCCAGGACCACGAAGTCGGTGATCCCCGCCCGGCGCAGCCGCACGGCCGCCCCCAGCCCGCCGAATCCGGCTCCGATCACCGCCACCCGTACGTGCTCTCGCGTCACCTCAGCGCCAGTCATGCGGCCGCCTCCCGCAACACTCGGAACCGCGCCAGCAATTACTGGCACGGTTTGAGCGTAGGACAGGGTGCTACCGAGCGGTAGGGGCCGGGCGGGGGGAAGTTACCGGCGGTTCACCGCACTTGGGCGCGGGCATAGGCTGCCGAGGTGGCGACGAGCGAAGAACGCGAGGGCGCGGACGGCCCTGACGTGGGCGGCCCTGACTCCAACAGCCCGGAGAAGACCAGCGAACACCGCGAATACCGCATCGCGGAGCTGGCCGAGAAGGCCGGGATCACCGTGCGCACGCTGCGCTTCTACCGGGAGCGCAAGCTCATCCCGCCGCCGCGCCGCGAGGGCCGCGTCGCCTGGTACAACGACCACCACCTCGCCCGGCTCCATACGATCGCCGCCCTGCTGGAGCGCGGCCACACCCTCGGCGGCATCGCCGAACTCCTCGCCGCCTTCGACAGCGGCGCCCGCGACGTCGCCGACCTCCTCGGCCTGCGCGCCACCCCCATCCCCGTCCCCGCCTGGTCGCAGGAGACCCCGGTCCGGCTCACCCCGGAGGCCCTGGCCGACTACTTCCAGGGGCAGGCGACACCGGAAAACCTTGCCGCCTCCCTCGACCTCGGCTATCTCGCGGTCGACGGCGACCAGTTGGTCCACGTCAGCCGACGCCTCCTGGACGTCTCCCGCGATCTGGTCGACCGGGGCCTGCCGCTCGCCGCCGTCCTGGGGGCGGCACGCGACGTACGCCGTCATGTGGACGCGATCGCCGAGGTCTTCGCCGCCCTCCTGCGCACCACGGTCCTGGCCGAGCCCGCCTCCCGGATCGGCGCGACGCTGGAGGAGCTGCGGCCGATGGCCGAGGGGGTCGTGGAGGCCGAGCTGTCGATGGCCATGGACCGCCGCATCCGCGCGGAGCTGGTGGCGTGGGCCGACGGAGACCGGGAAACCCCGCCGACCGAGCGGTGACAGCGGTGACGGCATCCGTCGTCTCACCCGCTCCGATGACGGTTTCCGGCACTGGAGCCCTGCTGGCTGGCACCGCTCCCCCGGGCACGTCGATCGTGAAGCCGTCGGAACGGACGTACGGGCAAGGAGAGCTCAGATGGCTGCCGAGAGGACGATCCTCGTCACGGGGGCGACCGGGAATGTGGGGCGGCAGGTGGTGTCCCGGCTCATCGCCGGGCACACCGGCGAAGTGCGGGCGCTGACCCGCGACCCCGGCGCCACCGCCCTGCCCGGCGGGGTCGACGTACGCCAGGGCGACCTGGCCGACCCGGACGCGCTGGAGGCGGCGCTGAAGGGGGTGGACGCGGTGTTCCTGATGTGGCCCTTCCACGGCGCCGACGCGGCCCCCGCCGTCGTGGATGCCATCAAGTGGCATGCCGGCCGGGTGGTGTTCCTGTCGTCCGGCGCCGTCCAGGAGGGCGTGGCGCCCGAGCGGCAGACGCACCCCGTGGGCCGGTCCCATGCGCGCGTCGAACGGCTCATCGAGAGGTCGGGGCTCGTCTGGACCCATCTGCGCCCGAGCACCTTCGCCGCGAACACCCTGTGGTGGGCCGGCCAGATCCGCGCCGGGGACGTCGTACGGGGCGCGTACGGGGCCGTGCCCATGGCCCTCCTCCACGAGGCGGACATCGCCGCCGTGGCGGTGCGGGCCCTCACCGAGGACGGCCACGGCCACACCGCCTACGCCCTCACCGGACCCGAAGTCCTCACCCAGGCGGAGCAGGTGCGCACCATCGGCGAGGTGCTGGGCCGTCCGCTCCGCTGGCAGGAGCTGTCCCGGGAAGAGGCACGTCAGCGGCTGCTGGCCGATGACTCCTTCCCCGACGCCTTCGTGGACCCGCTCCTCGACGGCTACGCCGACATGCTCGACGCCCCTCTCCCGGCCGTCACCGGGGCGGTCGAGGCGGTCACGGGCGCACCGGCCCGCACCTACCGTGCGTGGGTGTCCGACCACGCCGCCGACTTCAGCTGACGAGCAGTCGCGGCGGCAGGTACGGGGAGACGACGCGGATGTTCCAGCCCCGGCGGCGGGCGTGGCAGGCCAGGGCCAGGGTGTCGAGGTCGATGGCGGCGTCGACGCTGTCGGCGCGGTCGGCGACCTGGTAGTGGGCGCGGTGGGCTTCGAGGGCGTCGGCGAGGGCGAGGTTGAAGCTCTCCTCGTCACCCTCGACGAGCTGGGACAGGAGAACGGCGGGCGGCGGGAAGAAGCCCCAGTTCCTGGCCTTCACGCTGTCCTCCAGGGCGCGGTCCGTGGCGGGTTCGGGGTCCACGCCCCGCAGATAGTCGTGGAGCGCCAGGCGGTACGAGGCGAAGGCGGAGCCGTCCCCCTTGAGGCGGGCGGAGCCGCTGAGGACGAGCGCGGCGATGTCCTCGCGCCGGCCGCCGATCAGGGCGAAGTTCATGGCGGTGTGCCAGGCGCCGGGCCCGGCCTGATCACCGTGGTAGGCGGGGAAGCTGAGCGTGCTGCCGTCGATCGTCACCTCGATGTCCGTGCCGGGCTCGGCGAGCGTGGCGCGGAACAGCGCCGCGCTCAGCTCGGCGGCGAGGCGCAGATTTGCGAGCTGCTGGTCCGTGACGTCTGCGGTGAGCGAGGCGCGGGCCTTGAACAGGAGGTCCTGGTAGCGCAGGGCGTCCGACAGGTTCCAGGCGGAGAGCGGCTTTCCGCCCTCCGGCGTCAGAGCCTCCCTGGTGTACTGCTCGAACAGGGCCTCGCTCTCCGGGTTCATCTCCTGCGGGGCTGCGGGCCGCTCGACCACCACCGGCCCGGCGGCCAGCGCGGCGACCGCGTCCGGGCCCCGGAGGCGGCCGTACGCCTGGACCCGTGGCCCCGCCGTCTCGAACCCGGTCACCAGCGCCTGCGGGAGGTACCCGGTGTCGATGGGCGGCTGCCAGCCCTCGCGGCGGTAGGCGAGCGCGGCCAGGGCCAGCGGCAGGAGCGGCAGCAGGGTGCGGGGCCTGGCGCCGGGGCCGGGGAGCGCGCTGTACGGGAGCAGCAGCTTGGCCAGCGCGGTGCGGAAGGAATCCCGGTCGCCGGTGGTCAGCGCGCGCAGCGCGCCCAGCGCGACGGAGTGCGGCCGGTCGAGGAGGCCGCCCTCGCCGGGCGCGGCGTCGAGGGCCCGTAGCCGGGCGAGCGCGGCGTCCAGCGCGGCGAGCTTCTGCTCCCTGGTCGGCGGGTAGTCGTCGGCGTCGTCTCCCGTGTCCCCGATGACGTACGCCATGAAGCCGTTGATGAGCTCGACGGCCGGCCGCCCGGCCCCGCCCTCCTCGAACGGCTTGCGGGCGAAGTGGAACGCCTCGCCGTGCCAAGAGGCCTTGTCGGAGAGGACCGCCAGGCAGAAGGCGTCGAGCCAGTGGCTCGCGGAGATGGACTCCCGGTCCCCTTCCTCCCCGCTGTCGTAGCTCATCCCGAAGTTCACATAGTCGAGGAAGACGTGGAAGTCGTTGGTGGGGTAGTACGCGGCATACGCCACGGCACCGGCGGCGGCCTCGGTGGCGTTGTCGAGGACGGCCTTGGCCTCGGGGGTGTCGAGGTCGGGGGTGGCGACGGACAGAGCGCCCAGGTAGTCGAGGAACTCCTCCGAGATCAGCTCCCAGTCGTAGGTGGTCATCCGCCCGGCCTTCGACATGGAGCGGACCATCGAACCGATCCGGTTGGCGAAGTCCTCACGAGCCGCCGAAACCGCGGCCTCGCCCACCTGGTGTCGCTCTATCCGCACTGCTCCGCTCCCCGTTCACGCGTGGTGGCGCCAGCCTACGCCGGGCCACCACGGCGCAAGCCTGAGCGGTGACCACAGCGCCCCGTTCTGACACGATGTCCGGCATGGGCCGACCGGTGACACTGAAGGACATGCTCGCGTCCCGCCATCAGCACGCGACCGTTCAGCGCGAGTCGTTCGACGGTGCGGATCTCGTCTCGGTGTGCCTGCGGCCGTTGTGGTTCACGCGATGCACGTTTCGCGGGGCCGATCTCCGCCAAGCCACCCTCGACGGCTGCCACTTCAAACTGTGCGATTTCCGCGGGGCCGATCTGAGGGGCGCCTCGATGAGAGGGGTCGGTCTTGCGGGCTGTGACCTGACCGGCGCCGATCTTCGGGACGCGGACCTGACCGGCGCGCGCTTGGGCCGGGTCCTCACCGGCGCCCCGCCCCATGGCCTGACCGATGCCACCGACGTCAAGCTGGACAACGCCGTCCTTCGCGATGTCGAGCTCGATCAGGTCATCGGCTGGCCCATCCCCGGGTGAGCGGCCGGCGCCGCTGCCGCCCCTGCCGGAGGAGGGGTGAGGGCTGCCGCGTCCGCTGAGGCTTGTCCCGTATGTGGGTACGGGACAAGTCTGAGAAGTTGGGCCACGAGCTGTCCGGCGGGCCGCACGGACGCGATCCGCCGGACAGAACTCAGACGGTGAGGACGATCTTGCCCCGGGTCCGGCCCAACTCCCCGTACGCATGGGCCTTGGCCGCCTCCTCCAACGGCAGCACCGTGTCGACCTCTGCCCGCAACTTCCCCTCCTCCACCAGCCGCGCGATCGCCAGCAGCCCTGCCGAGTCCGGCTCGACCACCGTCCAGCCGGAGCGCACCCCGGCCGCCTCGGCCGCGGCCGCGGCCGGCAGGTCGTCCCCGGACGGCAGCGTCACCAGGTGGCCGCCGCGGCGCAGCACGCCGAGGGACCGCGTTCCGTAGTCCCCGCCGAAGGCGTCCAGGACGACGTCCACGTCCCGCACCGCCTGGGTGAAGTCCACGCGCGTGTAGTCGATGGCCTCGTCGGCGCCGAGCCCCCGCAGGAAGTCGTGCTTCTCGGTGCGGGCCGTCCCGATGACGTACGCGCCCCGCGCCTTGGCGATCTGCACGGCAAGGTGGCCGACACCGCCCGCGGCCGCGTGGATCAGCACCCGCTGACCGGCCCGCAGCCCGGCCGTGTCGACCAGGGACTGCCAGGCGGTGAGTGCGGCCAGCGGCAGCGCGGCGGCCTGGACGTGGTCGATGCCTGTCGGCTTGCGGACGAAGCGCCGGGCCGGGGCGGTGACGAACTCGGCGTAGCCGCCTGCCTGTTCCGGGAAGCGCGGCATGCCGAAGACCTCGTCGCCGGGCGCGAAGAGGGTCACGCCGGGGCCGACGGCCTCGACGGTGCCGGAAACGTCGTACCCGAGGATCGGGGGGTCGCCGACGGGGCCGATGGGGCCGTTGGCGCGGACCTTCCAGTCGACCGGGTTCACTCCCGCGGCACGGACCCGTACCAGGATCTCGGTCAGGCCCGGCTCGGGGCGGTCCACCTCGACCGGGATCAGGACCTCGGGGGCGCCCCACGCACGGGGGCTGACGGCACGCATCGTCTCGCTCATGTTCTTTTCCTCATCTCTGGTGAGCGCGGACCACCAGCGTGCGCCGGAACGATCGATCACAGTGTTGGCAGTTTGGTCATGGTGCGACAGAATCCGGCCATGACGGTCGGTGGTGAAGGAAACCGCGGTGACGGGGGCGGGGACGAGGGCAGGCATCGCGTCGCGGTCCTCGCCCAGGAGGGCGTCTACCCCTTCGAACTGAGCATTCCGTCCCGGGTTCTGGGCAGCGCGGAGGACGCCGGGGGACGGCCCCTGTACGAGGTGGTCGTCTGCACCCCGGACGGCTCACCGGTGAGCAGCGACGCCGGATTCTCGGTGGCGGTCGAGCACGGACCGGAGGCGCTGGCGACCGCGGACACCGTGGTCGTCCCGCCCACCAGCCGGCTCGGCCCCTTCGGGCAGGGCGATCCACTGCCCCCGCGGACCGCGGCCGCGCTGGCGCGGGTCCGCCCCGGGACCCGCATGGTGTCCATCTGCACGGGCTCGTACGTCCTCGCCGCCGCCGGTCTGCTGGACGGCCGGCGCGCGACCACACACTGGCAGGTGGCCCAGGACTTCCAGCGCGCCTTCCCGCGCGTCAAGGTCGACGAGGACGTGCTCTTCGTGGACGACGGAGAGGTCCTCACCGCCGCCGGGGTCGCCGCGGGCGTCGACCTCTGTCTGCACCTCATACGCCGCGACCACGGTGCCGCCGTCGCCAACCAGGTGGCCCGCCGCTGTGTCGTACCGCCGTGGCGGGACGGCGGGCAGGCGCAGTTCATCGAACGGCCGGTTCCCGAGCCCACAGCCGCGACCACGGCCGCGACGCGCGCATGGGCACTGGAAAGGCTCCAGGAGCCGTTGCCGCTCGGTGAACTGGCGGACCACGCGCGGATGAGCCTGCGCACGTTCACCCGGCGCTTCCGCGACGAGGTCGGCGAGACTCCGGGTCGCTGGCTCACGGCCCAGCGGATCGAACTGGCCCGTCAGCTCCTGGAGACCAGCGACCTCCCAGTCGACCTGGTGGCCCATCGCGCCGGGTTTGGCACCGCCAACTCACTGCGCCAGCACATGCGTTCCGTGCTGGGCGTCTCGCCGGTCGCCTACCGGCGCACGTTCCGGGCGAGCAACAGCCGCCCATGAGCCGCGCCTGGGCTCCGCTCCGCCACGGTCCTCAACTCCTCAGCGCGCGAGCCGCTTAAAGCTCTTAAAGGCTGACGCGATGCATGGACCGGTCCCGCCACGGTGCTGACAGCCTGGCCCGCGGGCCGGAGTCCGGCCGGGTCGCCATGGCGCCACACCTGGAAGAACGCTCTCCGACACGGCCCCGGCTCGGCACGCCGCATCGCCGTGCACCACCTGGCGGTGTTCGGGACACAGCCGTTCAGCACCAGCTCAACCACCTCGGCTGATCTGGTGCTTCAACCGAAGTGAGGCTCTATGCGACGAACGTATCGTGCGCTCTTGGTAGGGGTGCTCGCCCTCGGGGTCTCGGGGGCGTTCCACCCGGTCGCGTCGGCGGCGGGTCCTCCGGTGACCTTCACGGGCGTCTCGGCCAGCGCGCATGACGGAAACGTCCCCGCCAACACCCTCGACAAAGACCTGAGCACCCGCTGGTCCGCCGAGGGCGACGGCGTATGGATCCGATACGACCTCGGATCGGCCCAGACCATCGGCTCAGTGTCGATCGCCTGGCACAAGGGCGACACCCGGAAAGACACCTTCGACGTCCAACTGTCCAACGACGGATCGTCATGGACGACAGCACTGGCACGGAAGACCAGCACCGGCACCACACTCGAACCCCAGAACTACGACTTCGCCGACACCTCCGCCCGATACCTGCGCATCGTCGGCCACGGCAACACCACCAACGACTGGACCAGCATCACCGAAACCGCCGTCAACGGGCCCGACGGCGGAGATGGCGGTGGCAGCTGTGACTACCCGGCCGAGGTGCTGAACCTGACGAACTGGTACGTCGGGTTGCCGGTTGGCGAGGAAGAGAAGCCGACCAACGTCGAGCAACCAGAACTCGCCACGTACGCGAACGACCCGTGGTTCACCTCAACCCCGGACTGCGACGCGGTCCAGTTCCGTGCCGCCGTCAACGGGGTCACCACGAGCGGTTCCAGCTACCCCCGCTCGGAACTGCGCGAGATGACGGACTCGGGGCAGACGAAGGCCAGTTGGTCGTCGACGTCGGGCAAACACACGATGGTGATCGACCAAGCCATCACGGCGCTGCCCGAGGACAAGCCCCATGTCGTCGCCGGGCAGATCCACGACGCCGACGACGACGTCTCGGTCTTCCGCCTGGAAGGCAGCAAGCTCTACATCACCGACGGCGATTCCAGCCACCACAAGCTGGTGACGGACAACTACGTGCTCGGCACCAAATTCCAGGCCAAGTTCGTGGTCAGCGACGGAAAAATCAAGGCTTACTACAATGGCGTGCTGCAGACCACGCTCTCGAAGAATTTCTCCGGCGCCTACTTCAAGGCAGGCGCGTACACCCAGGCCAACTGCGGCAACTCCTCGCCGTGCAGCGACGGCAACTACGGCGAGGTGAAGATCTACGGTCTGAGCGTCACACACGGCGACGAGGGATCATCCGACCAGACGCAGGCCGCCGAACGGTACGGCTGGGGCACACCGCTGCCGATATCCGACGAGTTCGGCTACACCGGCCCGGTCGACTCCGCGAAGTGGGCGGTGCCGTCGGGCGACGTCGGCGGCACGGCCGGATGCTGGGAGGGGCACGCCGGAAACGGCCGCCGGTGCGCGAAGAACAGCACCGTCTCGGACGGCATGCTCACCATGCGCGGCGAGGCGAACGGCGATACAGGATGGATCAGGCAGAAGCGTGACGCCCAGTACGGCCGGTGGGAAATCCGGTCACGCTCGCGGAACCTCGGATCGGACGGCGGGCTTTACCATGCGCTGCACCTGATCTGGCCCACCGCGGGCAACCGGCTCGAAAACGGGGAGTACGACTGGGTCGAATACTCGAACCCCGACGCGCAGTGCCTCACGGCGTTCCTGCACTATCCGAAGAGTCCGTCGGACAAGAAAGAACGCCGCGACCTCTGCCCCATGGACATGACGCAGTGGCACAACTTCGCGTTCGAGTGGACACCGGACGCGTTGGCCGGCTACGTCGACGGTGTCGAATGGTTCCGGCTGTCGGGCGGCGCGAACTCCGACCGCGGGAACATCCAGGCGATGCCCTCGGGACATCTCAACATTCAGCTCGACAACTTCACCGGCGACAGCGGCCTGCGCCCGGCCGTGTTCGAGGTCGACTGGGTTCGGGTGTACGACGTCGAGGCGAAGTGAGGTCCCGATGAGACGAACGTATCGTGCGCCCTTGGTGGGCGTGCTCACCGTCGGGGTCTTGGGGGTATACCACCCGGTCGCGTCGGCGGCGGGTCCTCCGGTGACCGTCAGCCTGCGCATCGTCGGCCACGGCAACACCACCAACGGCTAAACCAGCATCACCGAGACCACCGTCAACGGGCCCGACGGCGGTGACGGCGACGGTGGCGATCAGGGCAAGATGACCGGCAGGAACGGCACCGCCGACCAGCCCATCACCGTCGACGGCTCCGAGACCCAGCAGTCGCAGCACGATCTCATCGACCACAACCACTTCCGCAATATCGGCCCGCGTGCGGAGAACGAAATGGAGGCGATCCGGGTCGACTGGAGCGGGATCTCCCAGTCGAACGGATTCACCGTCGTCGAGTCGAACCTCTTCGAGGACTGCGACGGTGATCCGGAAATCGTTTCCGTGAAGAGCAACGACAACACCGTCCGCTACAACACGTTCCGCTCCTCGCAGGGCGTGCTGTCACAGCGGCACGGAAACCGCGGCGCGTTCTACGGAAACTTCTTCCTCGGCGAGGGGAAGGCGGGAACCGGAGGGATCCGGATCTACGGCCAGGACCACACGATCTACAACAACTCTGGCGTGTCTACCGGGCGACCGTCGTGAACAACACCTTCGTGAACAACGTGTCGAATATCGAGGTCGGCGCCAACTACAGGCTCCCGCCGGTCGACTCGACCATCGCCAACAATGTGGTCGCGGGAGGCCAGGGCAAGCTGTTCAACGAATTCAAGAAACCAGTGAACATGAGCTACGCCGGCAACATCGCGTGGCCGACCGGCTCCGCGACCGTCGGCATGACCGTGCCCTCCGGCGCCATCAGGGTGATCGATCCGCTGCTGGCCCCCGACGGGCCGGTCCACCGGATCGGTGCGAAAAGCCCCGCGATCGACACCGGCACCGACAGCTCCGCGTTCGTGACCGACGACATGGACGGCCAGCCATCACCGGTCGTACGACAGGCGGCGCACCCGGCCACGGCCGGTCCGTGCCGACACGGCGTGCGCCTCCCGGAAACCCTAGGAGGCAGGTGTGCCGGGCGCCGCCATGGGCACCGGAAACGCGAACCGGGGTTCCGCGCCGTTCATCCATATTCCGATGGCGAGGGCCGCCGTCGCCTCCACGTACACCGCGCGGGCGAGGCCCCCGCAGGGGATGGGCGTGCAGCCCATGGAGGTGATCAGCGCGGCGGTCCGGTCGAGGGCGCCCGGGTCGTCGCCGCAGTACGGGACGGCCAGCGGGGCGCCCTCGAACGCCGGGCGCGGCAGGGTCCAGATGCTGTCGTGGCAGAGGTTGAACGCCTTGACCACGTGGGCGTCCGGCGCGGCCTCCGCCATCCGCAGGGCGATGGAGGTCGTGCCGCCGGTGGACAGCATCAGGCCGTCGTCGGTCGGCACGACGGGGTTCGTACAGTCGATCACGGTACGGCCGCCGAGGACGTCCGCGACCCCCTTGACCAGCTCGGGCGCCACGTCCGCCGGGACGGCCGCCAGGACGACATCGCCGTACGCCGCCGCGTCGGCGAGCGTGCCGTGCCCGGCGGCGCCGATACGCCCCGCGGTGGCCTGCGCCGCCGCGCGGTCGCGCCCGCCGACGAGGACGTCGTGTCCGGCGCGGACCCACGCGCCGCCCAGTGTCGTGGCCATCCCGCCCGTGCCCAGAATCCCGATGCGCATGGTGCTCCCGTCCTGAGAAACCTTGGTGATGACGGGGACTTTAGGCAGGCCGACGCACACCACGCGGTGTGCGCCGGATAAGGCAGGATGCGGGCGGAGCCGGGCCCCTACTCCTTGACGGCCCCCGAGTTCGCCCCCTGAAGTCGGGCCACGTCCTGGAGCCGGTGCCGGCACGGGCCGCGAGTGATGGGCACGGTCTGGCGTGGTCCCGCGACGGCTTCTCCGTACGCCTGGTCAGCGAGCCGGCGCCGGACGCGCTGGAGGCGGCGGAGGGCCGGCTGTCGTACGACGTCGAACTGGCCCCCGGGGCCTCGTGGACGGCGGCGCTGCGCTGCACGGCGGCGTACGCGGACGGCGACCAGTTCCCGGCGGCCCCGGCGGACGCCGTACCGTGGCGCACCCCGGCCCTGCGCAGCGCGGACCGCCGCTTCGACCAGTGGCTTGACCAGTCGGTCGCCGACGCTGACCGGCTGCGCCTGATGGACCCGCGGTCCGACGAGAGGCGCGTGGGACGGACGGGCGGCGTGGACCAGTTCCTGGCCGCCGGGGCCCCGTGGTTCCTGACCCTCTTCGGCCGCGACTCGCTGTGGGCCGCCCGTATGCTGCTCCCGCTCGGCACCGACCTCGCGGCCGGCACGCTGCGCACGCTCGCCCGCCGCCAGGGCGCGGCCGTCGATCCGGCCACGGAGGAGCAGCCGGGCAAGATCCTGCACGAAGGGCGCGACGGCCGCCTCGCCGACCCGCCGATCGCGCTGTGCGAGGTGCAGGCGTACGCGTACGAGGCCGCGCGGGGCGGGGCGGCGCTGCTGCGCGCGTTCGGGCGGCCGGGCGCGGACGCGTGGGAGGAGTGGGCGGAAGGGCTCGCCGACCGGTTCCGGACGCGCTTCTGGGTGGAGGACGCCCGGGGCCCCTACCCGGCGGTCGCGCTGGACCGCGACGGCAGGCCGGTGGACTCGGTCACCTCGGGCTTCGGCCACCTCCTCGGCACGGGCCTGCTGAACCGGGAGGAGAGCGCGGCGCTGGCGGCCCGGCTGACCGGCCCCGACCTCGACTCGGGCCACGGCCTGCGCACGCTGAGCAGCGACTCGGTGGGCTTCAACCCGTACGGCTACCACATCGGTTCGATCTGGCCGCACGACACCGCGATCGCCGTGCACGGCCTGGTCAGGGCCGGTTTCCCGGACGCGGCGGCGCCGCTGGCGGCGGGCCTGCTGACGGCGTCGGCGGGGTTCGACGCGCGGCTGCCGGAGCTCTTCGCCGGCCACGGCGCCGAGGCGGGCCCGCGCCCCGCCCCCTACCCCGCCTCCTGCCGCCCCCAGGCGTGGGCGGCCGCCTCCTCGGTCCAGGTCCTGCGCTCGGCCCTCGGCCTGGAGGCCGACGTCCCGGGCGGCACGGTCACCGTGGCCCCCACCTTCGCCCGGGCGTACGGCCCGCTGACGGTGACGGGGCTCCAGGTCGGCGGGGGCGGCTGGACGTCGCGCTGGCGGCGGACGGAGCGGTGAGCGTGACGGCGCCGGAGGGGCTGGCGGTGGTCATGGCCTGACACGGCACGGCGGCCCGGGGCGGCGGCCCGGGGCGCCGGGGCGGCCGACGCACACCGCGCGGTGTGCGTCGGATCGGGCAGGATACGCGCATGGAGATGCCGACCCGCCCGCGGGACGCCGCGCCCGCGCACGCGGCGGACACGAACGCCGCGGACACGGCACACACCGCGGACGCGTACACCGCGGACTGCCGTGCGCGCATCGCGTTCGAGGTGCTCGCGAACCGCTGGGACAGCGTCGTGGTCTACACTCTCGGCGCCTGCGGCCCGATGCGGCCCCGGGCGCTGGTCGCCCGGATCGGCGGGATCAGCCCCAAGGTCCTCAACGACGCGCTGCGGCGCCTGGAGTACAACGGCCTGGTCGAGCGCCGTACGTACGCGGAGGCGCCGCCGCGCGTCGACTACGCGCTGACCGAGGCCGGAACCGCCCTGCTCGTCCCCATGCGGGCGATGGGCGCGTGGGCGAAGCGGTACACGGACGACGTACTGGCCGCGCAGGACCGGTTCGAGGCGCAGGGGCGCGCCCCTCGGCGCGCGGCGGACGTCTGATCCCCGCAAAGCAGGTGCCCGGGGCGCGCGCCATCGGTACCGTAGCCAGGCATGACAAATCCTCTGTCGTCGGATGAGGCCTACGCGCTCCTCTATGAGTTGTGCGTCGACCTCGGTTTCTGTCTTCCGCCGGACGACATACGCCGGCTGCGCGAAGCGCCGCCCACCGACGTGGACGAGTTCACCGACGCCGTCTTCACGGCGGAGGGCCTGGACCCGAACGGCGAAGAAGGCTGGCTGAGGCACCGGGTGCGAGAAGTCGTCGAGCGGCATATGCACGGCAAGTGACCGTGACTCTTTGCGAGTTTCCTTGGCGAGCCCTTTAAGCTGCCCTGGGAGGACCGAGCTCCGACACAACAAAACACACGGGGGCCGAAGTGGACGGAAGGATTCCACAGCCGCACGACGTCAAGGACTCCGCGGAGTTCGTGGCGGTGATGCGTCAGCTGCGCCAATGGGCTGATCTGAGCTATCGCGAGCTGGAACGCCGTGCCGGGGCGGCGGGGGACGTGCTGCCGCGTGCCACCCTCGCCGGAGCGCTGAACAGACAGGAGCTGCCCCGGGAGGAGCTGGTGGCGGCCTTCGTCCGCGCCTGCAGCGGTGACGAGGCCACGGCAGAGGAGTGGGTGGGGGTCCGCAGGCGCCTGGCCGTCGAGGTCGAGCAGGAGTCCTCCGAGGCCGCGGGGGCGTCGCCCACGGACATCACCGTGCCGTCACCCACCGTGGAGACGGTGTCGGTCGCGGAGCCGGGGACGGAGGACCCGGAGCCGTTGGCCGAGGAGCCGTTGGCCGAGGAGCTGACGCCCATGGCCGAGGAGCCATTGGCCAAGGGCCCGAAACCGTTGGCCGAAGACCCGGAGCCGGTGACCAAGGGCCCGAAACCGTTGGCCGAGGGCCCGGAGCCGGTGACCGCGGGGGCGGGGGCGGGGAGTTCCCCCCGCGCAGCGCGGCCCGAAGAGCCGAAGGGGCTGAAGGTCGCCGGGCGCCGCCTCCGGCGACCGGGCGTGGTCATCGCGGCCACGGTCGCCATCGTGCTCCTGACCGCCGCGGCCACGGCGATTCTGCACCCCGGCGACAAACCCGGCGAGCCGCGCGAGAGCAGCCGTACGGAGGCGCCGGCGGCCGGCACCTCCTCGGTCACACCGAGCCGTCCCTCCGGCGGTGCCTCCTCCAGCGCCGCCGACGCGAAACCCGTCAAGGACGAACCGTCGGCCACCGAACCGCGGGAGACCTCGTCGACGCCCACGCCTACGCCCACGCCCCCGAAGACGACGGCCCCCAAGAAGTCGCAGCCCGCGCGGAGTTCACCGACACCGACCTGGACCCCGTATGACCCGCCGGCGCCGACCGACGACCCGCCGCCCTCGACGGACTCACCGGATCCGGCCGACTTGCCGGAGGAGACCTGCTGGGACGTCACCAACGACTGCACCTGAGGCGGCTCAGGCCCAGTCCATCAGCCGCACCTCGACCCGGCGCTCCCTCAGGACCTCGAGCACCAGGTCGAAGTAGCTGTACGGCTCCCCCTGCGAGTCGAGGACGCGCTGGAGGCTCCGCCGCGCGACCTGTGCGTCGTGCCAGACCAGCGTGCACGGCGTGGTGACCCCGAAGCCTCCGCAGAGGCAGTCGTCCAGCGCGTCGGCGTTTCCGCCGAAGTAGCCGCCGGGGCCGCGCATGGCCTCGCCGAGGGCGAGATAGAGGCCGGGCACATCCGTGATGTGGCGCCCGTCCACCTCGTACACGCGCCCGGGCGGCGCGGCCGGAACGGCCGGGCCGCGCCCTCGCTCGCGCACGCAGTCGAGCCACAGCTCGCGGTCGCCGGTCCCGTACCCGGCCCACTGGTTCGGGGCCGTCGGCGGACCGTCGTACCACCGCTGCCAGAGGGGCCTGGCCCGCGGGGGCGGCGGGTCCCACAGGCCCTGGGTGAGGCGGATGTCGAGGAGGCCGGGGCCGAGGGGTGACGGCTTCCAGTCGGCGATCTCGGCATGGACGTACCGGTACGTGTCCTCCGCGCCGTTCCGGTCGAGGACCAGCAGCATGGCCTCCTCCAGCCGCAGCCGGCGGCGGGTCCCGGCCGCGAGGGCCGACCGGAGCCGGTCGCCGGGGGCGCAGCCGAGGAGGCACAGCGGGGCATCCGCAGCGGACCGGTCGTCGTCGGGTGCGACGATGTCGGAGAAGTCGGCGCAGGTGCCGAGGTGTTCACGGCCGTCGTGCAGCAGCAGGCCCGCCGCGAGGTACGGATCGTCGGGCGGGTCCGGGTAGCCGTCGGCGCCCTCGATGAAGACGTCGACCAGGGAGGGGTCACCGGGGTGGGGGCGGTGGCCGATGACCCGTACGTCCTCCAGCTGCCAGGCGTCGAGCCGCTCCGAACCCTCCGGGCACCGGTCGTCCCCGAGGGGCCGCAGCCACAGCTCGCCCAGGGGCCACGGCGCCTGCGGCGCCCCGCCGCCCGCCCCTGGCGCGCCGCCCAGCGCGTCGCGCAGCGGGCCCGCCGGGGCGCAGGCCAGGAGCTGGTAGGAGCGGACGGGCGGCTCGACGAACAGGCCCGAGACATCGGCGCAGACGCCCCAGACGCTGTTGTCTTCCGAGTCGGCCAGGGCGAACGCGGGGAGGTCACCCCGGCCGGCCCCCTCCGGCCAGCGGTGCACGCGCGCGCCGTTCGGCGTCTCGCTCAGCGTTCCGCCCCGTCCGCCTCGCTCGCTTCGCCCGCCTCGCCTGCCTCGTCTGCCTCGCCCGCCTCGCCCGCGAGTTCGTCGGCGTAGCGCGCCAGCGAGCGGTTGTACATGGGCAGATGGCGGGAGAGGGCCGACAGGGCGAGGGCCACCGCCTCACGCTCCCGCCCGGCGTCGACGAGCGCGAGCGCGAGGAACGCGGCGACGGCGTCGTCGAGTTCGTCGGATTCCGCTTCGCGTTCCGCGGTGAGCAGCGCGACGCCCTCCTCAGGCCGGCCGAGATTGCGCACCGTGCTGGCCAGCTGGATCACCGCCTGGCGGCGCCGCGGACCGGTGAGTCCGGCGGCCAGGGCCTCGCGGTAGCGCGGGGCGGCCTCCTCCTCGCGGTCGGTGGCGTCGTACGCCGAGGCCGTCTCGAAGGCCGCGACGGGGTCGCCGGCCGGGAGTTCGGCCGCCAGTGCCTTCATCGCCGCCAGGAAGTCGGCGGGGTCGTGGTCGTCGAAGGCGGCCCACAGGTCCGCGACCCGCCGCTCCCAATCCGCTGCCGCAGTGTTCACCGGCGCAGCATCTCAGCCCGGGGCCGCCCCTGTCAGCCGCCGAAGACCGCCGTCACCGGGGCGTGGTCGCTCCACCGCTGGTCGTAGCTCGCCGCCCGCTCCACCTGCGCCTTCACGGCCCGCTCGGCCAGCCCCGGCGTGGCGACCAGCAGGTCGATGCGCCACCCCGCGTCGTTGTCGAAGGCCTTCCCGCGGTACGACCACCACGAGTACGGCCCTTCGACGTCCGGGTGCAGCGCGCGCACCACGTCCACGTACGCCGCCTCGTCGTACACCCGGCTCAGCCACGCGCGCTCCTCGGGGAGGAACCCGGCCTTCTTCCGGTTGGCCTTCCAGTTCTTGAGGTCGGCCTCCCGGTGCGCGATGTTCCAGTCGCCGCACACCAGCACCTCGCGCCCGCCGGCCGCGGCGCGCTCGCGCAGCTCCTTCAGGTAGGGCAGGAACTCGCCCATGAAGCGCTCCTTCTCCTCCTGCCGCTCCGTGCCGACCTCCCCCGAGGGCAGATACAGGCTGGCGACCGTCACCCCGGGCAGGTCCACCTCCAGATAGCGGCCGCTGCCGTCGAACTCCGCGGACCCGAAGCCGACCCGTACGCCCTCGGGCTCCCGCCGTGTGTAGACGGCGACCCCGGCCCGGCCCTTGGCGTCCGCCGAGGCGTGCACGGTGTGCCAGCCGTCGGGCTCGCGGACCGGCGCGGTCAGCTCACCGGGCTCGGCACGCACCTCCTGCAGGCACACCACGTCCGCGGCGGTGCCCGCGAGCCATGGCAGGAAGCCCTTCTTGGCTGCGGCGCGCAGCCCGTTTACATTCACGGTGGTCACGGTGAGCATTCCGGCACGATACGCCAGAAAAAACCGAGCACCCCGCCGCCTCGCATGAATGTACGATCTCTCGCATGAATATCCAGCCCATCCCTTATGACCACCCCGACGCCGTCAAGCTCAACGACGAGGTGCAGGCCGAATACGTCGAGCGCTACGGCGACCCCGACCTGACCGTCATGGACCCGACGCACTTCGAACCGCCCCAGGGGCTGTACCTCCTCGCGTACGACGCACAGGGCCGCGCGGTGGCCAGTGGCGGCTGGCGCAGCCAGGAGCACAGCGAGGAGGGTCACTCGGACGGGGACGCCGAGATCAAGCGGATGTTCGTGGTCCGGGAGGCGCGGGGGCAGGGGCTGGCCCGCCGGATCCTGGCCGCGCTGGAGGACAGCGCCCGGGCGGCGGGGCGGCGGCGGATGGTGCTGGAGACGGGGACCGAGCAGCCGGAGGCCATCGCGCTCTACACCTCCTCCGGCTATGTGCCGATCCCCAAGTTCGGGCTGTACCGCTTCGAGGAGTCCAGCCGCTGCTACGGCAAGCCGCTGCTGGACTCCTAGGCCCCACCTGGACTCCCAGGAGGGGCCTAGGGGGTCCAGGAGGGGTCTAGGAGGGGTCGGCCTTCGCCGACTCGATCTCCCTGCGCACCCGGCCGGCCGGGTACCGGGCGACCGGGTGGCCGTACGGCGCCAGGGCCCGGTCGGCCGCCTCGGGAGACGGCTCGCGCACATCGGCGACCAGCACGGTGGTGCCCGGCGGGACCTCGGCGGCCAGCATCTCCAGGGCGGCGCTCACACCCACCCCCTCGCCCGCGCGGACCCCTTCGCCCGCGCCCATACGCCCGGGCGCGCCCATGCCCTCGCGCGCGTCCCGGGCCGCGCCGACGTATCCGCCCTCCCCGAAGCCGATCATCAGGCCCAGCGGCCCGCCCAGCAGGCCCACGAGCCCGCCCATCAGGTCGTCCATGGTGAAGCAGCGGGCCCCGGAGTGGTCCACGCAGTCCGGCAGATCGAGCGTCCCGTCCACGGCCCGCGCGATCACCGCGCCCTCGCACAGCTCCAGCGTGCCCGCATCGTCCGCGCGGACCAGTGCGTCGAGCGCCTGAGGGGCCGCTTCCGGCCCCGGAAGATCCAGAAACAGGATGTTCTCGGCCATACCCCCACTCTTGCCGCAGACCGCCCCCCGCGCACCTCGTGACCCACTGCGTCGACACAGCCCACGAGGCGCGCGGGGTGACGCCGCGGGTCAGCCGTTGGCCGCGAACTTCCGGCTGATCGCGTCGAACACGCCCTTGGCCTCACTGCCCAGACGCGGCCCGGCGAGCCAGGTGTGCGCGTTGGAGCTGATGGAGGTGTTGGACACCAGCGCCGTCCTGCCACCGCGGTTCACCAGCCACCCGCCGCCGGACGAGCCGCCGGTCATCGTGCAGCCGATCCGGTACATCGTCGGCGCGGTCGGCGAGAACGACAGCCGGTTGGGCCGGTCCAGGCAGCTGAACATCAGCGCCCCGTCGTACGGCGGCGCCGCCGGGTAGCCGTACGCGCCGATCGAGCTGACCTGGTTCGCCGCCGGCGCGTCGAACCACACCGGGACCGCGGCCCCGACCGTCTCCTGCAGCGACTTGCCGCCACCGTTCTCCGGCTTCACATGGAGCACCGCGAAGTCGTACGACGAGGCGACGTTGCCGGTGTGGGCGCCCTCGGCGATCCACTGCGAGGAGGTCTGCGACCAGTCCGCCCACCACACGCCGTACGGGGTGACCTCCTGGCTCGCGGCGGTCCCGGTCCGCTCGGCCGGCAGCCCGTTGTCGTTGTACGACGGCACGAAGACGATGTTCCGCATCCAGCCGCCCTGCTTGCCGGAGTGCACGCAGTGGCCCGCCGTCCACACCAGATTGGACTTGCCCGGGTGGGCCGGGTCCTCGACGACCGTGCCCGAGCACACCATCGGCCCGTCCGGGCTGTCGAAGAAGACCCTGCCGACCGGCGCCATGTTCTGGTGGTACGGCCGCGAGACCTGCTTGGCCTGGATCGCGGCCGGCTCGGGGTCGGTGGCCGCCTGGCCCTGACCGGCGCTCTTGGCGGAGACGGTGTTCGGCGAGTCCTTGGCCTCGGCCATCCGGGACGGCTGCCAGAAGTCCTTGATGACGGGGTTGGCGAAATCGGAAGCCTTGCGGGCCCAGTTGTCCCAGTTCTTCCAGCCGCCGTCCTTCCACTTCTTCAGGTCGTCCAGACTGGTCGGCACCCCGTCCGGAATCTTCAGGCCTTCCTTTTCCTTGGCCTTGTCCCCGGCGGTGGCCGAAGCGCTCGGCTCGGACCCGGCGTTGTCGTCACTCGGGCCGCAGGCCGTGGCGGTGACCGCGAGCAGCGCGGCCATGGCCGCGGCGGTTGCGGCGGAGCGGCGTATCGATGGCATGGAGCCTTGTCCCCCTGTGTGGTGCTGTGTTGCGTTTGCTGCTTGTCGCTTCTTGCTGGTTGCGGCTTCTTGCTGCTTGCCGCCTCGTGCCCCTTCCGGGACAAGCCCCCACTATGCCCGCGCACCTGGCCACAGCCGTCACCTGGTTCACAGCCCGCACACAACACGAACCGGGTCAGCACGATTCCATGACATCGCGTCAACGCGTCGTCTCGCGCATTGACGGAGTGAGTACTCACTCCGTACGGTGAGGGCATGGCAGAACCACCGGCCCGGCGGCGTGCGCCGGGCATGAGCACCGAGCAGCGCCGGGCGATGATCGTCGCCGCCGCGCTCCCCTTGGTCGCCGAGTACGGCGCCGCGGTGACCACGGCACAGATCGCCCGCGCCGCCGGCATCGGCGAGGCGACGATCTTCCGCGCCTTCAAGGACAAGGAGGAGGTGCTGGCCGCGTGCACGGCTGAGGCGATGAACCCCAGTCATGTGCTGCGCGAGCTGGCCTCCATCTCCCTCGGCCAGCCGCTCGCCGACCGGCTGGCCGAGGCGGCCGAGGCGATGCGGGCCCACCTGGCGCGCATGGGCGCGGTGGCCGGGGCGCTGCAGGCCTCGGGCCACCGCCGCGAACGCACCCCCGCCGCCCGGGCGACCGGCGGCGGGGCCGACAGCACCCGGGCCAACGGCACCCGAGCCCCCGACCCCCAGGCCGCCGACGCCCCGCACGGCGGGCCCGACCGGCCGGCGGACAGCCGGGAGGCGTCGATGCGCGCGACCCGCGACGCCCTGACCGAACTCGTCGAACCCGACCGGGCGGCCCTGCGCCTGCCCCCCGAAAGAGTCGCCTCGATCTTCCTCGGCATGCTCTTCACCCAACTGCACTTCGGCGCCGAGGGCGCCGACGTCGATCCGGTGGAGCTCGTCGACGTCCTCCTGCACGGCACCCTCGACCACTCCGGGAGCGGCACATGACCGTCACGCTGAACCACACCATCGTCCCCGCCGCCAACCACCGCGAGGCGGCCCGCTTCTTCGCCTCCGTCATGGGCCTGGAGGCACTGCCGCCCGCCGGCCGCCACGGCCACTTCGCCCCCGTACGGGTGAACGACACACTCACCCTGGACTTCATGACCATGGCCGACCCCGAAGGGCACCACCTCGCCTTCGACGTGAACCCGGCCACCTTCGACGGAATCCTGTCCCGGATCCGCGCGGCGGGCATCCCCTACGGCAGCGACCCCACCCAGCCCGACAACGGCCGGATCGACCACCCCCTGTGCCCCCGGGGCCTGTTCTTCCAGGACGAGACGGGAAACCTGTACGAGGTGATGTCGCCGGCGTAACAGGCGCCCCCCGGGGCGATCCGCCGCGGGCGAGGGCGATCGATCACGCGCTGCCACGCGGACGCGGGAACAGCTCAGGCCGCGAGCTCATCCAGACACAGCGCCGCCAGGCGCGGCAGGCGGCGGCTCATCTCCTCATGGTCGTCGAAGTCGAAGTCCTCCCCCATGTCCGCCTCGGCGCCCGTCCCGAGGCCGCCTTCCCCGCTGCCGACCTGGGCGGAGCGGTGCCGCTTCCACTCCTCGTAGAAGTCCTCACCGACTGCCGCGATCCGCTCGAACGCCGTGCTGGGCACGTAGTTGACGTCCTCGTAGAACAGAGCCTCATCGCAGCCGCCGGCCGCGCACTCGATCACGACCGGGTGCTCCGCGAGGCTGTCCGGGTCGGCGGCCGCACGCTCGTACCACGCGCGGCCCAGCGCGATCAGCCCGGCGCGGAAGTCGATGAAGCTGTCGTCGGAGCAGCCGCCGCCGATGAGATAGGCGGCGGCCCAGACATCCCACCGATAGACGGCGCCGTGTATCTCGTCGAACCGCGTCTGGAAGTCGAGGATGTCTTCCTTCGAGAGCGCGGCGAGCAGGTCGACCAGCGCCTCGTCGAAAGGCTTTCCGTCCGGGCCGCCCGGGCCGCCCGCCCGCGCGGATTCGATGACGCTCCAGAAGCGATCGGTGTCCATGTGGTCGACTGTGCCACGGTGGTCTGACAACGCAGGGAGATCGCATGGTGAAGGTCGGCTTCGCACGTGCCGCCGCGGCCCAGTGGGTGGACCGGTACGCCCGCCCCGACCCCGCCTACCGCGGGGCGTACTTCAGCGGTTCGACGGTCGGCCTGCCCGACGACACCGAGCTGCCCCCGACCTCCGATGTCGACGTCGTGGTCGTCACCGCCGAGGACGACCCGCCGCCCAAGCCGGGCAAACTCCACCACGACGGCGCGCTGCTGGAGGTCAGCTACCTGCCCTGGGCGCTGCTCGCCCCGCCCGACGCCGTTCTCTCCTCGTACCACCTGGCCAACAGCTTCCGGACCGACACGGTCATCGACGACCCCACCGGCCGGCTGCGCGCCCTGCGCGCCCGCGTCTCGCGCGACTTCGCCGCCCGGCCGTGGGTGCGCCGCAGATGCCAGGACGCCCGCGACCGGATCGAGCGCGGGCTCGCGTCAATCGACACATCGGCGCCGTTCCACCAACAGGTGACGTCCTGGCTGTTCCCCACCGGCGTGACCACCCATGTGCTGCTCGTCGCCGCCCTGCGCAACCCCACCGTACGGCTGCGCTATCCGGCCGCCCGCGACGTCCTCGCCGACCATGGCCGTCTCGACCTCTACCCCGAACTCCTCGGCCTCCTCGGCTGCGCCCACCTGCCCGCCGAACGCGTCGCGCACCATCTGCGGGAGCTGGCCACGACGTTCGACGCCACCGCCGCCGTGGCGAGGACGCCGTTCCCCTTCAGCAGCGACATCACCCCGGCCGCGCGGCCCATCGCGATCGACGGCAGCCAGGACCTCATCGACCGCGGCCGCCACCACGAGGCGGTCTTCTGGATCATCGCGACCTTCGCCCGCTGCCACGCCATCCTGGCCGCCGACGCCCCCGAGGCCCACCAGGCGCTCACCCCGCCCTTCCGCGCCGCCGTCGCCGACCTCGGCATCGCCTCGACCGCCGACCTCCTCCACCGCGCCGAGGAGGTCACCCGCTTCCTCCCCCGCCTCTGGCGGACCGCCGAGGCCATCATCCGCACAGCGGCGCGCTGATCGACCAATGCTCGAGCGCATCGCAGGCCGTTCCCCCGTACTGCGCTGGGCCGACGGCGCCGTCGCCGATCGCCGATATGAGTGGGCCGCAGTGTGCGCGGGTGGCAGTGTGCGCGGGCGGCGCTGTCAGTGGTCGGGTGCACCATCGACGACATGACACCCACCGACCCGCCGGCCGCCTCCCCACCCGCGTGGGGCGTCCAGCACACGCTGTGTCTGCCCACCGAGGACGCCGCGCGGCAGGCCGCGGCGGAGCTCGCCGCGCTCGGGCACCGGCTGATCGCCGCGCGGGCCCACGATCACTTCCGGTCCGATCCGTCGAGCTTCTGGTACGGCAAGCCGTCGCTCGATCCCGAACTGACCGGCTGGTGGCAGGTGTTCTCGCTGGCCGTCCACACCGGCCACGACCGCCGCGCGCTGGAGCCGTTCCTCCGGCATGAGCGCATACGGATCGCCGGGGTCGCCCGGTCCCACGGCGGATTCCGCCAGGGCGGCGCCGAGGGGCACGCGGCCACCCTGCAACAGGCCTTCACCCGGGACGGCCTGCTGCACGAGCGCGCCACGGCCGAGGTCACCCCGCCCGCCCCGCTGCCCGCCGACCCGGCCCCGCCCGCCCTGGGGCCGCGGTGGACCGGACTGGCGTCCGGCGGACCCGACCGGCCCGAGGGCGTGGTGCGGGCGGCCGTGGCCGTGGCGGAGCGGATGTACGGCGCTGCGGACGCGGCCCCCGGCTCCGTGGGGTGGCTGCTCGACGAGGCCTTCGCCTTCGGCGAGCCGTACGCGACCACGGGCGCGTTCCTGGGCGACCTGGCGGATGCCGTGGCCCATCAGGGCACCTGCACCGACGACACGGTCGAGGCCGTCCCCTTCCTGGCCGAGTTGGCGCGCGACGGCGGCATCCCGCCCGCGGTCCGGGTGATCGTGCTCGGTGACCTGCTCCAGCTCGCGGCCACCGGCGCCTGGCTCGCCGTCTCCACGGCCGACCGCAGCGCCGCGCTCGGCGACGTCTGGCAGGAGCCCGCGGGCACGGAGCTGACGCGGCGGGCCATCGGCCGCGCGCTGCCGCGCCTCCTGGCCCGCTGGGACGAGGAGGCCGACGCTGCCCGGTTCGCTCTCGCCGCGCTGGCCGCCGCGGCCTCGGACGGCGCCGCGGCCCACCTCGTCCCCCGCCTGAAGGATCTCCCCGCCCCGGCCGGCTCACCCCGCGCCGACACCGTCGCCCTGATCGCCGCGCTCCTGGACAACGACGAGAGGGGCCTGGACACCACCCTGCACCGCCTGACCTCCTGGCGCCCCGCCCTCGCGGAGCAGACCGCCACGCCCCACGCCGCTCCCCGGCAGGTGGCCGTGGCCTCTCTCCCGGCCCTCGTCATGGAGGATGTCGGCCCGGCCGTCCACTCCTGAGCCTTCTCCTCCAAGGCTCTGACCAGGCCCGATGGTAAAGGTCTGGACCTCGTTGAACGGTTCGCCGTGCAAGGCCGTATCTGGGCTGCGACAGGCACCGCACAGCACGGACCGATCCAACGAGGAGTTCCGCATGTCCCGGAAGCGTCGTGTGACCCGGCCCCAGAAGATCGCCCTGACCATCGGCGCGGCAGGGCTCGTCGGCGGCGGCCTCGCCGTCGGAGTCGGGGTCAGTCAGGCATCGGAGACCACCCAGGCCAAGGCGCCCACGGAGAACTGCGCGGGGCTGGACACCGCGCTGCGGAACAATCTGAACTTCATCGCCGCCCAACAGGCCAACCCGGACGCCCAGTCCGAGGCCAGGATCGCCAACCGTCAGGACGTCGTGGCCCAGATCCAGCAGCGCCGCCAGGTGGCGGGCTGCACAGAGACCGTCACGCCCTCCGCCCCGGCGACGGCGGCCCCCGAGACCACCGCCCCGGCCACGACTCCCGAGCCCACCGCCCCGGCCACCGGCGGCGCCCAGCAGACGGGCGACGGCGCCGACGGGGCCTCCGGCGAGGTGGTCTGCGCCGGCTCCACGGTCACCCTCTCCGGCGAGGAGGGCGCGCCCGCCGCCTCCAGCAACCAGTTCCCGGTCGGCACCCGGCTCAAGGTCACCAATCTGGACAACAACAAGTCCACCACGGTGAGCGTGACCTCGGCCTCGGGAAGCTGCGCACTGCTCAACAACGCCGCGTTCGAGCAGGTGCGCGAGCCCGGGAAGTTCCTCATCCGGCGGGCTGTGATCGAACGCGTGGGCTGACCGCCCGCGGGTCACGGCCGGGAGACGGCCATGGCCTGGGCCCCGAGCACCACCGCGACGGCCAGGGAGCCGACGGCGACCCCGGCGGCTGCCCGCCGCCCCGGGACCTTCCCCGGACGGACCCGGCGCGGCAGGACGAGGCTCAGCACGGCACCGGCCCACGCGAGCGCCACCAGCCACGGAAGCCATGCCTGCGCCCGCTCGTTCACCCGCCGGCAGTGTTCTGCTCGCGGTCCGCTCTCGCCGTAGTAGAAGAGGCAGTCGCTGCCGAAGTTCTCGGTGCCGAGCCCGACGACCGCCCACCACACGGCGGCCAGGAGCGCCGCGGCCACCGCGACTCCCAAGGCCGCGCGGCCGCCGGCGCCACCCGCGGCGGAGCTGACCACAGCCCGCTTCAGCCGTGCTGGGGAGAGATCGCGTACGGGACGATGGGCAGACGGGCGCACTGCCGGCAGGCGCGGGCGGAGGCCGCGATCCGTATGTGCGAGGCGATGGTGATGACGCCGACGCCCGCGCTGACCAGCCAGTTCCCGGCCAGGGCCGATGCGGTGGTGAACGTCACGGCGCTGATCGCCATGGCCACACCGGCGGCGGTGCCGGTCCAGGCGACCACCAGCGGAAGCCGCCGCGGGGTGGGCAGCCAGCGGGCGAGGACGCCGGTGGCGGCCAGCGACGCCGCCGCCAGCAGCGCGGCCGCGGTCGCTACGCCACCCACGTGGGCGGCCAGGACCTCGACGGAGTACGGCAGGCCCCGGCCGCGGTCGACGATCGCCATCACATACCAACAGAGGATCAGGAACGGCGCGATGAGCGCGACGCGGCGCGCGGTGTCGCGGGCCTGGGCGATGGTGAGCTCCCGCTGGAAGGCGGGCGCGGTCTCCTCGACGCTCCCGAAGTCCTCGACGGCCTGACGTGCGGCGCGGCCGTCGGGGCTCCCCCCGTCGGCGATGTCCGCCGCGGCGTCGGTGAGCGCGTCGCGCGCCTCGGTCAGCATCCGGGCCTTGATCCGCGCCGGGCCGTGCAGGGCCGCCCCCAAAGCGGCGACGTGCTCCTCGATCGGGTCCGGGCCGGGCGCGGCACCGCGGTCGAGGGCCGTCATGTGGCCGGCCTCGGCGCCGGGGCGGGGTCCAGGACGGCGCCGATCGCGGCGGTGAGCTCGCGCCAGGCCGTACGCTCCTCGGCCAGGCCGCGCCGCCCGGCGTCGGTCAGCTCGTAGCAGCGGCGGCGGCGCTCGCCGACCGACTGCCAGTCGCTGCGCAGCAGCCCAAGCCGCTCCAGCCGGTTGAGCGCCGGATACATCGTGCCCGTCCGCAGCTCCAGTGCGCCGCCGCTGCGCTGCTGAACGGCCGTGATGATCGCGTAGCCGTGCAGCGGCCCCTGCTCGAGCACGGACAGCAACAGCGCGTCCAGGTGTCCGCGTACCGCATCTCCCTTCATGGGAGAGCAGCCTACCCATCCTCCTGTAGGCGGGCTATATATTGGCAGCCAACATATAGGCCGTTTACTCAACCGGAGTCGCAGTGACCAAGCTGCTCTTGTCCGTGCACGTCCTGGCCGCGATCCTGGCGATCGGCCCGATCGCCGTGGCCGCCTCGCTCTTCCCCCGCTTCGCCCGAGACCCCGGCGAGGACCGGCAAGGCCCCCCGATAGCCGCGTACCTGCACCGCGTCTGCCGCGGCTACACCGTCGTCGGCCTCACCGTCCCGGTCTTCGGCCTCGCCACCGGTGCCCAACTCGGCGTCCTGGGCGACGCCTGGCTCATCACCTCGATCGCCCTGACCGCCATCGCCGCCGCCCTGCTGGCGCTGGCCATCCTCCCCGCCCAACAACGCCTGCTGGCCACGCCGGACGGCACGGACACCGCCGAGAACACGCGGGCAGCGGCGGCGACCCGGCTGGCCATGACCACCGGAATCTTCAATCTGCTGTGGGCGATCGTGGTCGTCCTGATGATCGTCCGCCCCGGCTCCACCACAGGAGCGTGACCGCCATGCGCACCCTGCGGATCGCCGCCGCCATCGAGGCGATATCCCTCGCGGCCCTGCTGATCAACCTGGCCACCGTCCACACCAAGGCCATCACGGCCCTCGGCGGCCCGGTGCACGGCCTGTGCTACCTCACCGTCATCGTCTGCACCTGGATGACCCCCACCGCCACCCCCACCGCCCGCCGGCTCGCCGCCATCCCCGGCATCGGCGGCCTGCTCGCCCTGCGCCGCATCCAGCCCCACCCCGCACCGCTGATGGCCCAAGAGCCGAGCCGGCGCGACGACGACGGCTGTCCGTCGAGCACCTGACCGGGCAGCGGCCGCACTTCGCCGGGTACGCGGTCGACTGTGGTTGAGGCGGTTGCTGTACTTCCCTGCTGTACTTCACACGCGGCACGCCGACCGACGAAGCGAGTGTCGACGCCAATCGGCGCCGCTGCTACTTTGCTGGGCCGTAGTGCGCAACGCCAGCGACTGCAATACCGGGGGTCTCGTGGGTCGGGTAACGAAGTTACGGCGTTTGCTCCTGCGCGTGCGGATGCATGCTGTCGCCATCGGAGGTTTGACCGCGCTGCTGGTTGTGTCGACCGCTGGCTGCTCCGGCGGCGACAAGCAACCTGCTGCTAACGCCGGCTCGGCCGCCGACAGCCGAGCCACGAGTACGGCACAGGCGGCCCAAGCCCGCAAGTATGTCGCCATGGCCGTGGACGGGAGGAAGCACGCCATGCTGGCGTTCCAGGTCCACCCCGAGGGCGGCCAGCTGATCGGGAAGTACAAGCTGGTGAGCTTCGACGACTGGGGCAGTCCGTTCACTCAGGAGAAGAGTGACTTCAACGGGCGCGGCTCGGACAGCACGTTTGAGTTCGACGGTCTGACCGACTATGGGGCCGTCACGGGCATCCTCTCTCAAGATCGAACCCGGCTAACGCTCAACCGTGACCCCGGTGTGGGAACGAAGCAGTGGACGATTGTCTCCTCTGCGAACGTGTTCGAGTCAGCCGTCAAGGAGTACGCCAAGCGGTTCGAGTCCTGTTCCAAGAAGAAAGACCACAACCCTTGCGTAGACGTGACTTGAACGCCTTCGCCATGCTCCAGATACACCGGGTGCTTCTGGGCCTTCGCGGACATGGCTCGCTTCACTCGGCGCGCGCGTCGCGGAATCAGGAGTTGATCTAGGTCTTCTGCCGCGTGGAACTCGGCGGCCAGCAACTCAAGACGGAGGCTTCCACTGCGACCCTGCCCCTCCCCCGGATCTGCGTCACGGCGTTGCAGCTCCGCCAGAAGGCGCAGGAAGCGGCCAAGCAGGCGGCCCGCGATCTGTGGACGCACTAGTGTTGCTGTACTTCGCTGCTGTACAGCACCAAAAAGCCCCCGCCGGATTTCCCCGGCGGGGGCTTTGAGCTGGGTGGACCTGAGGGGATTTGAACCCCTGACCCCCTCGATGCGAACGAGGTGCGCTACCAGTCTGCGCCACAGGCCCTTGCAGCGAGTGAAACTCTAGCATCCCCTCCGGGGTGCTTGGAAATCCGTTCCTCGCGGCCTCCGGGCCGGTCCCCGCTGGTCAGGGTCACTCGTTGGCGGCGCGCGGGCGGTCCTCGTCCGCGTACTGGTCGAACAGGGGGGTGCGGCCCCGCTCGCGGGGGGCGCGGGCGGCGGGCGGCTGGTGGGTGGCGGGGTCGGCGGCGTGGGTGGGTTCGGCGGTGCTGGAGCGGGCGGAGCTCCAGGCGTCGGGGGCGCCCAGGTCGACGCTGCCGGTGGCGCGGGGGGCGACGGGCGCGGTGACGTAGGTGGGCAGGGGGACGGGCACCGGCTCCCAGCTCTCGCCGGTGGACGGGCCGCGTTCGCGCTCGCGCTGCTGGTCCACCCACTCCGCGTGGTCGGTCTGCTCGACCAGGGCGCGGCGGCCGGCCGCGTGCGGGGAGGCGGCCGGGGCCGCGCGGTCGGCCTCGGCGCGCGCGGGCGGCTCGGCGGGGCCGTCGTCGTCGGTGGGGTTCTCGGCGGGCGGGCGGGGGTGCGGGCGGCGTTCGCGGAGGCGCTGGGCGGCCAGCTCGGCGCGGCGCTGGTCCATGGTGAAGGCGAAGCGGCGGCGCTCCTGGGTACGGAGGTAGGCGATGTAGGCGCTCAGCAGGACGGCCGGGATGCCCGGCGCCCACAGGAAGGCGAGACCGCCGACCGCCGCGACAACCGCGCCGAGGGTGAAGGCGAGGAAGAGAACGATGGTGGTGCGCCGACGGCGCGCGAGCACCTTCGCGCGCGGGCTGCGGGCCGCGGCCGTGGCAGGCGCCCCAGAGGACCCAGAGGACCCAGAGGACCCGGAGGACCCGGAGGAGGCCGGGGCCGGGCCGTCGACGGGTGGGGCGGGGGGCGGCACGGGCGTACGCATGGTCACGGGGTCGGCGAAGGCCCGGACGTCGACCGCGTCGGTCACGGCGTCCGGGTCGGCCACGCGCCGGTCCGGGGCGGCGGGGTCTCCCCCGGCCTCGGGGCGGTCCGCGTCGTCGGCGCGGCCCTCCTGGTCCTCCAGGCCACCGAGGGCCTCGAGCTCCGCCCGTTCCTTGGCGTAACGACGTTCCATTCCCGCCCGCCCGGACAACAGCCGGATGGCGGTACTGAAGCGCTCCGTGGGACGGGCTTCATTGAGCTCGTCCTGCCTACGGAGCCACATCGGCACCAAATAGGCGGCCCAGGCCCCGACGATGACTGCGTAGATGAGGCCACTGCTGCTCACGGTCACACGGTAGAGGGGTACGCGCGAGGCCATCTGCCAATTGGCGCGGTGTGTCGCACGATCTGGCTGATATCTCGAACTTTTTTTGTGATTGTTGGGATGACCAGGTTGAGAATGTGCTCAAATGCCCGGCGATTTCGAACACATATTTTATTTTTGCGATGCACCTGGTCTCATCCGGTGCCACCGGGCCAGCAGCCCCTCCGGGACCTCCTCCGCCGTGAGGGCGAAGACAAGGTGGTCACGCCAGGCGCCGTCGATGTGGAGGTAGCGGGGCCGCAGCCCCTCCTCGCGGAATCCCAGTTTTTCCACCACGCGCCGGCTCGGCCCGTTCTCCGGCCGGATACACACCTCGATGCGGTGCAGCCCGACCGCGCGGAAGCAGTGGTCCGTGGCGAGCGCGACGGCGGTCGGCATCACCCCGCGGCCGGCGACCGCCTCATCGATCCAATAGCCGATATGGCCCGAGCACATCGAACCCCAGGTGATCCCGGCCACCGTCAGCTGTCCGGCCAGCCGCCCCCGGTATTCGACGACGAACGGCAGCATCCGCCCGGCATGCGCCTCGGCGCGAAGGTGGCGGACCATCTGGCGGTAGGTGGGCCGGTGGGTGACGGGGCCGCCGGGCGGGGGCGGCGGAATGGTGGCCTCCCAGGGGCGCAGCCACTCGCGGTTGCGCTGGTTGACCTCGCGCCAGGCGCGCTGGTCGCGCAGCTTTATGGGGCGGAGGACCGTATCGCCGTCCGCCAGCACGACCGGCCAGGGCGCGTTCAGCTCGCGCTCCCAACAGAACCGGCAGGACCGGTGCGGCCGTCAGGGGTGACCGCCGGGTCGGCGGGGTGAGCCGGATCGACGGCATGAGACGGGCCGGCGGGATGAGACGGGCCGCCGGGATCAGGAGGGTCGGCGGGTCTGGGGTGGTCGCCGCCGTGCAGCTGCTCGAGGGCGTGGACCAGAATCCGCCCCAGGACCGCGAGCCCGTCCCGTACGCCGCCGGTCGACCCAGGCAGGTTGACGATCAGGGTGGTCCCGGCGACCCCGGCCAGGCCACGGGAGAGCGCGGCGGTGGGCACTTTGGCCAGCCCCTCGGCGCGGACCGCTTCCGCGATGCCCGGAATCTCGTAGTCGAGCACGCGGCGGGTCGCCTCGGGGGTGTGGTCGGTGGGTGAGATCCCCGTGCCGCCCGTGGTCACGACCACGTCGTACGAAGCGGTCACCGCCTCGCGCAGGGCCGCCTCCACCGGGTCGCCGTCGGGGACCACGCACGGCCCGTCGACCGCGAGGCCCAGCGCCGCCAGCCCGTCCACGAGCAGCGGGCCGCCCTTGTCGGCGTAGACCCCGGCGGCGGCGCGGTTGGAGGCGGTGACGACCAGGGCGCGGTAGGCCGGCGAGCCGCTCATGCCCGGCTCCAGTCGCCGGACTTCCCGCCCGTTTTCTCCTCCACCCGTACGTCCGTGATGACGGCGGACTTGTCCACGGCCTTGACCATGTCGATCACCGTGAGGGCGGCCACGCTGACCGCCGTCAGGGCCTCCATCTCGACGCCCGTACGGTCGGTGGTGCGGACCGTGGCGGTGATCTCCACCGCGTCGTCGGCGACCGTGAGGTCCACGGTCACGCCCGAGACGGCGAGCGGATGGCACAGCGGGATCAGGTCCGGGGTGCGCTTGGCGCCCATGATGCCCGCGATGCGCGCGGTGGCGATGGCGTCGCCCTTGGGGACGCCATCGCCGCGCAGCAGCTCCACGACGCGCGGGGCGACGAGCACGCGGCCGCTGGCGCGGGCGGTGCGGGCGGTGACGTCCTTGTCCGAGACGTCGACCATGCGCGCCGCGCCCGATGGGTCGAGATGGGTGAGATGGTCCTGGGCGCTGCTCATCGTTCTCCCGGTCCGGGCCAGGTGGCTCCTGTGGGACGACACCGTACCCGCAGCGGGCGGCGGTCAGGCGCCTAGGTGAGCAGGACGACGTCCACTTCGGCGCCGGCGGCGACCTCCGTGGTCTCCTCGGGGACCACGATCAGCGCGTTGGCGTGCGCGAGCGCCTTGATCAGGTGGGATCCGGAGCCACCCACAGGGGTGACAAGGCCGGTCTCGGCGTCCACCCCCGGCGGCTCGTACCAGCCGCGCAGGAACTGGCGCCGGCCCCGCGGGGAGGACGCGACGCCCTTGGGGCAGCGCGCCCGCACGAGGGGGCGGTGGACGGGGCCGATGCCCATCAGGGTGCGGATGGCGGGCCGTACGAACAGCTCGAAGGAGACATAGGAGCTGACCGGGTTCCCGGGGAGGGCGAGGAACGGGACGCGGTCAGGGCCGACCCGCCCGAAGCCCTGAGGCTTGCCCGGCTGCATGGCCAGCTTGCGGAAGTCGACCTCCCGCATGGCCTCCTTGACCACGTCGTACGCGCCGACGCTGACGCCGCCGCTGGTGACCACGATGTCCGCCCGGCTCAGCTGGTCCTCGACGGTCGCCCGCAGCGTCCCGGCGTCGTCGGCGACCGCGCCCACCCGGAAGGCGATCGCCCCGGCGTCCTGCGCGGCGGCGGTGAGCTGGAAGCTGTTCGAGTCGTGGATCCGGCCCGGGCCCGCCTCCTGGCCGGGCTGGACCAGCTCGCTGCCGGTCGACAGCACCACCACGCGCGGCCGCGGCCGCACCCTGACGGTGGCGCGCCCGAGCGCGGCCAGCAGACCGATCTGCGGCGCCCCCAGGATTGTGCCGGCGCGCAGCGCCAGCTCGCCCGCCCCGGCGTCGCAGCCGCGGGGGCGCACATGCTGCCCGGCCGCGGCCGGGCGGTACACCCGCACCCTGCCTCTCGCGCCCTCGGGGGCCTCGCTGTAGGCGGGCATGGCGGAGACCGGGCCCCGGCCGAGGCCGCCGTCGGTCCACTCGACGGGCACGACGGCCTGGGCGCCGGGCGGCAGTGGGGCGCCGGTCATGATGCGGGCGGCCTCGCCGGGCCCGACGGCGGGCGCGGTTTCGCTGCCCGCCGCGATGTCTCCGACGACGGTGAGCACCGCGGGGTACTCCTCGGTCGCCGCCGCGATGTCGGCCGTACGGACGGCGTAGCCGTCCATGGAGCTGTTGTCGAACGGGGGGAGGGCGGAGGGGACGGTGACGTCCTCGACGAGGACACAGCCCTGGGCCTCGAGCAGCTGCAGCTCAATGGGGTCGAGGGGATGGAGATGGCTGAGGATGTCGTCGAGATGCTCGGCCACCGTCCACACGCGGCCCTCACCGCGGTCCTCGCCGCTCCGACCCCCGCCCCTCTCCTCGCCCCGCCCCGGCCCGGACGAGCCGGGCCGCGGGCCCGGCCCCTGGTCCGGGCCCTGGTCGGTGGCGCGTGCTGCGGTGCTGCTCACAGTGCTACATCTCCTCGGTGACGTAACGGCGAAGCCAGTCCCGGAAGTCCGGGCCCAGGTCTTCACGTTCGCACGCGAGTCTGACAATGGCACGCAGATAGTCGCCACGGTCTCCTGTGTCGTAGCGGCGCCCCTTGAAGACGACACCGTGGACCGGCCCGCCGACGTCCGGATCGGCGGCGAGCGCCTGCAGGGCGTCGGTCAGCTGGATCTCGCCGCCGCGCCCGGGCTCGGTGGCGCGCAGCACGTCGAAGACGGCGGGGTCGAGGACATAGCGGCCGATGACGGCGTAGTTGCTGGGCGCGTCGGCCGGGTCCGGCTTCTCGACGAGCCCGGTCACCCGCACCACATCCCCGTCCAGGGTCGGCTTGACGGCGGCGCAGCCGTAGAGGTGGATCTGCTCGGGGTCCACCTCCATCAGGGCGATGACGCTGCCGCCGTGCTGCTCCTGCACCTCGACCATGTGGGACAGGAGCGGATCGCGGGCATCGATGAGGTCGTCGCCGAGGAGGACGGCAAAGGGCTGGTCACCGACGTGCGGGGCGGCGCACAGCACGGCGTGGCCAAGGCCCCTGGGATCGCCCTGGCGGACGTAGTGCATGGTCGCGAGATCGCTGGATTCCTGGACGCGGGCGAGTCGGGTCTCGTCGCCCTTGCGGCTCAGGGCCTCTTCGAGCTCGTAGTTGCGATCGAAGTGATCCTCCAGGGGCCGCTTGTTACGGCCGGTGATCATGAGCACATCGGACAGCCCGGCGGTGACGGCTTCCTCGACGACGTACTGGATCGCCGGCTTGTCGACGACCGGCAGCATCTCCTTGGGCGTGGCCTTCGTGGCCGGCAGGAAGCGGGTTCCAAGCCCCGCGGCAGGGATGACAGCCTTGCTGATCCGAGTACGCGCTTGAGTCATGTACTGAACCCTATCGGGTGCCTTTGAGAGCTTGATGAGGGTTCAGTGAATATGACATGAGACAGGAAGTTTGTGCACGCAGTGATCAACAGCGAAGGTAGTAAGCCGGAGTTGCGGCGAAGTCTCATCGCGGTGAGAGCCAGGTTGACGGCGGATGACATCGCGGACACCCAGGCACGTCTGGCGTGTCGCGCACTGGAGCTGCCGGAGCTCGCGGGGGCGGGGACGGTGGCCGCGTATGTCTCGGTGGGCAGCGAGCCCGGCACACGGGACCTGAGGGAGGCGCTGCGCGCGCGGGGCGTACGGGTGCTGCTCCCGGTTCTGCGGGAGGACAACGACCTCGACTGGGGCCGGGACGAGGGCCCCGACCGCCTGGTGCGCGCCGGGCGGGGGCTGCTGGAGCCGGGGGGACCGCGGCTTGGCCCCGAGGCGGTCACCGGGGCGGACGTCGTGCTGCTGCCCGGGCTCGCGGTGGACCGGCGCGGGGTGCGCCTGGGCCGCGGCGGCGGTTCGTACGACCGGGTGCTGGCCCGGCTGGACCGGGCCGGGGCGCGTCCGGCGCTGGTGGTCCTGCTGTACGACGGCGAGGTGCTGGACGAGGTCCCGGGCGAGGCCCACGACCAACCGGTGCACGCGGCGGTGACGCCCTCGGCGGTGCACCGCTTCCGGACCCTGTAGGCGCGCTCCAGGTCCTGTAGGCGCGTTCCGGGCCGTAGGAGCGTTCCGGGCCCCGTAGGCGCGCCCCTTATACGGCGGCACGCCCCTCGCGAAACCTGTCCGCGGCAGGGGCGGGGGTCTCGCGGGGGGCGTGCGTGGCCGTGCTGACCGAAGAGGTCAGGGCGTGAGCGCCAGCTCGTCGTCAGTCGACTTCTTCACCGCGCTCTCACTGAAGGACCAGGGCAGCAGCTCACCCTTCACCCACTTCTCCGTCTGGTCGGTGTAGTGCGCGTGGTAGGCGTGCCCGGAGGCGCCGGTGAGGTTGATCCACCGCGACTTGTCCAGATTGTCGAGGTTGACGACCATCCGCATGGACGGCACCCAGGTGACGCCGTAGCCGCCCGCCGCGTTCCACCCGGTGGCGTTGACCGCGGCCTCGCCGCCGGACAGGTTCCAGGGGCCGCGGTTGAGGAGCCACTGCACCACACCCGGGCCCTCGGTGCCCAGGGTCTGGTTCTTCAGCGTCAGCCGGTGCAGTCGGCCCCAGCTCCAGCTGTTGATGTCCTTGCCCAGCTTGGCGGTGAGCTCGGCGCGGGCGTCCTTCAGGGCCTGGCCCAGGAGCTGGTCCCGGTTGGTGGCGGCGGGCTCGAGGCGGGTGCCGGTGGTCTTCCACCAGTGGTTCTTGGGATCCTTGATGATCTTGCGGATGACCTCGTACCAGCGGTCGCCGCCGTCCGGCTGGGCCGACGCCGCGTCGCGCTGGCCGCACTCGCGCACCAGCCGGGCCTTGCCGTTCAGGTCCTCGGCGGGGCCGGAGTCATCGGCCGGCCGGACCCGCAGACACTGGCCCTTCACCCGCAGCTCCTTCGGAAGTTTGTTTCCGAACGCGAGCATAAGGACGTTGCGATAGACGGCGTTGAAGTAGGCGGCGGCCGGGGAGTCCGAGTCCTGGGTGTAGTCCCAGCCCTCCAGGAGCTTCTGCGCCTCCCTGACGAAGCCGTCCTTGACGTCGATCTTCAGCAGGTAGGGGGTCAGCAGCTCGGCGATCTCGCTGCTGTTGTCCATCTGCATGGACTGCATGTCGTCGGTCGAGATCTTCCCGTTGTCCTTGATCTTCGACTCGATCAGGTCGGTTATCCGCTGGCTGCGCGCCCCGTATCCCCAGTCGTCCGTCAGCTGGTACTTGTAGTCCTTGCCTATGACGGCCTGGTTGGCGGTGACGATGTAGCCGCGCTTGGGGTCGTAGTCCCAGGGCAGCTCGGCCTGCGGGATGTAGCCGTTCCACTCGTAGCGCGAGTCCCAGCCGGGCGCCGGGTAACGGCCGTCACCCTTGGCGCGCGTGGGGATCTTGCCGGGCATCTGGTAGCCGATGTGGTTCTTGGTGTCGGCGTAGATCAGGTTCTGGGCGGGGACGGCGAAGTCGCGGGCCGCCTTGCGGAAGTCGGTGAAGTTCTTGGCGGAGTCGAGCTCGAAGACCGCGTCCATGGAGTTGGACGGGTCCAGCGCGGTCCAGCGCAGCGAGACGGCGTAGCCGTCGCCGCGGTCGGGTGCCACATCGCCGACGTCGCTGCCTACCGGTGCGCTCTTGCCGACGTCCCCGAGTTCGTCGTCCCGGTCGGAGACGATCGGGCCGTGCCGGGTGGAGCGGACGGTGATCGTCCGGGACTTGCCGCCGGCGACCTTGATGGTCTCCTCACGGGTCTTGAAGGGCACCTGCTTGCCGTCGTAGAGGTAGCCCTGGTCGGTGACCTTCTCCAGGTAGAGGTCGGTCACGTCCGCGCCCAGGTTGGTCATGCCCCAGGCGATGTTCTGGTTGTGGCCTATGACGACCCCCGGCATACCGGAGAACGTGAAGCCCGCCACGTCGTACGGGCACGCGGTGCTGACCTGGTTGCAGTGCAGGCCCATCTGGTACCAGACGGACGGCAGCTGGGGGGCCAGATGCGGGTCGTTGGCGAGCAGCGGCTTACCGGTGGTCGTGTACCGGCCCGCGACCACCCACGAGTTGGAGCCGATGCCGGTGCCGTTCGGGCCGAGCAGCGCCGGCACGTCGTCGAGGGTCTTGGAGAGCGAGGAGAGCTGGGTCTGGAAGCCCTGGGTGGCGCCCGCGACCCCGTTCGCCGGGGAGTCGGTGGAGGTGTCCGTCGCGGTCGCCTTGGGGTCGAACGCGCCGGTGGTCCCGTCCACCGCGCCGCCGTCCACGATCGGCTTGTTGCGGCTGTACGGGTAGGCCGGGTACAGCTCTTCGATCTCCTTGGCGCTCAAGCGGCTGGAGGCCAGCGCGCGGTCGACCTCGTCCTGCATATTGCCGCGCAAGTCCCACGCCATGGCCTTGAGCCAGGCCACCGAGTCGACCGGGGTCCACTTCTCGGGCCTGTAGTCGTGCTCGAACTCCAGGGCCGCGTACTCGACGGACAGCTCCTTGCCCTGGTGGTCCGCGAGATAGGCGTTGACCCCGTCGGCATAGGCCCGCAGATACTTCTTGGTGGACGGCGACAACTTGGTGTCGTACTCCTGCTGCGCGACGCGGTGCCAGCCCAGAGTGCGCAGGAACGCGTCGGTCTCCACCTGTCCGGAGCCGAACATCTCGGAGAGCCTACCGGCCGTCATATGGCGGCGTACGTCCATCTCCCAGAAGCGGTCCTGGGCCTGGACGAACCCCTGGGCGCGGAAGAGGTCCTCGGGGGTGTCGGCGTAGATCTGCGGTATCCCGTAGCCGTCGCGCTTGACCTGCACAGGCCCGGACAGGCCCTTGAGCTGCAGCGATCCCGTGGTCTCCGGGAAGGAGGCACGCACCGTACTGATGCTCCAGTACGTGCCGTATCCGACGCCCCCCACGAGCAGCAGCACGACTGCGATCACGATCAGGCGGGCACGTCGGCCCTTCTTCTTGCCAGAAGGGCCGTTTTTGTTGGCGGGCATCGCTGTCCTTCGAGGGGGCAGGGTGATCCTGGAGTGCTGGAGCAACCATAGGCGCAGCGCTGTCGCCGCCCCTACGCGGAGTCATGACTGGGGCCACCCACCGGCCACCACCCGCGAAAAACCGATGTCAGACACCCGCGTCAAGAACCCGTAAAATATTAGGTAAGGCAATGAAGTTCCGGTCGGTCGGGGAGCCTTCCGGCCGCTCCCGTGAGAAAGGTTCGGCCGCTGACTGTCCACCACCTCAACGAACTCCTGCTGATCTGCTCACTCGTCCTGCTCGTCGCGGTGGCGGCCGTCAGGGTCTCGACGCGCAGCGGGCTGCCGACCCTGCTCATCTACCTCGGCCTCGGCGTCGCGATCGGGCAGGACGGGATCGGCGTCGTCTTCGGGGACGCCGCGCTCACGCAGGTCCTCGGCTATGCCGCGCTTGTGGTCATCCTGGCCGAGGGCGGCCTCGGCACGAAGTGGCGGGAAATCAAACCCGCCCTGCCCCTCGCCGCCGTGCTGTCCACGGTGGGGGTCGCGGTGAGCGTCGGGGTCACGGCGTCGGCCGCGCACTATCTGGTCGGGCTCGACTGGCGGCAAGCGCTGATCATCGGTGCGGTGGTGTCCTCCACGGACGCGGCGGCGGTCTTCTCAGTGCTGCGCAAGGTGCCCCTGCCGAGGAGGCTCACGGGCACCCTGGAGGCGGAGTCCGGCTTCAACGACGCCCCGGTGGTGATCCTCGTGGTCGCCTTCTCCGCCCAGCGCGCGATTGAGCCGTGGTACCTGCTGCTCGGCGAGATCGCCCTGGAGCTGGCCATCGGCGCGGTGGTGGGGCTGGCCATCGGCTGGCTGGGGGCGTACGGCCTGCGGCATGTCGCGCTGCCCGCCTCGGGCCTGTACCCGATCGCGGTGATGGCGATCGCCGTGATCGCGTACGCGGGCGGGGCGCTGGCCCACGGCTCCGGCTTCCTCGCCGTCTACCTGGCCTCGCTGATCCTGGGGAACGCGAAGCTGCCGCACTGGCCGGCGACGCGCGGCTTCGCCGAGGGGCTCGGCTGGATAGCGCAGATCGGCATGTTCGTGCTGCTCGGCCTGCTGGTGACCCCCCACGACCTGGGCGACGACGTCTGGCCGGCCATCGGCGTCGGGCTGGCGCTGACCGCGGTGGCCCGGCCGCTTTCGGTGCTGGTGAGCACGCTGCCCTTCCAGGTGCCGTGGCGGGAGAAGGCGCTGCTGTCGTGGGCGGGGCTGCGCGGTGCGGTGCCGATCGTGCTCGCCACCATCCCGGTGGTCTCGGACGTGCCCGACAGCCGCCGCGTCTTCAACATCGTCTTCGTGCTGGTGATCGTCTACACCCTGGTGCAGGGCCCGACCCTGCCCTGGGTCGCGCGCCGGCTGCGCCTGGGCGAGGAGGAGGGGGCGGCGGACCTCGGCATCGAGTCGGCGCCGCTGGAGCGGCTGCGCGGGCATCTGCTGTCGGTTTCGATCCCCAGGGACTCCAAGATGCACGGCGTGGAGGTCGGCGAGCTGCGGCTGCCGACGGGGGCGGCGGTCACCTTGGTCGTCCGGGAAGCGAAGAGCTTTGTGCCGCAGCCCTCGACCGTGCTGCGGCGCGGCGACGAGCTGCTGGTCGTGGCCACGGACCCGGTGCGGGACGCGGCGGAGGAGCGGCTGCGGGCGGTGGGCCGGGGCGGCAAGCTGGCGGGCTGGCTGGGCACGAGCGGGCAGTGACGGTCGGGCCGGGCCGCGTGGGCTGGGTCACCGTATGGCCCGCCGCAGTGGACTGGCGGGCAGGAATACTGCACTATGGACCGTCGTTAGCACTCATTGAGTGAGAGTGCCAGGAGGAGTAAGTGCCGACCTATCAGTACCAGTGCACCGAGTGTGGCGAGGGCCTCGAGGCGGTGCAGAAGTTCACTGACGACGCGCTCACCGAGTGCCCCAGCTGCAAGGGACGCCTGAAGAAGGTGTTCTCGGCGGTCGGCATCGTCTTCAAGGGCTCCGGTTTCTACCGGAACGACAGCCGCGGCTCGTCGTCCGGCAGCACCGGCGGCGGCTCGTCGAAGCCGGCGGCCGCGAAGAGCGAGGGCTCCTCGTCTTCGTCCTCCTCCTCGGACACGTCTTCGTCGTCGTCCTCGAGTTCTTCGTCGGGCTCGTCGTCGAGTTCTTCGTCGTCGACCACGTCGAGCAGCACCTCGTCGGCCGCCTGACATACGGCCGCCCCAAGCGCATACGACATCCCGCCGCTTCCCTCAGGGGGAGGCGGCGGGATGTCGTATGCGCGGACGGCGCTGGCTAGGGTGACCGCATGGCGGAGACCAGCAGTACGTATGCGGAGACGGCGGAGATAGGGGTCATCGGCGGGTCGGGGTTCTACTCCTTCCTCGACAATGTGACCGAGATCACCGTCAAGACCCCCTATGGCGCACCGAGCGACTCGCTCTTCCTCGGCGAGGTCGCCGGGCGGAGGGTCGCCTTCCTCCCGCGCCACGGCCGCAAGCACCACCTGCCCCCACACCGGATCAACTACCGCGCCAACCTGTGGGCGCTGCGCTCGGTCGGGGTACGGCAGATCTTCGGCCCGTGCGCGGTGGGCGGGCTGCGGCCCGAGTACGGGCCGGGGACGCTCCTGGTGCCGGACCAGTTGGTGGACCGCACGAAGGGCCGCGTCCAGACCTATTTCGACGGCGAGGCGCTGCCGGACGGGCAGGTCCCGAACGTGGTGCACACCACCTTCGCCGATCCGTACTGCCCGACGGGGCGGCAGGTCGCGGTGGCGGCGGCGCGCGGGCGCGACTGGGAACCGGTGGACGGCGGCACGCTGTGCGTGATCGAGGGGCCGCGCTTCTCCACCCGGGCCGAGTCGCGGTGGCATGCGGCGCAGGGGTGGTCGGTGGTCGGCATGACGGGACATCCGGAAGCGGTGCTCGCCCGTGAACTGGAGCTCTGCTACACGTCGTTGACGCTGGTCACGGACCTGGACGCGGGTGCGGAGACGGGCGAGGGGGTCTCGCACGGCGAGGTGCTGCGGGTGTTCGGGGAGAACTTGGAGCGGCTGCGCGACGTGCTGTTCGACGCGGTGGGCGCGCTGCCGGCCGCCGAGGCGCGGGAGTGCCTGTGCACCCATGGGCACGACGGCTGGGACCTGGGGATCGAGCTGCCGTAGCGGTCGGCGGGTTTACCCGCGCGGGTGACGGAGTTATCCACAGCCTGGGGGTTGTGCACAGGCCCGAGCGGGATTCGGCGAGGACGGGCATCGTGAAGGGGCCAGAAGCTCCCGGCCTCTCACGACAGGCGGTGATTGCCGTGTCCGACCCGTTCCTCCGCTCTCCGTCCGCTTCCTCTCCTCCGTCACTTCCATCCCCTCCATCCCCGCCGCCCTCACTATCGCCCTCTCTGTCCCTCTCATCGCCTTTGTCGCCTTCGCCCGCGTCCCGGGCGCGCTCGGCTCCTTCCTGGGCCGAGCGGTCCCGTCGCACTCCCCCGACGTGCGCGGTGCCGGGGTTCGGGCCGGTGCGGGTGGGCCGCGGCGGACATCGGCTGCGGCGGGCGTTACGGCGGCGCCGGCGCTCGATGGCGGCGGGTCTGGCGATGACCGCGGCCGCGCTGGCAGCCGCCGCGCCCTCCGGCGGCTCCGAACCGCGTCCGGCGGCCTCCGCGCCGCCGGACGACGGCCGACGCGAGCCGCGGCCGGCCGTGGTGTCCGCGCCGGTGCGGATCGCCGACGCGGCGGCTGTGCGGCTGCTGCGCCCCGGTGACCGAGTGGATGTGCTGGCCGCCCCGGGGCCCGGTCAGGCCCGCGGCCCTGCCGCCGCGCATGTGATCGCTCGTGGTGCGCGGGTGACCGATGTGCCGCGGCCGGGGCGTATGACGGCGGCGGACGTCGAGAGCGCGGACCTCGGAGCGGCGAGTGGCGGAGCGCTGGTCGTGCTCGCGGTGGAGCGGCCGACCGCGGCGGCCCTGGCCGGTGCGGCGGCCACATCGAAGTTGGCGGTGGCGCTGTGCCGATCTTGACCGTAGGTTGCGGAGCCGTCCGCTCCACAACCGGTGCGGCGAGAGAAAGGCAAAGGGTTGAGCGAGGAGAAGAAGAGCGTCATGGAGGGCTTCAAGGCCTTCCTGATGCGTGGCAACGTCATCGATCTGGCTGTCGCGGTCGTGGTCGGAGCCGCGTTCACGGGCGTCGTGAACTCCATAGTGAAGGGCCTGATCAATCCGGTCGTCGGCGCCTTCGGCACCAAGGACCTGGAGAAGTACCGCTCCTGCCTGGAGGCCCCCTGCGAGACGAACGCCGCGGGCGAGGTCACCAGGGGCATCCCCATCCTCTGGGGGACCGTGCTGAGCGCCGTGCTCACCTTCCTGATCACGGCGGCGGTGGTGTACTTCCTGATGGTGCTGCCGATGTCGCGCTATCTGGCGCGGAAGGCCGCCAAGGAGCAGCAGGAAGAGGAGAAGCAGGCCGAGAAGGAGAGCGCCGAGATCGCGCTGCTCCGCGAGATAAGGGACGAGCTGGTCGCGCTGCGCGGCAGCGCATCGAGCACCTGAGCCCTCGGGGTTCCGGAGCTCAGAGGTGGTGGGGCGGCTTCTCGTCGAGGAAGCGGGCCAGGTCCGCGGCGCCGTCGGTGCCATCGCCGGTGCCGCCGCCGGCCGGGCGCTCACCCCAGCCGCGGTCCGTGTCGTCCGAGGAGCGCTGCGCCAGCGGATCGTCGAAGATCAGCGCGGCTGCCGGGTCGCGCGGTCCGGGGTCGGGGGCGGTGCTCATGCGTCAAGAGTACGACCGGTCGGACGGCGCGTCGGCGGGGGCGCCGGCCAGCTGCTCGTGCCACCACAGGTCCCGGCCGGGCGTCCAGGACACGGGGCGGGCCAGACGGTGGACGACCAGGACCTTCGGGGTCCGCGCGCTGCCCGCCAGCGCCCGGTCGATCAGCGGCTTGAGCGGCTGCGGCTCCCCGCGCCGCCAGTCGCCGTCCGCGGTGATCAGCACCTTCGCGTCCATCCCCGCCAGCCGGGCGCGCAGCTCATGGACGCGCAGCCCGACGGGGAGCGTGGAGCGTACGGCGTCGAGGCGGCCACAGGCGAGCGTGGCGATCACGGATTCGGGGATCAGCGGCAGATGCACCGCCACCCGGTCCCCCGCGCGCACGCCGAGCCTCGTCAGGGCCGCCGCCGCCCGCCCCGCCTGGTCGAGCAGTTCGGCGTGCGTCAGCTCCTCCTCGCAGTCCGGCTCACTGATCCAGCGGAGGGCCACCCGAGGCGCCTGCCGCGCGGCGGCGGCCAGGGTCGGGAGCTCCTCCGTCCGAGACGTACGGGGCACGTTGGTCTTCCTTCGGACGAGGGCGAACGGCATATCGCACAGCCTGCCGTCGGCCAATCAACGTCTGATGAACGTCCTGTTGACGAGGGCTCCGCGCGAACGCTCCCGCGCCCGCGGCCCCTTCGCCACGGCTTCCGTGCTACGCATAGCGCCCATGGACAGCGACCGGAAGACACCCCGACCCGCCCGCCCCGGCCGGGTCGATGCCCTGACGGATGTACCCGGGCTGCGCGTCGGCCATGCGCGGCGGACCGGCGACGGATGGCTCAGCGGCACGACCGTCGTACTGGCCCCCGAAGGAGGTGCGATCGCCGCGGTCGATGTCCGAGGCGGTGGCCCCGGCACCCGCGAGACCGACGCCCTCGATCCGCGCAATCTCGTCCAGCGCGTCGATGCCGTCGTGCTGACCGGCGGCAGCGCGTTCGGACTGGACGCCGCCTCCGGAGTGGCCGCCTGGCTCGAGGAGCAGGGCCGTGGCTTCCGGGTCGGCCCCGACCCGGCGCAGGTGGTGCCGGTCGTACCGGCCGCCGCCCTCTTCGACCTCGGGCGCGGGGGCGACTGGCGGGCCCGGCCGGACGCCGCGCTGGGGCGCGAGGCCATCGAGGCCGCGGCCGGTACGGACCTGGGCGCGCCGGTCGCGCAGGGCTGTGTGGGGGCCGGCACGGGCGCGGTGGCGGGAGGCGTCAAGGGCGGCATCGGCTCGGCGAGCGTGGTCCTGCCGTCCGGGATCACCGTGGCCGCCCTGGCGGCGGTCAACGCGGCGGGCTCGGTGGTCGATCCGCTGACGGGCGCGCTGTACGGGGAGTGGTTCGGCGAGCCGTACGAGCCGTATGAGGCGGTGCCGGAGGGCGGCCGGGTCCACCGTCCCGGCGAGGCGGAGCACGCCAGGGCACAGCGTCGGCTGGCCGCCGCGCGGGCCGAGTCGGAGCGGCGTTCGGCGGCGTCCGTGCGGCCCCCGCTGAACACCACCTTGGCGGTGGTCGCCACGGACGCGGTGCTCAGCCGCGCCCAGGCGCACAAGCTCGCGGGCACGGCACACGACGGCCTGGCGCGCGCGGTGCGGCCCGTGCATCTGCTGTCCGACGGTGACACGGTCTTCGCCCTGGCGACGGGCGACCGCCCGCTCGTGCCGGAGGGCGCCGACGGCGCGCAGGACCCGGCGTTCGGGGTGCATGTGGAAGCCGGCGCGCTGAACGAGGTATTGGCCGCGGGGGCGGATGTGCTGACGCGCGCGGTGGTCAAGGGGGTGCTGGCGGCCGAGGGGGTGGACGGGCCGGGGGGCGTGTTCCCCTCGTACCGCGAGCTGTACGGCTCCGGGCAGGCAGGACCGCAGGACGAGACGGAAGGCGGGGCGGGGGCCCGTAGGGAGAGCTCCGCGTAGCCGGGGCGAGGGAGGTGAGGGGAGCGATGACGGACACAACCGCTGGGGACACCACGGCCAGGAAGGCCACCACCATGGATGCCGCCACCATGGATGTGGCTGCCGTGGAGGCCGCTGCCGTCGAGGCCGACTTGATCGTCGTCGGCGGTGGCCCGGCCGGCTGCGCCGCCGTGGTGATGGCGGCGGGCCTCGGGATGCGGTCCGTGCTCATCGAGTCGGATGAGTCGCTGTGCCGAGGGCTGGAGCGCGTCGCGGTGCTCGGCAATGTGCTGGGCTTCGCCACCGGTCCGGCTCTGGCGGCGGCGATCAGGGCCGATGTCGCCCGCAGCGATCTGTGCCGGGTGGAGCTCGGTCGGCGCGCCGTGCGGATCGGCGCCCACGAGGACCGGGTGGAGGTGACCACCGTGCCCGCGGAGGCGCCCGGTTCCGCGCTGCTGCTGACCGCGCCGTACGCCGTGGTCGCCACCGGCGTCGGGCCGCTGCGGCTGGAGGACGCCGGGTGGATCGACGGTCGGCAAGGGCTGGTGCTGCCCCCGCTGTGGGAGGCGGACCCGGCCGCGCTCAGCGGCCGCACCGCGCTGGTCCTCGGCGCCGACCGGCCGCTCGGCACATTTCTGCGGGCCCATCCGGACCTGGAGAGCCGGTTCGTCGTCGCCTGTCCGCCGGGTGACGCGTACAAGGCCGAGGAGATCGCCCAGGACCCGCGGGTCGAGCTGGTGCCGGTGCGTCGCCTGACCCTCGCGTCGCCCCCGCCCGAGGAGCAGCCCGGAGAGCCGCCCACAGCCGACGCTCCGCTCACGGCCGAGGTGGTGACCGTGGACGGCGAGCGGCGCACCCTGACCGGCCACCTCGGGTTCCGCAACCTCGGCAGCGGCCCCACGCCGCCCGGCGGGGACCTCTCCACCGACTCCTCGGGCTACTGTCCGCCCTCCCGTCAGCACCCCAGGGTCTTCACCGCGGGCGATCTGCGCTCCGCCCGCTTCCAGCGGATCGCGACCGCCATGGGGTCGGGGAGCGAGGCCGCGCTCGGCGCCTACTACGCGTCACGCGGCCTGCCGACGGTGGTGACGGATGACGTACCACCCCGCGCATGACCCGGCGGTGAGACGGGATGGCTCCGTCTCACCGCCGAGGGAAGGGCGCCGCGGATGGCGGCGGTGGATGTGGTGGTGGTTGCGGTGGAGGTCGGCGCGGTCAGACCGTGACGGGCACCTTGGCCTCGCCGCCGGCACCGGCGCCCGGGGCGGGCTTGCCGTCGGCCGCCGCGGCGGCCGTCTCGGGCCGGGCGGTCTTGCGCATCCCCTTGAGGACGATGACCAGACCGGCGGAGACCGCCGTGCCCGCCACGATGGCCAGCAGGTACAGGAACGGCTGGCCGATCAGCGGGACCACGAAGATGCCGCCGTGCGGGGCGCGCAGCGTGCAGTCGAAGAGCATCGACAGCGCGCCGGTGACCGCGCCGCCCACCATCGAGGAGGGGATCACCCGCAGCGGGTCCGCCGCCGCGAAGGGGATCGCGCCCTCGCTGATGAAGGAGGCCCCCAGCACCCAGGCCGCCTTGCCGTTCTCCCGCTCCGCCTTGGTGAACAGCTGTCCGCGGACGGTGGTGGCCAGTGCCATGGCCAGCGGCGGGACCATGCCGGCCGCCATCACCGCGGCCATGATCTTGAGGCTGCCGGTGCTCGGGTCCGACACCGCGATACCGCCGGTCGCGAAGGCGTACGCGACCTTGTTGACCGGGCCGCCCAGGTCGAAGCACATCATCAGGCCCAGGATGACGCCGAGGATGATGGCGTTCGTGCCGGAGAGGCCGTTGAGCCAGTCGGTCATGCCCTTCTGCGCGGAGGCGATGGGCTTGCCGATCACCACGAACATCAGGAAGCCGACGATCGCCGAGGAGATCAGCGGTATCACCACGACCGGCATGATGCCGCGCAGCGACGCCGGGACCTTGAACCGCTGGATGCCCATGACGACCGCGCCCGCGATCAGACCCGCGACCAGGCCGCCCAGGAACCCCGCCTTGATGGTGGTCGCGATGTAGCCACCGACGAAGCCGGGCACCAGGCCGGGCCTGTCGGCCATGCCGTAGGCGATATAGCCGGCCAGGACCGGCACCAGGAAGGTGAACGCAGCCCCGCCGATCTGGAAGAGCAGCGCCGCCCAGCTGTCCTTCTCGGCCCACACGAAGTGGTCGGCGACGGACTTGGCGCTCGCGATCTCGTAGCCACCGATCGCGAAGGCCAGCGCGATCAGCAGACCGCCCGCGGCCACGAAGGGGACCATGTAGCTGACGCCGGTCATCAGCCACTTGCGCAGCCGGGTGCCGAAGCGGTCGCCGGACTCGCCGGCCCGGTCCATCGGCGCCGAGCGGTCGGCGTCCGCGGAGGCGGTGGCCGGTGCGCTGATCTCACCGCGCGCGGCCTTCTCTCGCACCTCGGCGATCAGCTCCGCCGGGCGGTTGATGCCCGCCTTCACCCCGACGTCCACGGTCGGCTTCCCGGCGAACCGCTCCTTGTCCCGCACCCCCACGTCATGCGCGAAGATCACCGCGTCGGCGGCGGCGATGGTCGCGGGGGCGAGCCTGTCGAACCCGGCCGAGCCCTGGGTCTCGACCACCAGCTCGACCCCGGCATCCCGAGCCGCGTTCTCCAGCGACTCGGCTGCCATATAGGTGTGCGCGATGCCGGTGGGGCAGGAGGTGACGGCCACGATCCGGAAGGGCTCGGACGCCGCGGGCTCGGCGTCGGCCGCGGGGGGCTGCGTGCTCGCCTCGGCGTCGGCCGCCGACGACGGCTCCGGCTGGTCGCCGCGGATCAGGGCGGCCGCCTGTCGCGGGTCCTCGACCGACCGCAGCGCGCCGGTGAACTCGGCGTTCATCAGCTGGCGCGCCAGGCTGGACAGGATGGTCAGGTGATCGCTGTCCGCGCCCGCCGGGGCGGCGATCAGAAAGATCAGGTCGGCCGGGCCGTCCGCGGCGCCGAAGTCGATGCGCGCGGCGCTGCGCCCGAAGGCCAGGGTCGGCTCGGTGACATGCTCGCTGCGGCAGTGCGGTATGCCGATGCCGCCGTCCAGACCGGTCGGCATCTGGGCCTCACGGGCCGCCACGTCGGCGAGGAAGCCGTCGAGGTCCGTGACGCGGCCGGCCGCGACCATGCGTTCGGCGAGCGACCGGGCAGCCGCTTCCTTGGTGTCGGCGGACAGGTCCAGGTCGACCAGGTCCGCGGTGATCAGCTCACTCATCTCGCGGCTCCCTTGTGTGCGGTGCCGCCCCGGGGAAGGTGGGCGGCGGAGTGGGGACTGGGGGGAGGGGGTGGGACGGGGTCGGGCTGGTCACGCGGGCTCCGTGAGGGCGCGGTCCAGCGGGACGTCCGCGGTCGTGGTGACGGCGGACGGGTCCAGATCGGCCGGGGTGGGCATGACGCTGCCCGGCAGTTGTACGGCGGCCGCGCCGTGGGCCACGGCCGAGGCCAGGGCGGCCGGCCCGAGGCCGCCCGCCGCGAGGAATCCGGCGAGGGAAGCGTCGCCCGCACCGACATTACTGCGGACGGCGGCGACCTGAGCCGCGCCGAAGTAGGTGCCCGTCTCGTCGACGAGCAGCTGGCCGTCCGCGCCGAGGCTGGCCAGGACGGCGCGTGCGCCGAGCGCCCGCAGCTCCTCGGCCGCCTTGACCGCGTCGCCGACGGTGGCCAGCGGGCGGCCCACGGCCTGGGCCAGCTCCTCGGCGTTCGGCTTGACGACGTCGGGGCGCTCGCGCAGGGCCGCCGTGAGCGAGGGGCCGGAGGTGTCCAGGGCGATCCGGGCGCCCGCGCGGTGGGCCCGCGCCACGAGTTCGGCGTACCACTCGGGGGCGAGTCCGCGGGGCAGGCTGCCGCAGCAGGCGATCCAGTCGGCGTCGGCCGACTGGGTCCGTACGGCCTCCAGCAGTGCCTCCGCCTCGGCGGGGGTCAGCTCGGGTCCGGCCGCGTTGATCTTGGTGAGGGTGCCGTCGGGCTCGGCCACGGAGATATTGACCCGGGTCGAGCCCTGTACGGAGACGCCCGCGGCCTCGATCCCCAGTTCGCCGAGCAGCCGCGCCAGCAGCGCGCCCTCCGGCCCGCCCAGCGGCAGCACGGCGACCGTGCGGTGCCCGGCCGCGGCCACGGCCCGCGAGACATTGACGCCCTTGCCGCCGGGATCGACCCGGTCGGCCGCGGCGCGCAGCACGGCGCCGCGCTCCAGCGCCGGAATCTCGTAGGTGCGGTCCAGGCTGGGATTGGGGGTGACGGTGAGGATCATACGCGCGCTACTTCCGTGCCCTGCCGCTCGATAGCCAGGGCGTCCTGCGGGCTGAGCCCGGTGTCGGTGATGAGCAGATCGACATGGCCGAGATCGCCGAACCTGGCGAAGTGCTCCTGGCCGAACTTGGACGAGTCAGCGAGGAGGACGACCCGGCGGGCGGCGGCGACGATGGCGCGCTTGACGGCGGCCTCCGCGAGATCGGGGGTGGTCAGGCCGCCCTCGAGCGAGAAGCCGTTGGTGGCGAGGAAGACGACATCGGCCTTGATCTCGCCGTAGCCGCGCAGCGCCCATGCGTCCACCGCGGCGCGTGTGCGGTGCCGGACCCGGCCGCCGACGAGATGGAGGGCGATGCCGGGGTGGTCGGCGAGCCGGGCGGCGATCGGCAGCGCGTGGGTGACCACGGTGAGATCGGATTCCAGCGGGACCGCGGCGGCGAGCCGGGCCGCCGTCGAGCCCGCGTCGATGATCACGCTGCCGTCGGCGGGCAGTTCGGCGACGGCGGCGCGGGCGATGCGGTCCTTCTCGTCGGCGGCGGTGCTCTCGCGCTCGGCGAGGTCGGGTTCGAAGTCGAGACGGCCGGCCGGAATGGCACCCCCGTGCACGCGGCGGACCAGGCCCGCCCGGTCGAGCGCCCGCAGGTCGCGCCGCACCGTTTCGGCGGTGACCTGGAACTCCTCGGCGAGGGACAGCACATCCACCCGGCCGCTCTCGCGAGCCAGCCGGAGGATCTCCTGCTGCCGCTCCGGTGCGTACATGTGGGTTTACGTCCTTTCCATGCCCGAACCTGTGATTTCGCGGCCAGGTTACGTCCCCAATGCCGGGAAGTAAACAGACTCGGGCAGAAAACAGCCCCGTACGGACACGCTCGGACCCAAGTCGGACGGGATCGGGCACGCCCGAGTGGTTCGCCAGCGGTCTCGAGGGGTTCGCGAGGGGTTCGCGAGGGGTTCGCGGTACGTCCGTGACGGCCCGCGACGGGTCAGCGCGACGTCCGAATGCCGCCGGAATCTCCGACCCCGCCCCACGAGGATCGAGTCATGTCCTCCAGGACGGCACAGACCACAACGGATCAACAGAAAACGTCGGCAGAAAACAGTCGGCGGGAATCAGAACGAGGGACACACATGGCACTCGACGGCAAGGCGGCACTGGTCACCGGCGGCAGCCGGGGCATCGGCGAAGCGGTGGCGCTCCGGCTCGCCGAAGACGGCGCCGACGTCGCCCTGACCTACCAGAACAGCGAGGAGCGGGCGGCGGCCGTCGTCGACCGGATCAAGGCCCTGGGCCGCCGGGCCTGGGCCGTCCGGGCCGACAGCGCGGACCCCAGCGCGGTACGCGAGGCCGTGGCCGGGGCGGCCGCGGAGTTCGGGCGGCTCGACATCCTGGTCAACAACGCGGGCGTCGGCGTGCTCGGCCCGGTCGGCGACCTTGCGCTTGAGGACGTGGACCGCGTCCTGGCCGTCAACATCCGCGCGCCTTTCCTGGCCGCTCAGGCCGCCGCCCACCACCTGACCGACGGCGGTCGCATCATCAACATCGGCAGCTGCATGGCCGAGCGCGTCGCCTTCCCCGGCGGCTCGCTGTACGCGATGAGCAAGACCGCCCTCACCGGTCTGACCAAGGCGCTGGCCCGCGAGCTCGGCCCGCGCGGCATCACCGCCAACCTCGTCCACCCCGGCCCCGTCGACACCGAGATGAACCCCGCCGACGGGGAGGGCGCCGCCATGCAGAGCGGCTTCACCGCGCTCGGCCGCTACGGACAGCCGTCGGAGATCGCCGCGACCGTCTCCCATCTCGCCGGGGACGCCGGCCGGTACATCACCGGGGCCGCGATCGCCGTGGACGGCGGCTTCGCCGTCTGAGCAGCCCAGGGTCGAGCCCCGGCGCCTGGGGGGGAGAGGCACCGGGGCTCGGTCATGGGCAGACTCCGCGGAGAGAGGCTGCGGGCGGAAACTGCGGACAGGGACCAGAGACAAGCAAAGACGTAGGGAGAGGGGTAACGGGGGACGGTGGCTCAGGCGGCTTCGTCGAAGCCGGTCTGGCGCGCCATCTTCTTCAGCTCCAGCAGCGCGTGCTTCTCGATCTGGCGGATCCGCTCGCGCGTGAGGCCATGCTGCTTGCCGACCTCGGTGAGCGTGCGCTCCCGCCCGTCGTCGATGCCGTACCGGGCCTTGATGATGGACGCCGTGCGGTCGTCGAGCCGACCGATCAGATCCTCCAGCTCCTCGCTGCGCAGCAGCGTCATCACCGACTGCTCGGGCGAGACGGCCGAGGTGTCCTCCAGCAGATCGCCGAACTGGGTCTCGCCCTCGTCGTCCACCGACATGTTCAGACTGACGGGGTCGCGGGCCCAGTCGAGCACATCCGAGACCCGCTCGGTCGTGGAGCCCAGCTCCGCGGCGATCTCCGAGTGCTCCGGCTCGCGGCCGTGCTCACGGTTGAACTCGCGCTGCACCCGCCGGATCCGGCCCAGCTCCTCGACCAGGTGGACGGGCAGCCGGATGGTGCGGGACTGGTCGGCGATCGAGCGGGTGATGGCCTGGCGGATCCACCACGTGGCATACGTCGAGAACTTGAAGCCCTTTGTGTAGTCGAACTTCTCCACCGCGCGGACCAGGCCTGCGTTTCCCTCCTGGATCAGGTCGAGAAGCGGCAGCCCGCTGCGCGGGTACCGGCGGGCGACGGCCACGACCAGGCGCAGGTTGGAGCGGATGAAGACGTCCTTGGCACGGGCGCCCTCGGCGGCTATCGCCTCCAGCTCCTCGCGGCTCGCACCGGCCGCCGGGGCGTCGTCGGCCTCACCGTCCAGGATCTGCTGGGCATAGACACCCGCTTCGATTGCCTGAGACAGCTCGACCTCCTTGGCCGCGTCGAGCAGCGGGGTGCGAGCGATCTCGTCGAGATACATGCCGACCAGGTCGCGATCGGCGATCTCCCCGCCTGTGGCGCGAACACTGTTGGCCCCATCAGCGCCACTTCCGGTGGCCTGATTGCGGGCGACGGCACGGGTTGCCATGCGTGCTCCCTTACAGATGGATCGGGCGCGGACTATGGACGGTATTCCTGCCGGGTGCCCCGTCCGATGGAAACAACGACTGGAATCCGGACAGAATTCCCATGCCGCGCACGCGTTTTCGCGATCATGCAGTACCCTGTCCCGACACACGGTGCCGATTTGCCCTCATAACGCCCGGAAGTGCAGGTCAGGGCGGGTGTCAAGGGCGGTCCGGTGCGGCGCCCGCGGTTGCTCTCACCCCCGAAGACGTCCGTGGCCGGATTCTGGTTGCGCGATCACCCCACCGGCACCGCACCGACGTCCCACCGGCACCCGGCCGAGTTGCCCGGCCCGTCACCCGGGTGTGCGCTGGACAGAGAAGAGAAGAGAGGTCAGGGCGTCGAGGAAGGAGAGCCGCCATGAACGCCCCCACCGCCGCTCCGGCGCGCCACCGCCATCACCCGCACCTCCGCATCCCCCACCTCCACCTCGAGACCCGGCCGCACCCCTCCGCGTCTTGGGTGGTCCCGGTCGTCCTGGGGATCTTCCTGGGCGGATACGCGATCTTCATCGCCCACAACGAGGGGTCTCCCATCCTCCAGGCCGGCCTGCTCGGCCTGGTGGCGGCCGTGGTCGTCGGGGCGCTCTGCTATCTGGTCGGCCGGTTCCAGTCCGCCCTGATGCCGGAGCTGAGGTCGGTCGCGTACGGGGCGCTCTTCGGCTGTGCCTTCGGCTTCCTCTACAGCCTGAGCGGCCACTCCGTGTTCCGCTCCTCGATGATGGGCCTCGGCGGCGCGCTCGCGATGTACGCCGCGTCCTTCTATGTCTTCCGCACCCACCCGACATCGTCCGGCCGACGGGGCGGCGCTCAGGCCCCCCAAACCTCCCAAACCTCCCAGAGCCCGCGGAATTCCCAAGCGCCCCAGGCCCCCGGACCCACTGGCCCCGGTCGCCCGGCGTAGGTCCGCGGGCCCCGCTGCGGTACATCGCCGGACCGTTACGGGGCCCGGCGCCCCTGCCTAGCGTGGCGTTCATGGACGACACGAGCGGCACACTCGACGAAGCACTGGAACGGCTGCACGCCACGGGCCCCGAGCGCGGCGGCTGGCTGACCAACCACGCCCCGATGGCCGTCGAGGCCCTGGTCCGACACGGACAGGGCCCCACGGTGCACCGCTGGCTCGACCTCTACGCCGGCAAGCTCGAGGACATGCCGACCCCGTACGCCACCGTCACCGCCGAGAACTGGCCCGAGGCGCTCGGCGACCCGCGCCGGATCGCCGACTGGACCGCGTACTTCACCCGCGAACTCGCCGACCAGCCCTGGCGCGACGTCCTCGCCCAGTGGTGGCCGCGGCTGCTGCCCGGGATCGCCGGCGGGGCGACGCACCCGGTCATCCGCGTCGGCCACGCGGTACGCACCCTCCTCGGCGAGACGCACCCCGCCACCGGCCCCCAGGGCGCCCCCTCCCCCGCCGACGAGCTCGCGACCGGGCCCCGCGCCCATGAGCTCGCCCACGCCCTCGGCTACTGGGCCGCCCGCCACGCCCCGCTGCCCCCGCTCGACCGGCTGCCGGGGCCCGCCCCGCGCACCGCCGCCGAGGCGATGGCCGCCGTCCCGCGCGTCGCGGACCAGAGCGGTGGCATCCGCGACCGGCTGGCGCAGATCACGACGTTCCCCCTCTGGCCCGACCCCGCCTCCGGGGCGCTGGGTCCTGACCGGGCGCGCGAGCTGCTGGCCGAGCTCGTACGGGCCGCCGCCCACCGCTACGCCACCCACGCACACGGCTCGCCGATCATGATGGTCCACGCCGTGACCGCGCCCAACGCCGTGCTGCGCACCCTGCCCGCGCTCCCCCGTGAGCTCTGGGCGACCAGCCTGGACGCGGCGTGGGCGGCGAACGCCGCGGTACTGGCCGCGTACGCGCCGCCCACGGCCCTTCCGCCCGGCGAGCTGCCGACCGTACCGGCCGGGGCCACGCCCGCCGAGCGGGCCGAGGAGATCTTCGCGCGCGCCGCCGCGCACGGCGACGAGCACGCGATCAAGCTGGCCGACACCGTGCTCGACGTCATGGCGATGCCGCAGGCGGCCCGGACAGAGACGACCGGCGGGGGCGACGACCTCGCCCCGGCGGCGGCCCTGCGCGCCTGCGCGCTCATCGAGCCGATGGCATGACCCCGCGCGGAAACGCGGAAACGAGGGAACCCGCGAATCCGCGAACCCTCGCACGGGCAAGCGCGCGAACACGCGAACGCGCGACCGTCAGCCGAACTGCACGGACCGCTTGGCCAGCCCCATCCAGAAGCCGTCGATGACGCTGCGCTGGCTGCCGAGGTCGGACTCCGCGGCGCCCAGGGTGACGAACAGCGGCGCGAAGTGCTCGGTGCGCGGATGAGCCAGGCGGCCCGCCGGGGACTTGCGCTCGAAGTCCAGCAGCGCGTCGACGTCCTGGGCGTCCAGCGCCCGCTGCCCCCAGTCGTCGAACTCCGTCGACCAGCCGGGCGGCGTCGGCCCCGCGTTCCGCAGCGCGGCCAGGTTGTGGGTGAAGAAGCCGCTGCCGACGATCAGCACGCCCTCGTCCCGCAGCGGGGCGAGCTTGCGGCCGATGGCCAGCAGCTCGCCCGGGTCGAGGGTCGGCATCGACACCTGCAGGACGGGGATGTCGGCGTCCGGGTACATCTCGACGAGCGGGACGTACGCGCCGTGGTCCAGGCCCCGGTCCGGGATGTCCTGGACGGGCGTGCCCGCCGTACGCAGCGTCTTGCGCACGCGCTCGGCGAGTTCGGGCGCGCCGGGGGCGTCGTAGCGCACCCGGTAGTAGTGCTCGGGGAAGCCCCAGAAGTCGTACACCAGCGGCACGGCCCGGGTCGCCCCGAGGGCCAGCGGCGCCTCCTCCCAGTGGGCGGAGACCATCAGGATCGCCGTGGGCCGGGGCAGCCCCGCCGACCAGGCGGCGAGCTGGCCGGGCCAGACCGGGTCGTCGGCGAGCGGCGGAGCACCGTGGCTGAGATAGAGGGCAGGCATACGCCCACCCGATACGGACGCGGACGGCGTGGCGGCGGCGGACATGGCGGCTCCCCTGCCATAACTTGAAGTCTCAAGAAAAACTTTCGGAACCCACTGTAGCCCCCACTAGTTTAAATTTCAAGAAACAGCTTTTACAATGAGCCCGTGGAAGCGATGAAGATCCCTGCAGACGCCGAAGAACCCCGCTGGCTGACCGACGATGAACAGCACGCCTGGCAGGCCTACGTCCAGGCGAACATGCTGCTCGAAGACCATCTCGACCGTCAGCTGCAGCGCGACGCGGGCTTGCCGCATGTGTACTACGGCCTGCTGGTGAAGCTCTCCTGGGCACCTCGGCACCGGCTGCGGATGACGGAGCTGGCCGCCGCCGCGAAGATCACCCGGTCCCGCCTCTCGCATGCCATCACCCGCCTGGAGAAAAACGGCTGGGTACGGCGCGAGGACTGCTCCTCCGACAAGCGCGGCCAGAACGCCGTGCTGACGGAGGAGGGGTTCGAGGTGCTGAAGAAAGCGGCGCCCGGCCATGTCGAGGCCGTGCGCGCCGCCATATTCGACCGGCTCACACCGGAGCAGGTCGCCCAGTTCGGCGACATCTGCCGCATCATCGCCGACGGGCTGCAGCCGGAGGGTGCCGACCTCCCCTGGCTGCGCTGAGCGGAGAACAGCGCAGCCGAGGACAGCGGAGTCGAGAACAGCGCGGCCGAGAACAGCGGAAAGCCCCGCTCCTCCCGGAGCGGGGCTTTCCACGTCGTACGGCTACGGCCGAACCCGCATCAGTGCGCCATGACCGGGATCGCGTCCTCGGCCGCGCCCTCGCCGGAGCCGGTGGCCGCGGAGCCGCCGTCCTGCCGCCCGGCGGTGATGAAGGTCACGGCGATCGCCGCGGCGACCACCAGAATGCCGACCGCCCACCAGATGGCGGTGGTGTAGCCGTGCACCTGCGACTGCAGCCGCAGCAGGTCGGGCGAGGACGCCGTGGCGGCGTGCGCCTTGCCGTACTTCTCCCCCGCGCTGGTGGCGATGGTGTTGAGGAGCGCGGTGCCGATCGCGCCGCCGACCTGCTGCGAGGTGTTGACCATCGCGGAGGCGACACCCGCGTCACGCGGCTGGACGCCGAACGTGGACAGGCTCATCGCCGGCATGAACGCCGTACCCATACCGAGGCCCAGCAGCAGGAACGCGGGCAGGATCAGGAGCGGGTACGAGGTGTCCAGGTCGATCTGGGTCAGCAGCAGCATGCCGACCGCGGCGACCAGGAAGCCCGGGCCCATCAGCATCCGGGCCGGGACCCGGGTCATCAGCCGGGTGCCGATCTGCGTCGAGCCGGTGATCATGCCGACGATCATCGGCAGGAAGGACAGACCGCTCTTGACCGGGCTGTACCCCTTCACCATCTGCATGTAGTAGGTGAGGAACAGGAACAGACCGAACATGCCGATGATCGCCAGGCCCAGCGCCAGGTAGACGCCACCGCGGTTGCGGTCGGTGACGACGCGCAGCGGCAGCAGCGGCGCCTTGACCCGGGACTCGACGACCGCGAAGGCGGCCAGCAGCACGACGGCCGCGACGAACAGGCCCACGGTCATGCCCGCGGTCCAGCCGTCGCTCTCGGCGCGGGTGAAGCCGTAGACCAGCGAGACCAGGCCCAGCGTGGCCAGCAGCACACCGGGGATGTCGAGCTTGGCGGGGTTACGGCTCTCGGCGGGCTCGCGGATCACGGAGATCGCGCCGACCGCGGCGACGACGGCGAACGGGATGTTGACGAAGAACGTCCAGCGCCAGTTCATGTACTCGGTCAGCACACCGCCGAGGATCAGACCGACGGCACCGCCACCACCCGCGATGGCGCCGAAGATGCCGAACGCCTTGGCGCGCTCCTTGGCGTCGGTGAACGTCACCGCCAGCAGCGACAGCGCCGACGGGGCGAGCAGCGCGCCGAAGATGCCCTGCAGCGCGCGGGCGCCCATCAGCATGGGCGAGTTGAGCGCGGCGCCGCCCAGCGCCGAGGCGGCCGCGAAGCCGATCAGGCCGACGATGAAGGTCTGCTTACGACCCCACAGGTCGGCGAGGCGTCCGCCGAAGAGCAGCAGACCTCCAAAGGCCAGCGCGTAGGCCGTGATGACCCACTGCTTGTTGCCGTCGGAGATGTCCAGGGCGTCCTGGGCGGAGGGCAGCGCGATGTTCACGATGGTCGCGTCGAGCACGACCATCAGCTGGGCGAGGGCGATGAATATCAGCGCTTTCCAGCGCCGGGGATCGACGAGCTGTGCCGTTTCAGGCATGGGTGGGCCTACCTAGCGGTGCGGAGAGTGAAAAACGGGACGTCTGACGGGCGTAAGGGACTTACGTAAGGAACCGAGTAACTAATAGCGCAACGGACTGACACAACAACGACGTGCGACACACCGGCACGTGACATCGCACGGCGGCGCTACGGGTCGTTACTGGCTACGAGCCGTTTACTGACGACGAGAAGACTGACCGGCGAACGAACGGGAACTAATCGGTCCAGGTCACCGGACGACGCGTGATGTGTGTCACGGACGACGCTTGAGATCCTCCAAGGTGGCGGCGGAGCCGGAGAGTACGGAGCGCGCCGGGGCAGCCAGCCCGTCCAGGAACAGCTGCAGGTGCCGGTGCACGAAGAGGTCGAAGTTCACACAGGCGCCGCCGGGCAGCGGCCTGGTGAGCTGAGTCAGGGCGACCATCAGATCACCGACGTCGATGTCGGCGCGCAGCCGGCCGGAGTCGCGCGCGGCGGCCATCAGGGCGCCTATGGCGCCCTCCAGGCGCGTCTGCGCGGCAATGTGGTCAGGGTGCTCCTTGTCGATGCCGTCGGAAAGCAGCGGGCACAGGGCGCCGACGCGCTCCTCGGCCGCCGCGTGCACAAAGCGACGCAGCGCCGCGAAGGCGTCGGGCTCCTCCGCCAAGGCGGCTTCCGCCTGGTCGGCGATGCGCTCCATCACCGAGACGGTGACGTAGCGGACGAGCTCGCCGCGGTCCGCGAAGTGCCGGTAAAGGGTGGCATTGCCGACCCCCGCCCGTCGAGCGATTTCATCGAGCGAGATCTCGGCCCCATGCTCGACGAGCACCTCCCGGGCCGCCGCGACGATCCGCTCCCTGTTGCGCAGGGCGTCGGCGCGCAGCCTGGGCCGCGCGGGCTGCTGGGTGATGGCGGTACCCACGGCGGCACTCCTTCCGGCACGAAGATTCGGCGTTCAACATTTCCGGGGAGTCGGTCCCCGTTTCGTACATCCAGTTAAACGGGGAGGCGGTCCCCGGAAATTTCACGAGCCGAAGTGACCTGCATCACACCTGTCCGGCAGCCGAGCCGCCCGGACGGAGCAGCCTTTTCCCCCGCCCGGCCGCACCCCACAGGCGCCCGGACGGGCGCCGCCACACGGTGGACTCGCCATGAAGCACTCACGCGAGACGCCCCGCAAACACTCGGGCGAGCCGACCCTGAAGCGCTCGGGGGGCGAGCCGACCCTGAAGCGCTCGGGCGAGCCGACCCGCCGTCGAGCGCGACGCCGAGCCCCCCATCGGGCGCGCCACCGAATACCCCACCGCATGCGCCACCGCGTGCGCCACCGAATACGCAGGCCCCGCCGAGGCAGCGCGTTCGCCGCGGCGGCCGTGCTCACACTGGCCGCGGCCGCCACCCCGGCGGCGGTCCCCGACCCGCCCTCCGCCCCCGCCCCTCCCGTACGCGCCCCGGCCCTGTCGGCCAATCCGGCGTACGGCGCCGCGCTGGCACCCTGCGCCCTGGCCCCCGCCGAGGGGCTGCAGATGACCGAGGGACTGCCGACCGGACACGGCTATGTCCGCAGCACCGGGACGGTCAAGGCCCTCACCCTCATGATCGACTTCCCGGACGTCAAGGGCCAGGGCACCGCCCGCAAACGCTTCGCGGAGTTCTTCCCGCAGACCTCGCGGTGGTTCAAGCGCAGCTCGTACGGCCGGCTGAAGTACCGGCCCATGACCCCGATCAACCGCTGGCTGCGGATGCCCCACTCCTTCCGCAGCTATGGCATCAAACGCGGCAGCCCCTTCGAGCCGGGCTACCGCAAGCTGATCGCGGACATCGTCAAGGCCGCCGACCCGCGCGTCGACTTCAGCCGCTACGACCTGGTCAACGTCCTGGTCACCCCGAACGCCGGACCGCCCGCCGCACGCGCCGTGCTGTCCGTCACCTACGCCGACAACCAGCACGCCCCGGTCGCCGACGGCGTACCCCTGGCCAACGTCTCCTTCGTCTACAGCCGCCAGGACGACGGCTCCGGCACGCTCGCGCAGACCGGCTACCGCGTGCTCCCGCACGAGAACGGCCATGTCTTCGGGCTCCCCGACCTCTACACCCGACACGGCGGGGACAGCGCGGGCCACTGGGACGTGATGTCCGAGGACTGGGGCACCGGAAACGACCTGATGGCCTGGCACAAGTGGAAGCTCGGGTGGCTCGGCGCGGGGCAGGTCCGGTGCATCGCCCGCCCCGGCATCACACGGCGGGCCCTGAGCCCGCTCGGCCGGCGGGGCGGAACCAAGCTGATCTTCATCCCGGTCTCGAAGTACGCCGGATACGCCGTGGAGGCGCGCACCGACGAGGGCAACGACGAAGCGGTCTGCAAGGCCGGAGTCCTGGTCTCCTGGGTGGACACCCGCCTCGACTCCGGCCGGGGACCGATCACCGTCGTGGACAGCACCCCGGGCAGCGGCGGCTGCACGGACGAGCGCAATGTGCACCCCGGGCTGAGCGACGCGGCCTTCACCCCCGGCAAGACCTTCACCGGCGGCGCGCTGGGCACCGGCGTCCGGGTCCGGGTCACCGGGCGCGACTCCCGGGGGGACTACCGCGTGGAGATCACCCGGTACGCCAGTGGCGGCGGCCGAGGCTGATCAGCAGCAGCTGTCTGCGGGCGGTCGCCGCCACCCGCCGTACGGCCTCGGAGTCGCCGGACCCTTCGGCGACCGGCTCCCCCGGCCGAGCCTCGGGCCCAACGCCGGGCCGAGCCTCGGGCCCAACGCCGGGCCGAGCCTCGGGCCCAACGCCGGGCCGAGCGTCGGGCCCAACGCCGGGCTGGGCCTCCAGGAACGCCGTGGCGGTCATCACCATGTGGTCCACATACAGCTCGGCAAGCATCCGGACGTCCTGGGCGGACCAGCCCTCCGCCGTGAGCTGGGGGGCGAACGCCTCCGCGACCTCATCGGCGAAACGGCCCAGCTCGGCGGCTATCGCCTCCCGTACGGGCCGTACGCCGCCGTGGCGCTCGCGCGCGATGAAGCGGATGTGCGCCGGATAGCGGCGCACCAGCTCGGCGACGGCCTCGACGGTGGCGTCGATCAGCTCCTCGTCCCCGTCCCGCTCGGCGAGGATCACCCGGACCACCCCGTGCAGGCTGCCCAGGGACTCCTCCACGAGCGCCACGCCGAGGTCGCTCATATCGCGGAAGTGCCGGTAGAAGGCGGCTGGAGCCACCCCCACCACGCGCGTCACCTCGCGCAGGCCCAGGCTGCTGAGGCTCTGGTCCTCCAGCAGCCGCAGCCCCGCGTCCAGGAGCGCCCGCCGGGTCCGCTGCTTCTGGGCCTGCCGTACCCCGAGGGTGTGACTCATGTCATTCAGTAAACAATCGTTCGCCGACTTTTTCCAGCGTCGTACGGGGGTACCCTGAAGTCAGTGAACAGTTGTCATCCCAAGTGTTCACCGAAGCTGCATCCGACGTACGCCATCCGCACCCTTGAACCGGCTCCCGAGAGAGGCACACATGCTCTTCATCGTCGCGGCTCTCGCACTGATGGGGATCCTCCTGGGAGCGGCGGCCCACACCCCGCTCCCGGTCTTCCTCGCCGCGTCCGCCGCCATCGCCACCTGGCTGCTGATCTTCTTCGTCCGCGAACGCACCGGCCACAAGGAGGGCTGACCCATGGCACTGACCGCACCCACCACCAACACGGCGTCGGCCGCGCGGCGCCGGGACGCCGACGGCATGGCCGTGGCCTCATTCGTCCTCGGCCTGATCGGACTGTTGCTCTTCAACGCCGTCTTCGGACCGTGCGCGATCGTCCTGGGCACCCTGGCGATCGCCCGGCAGACCCAGCGCCGCGGCCGCGCCCTGCTCGGCCTCGCCCTCGGGGTCGCCGATGTCGTGCTGCTGATCACCTTGGTGACGCTGGACAACTCGGTCTTCTGGCAGTTCGGCTGACGCTCCCCCACGCGCCCAACGGCCCTTCCACTGAGCGGAAGGGCCGTTGCCCGTACGTGACGCACGTCACCACGCTGATGTCATGACCGCATTCGCACGGAACCAGTGGTACGTCGCCGCCTATGGCCGTGAAATCGGCCGCGAACTGCTCGGGCGCACCATCCTGGGCGAACCCATCGCCTTCTACCGCAGCGAGTCGGACGGCACGGTCGTCGCCCTCCACGACCGCTGCGTCCACCGCCGCTACCCGCTGTCGGCCAGCCGGCTCGACGGTGACCGGGTCGTCTGCGGCTACCACGGCTTCACCTACGACACCACCGGCACCTGCGTCTTCGTCCCCGGCCAGAAACGCGTCCCGCGCACCGCCCGGGTCGCCTCGTACCCGGTCGTGGAGCAGGACTCCCTGGTGTGGGTGTGGATCGGCGACCCGAAACTCGCCGACCCCGCCGCCATACCGCGCGCCCCGTGGCTGGCCGACCCGCGCTGGACGACCGTCGGCGGCATGGAGCCGATCGACGCGGACTACGGGCTGCTCGTGGACAACCTCCTGGACCTGTCCCATGAGACATATCTGCACGGCGGCTACATCGGCACCCCCGAGGTCGCCGAGACCCCCATCACCACCACCGTCGACGAGGGCGCGGGCGTGGTGCGGGTGAGCCGGCACATGGACGACGCGGAGTGCCCGCCCTTCTACTCCCGCTCCACCGGCATCGAAGGCCGCATCACCCGCTGGCAGGACATCGAATACCACGCCCCCTGCCTGTATCTGCTGCACAGCCGCATCGCCCCGGTCGGCGTGCTGCCGAGGCCTGACGGCGCGGACCCCGACGCCTTCCACGTCGAGATCACGTACGCGATCACACCGTCCACGGAGCGCGCGGTGTACGACTTCTGGGCCGTCTCACGGGACTTCGCGCAGGACGACGAGGAGGTCACCACCTTCCTCCACGACTTCAACCGCACCGTGGTCATGCAGGACGTCGACGCGCTGAACCTGCTGCAGCGGGCACTGGACACCGAGCCCGAGGACTACCAGGAGCTCAGCATCAACATCGACACCGGCGGCCTCGCCGCGCGCCGTATCCTCGCCCGCCTCGCCGCCGAGGGCGCGCACGAGCGCCCGGCCGCCCCAGCCGCCCCAGCCGCCCCAGCCGCCCCGGCCGCCCCGGACACCGGCCGGCCCGCAGCCCCCGCTGGGCCCGCCTCGGTGAGCGGGCGATGAGCGGGCCGCCGACCGCCGAGGTCTACCGGATCGACTGGCTGCCGGGCACCGACCTTCTGCACGGCGTCTGCCACTGCGGCGCCGAACGCTCGGCGGAGGACCCGGTGGAGCTGTGGGAGTGGATGCTGGCCCACCCCACGGGCCACGAACACCCCGCGGTCCACGGCCACCCCACAGGACACGCCCATCCCGCCGACACCCGCCCCGCCGATGCCCGCCCCACCACCGTCCCCTCGCGGGCATCGGCAGGCCCGGCGGGCGAGTTCACCGACACCCTCGTCGTCACGGACAGAGCCGACGCCGCGTCGGACGTCGTCCTCCTCACCCTCCGCCACCCCGCCGGCCGCGAGTTGCCCGCCTGGCGGCCCGGCGCGCATCTCGACCTGCTCCTCGGCGAGTCCCTGACCCGCCAGTACTCGCTGTGCGGCGACCCCGCCGACCGCGCCCGCTGGCAGATCGCCGTGCACCGCGCCCCCGACGGACGCGGCGGCTCCGCGTACGTCCACGACGCCCTCACCGAGGGCGCCGCCGTCCAAGTGCGCGGCCCGCGCAACCGCTTCCCGCTGCGCCCCGCCGCCCGCTACCTCTTCATCGCGGGCGGCATCGGGATCACACCACTGGTCCCGATGACAGCCGCGGCCGAGGCGGCGGGGGCCGACTGGACGCTGCTGTACGGAGGGCGGACCCGCGCCTCGATGGCCTTCGCCGGCCAACTCGCCGACCGCTACGGGCCGAAGGTGCGGCTCGTCCCCCAGGACGAGTCCGGCCTGCCCGACCTCGCGTCCTTCCTCGCCGCACCCGCCCCGGACACGCTCGTCTACTGCTGTGGCCCCGAGCCGCTGCTGCAAGCGGTCGAGGAGCGCTGCCGCGCCTGGCCCTCAGGTTCGCTGCGCACCGAGCGCTTCCAGCCCCGTACGGACGTCACGGAGCCGGTGACCGCGGACCGCCCCCGAACTGACGCCGAATCCTTCGAGTTGGTCCTCGCCCGCTCCGGGCTGACCCTGACCGTGCCGCCGGAGCGCAGCGTGCTGCGGGCGGTCGAGGCGGCGGGCGTTTCGGTTCTGTACTCGTGCGGGGAAGGGACGTGCGGGACATGTGAGACCGAGGTCGTCGAGGGCGAGGTGGAGCACCGGGACTCCGTACTCACCGATGAGGAGCGGGAGTTGGGCGAAACGATGATGATCTGCGTCTCGCGCTGCCGCGGCCGCCGTCTCGTCCTCGACCTCTGAAGAACCGCTGACGGCCTCCGGTCCGCCGCCTGTGATGCGTACCGCCTCCGGGCCCTGCCCACTGGACATCAAGGTTGGTTAGGCTAACCTAACTATGACCTCGGGCGATGTCCGTGGCTGCCCCCGTACGCATCGAGAGAAGGCACCCCATGCCCCACCCCAGCGCCCTCCCCCTCTCCCGCCGCGGACTGCTGGCCGCCGGCGGCCTCGCCGGAATCGGCGCCCTCGTCACCGCGTGCGGGAGCAAAGACGGCTCGGGGTCCTCGGGCGACGAGGGCAAAAGCGGCGGCGGGGCCTGGTCGTTCACCGACGACCGCAAGAAGAAGATCGACCTCGGCGGCCGCCCCGAGCGCGTCGTCGCGTACATCGGCGCGGCGGCCGCGCTGCACGACTTCGGCATCGACGACCAGATCGTCGGCGTCTTCGGCCCGACCAAGCTGAAGAACGGCGAGCCGGACGTGCAGGCCGGAGACCTCGACGTCGACAAGGTGACCGTCCTCGGCAACGCCTGGGGCCAGTTCAACCTCGAGAAGTACGCCTCGCTCAACCCGCAGCTGCTGATCACCAACATGTACGACCCGGGCGCCCTGTTCTACATCCCGGACGATTCCAAGGACAAGATCCTCGCCCTGGCCCCCAGCGCCGCCCTCGCCACCGGCCGGGTCTCCATGATCGAGCCCATCAAGCGCTACGCCGAACTCGCCGCCGCCCTCGGCGCCGACCTGAAGGCCAAGAAGGTCACCGACGCCAAGGCCCGCTTCGAGGCCGCCGCCGAGACGCTGCGCAAGACCGTCAAGTCGAAGAAGGTCAAGGTCATGGCCTGCTCCGCCAGCGCCGACCTCTTCTATGTCTCCAACCCGGCGGTCAACGCCGACCTGATCTACTTCCGCGAGCTCGGCGTCGACTTCGTCGTCCCGGAGAAGACGGACAAGGGCGGCTACTTCGAGAGCCTGAGCTGGGAGAACGCCGACAAATACGGTGCCGATCTGCTGTTCCTCGACAACCGCACCGCCACCTTGCAGCCCAAGGACCTGACCGCCAAGCCGACGTGGTCCAAGCTCCCCGCCGTCAAGGCCGGCCAGATCGTCCCCTGGAGCAGCGAGCCGCGCTTCTCGTACGCGGGTGCCGCACCGCATGTCGAGGCCCTCACCAAGGCCATCCAGGACGCGAAGAAGGTCAGCTGACTCAGGCAAGCGAAGGGAAGAGACCGCTCTCATGACCACCGCCGCCACCCCCCGCACCGCCACCTCCCCCCTCTCCACCCCCCGCACCTCCGCCGAACCGGCCGAGACCCCGGCCCCCGCCCCGGCCCCCGCCCCGGCCCCGGCCGCCGTCCCGTTCCGCTTCTTCGACGTACGGGTCGTCCGCACCCAGGCCCTCGGGCCGTCCATGGTGCGGATCACCTTCGGCGGCGAGGCCCTGAAGGACTTCGCCTCCGGCGGCCGCGACCAGCGCTTCAAGCTGTTCCTGCCGCACCCCCACCAGGAGGCCCCCGTCGTGCCGGTCGAGGCGGGCGCGGAGTGGTTCCCGGTGTGGCGGGCCATGGACCCCGCCGTACGCGCCGTCATGCGCTCGTACACCGTGCGCGAGCAGCGGCGCGAACCCGAGGAGGTCGACGTGGACTTCGCGCTGCACGGCGCCGACGCGGCCGGTGCCGCCACAGCGGGCGGCCCGGCCTCCCGCTGGGCCGCGCGCGCCCGGCCCGGGGACCGCGCCATGCTCCTCGGCCCGGTCGCCCCCGACAACGGCGGCGTCGACTTCCGCCCGCCGCCGGGCACCGACTGGGTCCTCATCGCCGCCGACGAGACCGCGCTGCCCGCCGTCGCCGGGATCCTCGACTGGCTGCCGGCCGGCATCGGGGCCAGGGTCTGGATCGAGGTCCAGCACGCGGAGGACCTGCGGGAACTGCCCACCGAGGCGGACGCCGAGATCGTCTGGCTGGTCCGCGACGGCGCCGACCCCGCCGACCCGCGCTCGGCCCTCCTCCTGGACGGCGTACGCGACGCGGCGCTGCCCGAGGGCGTGCCGTACGCCTGGATCGCGGGCGAGGCCGGTACGGTCCGCGCGCTGCGCCGCCACCTCGTACGCGAGCGCGGCTACGACCGCAAGGCGGTCACCTTCACCGGCTACTGGCGGCTGGGCGCGACCGACGACCAGCTCGTCGAGGAGGCCGTGAGCGGCACCGGCCCGGCGTCGGACGACGACTGACCAGCGCGGAACACCCGTACACGACACCCCGAACCCACCCGGCACCCCGTACACGCCCAGCGCCGCGCACCCCGCACACACCCGGCACCCCGCACCCAGCGCCCCGTACCGCTCATCACCCCGCACACCAGCACGTCAGCACGCCCGCACCCCCGTCCAGGGCACACCCATGCCGTGTCCAGGGCACACCCATGCCCGCAAGCAGCCCAACCCAGGAGGGACAGACCGTGAGTCTCCTCGCGCACCCCGCTGAGGACCCGTCGTCAGGGCCGATACCCGGGGCGGCGGATGGCAGGGCCCACCTCTTCAACGACCGTACGGCGGACCGCTACCGGCGGTCCGTGTCCGACGGCGTCGGCCTGGTGGCCTCCACCGTCGCCCGCACCACCCGCCCGTTCACCGGCGTGACCCCGGCCGAACTCGCCCCCGAGATCTCCGGGATCGACCTGGAGCGGCCGCTGGGCGACCCGGCCGCCGCCCTCGACGAGCTCGAACGCGTCTATCTCAAGGACGCCGTCTACTTCCACCACCCCCGCTACCTGGCCCATCTCAACTGCCCCGTGGTCATCCCCGCGCTGCTCGGCGAGGCGGTCCTCTCCGCCGTCAACTCCTCGCTGGACACCTGGGACCAGAGCGCCGGCGGCACCCTGATCGAACGGCGCCTGATCGACTGGACGGCGGCGCGCCTCGGGCTCGGCGACGCCGCGGACGGCGTCTTCACCAGCGGCGGGACGCAGTCCAATCTGCACGCGATGCTGCTCGCCCGCGACGAGGCCTGCAAGCTGGTGGAGAAGGAGACGGCGGCGGCCGGGGCGCCGCTCGGCAAACCGCAGATCCTGCCCCGGCTGCGCATCCTCGCCTCCCAGGCGAGCCACTTCTCCATCGCCAAGGCGGCCGCCGTCCTCGGGCTCGGCTACGAGGCGGTCATCGCCGTGCCCTGTGACCAGGACCGGCGGATGCGCACCGTCGCGCTCGCCCGCGAGCTCGACCGCTGCCGCCGCGAGGGCCTGGTCGTCATGGCGGTCGTGGCCACCGCCGGGACCACCGACTTCGGCTCCATCGACCCGCTGCCCGAGATCGCCGACCTGTGCGCGCGGGCCGGGGCCTGGCTGCACGTCGACGCGGCGTACGGCTGCGGCCTGCTGGTCTCCTCGCGCCGCCGGCACCTCCTCGACGGCATCGAGCGCGCCGACTCGGTCACCGTCGACTACCACAAGTCCTTCTTCCAGCCGGTCAGCTCCAGCGCGGTCCTGGTGCGCGACCGTACGACGCTCAGCCACGCCACGTACCACGCCGACTACCTCAACCCGGCGCACAGCGCGGAGCGGCTGATCCCCAACCAGGTGGACAAGTCCCTGCAGACCACGCGGCGCTTCGACGCGCTCAAGCTGTGGCTGACGCTGCGCGTCATGGGCGCGGACGCCGTCGGGGAGCTGTTCGACGAGGTGGTGGACCGGGCGGCCGAGGCCTGGCGGCTGCTGGACGCCGATCCGCGGTACGAGGTGGTCACCCGCCCACAGCTGAGCACGCTGGTCTTCCGCTACACCGGGGGGCCGTCCGCCGCGCGGCTCGACCCCGCACTGCTGGACCCCGGGCCGCTGGACCGGGCGAATCTGCACGCGCGCGAGGCGCTGGCCGCCTCCGGCGAGGCCGTGGTGGCCGGAACGGTCGTGGACGGGGCGCACTACCTCAAGTTCACGCTGCTCAACCCGGAGACCTCGATCGGCGACATCGCCCACGTCCTCGACCTGATCGCCGGCCACGCCGACCGCTACCTGTCCTCCCTCGACGCCGCCGAACCGGAGTTCAGCCGGGCCCGGGCCAGCTGACCGCCTTCCACCCCGCCGGAGACCCACGTGTCCACCGTGTCTTCCCACGCATCACACGACTCCCACGACTTCATCGCCATCGGCCTGGGCCCCTTCAACCTCGGCCTCGCCGCGCTCACCGACCCGATCGACGAGCTGAACGGGGTGTTCCTGGAGCGCAAGCCGGACTTCGACTGGCACTCGGGGATGTTCCTCGAAGGCAGCACACTGCAGACGCCGTTCATGTCTGACCTGGTCACCCTCGCCGACCCCACCTCCCCGTACTCCTTCCTCAACTACCTGAAGGAGAACGGCCGGCTGTACTCCTTCTACATCCGCGAGAGCTTCTATCCGCTGCGGGAGGAGTTCAACGACTACTGCCGCTGGGTGGCCGCCCGGCTCGGCTCGGTCCGCTTCGGCCAGGAGGTCACCTCCGTCGAGTACGACGAGGCCGAGGGCCGGTACGTCGTCCACACCACCGAGACCGCGACCGGCGAGCGCCGCACCTGGCGGGCCGGGCGGCTGGTGCTGGGCACCGGGACGCCGCCGTACGTCCCCGAGGCCTGCCGTGGCCTCGGCGGCGACCTGATCCACAACTCCCGCTACCTGGAGCACAAGGAAGCCCTCCAGGCGAAGGAGAGCATCACCGTCGTGGGCAGCGGCCAGAGCGCCGCCGAGATCTACCACGACCTGCTGCAGGACATCGACACACACGGCTACCGGCTCGACTGGATCACCCGCTCGCCCCGCTTCTTCCCGCTCGAGTACACCAAGCTCACGCTGGAGATGACCTCCCCGGAGTACGTGGACTACTTCCACGGGCTGCCCGCGCACACCCGCGAACGGCTGAACACCACGCAGAAGAACCTCTACAAGGGGATCAACTCCGATCTCATCAACGCCATCTTCGATCTGCTCTACATCAAGAACCGAAGAGGTCCGTGCCCGACCCGGCTGATGACCAACACCGCGCTGCAAGAGGCCTCGTACGACGCTTCGGCCGGCTCGTACACCCTGGGGCTGCGCCAGGAGGAGCAGGGCCAGGACTTCACCCTCACCACCCAGGGCCTGATCCTGGCCACCGGCTACCGCTACCAGGTGCCGGAGTTCCTGGCGCCCGTCCGGGACCGCATCGCCTGGGACGGGGCCGGGCGCTTCGCGGTCGCCCGCGACTACAGCATCAACACCGCCACCGCCGGGCGGGAGATCTACGTACAGAACGCCGAACTGCACACCCACGGCTTCGTCACCCCCGACCTCGGGATGGCCGCCTACCGCAACTCGTGCATCATCCGCGGGCTGCTGGGCCGCGAGCACTACGCCGTCGAGAAGACCATCGCCTTCCAGGAGTTCGCGGCCCCTGAGGGATCGCTTCGATGACCACGGCCCTGTTCACCCACCACGACGCCGCGCTCGGCCGCTTCTCCGTACGCCCCCTCGACCCGGCCGCCGACGCCGAACTGCTGCACCACTGGGTCACCCACCCCAAGGCGTCCTTCTGGCTGATGCAGGACGCCGATGTGGCGCAGGTCGCCTTCGAGTACCGGAAGATCGCCGAGCATCCGCACCACGACGCCTTCATCGGTCTGCACGAGGACCGCCCCGCCTTCCTCACCGAGCGCTACGACCCGGCCCGGGTGGAGCTGGCGGGCCTCTACCCCGCCCAGGAAGGCGACGTCGGCATGCACTTCCTGTGCGCGCCGGCCGACACCCCGGTGCACGGGTTCACCCGCGCGGTGATCACCACCGTCATGGGGTTCCTCTTCGCCGACCCGGCGACCCGGCGCGTCGTGGTCGAGCCCGACGTCCGCAACACGGCGGTGCACCGGCTCAACGCGGCCGTCGGCTTCGAGATCGCGGGGACGGTGAAAAAACCGGAGAAGGAGGCGTATCTGAGCTTCTGTACCCGGGATCAATTCAGTGCCGCGACGGCGACCGTACCCGAGGCGACCGGCCCCGAAGCGACCGGACCCGAAGAGTCAGACCAGCCCGTCCAAGGAGGACTGCGATGAGCCCCCGCGACGCCGTCGCCCACCTCACCCCCGCCCTCTGGGAGCGTGCGGGCCGCCTCCTCGTGCGCAAGGCGCTCGCCGAGTTCTCCCACGAGCGCCTGCTGGCCCCCGAGCCCTTGCCCGACGACCCCGGCCGCTACGCCGTCACCAGCGACGACGGCTCGGTGACCTACCGCTTCGCGGCCCGCCTGCTGGCCCTGGACCACTGGATGGTCGACGCGGACTCCATCAGCCGCCACGACACCCGCGACGGCTCCGAGCTGCCGCTCGACGCGCTCGACTTCTTCCTGGAGCTGCGCGGTCGGCTGGGGCTCGGCGACCAGATCCTCCCCGTCTACCTGGAGGAGATCAGCTCCACCCTCTCCGGCACCGCGTACAAGCTCAGCGGCGAGCCGGCCGGCGCCGCCGAGCTCGCCAAGTCCGACTTCCAGACGGTCGAGACCGGCATGACCGAGGGCCACCCCTGCTTCGTCGCCAACAACGGCCGCCTGGGCTTCGGCGTCCACGAATACCTCTCGTACGCCCCCGAGACCGCGAGCCCGGTCCAGCTGATCTGGCTTGCCGCCCACCGCGACCACGCCACCTTCACCTCCTCCTCCGACCTCGACTACGACGGGCTGATCGGCGGCGAGCTGGGCGAGGCCACCCTGACCCGCTTCGCCGACACCTTGGCCGGCCTCGGCCTCGACCTGGCCGACTACCGCCTCATCCCCGTCCACCCCTGGCAGTGGTGGAACAAGCTGTCGGTCACCTTCGCCGCCGAGGTCGCCCAGCAGCGCCTGGTGTGCCTGGGCACCGGCGACGACGCGTACCTCGCGCAGCAGTCGATCCGTACCTTCTTCAACACCGACGACCCGGCCAAGCACTATGTGAAAACGGCCCTGTCCGTCCTCAACATGGGCTTCATGCGCGGCCTGTCCGCCGCCTACATGGAGGCCACCCCCGCCATCAACGACTGGCTCGCGGGCCTGATCGCGGGCGACGACCTCCTCCGTGCCGCCCGCTTCTCGATCATCCGCGAGCGCGCCGCCATCGGCTACCACCACCGGCAGTACGAGCGCGCCACCGACAAGTACTCCCCGTACCGCAAAATGCTCGCCGCGCTCTGGCGCGAGAGCCCCGTCCCCACCCTCGAACCCGGCCAGCGGCTCGTCACCATGGCCTCCCTCCTCCACACCGACCCCGACGGCGGCTCCTTCGTCAGCGCCCTCGTCGAGGAGTCCGGCCTGCCCCCGGCACGCTGGCTGCGCCGCTACCTCGACGCGTACCTGAGGCCGGTGCTGCACTGCTTCTACGCCTACGACCTGGTCTTCATGCCGCACGGCGAGAACGTCATCCTCGTGATCGAGGACGGCGCGGTGCGGCGGGCGATCTTCAAGGACATCGCCGAGGAGATCGCCGTCATGGACCCGGACGCCGTCCTTCCGCCGGCCGTCACGCGGATCCGGGTGGAGGTCCCTGAGGACAAGAAGCTGCTGTCGGTCTTCACCGATGTCTTCGACTGCTTCCTGCGCTTCCTGAGCGGCATCCTCGTCACCGAGGGCCTCCTGGAGGAGGAGACCTTCTGGCGGACGGTGGCGGACTGCGTCTCGGACTACCAGGCATCGGTGCCGGAGCTGGCGGAGAAGTTCGAGCGGTACGACATGTTCGCGCCCGAATTCGCGCTGTCCTGCCTGAACCGCCTGCAGCTGCGGAACAACCAGCAGATGCTCGACCTGCAGGACCCGGCCGGGGCGCTCCAGCTGATCGGGACGCTGGAGAACCCCATCGCGCGGTTCAGGGGGTAGGAGGTGTGGCCTCACCGCCTCGGAAGACGGCGGAACCGAGTATGGACCGGACCTGCCCCACCGTGACGGCGGTCGGCCGGTTGAGACAGACGGAGGCGGTGATCAGCTCGTGCGGCCGGGAGTCCCCGGCCGCACGCCAGCCCACCAGCTCGCGGGTACCGCCCGCGAGGCGGCAGGAATCCCCCGGCGGCGTGTCCATCAGCCTCGCCCGCTGGCCGGTGGCCCCCAGGGGGTTCTTCCGCCCCAGCCGCAGGACCAGCAGCCCCTCCCCGCGCCGCAGCTCATCCGGCGCCAGACAGTAGCGCCGGATGTCCGTACACCGATCCTTGTCCACCGCCGCCGGCTGGTCCCCCGCCAGCCCCACCGCCGCCGGCCGGTCCCCTGCCGGCCCCACCGCCCCCGCGCCGCCCGCGCCCCCGGTGTCCCGGCCACTCCAGCCGCTCGGCAGCCGGACGGTCAGCCCATCCAGCCCGGAATAGCGAAAGAGGACACCGTCGGCGGTGGGCGAGGCGGCCGGCACCTGATACGTCGCGCCGGGGCCCCCGGACCCCGTGGCCGACACCTGCCCCAGCACGACCAGCGCCACAGCGGCCACCACTCCCCCGGCCACCCCGGCGGCCCCGACCACCCCGGCCACCCGCCGCCGCCGTCGCCGCACCACCAGCCGCCGCACCCGCCGCATCCGCTGCGCGGGAGCGGCCAGCCGGGGCACACCCCGCTCCAGCAACGCCCGCAGCTCCGCCTCACAGCGGGCCTCAGCGCTCTCGCCGCCCTCCCCACCGCATCCACCACCGCCGCCACCACCGCCGCCAGAAACATCCCGCCCAGGAACCGGCTCACCCACGGCGCTCACCACCCTCCACCATCTCGGCGGCGGGCAGCAGCCCGTGCAGGGTGCGCAACGCCTTGGACGCCTGACTCTTGACCGTGCCGGTGGAGCAGCCCAGCACCTCGGCGGTGTCCTCCACACTCAGGTCCTCGAAATAGCGCAGCACCACCACCGCCCGCTGCCGCACCGGCAGCCCCCGCACCACCGCCGCCAGCGACTGCTCCAGATCCACCCCCTCGAACGGATCCGGCACGGCCCGCGTATCCGGCACCTCGTCGTGCGGCACCTCCCCACGCCAGCGCCGCCGCCACCACGAGGCATGCGTATTGACCAGCGCCTTCCGGACGTACGCCTCCGGATTCTCCCCCGCGATCCGCCGCCACTTCGGCCACACCTTGGCCAGCACGGTCTGCAGCAGATCCTCGGCCAGGTGCGCATCCCCCGTAAGCAGCCAGGCCACCCTCAGCAGCCGAGGCCCGCGCGCGGCGACGAACTCCTCGAAGCCGGGCGTCGCGCCCGTCACTGTCGTGTCCTCGCCATGGCGCCCCTGTCCGAACCGTGTCTTTCACACATGGTGAACGCCATGACACCGGGACAGGGTTGCCTCAAGCCCAGAATCCGCCAACCGGCGGTCAACCAGCACCCCCACCCCTCAGCGCCCTGCGCCGCCTCCAGCGCAACCGCTACACTGACGCCGGTGCACGCTGCGCGAGCAGAGCGTCGCGCCTCCGTAGCTCAGGGGATAGAGCACCGCTCTCCTAAAGCGGGTGTCGCAGGTTCGAATCCTGCCGGGGGCACAGAAGAAAGGGCCAGCTGAGGAGGGTGATCCTCCCGGACTGGCCCTTTGTCGTTTCGGCGATGGGGCACGGCCGCCGTTGGCAGGAACCGCTCAGGGCCCGTCATGCCGCTCATGCAGCACACTCAGCGCTTGGTCTGCGGTCATGCGCGCCACCTCGTCAGTGGTCCTGAGATCAGTGGACGGCCGTCGGCGGCGCGTCGTGTGAGGCCGGGAGCTTCCGGCCCAGGCGGGCGAGGGGGGACAACGTCATGATCACTGGGGACAGCATCATGCCTGCGGCCGTCACCAGCAGGCCGGTGCGCAGACCCCAGTCCTCCGCGAGACATCCGCCGGTCAGAGAACCGAGCGGGGACAGCCCCATGCCGACGAACGTGATCGTCGCGGCCGTGCGGCCCTGCATCCCGGCCGGAGTGACGGCCTGCCGGACGGCCATGACCGTGACATTCACCAACTGGCAGCCGAGCCCGAACAGGAAGCTGACCGCGAGGAGGGCGGGAACCGTTGTCGCGGAGGAGCCGTGGAGGGCGGGTACGCACAGGAACACGCCGTCGCCGAGTGCCGCCGCGCACACGAGGACCGTGCCATAACCGAAGCGGCTCGGCAGGCGGGCGGCCAGCAGGGAGCCCAGGAGCGCGCCCGGCCCCGTCGCCGCGAGGGCCAGCCCTATGACGGTGCCGGACAGGTGCAGTTCTCGTGGCAGGAAGAGCAGATAGACGGTCATCATGGCCGCGAAGGAGAACTGAAAGGCGGCCGAGGCCAGGCACACGGTCCTCAGGGCGGTATCGCCGGCGACGAAACGCAGGCCCTCATGAATCCGCCGCCAGACCCGAGGGGCGTGTTCCGGGCGCTCCGGGATCGATTCGGCTCGGCGGATACGCCGGATCGACAGGAACGACAGCGCGAAGAACAGCGCGCTGGAGGCGGCAGCGATCGGCGCCGACAGCAGGGACACCAGCGCACCGCCGAGAGCGGGGCCGCCGATCTGCGCCGCGGACCGGCTGCCCTCGAGCGCGCTGTTGCCTGGGACCAGTTGGTCTCGATCCACCAGTCGTACGAGAGACACCTGGTACGCCACGTCGAAGAACACGGACAGGGCCCCGACGGCGAAGGCGAGCGCGAGCAGGCCGGGCAGGCCGAGCCAGCCGAAGAGGCCGGCCATGGCGGCGGCGCCCAGGGCCAGGGCCCGGCCGGCGTCGGTGAGCACCATCGTCGTGCGGGACCGCCATCGGTCCACCCACGCGCCGACGAAGAGCGAGAGGAGCAGGATCGGCGCCTGTCCCACCGCGCGCAGGACGCCCAGCTGGCCGGCGCCGGCGTTGAGCGTCAGGACGGCGAAGAGCGGCAGCACCACCAGGCTTGCGTGTTCGCCGAGTTGGGAGGCTGTCTGGCCCATCCAGAGTCTGCGGAAGTCGGCGTCCCGCCACAGGCTTGGCGGAACAGGTCGACCGGAATCGGATGCAGCGGAGGAAGCGGACGGCACGGGAATCCCTTGTGTTGCCGACAACGAGGCCCGCCGCCGAGCACATGAAAGGTGCACCGGCGGTTCAGGCAGGGAAAGGCTCGCTGTGCCGCAACTTCAGGGGCAGCACGCGATGACGGGCCGGTCACGGCCTACAACGTCAACGCGCGCTCGGAACACCGACCATGGCTTGGCTCCTCGTGGCTGACTCGCTCCACCGAGACCCTAGCCCTCGGCGGTCCGACGCGAAAGGCGGCCTCGTTCACCTCTCGCGCCCGGTGAGGTGGGCGACAGCACCGCGGAGACGACCGCGCCGGACGAGGCCGCGACATCAGCCACGAATCGCAGGCGTCCGATGTCGAGCCGTCGCAGCGCCGGACCGTGGTCGACGGCGACGACCAGGGAGACCGCGAGGAGAACGAGCTGCCATAGAGCCATGACCGGGCGACGCGTCGCGCGTGGCAGCTCCGCCAGGGAGGCGTGCAGCCGCTCGCAGTGGAACGGGACGTGGCGCTGCTCGTCGGAGAGGATCCGCCCCGCCACATCCGAAGCGAGCGAGTCGCCTGCGCCATCGCGCAGGGCCCGGTAATAACGCAGTGCCACCACTTCCGCGATCATCAGCACCAGCAGTTCCATGCGCAGGCCCATGAGACGCCGCAGCCGGACGAAGACCGTGTCGCTCCAGTGGCCGGTCAGCGTCGGTACACCGCCTGCGGCCAGCAGCCGGGCGAGGAGACGGGCGTGGTTCTGCTCCTCGGCGACAAAGAGCCGGACTGCCTGCGCGTAGTCGCCGTCGCCGGCCTTGTCCGCTTTGCCGACGAGGTTGGCGCCGTCACCGTCCTCGCCGACCTGGAAGCGCTGGATGCCGGCCCACACCGCCGGATGCAGCGTCGCGCCTTGCCCCCAGTCCGGGTCACCCTGGGCGCGCCTGCGCTCGCACTCGTCCTCGAACCGCCGTGTCCACTTGGCGAAGCCGCCCGTATGCACCCGGTCTCCCCTCCCCGGGCACAGCCACCGTGCCCCGAAGAGGGACGACGCGGACGAACAGCAAACCGTTCCCCTACTGCCCGACGCCGCGAGCTTCACCAGTTCACACGAGGGCTGGTGTTCAGCTCATCGGCGGCCCGCCGTCCGTGCCGCCGACCCGATGCGACAACCATGCGTTGTCCGTCAAGCGGCTTGGTTGTTGGCCGCGTCGCCACACCACGCGGTCAGATGGTCCCGGAAGCCACCCCACCGGAAGGCCTGGCGGTGCGGTCGGCCGCCGCATCCACGGCAGGGCCGTCCTCACCCTCTCCTGAACCACGCCGGAACGACCGGACACACGTACGACCGAAGGAGCAAGACCATGACCACCACAGCCGATCCCAGGGCCGTCGTCATCCGCTACGTCGAGGCCGTACGCGACGGCGCCGTCGATGTCATCCATGACAGCTTCGCCGCAGACGCAACCTGGCACTACCCGGGCAACCTGCCCATTTCCAAGGTGTGGCACGGCCGCGACCAGATCATCAACGACTTCCTCGGTGGCATGGGGCCGATCCTCGTCCCCGGAACCCTGGACATCGAACTGGTCAGCACGATCGCCGAGGGCGACCGCGTGGTGGCCGAATGGACCTCGAAGGCCAAGACCGTCTATGGCGGCACCTACGACAACCGCTGCCTCGGCATCTACACGGTGCGCGAGGGCAAGATCGTTTCCGTCGTCGAATACGCCGACACCCAGCACGTGGCCGCGGTTCTCTTCCCCGACCGTGACGCCTACCGACCCGCCGCCGTCGAGTGAATCACGCCCGGCGCACGCAGCGCGGTCTCCGAAGCTCACCGGGGCTGTTCAGGGGGGTGACGCGGAGCGTGAGCCGTGGCCCCTGGCGGGAAGCCAGGGGCCACGTGGGTGAGGCCGGCCGTACGGCCCGTACGTCACTCCGCCCGTACGTCACTCCCGCCGTACGTCACTCCGCCCGGGCGGTCAGCGCAGGCTGTCCCCGAACAGGGCCTTGGTGGCGGGCGCGGACAGGTCGTCCGGGCCGAAGGCGAGGGCGGAGTTCGTGGTCAGACCGGTGGACGTGCCGCGCAGCACCCAGACCGCGCCGTTGTCGCCGTTCTCGGCGGTGGAGGCGACGGCGATGTCGCGGTGGCCGTCTCCGTTGACGTCGAGGAGCGCGGTGGTGGCGCCGAACTTGTCGCCCGTCTCGGCGACTCCGGGCACCCCGTCGGTGTTCTGGTGGAAGACCTGGCTGCCGGTACCGGTGAAGCCGGAGGCGCTGCCGGGCACCAGGGCGAACGAACCGGCGTCGGTGAGGCCGCTGAAGTCCTCGCCGGGGATACCGAGGGCGATGTCGGCGTAGCCGTCGCCGTTGACGTCGTCCACGGAGACGGCGGCACCGAGGCCGTCGCCCTCCTCCTCCGCGCCGTAGAAGCCGGGCAGGCTCTGGTCGAAGGACTTGGTGTTCGCGTCGGACAGGCCGGAGGCCGAGCCGTAGGCGACGCGGACCTCGCTGGTCCGGCTGTCGCCACCGACCACGATGTCGTCGTAGCCGTCACCGTTCACGTCGCCCACGCCGGTGCCCGGGGCCTCGCTCGTGCCGTCGCCGGGGGCCCAGGACCTGGTGAAGCCCGACGCGCTTCCGTACAGCAGCCGGTTGCCCCAGGTTCCGTCACCGGTGTAGATCCATTGGACGATGTCGTCCTTGCCGTCGCCGTTGATGTCGCCGACGTGGCCGTTGACGATGGGACCGGTGATCGAGTCACCGTCCTCCTCGCAGCCGCCACCCGTGGCGCAGGAGGCGTCGTCCTCGTCGTAGCCCCACCACTCGGACTTGTCGAGGATGTTGAGCACGGCGGCGGGCGTGCCGGTCCGGGAGATCGGGCCCTTCCACAGGGCGGCCTTGGCGCTCGGCGGGTCGTCGCCCGCGACAGTGCTGTGGGCGAACAGCGCGAGGTCGGTCTTGCCGTCCCCGTCGAAGTCACCCGCCTGCGGGGCCTGCCCGTACCCGGCGAGGTTCGTGCCGCCGGTGAGCCCGGAGGGGGAGCCCCACAGCACGACGGAGCCCTGGGCGCCGCCCGCGATCACGAGGTCGCCGTAGCCGTCGCCGTCCAGGTCGCCCTTGGTGAAGTTCAGCCCGAAGCGCTCGCCCGCGGTCGCGGAGCCCGGTATCCCGCTGGTCGACCGGCTCACGATCTTCTTGTTGGCGGTGGACAGTCCGCTCGCCGAGCCGTAGGTGATGGCCACGTAGCCGGCCTTCGCCTTGTCGGACACCGTGGCGTTCGGCGCCCCGATGACGAGGTCGGCGTAGCCGTCGCCGTTGAAGTCGTCCTGGACGTCCACCGACGCGGGGGCGGCCTGGGCCGAGGCTCCGGTGAGGGCCCAGGCGCTGAACCCTCCGGCGAGCAGCACCGCGGCGGCCAGGGGCGAGCCCAGCCGTGCGGTACGGATCCTGCGTCCTGCTCGGGACATACAACTGCCTCTCAACGTGGTCGAGTTCATCACGGCACGCGCCGCGCCCCCACACAGTCCGACTCGGAAGGCAGGTCTCCGGTTGTACGCCTGGATGTCCTTGTTGTGTAACCAGCCGTTCGGTCCCATCGCCGTTCGATCGCGGCGCTGTCCGACCGTCGCTCCTCACGAGGGGCGCGGCACCTCGAAAAGGTCGAGATTCTCGGTCACGACGTCAGCGGCATCCTCTTCCCCCACGCTCAGCAGCCAGTCCACGAACCGCCAGCCGTGCTCCTCCATGGGGCTCCGGTCGAATGCGGGCGGTGTGGGCCCGAAGTTCCGCCGCAGCCAGGTGAGATACGCCTGGCGGGTGTCGAGGTACGTCTGGCGCGTGGGGGCGGGGCCACCGTCGAGCTCTTCGTCGAGGAGGTCCCAGAACAGATCCCGCAGATTGTGCGCGACGACATAGAGATCCCCCTCGTCGCCGAGGAAGAGGACGGGAAGCGTGGCAAGGTCCTCCCGGTCGTCTGACCGCCACAGCGCGTAAAGGGAACCGGAGGTGGTGGCCTGGGCGAAGGGAATGACTCGGTCGTCGAACTCCGAGTTCTCCGATTCCAGCCAGAATCCCTGGTGGTACTCCCGCAGTTCGAAACCTGGCGAATAGAAGTCCGTGCATTCGTCATCAAACTCTTTGAGGAGATTGAGTTCAGGTATCGGTGAGTACGTGTCGCTCACGGGGCCGCCTCGGGAAGAGATCAGACAGGTGAGGCGACCCTACTTCTCACCTCTCATCGGCGGTACGTTGACGCCATGCACTCGACTCGGGTCTCCCAGCATGTGAATGCCTCGCGTACGGCCGTCTACCGGGCGCTCGTGGACGCTGACGCACTCGCGAAATGGCGGGTGCCGACGGGTATGAGCAGCCATGTGCACACATTCGACGCCCGCGAAGGCGGGGCGTTCCGCATCTCGCTCACCTACGACGAGCCGGTCGGCACCGGCAAGACGGCTCCGCACACCGACACCTACCACGGCCACTTCGCGAAGCTCGTGCCGGACGAGCAGGTGGTCGAGGTGTTCGCGTTCGAGACCGCGGATACCGCGCTGCGCGCCACGATGACGATGACGACCACCCTCGCCGACGCGGACGGTGGCGGCACCGATGTCCTCGTCGTACACGAAGGGATTCCGGACGCCGTGCCCGCCGCCGACAACGAGACCGGTACGCGGATGGCGCTGGCCAACCTCGCCCGGCTCGTCGAGGCACAGGAGGCGGAGCTTGAGTAGGCTCCCGCTCATGGTGACTGCGACGGTACGCGAGTGGCACGACGAGGAAGGCTGGGGCGTGCTCGACTGCCCCGACACCCCGGGCGGCTGCTGGGGTCATTTCAGCGCCGTCGAGACGGAGGGGTTCCGTTCCCTGGCGGCGGGGCAGCGGGTCTCCCTCGAATGGGAAGCGCCCGGCTTCGAGCAGGACGGGTACGACTACCGGGCGGTGCGCATCGTTCCCTGACTACTCGCCCTCCCCTGACCACCCGCACTTCCCTGACTATCCGCCCTTCCCTGGCTACCCATCGTTCCCTGGCACGGCCGCGTGCTCAGACCGACAGCAGCTCCTGCCGCGCCTCGGCGTACGAATGGCCCGGGGCCAGCTCGGACATCTTCTCGAAGAAGCTCAGCCCGGCCGCTTTGAGGGAGTTCAGGAGATCGGCGGACGAAGCGCTCGCCTTCCTGACCTCTCCGCCGCTCTTGACGGTCACCAAAACGCGGGATCCCGTTTTCTGAAAGGACAGCCCGATCGGCTGGTCCGGGAAATAGGTCTCCGCGTGACCCGTCGAGCAAAACCGCGGCACCATCTCGGCGATGTAGCACCAGAGCTGGTCGACGTAGTCCCATTCCCCGAGACCGATCAGCTCCAGCCCATCCACGGACAACCGGATGGCGCCCTCGATGTAGTCGAGGTCCGGCGGCGGGGTGTGACAGGCCTCCGCCCGCACGAACCCACCGGCCGGGTCCCTCAGGAACGTCTCGATCTCCACCATGTCGCCAGATTATCCAGCTACTCGCCTTTCGGGTAGAACTGACCCACCCGGCCCCTGTTCAGACCGAGCACGTACTCGACTCCGTCGACCTTCCCCTGGATCTGGTACATCCCCCTGCTCCCCCGTTGCACCAGCTTTTCCCGGTTCTGCCGCAGAACCTCGCCGATCGCGTTCTGCACGTCCTTGACGCTCATGCGGGAGTCGAAGAAGGACTGATCCTTCTTGGTCGAACCGTCCCAGTATTTGGGGTGATGGCGCGTGAGGATGTGCTCCATCCCCTTCTTGTCGAGCAGGAATGTCTGATTCCCGAACTGGAATCGCTGGCTGTTCCAGTCCCGGAGGGCGGGAAGGCACCCTCCTCCGCGCTGAAGCGAAAGGTCACCGAAGACGGGGACGGTACCGCTCGGCCGTTCGGCTGCGGTGTCGCCCAGCGTGTGGCTCCGGCCGCTGAGGATCGGCTGCGCCATCGGACGGTGACCGCCGGCGAGCTGCGCGGAAACACCGGAGGCGGAGCTCTTGCCGGTCAGGCACGGCTCGCTGCGCCGCTCCCGCCCCACCTGATCGACGAGGCGGTCCACCTCGCCCACGGCCAGGGCGCGGGCGTCGATGAGGGTGTTGGCCCGCGAGTAGAAGCGGACCGTGACCCGCCCGCCGGATGCCCGGGCCTGCTGTTCGGCCTGGGCCTTGGCCTTCGCGTCGGCCGCGGCGAAGACGGGGCCGGCCTCCGGGGCGGAGCAGGACAGGGAGCCGGAGACGGAGTTGCCGGTGAGGGGGAAGGTGCGGCTGGGGACCGTACAGCCGCCCGCGGGCTGACCGTCGATGCTGATGGTCGCGCTCATGGTGGCGGTGACCGTGCCGCCGGTGATCCGGGCCTTGGCCTCGGTGGACAGTTTCCCGGTGAACTTCTGAACGACCGAGCATCCCCCGGACCCGCAGTTCAGCTTCCCGGAGCCGTCCAGTGTGAAGTCGACCCCGTCGTCCACCGCGCCGTTCAGCTGCTTGGCGTACTGCTCGAGGGTGTCGTACATCGCGTCGGCCTGCTCGCCGACGAGCGGGGACAGCTCCATCCCCTGGGAGTCGCCGTCCTTCAACGGACCGGTGGTCACCCGCGGAGCCACGGACGGGGTCGCGCCCGCCTCGAGCTGCTTGCGCGCGTCCTTGATCTGGTCGCGCAGATCGTAGGGTTCCAGCCGCAGCACTCGGTAGGGCTTGTTCTTGGAGACGACGAGGCGGCCCGCCGAGGTGTCGGCCGCCAGCGCGGGCACTCCGCCCACCGTCAGCGACGGCAGGCCCGGGTCGCTCGGGTCGGGCAGTTCGTCCAGCTGGTCGAGTGCGCCGAGGAGTTTGAACGCCAGGTCGCTCGGAGGCAGGTACTGGGCCATGACCGGGTCGAGGGTGTACGACTCTCCCGGTGACCCGATGGTCCACCTGCCCGGGGCGTCCGGGTCCTTCTGCTTCCCGTCCGGTGCCTCGTAGTCCCGGCCCTTCTTCCAGCGCGTATAGGTCTTGCCGCCGATGCGGAGGACGTCCCTGTCCAGACTCTCGACGCCATCGCCCGTGTGGCCGAACACCGTGCCGGACGCGGTCACCATGACGTCCCGCTCGGTGATGCCGACCATCGCCGTGTCCTTGTAGTGCAGGCCCCGGGCTTCCGCGAGTTCGGACAGCGCCTCGACGAACGGCTTCCGGTTCCGCTCCAACGCCTTCGTCGACTCGTCGTCGTCCGATGAGGTCAGCCAGACCAGCAACCCGGCCACCAGGGCCAGCACCACGGCTGCGGCGCCGCCGAGCAGCAGGGCCTTCCTGCGGTCCACCGACCGCGGCTGTGCGTCGGCCGACGTGAGCTCTTCCCCCGTCAACGCCTGTTCCTTTCTGAACCGCTCCACCGCGTCAAACGGCACGGACGAACTGCATTTCGACTGATGCGAGGAAGGGTTGGACGCCGACGCATTGCCAGCCCACTGCCTCGATGGCGGAGACGAGTTCGTCCACGGCTCCGCGGATCTTTCTCATGGAGGGGTTGGCGCGCGGGTTGATGTCGATGACGGCTTCGAATGTGAAATCGCCTCGATTGAAGGCGAATCTGGCGTCGGAGACGACTCTGTTCACATGCCGTCTTTTCATCCCAGCCATGGACCCCACGCTTCCAGCGGTACTCAGTCGTGACTTGCCAACCATCGCCGCAGGCGCTGCAATGCAGATGAAATTTCGATGATGCGGTGGGCGGAGGCTTCGAGGTGGACGGGGGAACTCCGCAGGGGCGACCACATCGGGAACCGGAGCGGGAGCCGGAGCGGGAGCCGGAGCGGGTACTGGAGCGGGAACCGGAGCCGGAACCGCAGCGGCTTCGGATCGCGGTGCTCGGACCGGTCCTGGCCTGGCGGGATGGTACGCCGCTTGAGCTGGGTCCGGTGCGGCGGCAGGCGGTGCTCGGCGCGCTGGTGCTGCGGCCGGGCGTGATGGTGAGCCATGAGCAGTTGCTGGACGGGGTGTGGGGGTCGAGCCCACCGAAGTCCGGCCGTCGGGTGCTCCCGAGCTACGTCTACCCGCTGCGCAAGGCGCTCGACGCCGAAGCAGGGGCCGACAGGCAGCAGCAGTCCGTGATCCGCAGCGGCCGGGGCGGGTATCGCTTCGTCGCCGACGGGGTCCGGCTCGATGTGACGGAGCTGGCCGAACGGGCCGACGAGGCACAGCGCGCGAAGGCATCCGGCGACCTGGCCACCGCCGCGGACCGGTTCTCGCAAGCACTCGCCCTGTTCCGGGGCGAGCCCCTGGCCGGGCTGCCGGGCCCGTTCGCGCAGGTCGAGCGGCGGCGGCTGGCGGAGCGTCAGCGCAAGCTCCAGTCGGAGCGGCTGGAGTGCCTGGTACTGCTGGACCGGTCCGGCGAAGCCCTGGACGACCTCGCCGCGCTGTCCGCCTCCGATCCCTATGACGAGTCGCTGCTGGCGCTGCGTATGCGCGCTCTGTACGGCAGCGAACGTCAGGCGGAGGCGCTGAACGCCTTCCAGGCCATGCGCGAGCGGTTGCGCGACGAGCTCGGGGTCGATCCCGGCACGGAGCTGCGCCGGGTGCACGAAGCCGTGCTGCGCCGGGACGACGCGTATCTCCTCGGGCAGGAGCCGGTAGGGGAACCAGGGCGGCAGTCGGCACGGGAGCCGGTACGGGAACCAGGGCGGGAGCCGGCAGGGCAGCCTGTACGGGAACCAGGGCGGGAGCCGGCACGGCGCCCCGCCGCTCCGCCCGCCCAGGCCCGCCCCCACCGCGCCGCGGTCAATGAACTGCCGGGCGACGCAGGCCACCTCATCGGCCGAAAACCCGAACTGGCCCTCCTCACCACCCCACTTCCACCCGAATCCGTGGCGGTCGTGACGGTGGACGGCCCCGCCGGGGTCGGCAAGACCGCCCTGGTCGTACGCGCGGCCCAGAGCCTGCGCGCCCACTACCCCGACGGCTGCCTGTTCGTGGACCTGCGCGCCCACAGCGCAGGAGGGCGGCAGAAGCTGGCGCCGCAGCGCGTGCTGCGGCGGTTGCTGCGGTCGCTCGGCGCGGCCGACAGCGAGGTGCCGGGCGACCTCGACGAACTCACCGCCGCCTGGCGCGCCGCCACCAGCTCGCTGCGGCTGCTGCTCGTACTGGACGACGCCCTGGGGACGCGGCAGATCCGGCCGCTGCTGCCCGCCGGCCCCGGCAGCCTGGTGATCGTGGCCGGCCGACGGCGGCTGCCCGGCCTGGACGCCGATCGGCGCATCACCCTGGAGCCCCTGGAGCCGGGCGCCGCGGTGTCCCTGCTCCGGAACATCGTCGGGGAGGACCGCGCGGACCGGGAGCCGGACGCGACGCATGAGCTGGTCAGGCTGTGCGACGGGCTGCCGCTGGCGCTGCGTATCGCCGGGACCCGGCTGCAGACCCGCCCCGCCTGGACGCTGGCCTACCTGGTGGACCGCATGGCCGACGACGAGCATCTCCTCGGCGAGCTGAGCGCCGGGGACCGCAGCGTGGAGGCGGCCTTCCGCCTGTCGTACGACCAGCTCACGCCGGAGCAGCAGCGCGGGTTCCGCACCCTGGGCGTGGCTCCGACCGTCGAGTTCGATCTGCTGCTGGCGGCCGCCATGCTGGACCGGCCGTCCTGCGAGGCCGAGCGGACCCTGGAGAGCCTGGTCGATACGAGCCTCCTCCAGCAGCCCCGCCCCGGTCGCTACCGACTGCACGACCTGGTCCGCGCGCATGCCCGCCGGCTCGCGGAAGCCACCCCTGCCGAAGCCGCCGAAGCCGCCGCGGCGCGCACCGCCGCCCTCCGCCTCTTCCTGGACGCGGGCCGGATCACCAGCGACTGGGGCCCCCGCGGCTTCCCCACCGGGCCGCGGCCCGCCGAAGCGCCGTTCGCGGGCTGGAGGGACGCGGAATCCTGGCTGGACGCGGCCAGCGCGGAACTCGCCGACGTCGTCGGGCACGCCGCCGCGCTCGGCGAAGCCGACTACGCCTGCTGGATCGCCGAGGCGCTGACCGACCACTTCCTGGGCCGGGGCCGCTACCACGAATGCCGCACGGCCCTCGAGCTCGCGCTCGCCCACGCGGACCGGGCCGGCGACCAGCGAATGGCCCTCGCGCTGCGCAACTGCATGGGGATCACCGACGTCTACCAGGGCCGCTACGCGCAAGCGCACGCCTGGTTCACCGAAGCCCTCGACCTCAGCCGCCGCCGGGCGGACCGGCGTGAAGAGGCCCGGGCGCTGGGCGGGCTGGCCACCGCCGACCTGAATCTGGGCCGGCCCGACCAGGCGGTTCCGCATCTCACCGCGGCGGTGGAGCTGTCCCGGCAGCTCGCCGACGACTGGCTGATCGCGATGGGCCTGTCCCTCCTCGGCGCCATCCACCACCTCCAGGGACGGAACGAGGAAGCGCTGATCTCCTTCGACGGCGCCCGCACCCACGCCAAGGCGAACGGCCGGCCCCGCATGCTCAGCAGGGTCCTGACCTTCGCCGCCGATGTCCACGTCGGCCTCGGCGACTACGGCGAGGCCACGACCCTGCTCCGCCGGGCGGCCGACCTGGTCGAGGAGGCCGGGGACGTCTTCCTGCACTGCCTCACCCTGGCCCGGCTGGGCACGGCGGAGCAGGGCGCGGGAAACCTGAGCGACGCCATAGCCATCCATCACCAGGCGCTCTCCCGGCACCACGTGCTCGACCCGCTCACCGAACCCCACTACGACCGGATCGAGATGGACATCCGCTGCCGCCTGGGCCGCGCCTACGCGGCGGCGGGCCGCGTGACCGAGGCGCGCGAGCAGTTCCGGTTGGCCCTCGACGTCCCCGGGGCCGCCGCGCACCCGGCGGAGCGGGCACAGGCGCTCGCAGGCCTCAAGGAATGCGAGGTTCGTTAGGAGGCCGTCCGGGCGCGTCGTTTCACTGCTCCCGTTGACCTTCGCCGCCCGCCGTCTGGCAGACTGCGCTCGACTGTCGCCGGACAACTCCGGTCAGCGGCAGCGGGCATGGGGGCCGGGAACGACACCGGGTCCGGAGAGGACGCTGATGGACGACTTGCTCCCGGCAGACCCCGACCAGATCGGCCCCTACGTCCTGGAGGGGCGGCTCGGCGCCGGTGGCATGGGGCAGGTCTACCTCGGCAGGTCGCCCGGTGGCCGCCACGTCGCCGTCAAGGTGATCCGTCCCGAACACGCCAGGAATCCGCAGTTCCGCCGCCGCTTCGCCCGGGAGGTCGAGGCCGCCCGGCTCGTCGGCGGATTCCACACCGCGCAGGTCATCGCCGCCGACCCCGACGCGCCGTCGCCATGGCTGGCCACGGCGTACATCCCCGGCCCCTCCCTGCACGAGGTCGTCACCACGGGCGGCCCGCTCGCCCCGGACGCCCTGCGCGCCCTGGGGGCCGGGCTCGCCGAAGGACTCGCGGCGATCCACGGGTGCGGTCTGGTGCACCGCGATCTGAAGCCCGGCAACGTCATCATGGCGGACGACGGGCCGCGCATCATCGACTTCGGCATCGCCCGCTCCGCAGACGCCAGCGCGCTGACGTCGCTGGGCGTGGTCATCGGCACCTTCGCGTTCATGTCGCCGGAACAGGTGCGCGCGGACCAGGCCGGGCCCGCGAGTGATGTCTTCTCGCTCGGCGCCGTCCTGGGCTTCGCCGCAACCGGGCACGGCCCCTTCGACGCGGAGACCATTCCCGCGATCGTGCACCGGATCATCAGCGAACCACCCCGGCTCGGCGGCCTGTCGGGGGCCCTCCGGGACACCGTCGAGGCGTGTCTCGCCAAGGAGCCCGACGACCGGCCGGGGATCGCGGACGTACTGGCCAGGCTGGCTCCGAGCGGTCAGGAACGCCCGGGAAGCCACAACGGCCACGGCACCGTCGTGGACCCCACGGCGCCGGTGCCCCTCGCGGCACGCGACACCGAGCCCGCCGCCGTCCAACCGCCGACGACTGCCGATCGGACCCACGTCGCGAGACCGAGCCGCCGGGCGATCCTCGGCATGGCCGGAGGCGCGGCCGTCCTCATCGGTGGCGGGGTGATCGCCGCGAAGGGCTTCGGCGGTGGCGGTGACGGCGGTGGCGGCAAGGGCACGGGCCCGGTGCCGAAGATCGACGATGTGGCGGAAGCGCGTCCGCTGTGGCGGAGCAGCGTCCCGAGAATCGACTCGCTCATCGCATACGACGGCGGCGTCCTGTGGATGGGAGCTCGGCCCGACTCGGACGAGTCCGCCGAAGCGGTCTGGAGCTTCGACACCGCGGGAAACCCGCGCTGGAAGCTGCCCCTGCTGGGCCTGGACACCCTCGGGACCAGGGGAGTCTGCGCCGGTGTGATCCGCGAGGGCATGCTCTGTCTCGGCGCCGGGGGGCCACTCCCCGTCGATGCCTCGAGCGATGCGGACGCACAGGTGGTCGCCGTGGATCTCGCGAGAGGGAAGCGGGCATGGTCAGCGCCCGTCGCCCCGCACCCGTATTACATCGGGTCGATATCCGGCGGGCGGGACGGCATCGTCTACGCCACCGGCAGCACGATCGAAAGAGGCACCTTCAACATGGTCTGGGCGGTGGACATCGCGTCACGCCGGAAGATCTGGGAGCGCGAGTTCAACAAGGCGGAGGGGTTCGGCACCGTGGTCGTGCCGCCTTCCGGAAACCGGGTGTTTCACCTGCTCTCCACATATGGCGGCGGACAGCAGGCCCGTCTCCAGGTGCTCAGCGCCCGGAAGCAGGGCGCCCCGGGATGGACGGCTCCTCTGCCCGAGGCAACGGGCAACGTCAGCGAACTCCCCAACCTGTGCGCGGTGGGCGACACCCTCATCTACGCGGCCGACCGTCTGATCGCCGTCGACCCCGCCACCGGAGTGCGCATCTGGACCAAGAGGCGGCCCGCGAAGGCGTACGGGGGCTTCGGCATCCCGGCGGCGAACGCGAACGGCTCGCAGGTCTTCGTCACCACGCAGACCGAGGACGCCGCCGGACGTACGACCTTGACGCTCCACGCACTCGATCCCCGATCCGGTGAAGAGAAGTGGCGCTCTTCCGTGATCCCCGAAGGCAAGGTCGGCCTGGTGAATCTCCTGGTCGCCGACTCCACCGTCTACGTCCTGGTCGGCCAGCGGATCGCCACCGACGTGGGCTACTACTACCAGCCGGACGACGACTATCGGTGGCCGTTCATCTGGGCCGTGAACGCGGCGAACGGGAAGTCGCGGTGGAGGTACAGGCCCTCGGAGACCTTCGAAGCCGCGGCCGGTTTCGGGCGGGTCTACGTCGCCATCGGCGACAGCGTCACCGCGCTGTCGGCCACCGGGAAGTGAGCCGCGCGGGCGAGGCGCGCGAGTAGTTCCGGATGGCGCTCGTCGTGCCCATGGCACCCTTTAGCACCGGATGGCACGGGCGCCTATCGTGGGCGATATGAGTGGACAGCCCGAAATCACCCAACGCGATCTCCGCACCAGATCCAAAGAGATCATGGACGCTGTCCAGGCCGGCCAGGCCTTCACCGTCACGTGGGACGGGCACCGCATCGGTGAGCTGGTCCCCCTGCGGCGACGCAGGCGGTTCGTCCCGCGCGGCGAGTTCACGGCCATGTCCCGCACCGCTCCCGACATCTCGTTGGACGCCTTCCGCGCCGACCAGGACGCCACCATCGAGCGGGAGCCGGACGCCCCCGGCCGTCGCCCGGTCTGCAGCGCGGCGATGCCCTCGTAGACCCTGGGGGTGGGCAGGTATCGGTATTTCGAGAACTCCACCTTTATGTCCGATACCCGCCAGACCCGGCCGCCCGCGGCGAGCATCCTGGGCCACATGGTCAACGTGTTTGAAGGGCTCATCGATCGGTTCCTCCTGTCCAGCGCCGAGTTCGAACGGAAGCTGCGAGCAGTGCGATCCGAGCAGTGGTCCTGGCCGACTCCCTGCACCGAGTGGAACGTGCGGCAGTTGGTCAACCACATGGCTCGCGGAAACCTCAATTACGCGAGTCTGCTGCATGGCGGCAGCGCCGCGGATTTCCTGCGGCTGCGGGACGCTGACGCGCTGGGTACGGATCCGGTTGGCGCGTACACCCTGTCCGTACGGGAGTGTGCCCAAGCGTTCGGAGAGACCGGTGCTCTTCAGCGGACTCTGGACTACCCCTTGGGCCCGGTGAGCGGCCAGCAGGCACTTGCCGTGAGGATCACGGACAGCACTGTCCACACGTGGGATCTCGCGCGGGCTGTGAATGTGGACGAAAGCCTCGATGGCAGCCTAGTGGCATGGATCGACGAGCATCTGGACGAGATCTATGCCGGCTTGACGGAATCGCCCACCGCTGTCGAAACAACTCACCGGTTCTTTGCCGCTCCCGAAGGCGTGCTCGCTCACGACGCATCCCCACAGATGCGACTGCTGCACCGAACGGGGAGGACGCCAGCTAGCCCAGTGCCAGTGACTTTGCGGTGAGTATCGGACAGCGACACGCCGACACCACGGCGTGTCGCTGTCCGATACTCACCAGCAACTCAGCCTCCGGACGCGGAATTCACCGGTATTGAACCTAGCCCCGAGAGTCGGTGTGCAGGGCGGCGAACAGCCCGCGGGCGCGGGTGCCGTCCGGCAGCTGCCAGGCACCGGCGACGTGGCCGGTGGCGCCTTCGGGAAGGAGCGACGCGCCGTCCAGGGCGGGCCGCAGGACCCGGTGCAGACGGAGCGTCGTGCCATCCGGTGCGGGCAGCCAGGTGCCGTCCCGTTCGTCGGTGGCAGGGGTGACCTTCTCCGACGTGAGGCCCGCACCGTCGTAGGAGCGGGTGACCTCCCGGTCGACGGTGTCGGTGATGCTCTGTGCCTGAGCCTGGACCCGTCCCTCGATCAGGGCCCACAACTGGGCGACCAGCACCGGGTCATGGCAGCCGTCATAGGCCCAGCGGGGCCCCAGCACTCCGTGCTCCATGGTCCCGACGAGGGCGTGCTCCGCCCCGTCGAGAGGGGCCCCGCGATAGGTCAGCGGCACCAGATAGCTGATCGGCTCAGCCCCGGCGGCGTCGGTGACCACCATGAACTCGATCCCGACCTCGCCCTGCGGGTCGTCCAGCCGGAAACCACCGGCCTTGGCCAGCCTGGGTTCACCGGCGCCGACGTACCACGGGCGGGAGGGCAGCCAGGAGGTGAGCAGTTCCACCTTGGTCGGCTTGAGGGTGGTGCGGTGGATGATGGCCATGCCGAAAGGTCCTCACGGAACTTGACGACTGATACGCGTCCGATCATGACGCACTTCTTCCACCTCCACTAGCGGCATCGCCCGCCAAGCGGTCGGCCGCCACCTCCGCCCACACCGTCTTCCCGACCGGGCTACGAGGGACCACCCCCCACCGCGTGGCCAACAGCTCCACAAGCAGCAGCCCGCGCCCCGTTTCGTCGTCGTCCGACGGAGCCTGCGGACTGACCGGGAGCCGGTCCTCGCGGGCGTCCGAGACCTCGATGCGGATCGTACGAGCCGCTGCCACGAGGGCGAGCCGGAGCCGGAAGCTCCGCCCGGCCACGCGCCCGTGGCGTACGGCGTTGGAGGCGAGCTCCGCCACCAGCAGGGCCACGGTGCAGGACGTGTCCGAGTCGGGCGGATATCCCCACTCCCCCATGCGCCGCACGGCAAGCCGCCGCGCGAGCCGCGCCCCGCGCGGTGTCGAGGGGAGCTGGACGCCTTCGTCCGGCAGGGTGTTCGCCTTCAGCACGGTTGTTGTCCATTTCTGTCCATCGAGCTTTCGTACGATTCGTAGCGTGTGCGCATCGTGACGTTCCGTACTCAAGGGTCGCCTGGCGGGTCTACGCTCAAAAGGCCGTGACGCATTACCTCTCATCCCGTAAGGAACGGAAGTGATGTTTTGGCCAAAGCTATTGATCCTCAGTCGTCCATGGCGGCGCTGTTCGGCTCACAGGTGCGCAGACTCCGGCTGGCCGCCGGGCTGACCCAGACCGAGCTGGGCGCGAAGGCGCACGTGGTCAGCACGCGTATCACCCAGATCGAGCGGGCTTCCGGAGCGAAACCGACGTTCGAGCTGACGCAGGTGCTCGACACGATCCTCGGGGCGGACAATCTGCTGATCGACATGTGGCCGTACGTGTACCGCGAGGCGTTCCCGGACTGGTCGCGGGCGTTCATGGCCTACTCGGAACGGGCGGTGTCCATCAGGCAGTACGCGGCGCATGTAGTGCCTGGCTTATTGCAGACGGAGGACTACGCGAGGGCCGTCCTGAGCCTCGACACGCTGCTCAGCGGAGAGGAGCAATTAGAGGAACGCGTAACCGCCCGCCTCGGCCGCCAGAAGCGGCTCGTGTCTCCCGGTCGCCCGGAGCTGTGGGTGGTCCTGGACGAGGCGGTGCTGAGACGCCCGGTGGGTGGCGAGACGGTCATGCGGGCCCAGTTGGCCCAACTACTGAAGGCAACGGAACAGCGCCACATCACTGTGCAAGTGCTGCCGTTCGACCACGGCGAGCACGAGGAGATGGGCGGATCCCTGACCGTGCTGACCCTGCCGGATGGTGCCGAAGTCGCCTACAAGGAGGGCGCGGACTTTGGTCAACTCTTCGAAGAACCAAGCCACGTCAAGCGTCTCGCGGTGACCTACGATCGGCTGCGGGCAGTGTCTCTGCCCCCATTCATGTCGCTTGACATGATCCGATCCGTGATGGAGGGCAACCACCGTGGAGCGAGTGTCCCGTCCCGATCTGAACGGCGCCGCCTGGCGCAAAAGCAGCTACAGCAACCAGGCCGGTGGCGACTGCGTGGAGGTGGCCGACGGGATACCCGGCGTCGTACCCATCCGTGACAGCAAGAACCCCGACGCCCCCGCCCTCACCTTCCCGGCGGGCTCCTGGACGTCCTTCATAGCCAGCCTGAAGACCAGCCCCGGCCTCTGACCCGCCCCGCCGGATCCCCGTACACGGGCGTCCGGCGGATCACTTCGACTCGGATATGCAACGGGGGTCTGATGAGTGAACTTCAGCCGACTGATCCACGGCAAGTAGGGCGGTACCGGATCACCGGGCGGCTGGGCGCGGGCGGGATGGGCCGGGTCTACCTGGGGCATTCGCCCGGCGGGCGGCTGGTGGCGGTGAAGGTGGTGCGGCCTGACCTGGCCGAGGACCCCGGCTTCCGCCGCCGGTTCGCCCGGGAGGTGGCGGCGGCACGGAAGGTCAACGGGTTCTTCACGGCCGCCTTGGTCGACGCCGACCCCGACGGTTCACCCCCGTGGCTGGCCACCGCCTACGTGCCCGGCCTGCCCCTGGACAAGGCCGTGGCGGCGCACGGCCGCTGGCCGGCGGAATCGGTACGGGCGCTGGGCGCGGGGCTGGCGGAGGCTCTGGAGGCCATCCACGCGGCCGGTCTGGTCCATCGGGACCTCAAGCCCTCCAACGTACTGATCGCCCCGGACGGGCCCAGAGTCGTCGACTTCGGGATCTCCGTGGCGGCCGAGGCCACCGCGCTCACCAGCACCGGAATGATCGTGGGCACCCCCGGCTTCATGGCGCCGGAACAGCTCACCGGCAAGCCCGTCACCCCGGCCAGCGACGTGTTCGCCCTGGGCGCGGTGCTGGCGTACGCGGCCACCGGCGTGGGCCCCTTCGGCACCGGCTCGGCGCAGGCGCTCAACTTCCGTATCGTGTACGAGGAACCGGACCTCGCCGAACTGCCGTCGCCGGGACTGGAGATTATCTCCCGCTGCCTGGCGAAGGACCCCGCCCGGCGTCCGGCGGTGGCCGAACTCGTCGAGGAGCTGGCCCTGGTGCCGGCTGCCGACGGATACACACCCACCGAGGTCGTCCCCCGTACCGCAGCCTGGCTGCCCGACCCGGTCGCCCGTGCGCTGCCCGCCACCGTCACGGCGCCCACCCCGCCCGTTCCGCCGCAGCCCGTGGCCGCGCCACCCGCGCCCGCCCTCGCCCCCGCGCAGCCTGCGGCGGCTCCCGCTGGCGTGCCCGCCAACGCGTTCACCCCACCCCCGGCACACCACCGCGCCGCCCGCCCCTTGTGGACCGCCTTGGTGGCGCTGGCATTCGCCATGCTCCTGCCCGCCTCCCACGGGGAGAATGTTGTCAACCACCTGGAGGAGGGCTCCTGGCCGTTCGCCGTGCTCGCTGTGCTGAGCGCAGGCACCTCCGCCGCAGCACTGACTGTGCTGCGCCGCGCCCCCGCCGCTCCCATCCCACGCTGGGTCCGGCTTCTGCACCTGCTCACCACCGCACTCGCCACCACCCTGTTCGCGGTTTTCGTCATCCTCACGTACGACGATGAGGGGGACCTCGCCTCCCTCGGTCCGGGCGCGTGGGCCTTCGCCTTCGGGTGCGTGGCGCTGATCTACAGCCTCTTCCGGTTTCCGTCCCCAAGGCGCCCGCCCGCGCCCTGACGCCGCCACCGCCGTGCGCACCCCTGCCCCGCCGGGTCCTCGTACGCGGGGGCCCGGCGGGCCACGAACTCCCCTAAAGAACCTGGAGTAAATAACCTCCCACCCACCCTCCCTTCCCTCGCATCACCCGTACGAGTGACCGGCTTGCGGGTGTGGGATGCAGGCGGTTACGTTCGCCGCAACAACCCCAAACAGACGACGGCCCCCGCAGGGACGGCAATCCCGAACGAGGGCCTGACCAATCAGGAAGAAGCACCTTCCCGATGGCTGAGCCGCAGTCTAACGCGCATGCGCGCGTCGACGCCGGAGCAACGACCTCCGGCGTGATCCACATCCGTACCCGACTCAACGCCGACTTCACCGTGATCGCCAACGCCCTCGCACAGCGACGCGGAAGCGCGGTCACGATCGGCGTGGCGGTCTACATCCTCTCGCTGCCGGATGGCGCTCCCGTGAGCATCGCCGCACTATGCGAGCACTTCACCGAGGGCGAGATCCTGATCTCGCGGGCGCTCAGGGAACTGGAGACCGCCGGTTATCTGGAGCGGCGCCGCGAGCGCGGGCCCGGCGGGCTGATCCGCACGCGTACGTACGTCCGCGACGTACCGCAACGCGACCTGCCCACCCCACCACCGCGACCCCAGCCGCCCACCCCGACAGCGCCGGAGCGGACCCCCGCGCCCGCTCCCCCGCCGCCACTCGCCGAGGCCGACGCACAGGCCGTCGCCCTCCTCGCCTCGCTGCGGATCGCCGACCCACGGCTGATCCTGTCCAGGCGCGAGGTAGCCGAACTGGCCCCGGCGGTCACGCAGTGGCTCGCGGCGGGCGTGGGCCCCAGGCAGATCACCGGCGCGCTCACCACCGGCCTCCCGGACCGCTTACGCGCCCGCCCGGCCCGGATCCTGGCCTTCCGCCTCAGCGAACCGCCCCTCCCGGCCCCCGGCGCCGCCGCGTTCACCGCGCCCAGCAAGCCGGCCGTGCTGCCGTGGCAGACATGCGACGGCTGCGAACGCGCCTTCCGCGCGGTGGAGCCGACCCGCTGCCGCGACTGCAGAGAGCTGCCGGTGGCCTGCTGACCAGACAGCGGCCTTGGTAGTAGTTGTCGTCCTCGGACGAGTTCACGACGTACGGGCTTTTCACCGGTGTGCTGTGCATGGTGATACCCCCTCGGAGATTGATGAAGTGGACCGTGCGGCCGCCGGCACAGGGCCGTGAGAAGGAGCCTCGGAGTGTTCGGCGGCCTCGGCAACGATTTCGGGCGTCCGGGACAGTCCAGGAATGTCCACGCAGGTCAGCGGCGTGTCCGGGACAGGCTCAGGTTCCGTTCGCCTGAATCCGCCAGCTGTGTGCTCATGATGAATGTGCCCTTCCGGATGAGTGGAGATGTGAACACCGGCGGGGGAGCCGCCCCTTGGCGTCGGCCCGGTGGGTGTCTGACATCGAGTTCAGCGGCTGCGGAATTGAATGGCAGCCCTGTTCCGCCGGTCTGATCAATGCCTGCGCCCCAGCTCACAGCTCTTGCCGACCCGACAGGGCGTGCGTAGCTTGGCGGCGGTCAATCCGCGTCCGGGGGAGGCGGGAGGGGGAGGGGTGACCGATGGCGGGGCGTCCTGAGAGTCCGCTGGATCCGAGCGCGGGTCCGGTGCAGCGGTTGGCGTTCGAGTTACGGAAGCTGCGGGCGGAGGCGGGCAGCCCTACGTACCGGGCCATGGCCGCGCGTACCGACCACGGCGCGAGCACGCTGTCCCAGGCGGCCGCCGGGGAACGGCTGCCGACCCTGCCGGTCGTGCTGGCCTACGCGCAGGCCTGTGGCGGCGACCCTGAGGAGTGGGAGGAACGGTGGCGGCAGGCGGCGGCGAAAGAAGCCGCCGAGCCACGCGCCGACGAGGACGCCGAGCCTCCGTACCGGGGCCTGGCCCGCTTCGAGCCGGACGATGCGGCGTTGTTCTTCGGCCGCGACCAGCTCATCGAAGACCTGCTCCACCTGACCGGCCACCACCGGATCACGGCGGTGGTCGGCGCCTCCGGCAGCGGAAAGTCCTCCCTGCTGCGCGCCGGTCTCATTCCGCGCCTGCGCACCACCGACAACCTCGGCTTACGGCCTGCCGCCCTGCGGGTCATCACCCCCGGCGGCCACCCCCTGCGCGACCACGAGCAGCGGTTGGTGCCAAAGGAGGGTGAGGAGGGGGACACGTGGCTCGTCGTGGATCAGATGGAGGAGCTGTACACCCTCTGCACCGACCCGGAAGAACGCACCGCGTTCATCGACCGCCTCCTGACCGCCGCCGCCCCCGACAGTCGGCTGCGGGTGCTGATCGCCGTACGGGCCGACTTCTTCGGCCACCTCGCCGGCCACCGCCCCCTCGCCGACGCGCTGCGCGAAGCCACGCTCCTGGTCCCGCCGATGAACCGCGACGAACTCCGCGAGGCCGTCGTCAAACCCGCCCAAGCCGCAGGTCTCATCGTCGAACGCACTCTGACCGCCCGCATCATCGACGAAGTCGACGGCGAACCCGGCGCCCTGCCCCTGATGTCCCACGCCCTGCTGGAAACCTGGCACCGCCGCAAAGGCCGTGCCCTCACCCTCACCGCCTACGAAGCCGCCGGCGGCGTCCACGGCGCCATCGCCCAGACAGCCGAAGACCTCTACACCGGCCTGTCCTCCGACCAAGCCGCCTACGCCCGGCGGATCCTGCTGCGCCTGATCACCCCAGGAGAGGGCGCACAGGACACCCGGCGGCCCGTGCCCCAGGAAGAGCTGGAGACCGACACCTCCCCCGCCACCGCTGAGGTGCTGGAGCGGTTGGTGAAAACACGACTGGTCACCCTCGACGGCCACACCGTGCACCTCGCCCATGAAGCCCTCATCGGCACCTGGCCCCGGCTACGCAAGTGGATCGACGAGGACCGTGACCGCCTGCGCCTCCACCGCCAGCTCACCGACGCCGCCCACACCTGGCGGGACCTCGGCCGCGACTCCGGCGCGCTGTACCGGGGCACGCGACTCGCCGCCGCCGAGGAGTCCTTCCCCACAGCTGACGCCGACCTCACCCCTCTGGAACGCGACTTCCTCACCCGCAGCACGGCCACCCGCCACCACGAGGAACAAGCAGCTGCCCGCGCCACTCGGCGTCTGCGCCAGTTCGCCACCACCGTCTCAGTCCTGCTCGTCCTCGCCCTGACCGCCGGACTGATCGCCTGGCAGCAGTACCGGACCAGCGAGCAGCAACGACACCAGGCGCTCGCGGCCCAACGGATCGCGCTCTCCCGCCAGTTGGCCGCCCAGTCGGCCGACCTCTTGGACTCTAATCCCGACCTGGCCTCGCTCCTGGCGGTGCAGGCGTACCGGACCAGTCCGACTAAGGAGGCCACAGCCGGTCTCTTCACCGCTGCGGCTCTTCCCCTCAAGCACCGCCTCGCCGGGCACACCGGCTTCGTGGCACCGGTGGCGTTCAGCCCGGACGGCCGCACCCTGGCCAGCGGCAGCGACGACACGACGGTGTGCCTGTGGGACGTAGCGACCGGCAAGCTGCGCACGACTCTGACCGGGCGCACCTTCCACGCTTTGTCGGTGGCGTTCAGCCCGGACGGGCGCGTTCTGGCGACTGGCGGGGACGATGGAAGGATCCGGCTGTGGGATCCGGCGGCCGGCAGGGTGCGCATGACTTTGACCGGGGACGCCGATGCCGTGAAGGCAGTGGTATTCAGCCCGGATGGGCGGGTACTGGCGAGCGGCGGGGACGACGGGAAGATCCGCCTGTGGGATGCAGCCAGTGGCAAGCTGCGAACCACCCTGACCGGACACACCGATGCCGTGCGGTCGGTGGCGTTCAGCCCGGACGGCCGCACTTTGGCCAGCAGCGGGCGCGACAAGACGGTGCGCCTGTGGGATACAGCCACTGGCAAGCTGCGCACGACTCTCACCGGGCACAGCATGTCGGTGGTGTTCAGCCCGGACGGGCGCGTTCTGGCAAGCGGCGGAGATGACGGAAAGATCCGCCTGTGGGATCCGACGAGGGGCAAGCTCCGAACCACCCTGTCCGGATCAACCGACTTTGTGGGTTCGGTGGCGTTCAGTCCGGACGGCCGCACCTTGGCCAGCAGCGGGGGCGACACGACGGTGCGCCTGTGGGACGTAGCAACCGGCAAGCTGCGCACGACTCTGACCGGGCACACCGCCACTGTGAACTCGGTGGCGTTCAGTCCGGACGGCCGCACCTTGGCCAGCAGTGCGGTCGACACGACGGTGCGCCTGTGGGATGCAGCGCCCCGCGGGCCGCGCATCCCGCTCACTGTGGACTTCGGCGCCGTGTGGTCGGTGGCCTTCAGTCCGGACGGCCGCACTTTGGCCAGCAGCAGTGGTGACTGGACGGCGCGCCTGTGGGATTTAGCGACTGGAGGGCTGCGCACCATGCCTACGACTTGGCCCAGGGTCGCCGATACGGTGTGGGCGGTGGGGTTCAGTCCGGACGGGCGGGTGCTGGCGAGCGGCGGGGACAACGGAAAGATCCGCCTGTGGGATACAGCGAGTGGCAAGCTCCAAACCACCCTGACCGGCAACGCCGATGCCGTGGGGACAATGGAGTTCAGCCCGGACGGGCGAGCGCTGGCGAGCGGCGGGGACAACGGAAAGATCCGCCTGTGGGATACAGCAACCGGCAAGCTTCGTAGCACCCTGACCGGGCACACCGACACCGTGCGGTCGGTGGCGTTCAGCCCGAACGGCCACACCCTGGCAAGCGGCGGGGACGACGGGAAAGTCCGCCTGTGGGATCCGGGGACGGGCAGGCTGCGCACGACTTTGACCGGGGGCGCCGATGCGGTGTGGTCGGTGGGGTTCAGTCCGGACAGCCGCGTTCTGGCCAGTGGTGGGAACGACAGGAAGATCCGCCTGTGGGATGCGGCAACCGGCAAGCTCCGTAGCACCCTAACCGGCGACGCCGATGCCGTCGGGACAGTGGTATTCAGTCCGGACGGACGGATGCTCGCGAGCGGCGGGGGCGACGGAAAGATCCGCCTGTGGGATGCGGCGAGGGGCACGCTCCGAACCACCCTGACCGGACACACCGACACCGTGCGGTCGGTGGCGTTCAACCCGGACGGCCGTACTTTGGCCAGCGGCGGGGACGACGGGAAGATCCGCTTCTGGGATGTCGATCTGCTTGACCCCGCCTCCTCCATCAAGAAGGTCTGTCAATCGGTCCAAAGGTCCTTCACCCGCAGTGAACGGTCGCTCTACCTCCCGGACCAACCCCCCACCCCCGTGTGCCGATCATGAGACTCACCTGTCGATCCACTCCCCGTCGCGCATCACATGCCTGCCCTTGAGCTCATGCTCCCCGTGCCACGCCTGTATCGCCTGCGGAAGCACCTTGAAATACGCGTAGGAGGCGTGGTCCTCCCGCGGGTCCCAGCCCCACCTCGACGCGAACGCGTCCGCTGCGGCGGTCGGCACCTCCTCGGCGGTGAAGGTCTCCACCCTTCCGTCGATCAGGACGACATCCCGGGTATGGCCCAGCGCAAGGCGAGCCCGGCCCGTTTGCCGCAGGTTGCGCCCGGTGGGGTTGGTGAGTCTGGTCGACATCCACATCGCCGCGCCGTCCCAGAGGAACCACAGCGGCACCAGGCACGGCAGTCCTTCCGCGTCCGCCGAGGCGACCCAGACGTCTTCCTCTGTCCGCAGTCTTTCGAGCACGTCACGCCGCCGCTGTTCAGCGCCGCGCGGTTCCTTGGCGGTGTTCATGGCTCGCGACGGTACTGATCACGAGGCCCGCACGCCTCGGGCCGTGGTCCTAGAGCCCCGGACGGAGAACCCGATCTGATCGGGCACAGGATGTCGGGTGCCGGGGGTTGCGCGCTGCCTAGCGTGGTGAGCGCACGAGAGGAAGGAAACCGGGCGTGCTGGAGCGGCTCAACCAGGCCATGGAGCACATCGAGCGCCACCTCGACCAGTCCATCGACGGGGCGGGGCTGGCGCGGATCGCGGCCACCTCCGAGTACCACCTGCGCCGGATGTTCTCGGCGCTGGCGGGGATGCCGCTGTCGGAGTACATCCGGCGGCGCCGGCTCACCGTCGCGGGGGCCGAGGTGCTTGCGGGGGACGAGTCGCTGCTGGAGATCGCGGTGCGCTACGGCTACGGCTCGGGTGAGGCGTTCGCGCGGGCGTTCCGGGCCATGCACGGTGTCGGGCCAGGCGAGGCGCGGCGCGGCGGTGCGGCGCTGGTCTCCCAGCCCCGGTTGACCTTCCGGCTCACCGTCGAAGGGAGCAGCAGTATGCGTTATCGGGTCGTGGACAGGCCGGCCTTCAGCGTCGTCGGTTTCAAGGCCCGGGTGCCACTGGTACACATGGGGCCGAACCAGGCGATCATCGACTTCGTCCGGGGGGTCGAACCGCAGGCCCTGGAGCGCCTGGAGAAGCTGTCGGACCAGGAGCCGCAGGGCATTGTCGCGGTCTGCGACGACCTGGACACGAGCCGCGCCGAGGGCACCGAGCTCGACTACTACCACGGGGTGGTCACCTCGGCGGGCACCTCCGAGGGCGCGGCGCCGCCCGAGGGCGCGGCGCCGCCCGAGAGTGCGGCGCTGCCCGAGAGTGCGGCCGTCCTCCCCGTCCCGGCCGGTAGCTGGGCGGTGTTCACCACCTCCGGGCCGGCGCCGGAGGCCATCCAGCTCCTGTGGCATGACGTGTTCACGGAGTGGTTCCCGTCGAACCCGTACCGCAGCCGCCCCGGCCCGGAGATCTTGCGCGTCCGGATGTCACCGGACAAGGCGGAGGCCGACGCGGAGTTGTGGCTTCCGGTGGAACGGGAGGACAGCGGAACGCGGTGAGGGACACAGCCTCGGGACACGGTCCCGGGGCCCCAGTCTCCGGGTCGCGGCCCTCGGGCCACAGCCCCCGGCTCACAGCTCCCATACCCCCTTGACCAGCGTGGACAGCCCGCCGCCCAGCGCGATCAGGAGGACGAGCAGCCGGGCGCCCCGCTCCGGGACGCGCTCGGCGAGCGCCTTGCCGATGACCGCGCCCGCCGCCATTCCGGCCACCGCCAACGCCCATACGCCCGACTCCAGCCGGGGAACCCCGTTGGCGGCGATGGAGAAGGCGTTCACCACGATCCCGTAGAACTGCGCGTTCGGCACGAACTCGCGGACGGCCCAGCCCGCGTTCATGGCGTACAGGGACACGGGTGGGCCGCCGACCCCGGCCGAGGAGTTCATGAAGCCCCCGGCTGCGCCCGCGGTCAGCGCTCCCTTGACGCCGCTGAGGGCGGGCACGCGCGTGCCGCCCATCACGAGCAGGACGGCCACGGTGACCAGGCCGCCCATGGCGGCGAGCAGGACGGGTTCGGGCAGGCGGGCGGCGACCCAGGTGCCGGCCGGGACGGTACAGGCGGAGGCGGCGACCAGGGGGACCATCGCGGTCAGCCGGACCCGCCGCCAGCCGCCGTCGGCGAGGCCCACCGCGCAGATGACGCCGGCCGCGCAGTTGGCGAGGGCGACACCCTGGGCCGGGCCGAGCAGCAGGACGAGGGCGGGCACGGCGACGAGGGCGAACCCCATCCCCGTCAGCCACTGCACGGACGCGCCTGCCAGGACGACGCCGCCGAGTAGCAGCTCCGCCGCCCCAACGTTCATGGCCGGAAGTTTTCCATGCCATCTTTCCCAGCGTGCCTCAGGGGCAGGCCACCACCTGGCCCGCCCACGACAGCCCGCCGCCGAACGCGAGCAGCAGCACCGGGGCGCCCGAGGGGAGGTCGCCGCGCGCCGTCAGCTTGGACAGGGCGAGCGGGACGGACGCGGCGGAGGTGTTGCCGGACTCGACGACGTCCTGGGCGATCACCGCGTCCTCGGGGAGGTCGAGTTGGCGTACGACGGCCTCGATGATGCGGAGGTTGGCCTGGTGGGTGACCACGCCCGCGAGGTCGGCGGGGGCGAGGCCGGCGCGGTGGCAGGCCTCGCGGGCGATGGCGGGGAGTTCGCCGGTGGCCCAGCGGAAGACGGTCTGCCCCTCCTGGGCGAAGTACGGGTGCCAGTCGTCGACCAGGCGTACGGCGTGGCCGCGGGTGGGGTCGGAGCCCCAGGTAACGGGGCCGATGCCGGTGTCCTCGGCGGCGCTGATCACGGCGGCGCCCGCGCCGTCGCCGAGCAGCACACACGTACTGCGGTCGCCCCAGTCCGTCACGTCGGACATCTTCTCGGCGCCGATGACCAAGGCGTGGCGGGCGGCGCCCGCCCGTACGGAGTGGTCCGCGCAGGCGAGGGCGGTGCAGAAGCCGGCGCAGCCGTTGTTCAGGTCGAAGGCCACGGCGGACGGGATGGCGAGGCGGCCCGCGACCTGGGCGGCGATCGACGGGCAGCGGTCGATCGCGGTGCAGGTGGCCACGGTGATCAGACCGATGTCGGACGGCTGCAGGCCGGCTCCGGCGAGGGCCTTGCCCGCGGCGGCGGTCGCCATGTCGGTGACGGACTCGTCGGTGGCGGCGATACGGCGCGTGGCGATGCCGGTGCGGCGGCGGATCCATTCGTCGCTGGTGTCGACCATGGCCGACAGGTCGTCGTTGGTCATCACGCGCGAGGGCTGGTAGTGCCCCAGGGCGGCAATGCGGCTTCCGGACACGGCTGTTCTCCTCGGCTGGACGTACGGCAGACACTGTCTACGCTTCACTGTCGGGGAATATAGCAACCGATCGATCGGAAGCTAAATGGGTGCGGCTGGGTATCCTGACGCCATGAGCCCACGCAAGTCCGTCGCCGAAGCCCGCAGAACACGGGAGCGCATCACGGAACGCGGAGTTGCCCTCGCCTCGGTCGAAGGCCTCGAAGGGCTGACCATCGGGCGGCTCGCCACCGACCTGGGGATGAGCAAGGCCGGGGTGCTCGGCCACTTCGGCACCAAGGAGGCGCTGCAACTCGCCACCCTGGACGCGGGGGCGGCCACTTTCTCACGGCTGGTGTGGGAGCCCGCGCAGGGCGCACAGCGGGGGCTGCCGAGGCTGCGCGCCCTCTGTGAGGCGTGGATCACCTATCTGGAGACGGCCCGCGACACCTTCCCCGGCGGCTGCCTCTTCACCACCGCCTCCATCGAGTTCGACGCCCGCGCCGGGCTCGTACGGGACGCGGTGGCCCGGCTGTTCGGGCTCTGGCGGCGCCGGCTGGCCGCGGAGGCGCGCACCGCCGTCGCGGCGGGCGACCTGCCGGCTGACGCCGACCCGGAGCAGATCGCGTACGAGTTGGTCGGCCTCTACATGGCCCTCAACCAGGAGATCCAGCTCTTCGCCGCCCCGGAAGCGGCCGACCGCACCCGCCGCGCCGTGGACCGGCTCCTCGCCCCGCGCTAGCCGCCGGGCCGCCACGTGACATTTCGACGGGCTACGCCGTCGTAGTAATCGAAGGAGCTCGAAACCGGGATTCCACACCGATCGGAAGGGATGTGGCGCGATGTCCACGCAGCGCGAGGCCGACGAGGCCGAGATCCGTCAGCAGGTCGACAGAATCGTGGAAGGAATCGGAGCCAAGGATCTCGACGGCCTGAAGCGGCTCTACGCCACGGACGTCGTGTCCTTCGATGTCGAGCCGCCGCTGCAGCATGTGGGGGTGGAGGCGAAGATGAAGAACTGGGCGAGGGCGTTCACGTTCTTCCAGGACGTGCGGTATGAGGTTCGCGACCTGTCCGTCACCGTGGGCGGCGATGTGGCGTTCGGACACTTCTTCGGCCGGCTCAGCGGCACGCTGCCCAACGGGGCGGCGATAGGCGGCATGTGGGTCCGGGGCACTCTCTGCTTCCGGAAGACCGACGGCACCTGGCTGATCGCACACGACCAGGTCTCTGTGCCGTTCGACATAGCGAGCGGCAAGGGAGTGGCCGACCTCGAGCCCTGACGAGTCGCGGAGGACACGGGGCTCAAGGAGGGTCAGGGGCCCAGGAGAGTCAGGGGCTCAGGACGCCTCTCAGGTGATGGACGAGTCGCCGTGGGCCTCCAGGACCTTGCGCAGACCCGCGGCGATCCGCTCGCACTCGTCGCGGTCGAGAGTATCGAGGATCTTCGCGTAGTTGCGCAGATGCGCGACCATCACGGTGTCGATGAGCTCCCGGCCGCGCTCGGTCAACTGGATGAGGACGGTGCGCCGGTCGCCGCCCTCGCGCACCCGCTCGACCAGCCCCTTGGCCTCCATGCGGTCGATGCGGTTGGTGATGGCCCCGGAGGTCACCATGGCCGCCTTGAGGAAGCCGCCCGCCGTCAGGGCGTAGGGCGGGCCCGAGCGGCGGAGCGTGGTGAGGACATCGAACTCGCCCGGCTCCAGGCCGTGTTCGGCGCAGAACGCCTTGAGCGACTTGTCGATGACGCGCTGCACCCGCTGCACGCGGGCGAGCACGTGGACCGGCCAGAGATCGTCCGTCAGCTCGGGGCGCTCCTTCACCCACTGTTCGGTGATGTGGTCGACCACGTCGCTCATCGGCGCTCCTCTCGACGTCCCCCGGTTTCCTCGACTTCCTCAGCGTAGACCTTCTCAAGGTTAAGACACTTGACGGCGCACAAGCCCGGCTGCTTTTATCTCAACGTTGAGAGAGTCAACCTTGAGATAAATGAGACGGGGGAACCGTTGTCCACCACCCCGAGGCCGGACCCACGCGCCACCGGCACCACGTCCACCGCGACTTCCGCTGCCACCGACGCCGACGCCGACGCCGGCACCCGCACGGACACCGGCACCGGCACCGGCACCGGCACCGGCACCGGCACCGGCACCGGGACAAGCGGCAACGGAGCCCGCCACGTCCCCGTGCTCTGGCTGGCGTTGCTGGCCACGCCGGTCGCCGCCGGGGCCAACGCGCCCGTACTGATCCTCGACGACATGAGCCGTTCGCTGGGCGTCGGCACGGCGACCGCCGCCTGGCTGGTCACCACGTTCGCGTGGGCGATGAGCGTGGGGATGCCGCTGCTGGCGACGCTGCTGCGGCGGCGCGGGGCGCGGGTGGCGCTGCGGGTCGGGGCGTCTCTCGTGCTCGGCGGCAGCGTGGTGCTGATCGCGTCGCCGTGGCTGCCGTTGACCCTCGTCGGGCGCGCCGCGCAGGCCGCGGGCGGCGCGGGGCTGATCGCGGTGGCGATGAGCCTGGCGGGCAACGCCCGGCGGATGGGGGTGATCAGCGCCGGGTTCGGCATGCTGGGCGCGGCCGGCCCCCTGCTCGGCGAGCGCATCACCGGGGCGGTGTCCTGGCGGGCCGCGCTGGCGGTGTCCATGGTGGCGCTGCTCGCCGTACCGGCCGTCGGGCGCCATGTCACCAAGGCCCCGCCCGCCGAGGGCCGCTTCGACACCCGGGGCGCGCTGCTGCTCTCGGCCCTGGCCACCGGTGTCATCCTGCTGCCCTCCTGTCCGCTGCCGGCCGTCGGGGTGGCGGTGGCCGCGGCCGTGCTGCTCGCCCTGCACATACGCCGCCGCCCGGAGGGGTTCGTACCGTCGGCGGTGCTGCGCACCCCCGTCTTCCGCACCGCGACGCTGCTCGCGCTCACCCTCTCCACGTCGTACTTCGTGCTGCTGTTCGCGGTGCCACGGCTGATCGCCGGGCGGGCCGGCTGGTCGACGGGGGCGGTGGCCACCGGCCAGCTGGTGGCGCTGCTGACCGGTTCGGCCCTGGCCCTCGGCTTCGCGGCGGTCTCGGCGCGGCTCGGGCGGCTGCGGGTGCGGGCGGTGCTGCTCACGGTCGGGGTGCTGGCCGCCGCGACGGCGACGTGGGCCCACAGCGCGCCCGCGCTGCTCGCGGCGGCGGGTGCGGCGGTGTTTTGCGCGACGGGCGCCAACGCCACCCAGTCCATGGACGCCGCCTCCGCCGTCCCCGCGGCCCAACGCCCGACCGCCATCGGGCTGTTCACCCTCGGCTACCAGCTGGGCGGGGCGCTGGGCCCGGCGCTGGCGACGCTGCTGGTGCTGGGCTAGGAGCCCGCCCCGGCACCAGCGGCCTGATCTCCTGGTCTAACGGTGGCGCAGCAAGGCCGTGGCGATGGCGACCTGGGCCGGCTCCAGCGCCGCCTTGCCGTCCTCGATGTCCCACAGCGCGTTCTGCAGCACGCGCCCGAGCGTCCAGCCGACCGCCCGCTGCCGGTCCAGCCCGACGGCCTCGGTCAGCAGGTCGAAGCGGCGGAGCACCGTACGGACGACATCGCCGGTGGCCACCACGTCGTCCCACCGGTTGTCCAGCGCGGGCAGCAACTCGAACCCCGGGTCGCCCGCCAGCGGCTCGGGGTCGATGGCCAGCCACGGCTCCCGCTCCCCGGCCAGGACATTGTCGTAGTGCAGGTCCCAGTGCAGCAGCCGGTCTCCAGGCTCGCCGATGAGCTCGGCCACGGCGGACGCGCAGCCGCGCAACAGCCGCTGCTCGGCGGGGTCGCGCAGCGCCCGTACCGCCCGCGGGGTCTCGTCGAGCATGGCGGCCGCGATGTCGGCCAGCCCCCGCAGCCCCTCGGGGGCGGCCACCGAGGTCAGCCGCGCCATCAGCTCGGCCAGGATGCGCATGGCCGCGCTGTCGTCGGCCACCGACGACAGGGTCCGCCCCGCGTCCAGCCGCTCCAGCAGCTGCGTACCGTTCTCCTCGTCGTAGTCGAGCAGCCTCACGATGCCATCACCGCGCCACGCGCGCAGCCCGGCGGCGACACCCGCCGTCTCCTCCCGCAGCTGCTGCAGCTTGAGGACGGCGGCCGTCCCGTCGGCCCGCCGGACGGGCAGCACCAGCGAGGCCATCCCATACGCGACCGGCCCGTCGGACCGCAGCTCCCAGCGGTCCAGGAACTCACCGCCCAGGCGGGGCAGCCCGGCGATCCAGGCGCGCGCGGAGGGGTCGTTGCCGCCGTAGGACGCGGCGAAGGCGTCGGGGACGTCGATCAGGGTCGACGTGTTCATGAAAAAGTCTCCTTCGTGGGATTCGCGGAGTCGGAATCGGACGTACGAAGGAGTTCGCGGGGGTGCCCGGCCGGCGGGCAGGCGTCAAAGCATGCCTTCACCCTAAGGCCCAGCGGTTGTCGAGTGGGAAAGGCGAGTGGTGGACGTGGCACCCCGGACAGTGACGCGAGAGCAGTTGGCGGAGGCGGCGCGGGTCGCTCTGGGTGGCGGGCGGCGGCTGGAGGCGGTCGAGCGGCTGGCCGGTGGCAGCCGGAAGGGCGTGTACCGCCTGACGATGGACGACTCCACCACGGCGATCGCCTATCTGTGGGAGGAGTCGGAGAACTACTGGCCGGCGGCCGAGGGCGACGGCGACCTCACCGATCCGTTCTCGCCCGGTGTCGGGCTCGGCCTGTTCGAGGCCGCCCGCGCCCGGCTGGGCTCGCTGGGCCTGCGGGTTCCCGAGCTCCACTTGGTCGACCGCGACCGCGTTCACTGCCCGGCCGACCTCGCGATCGTGGAGGACTTCCCCGGCGAGGACCTGCTGGACCTGGTCAACCGCGACCCGAGCGGCGCGGAGCCGACGATGGCGCGCCTCGCCGATGCCCTGGCGGCGATGCGGGGTCATCAGGCGCGGTCATTCGGCAAGGTGGCCCTGGTCGACGGGGGAGGAACGTCGCGGGGGGTGTCGTGCGAGGGTGCCGTGCTCGACTTCGCGCTGCGCTGCCTCGCCGAGGCGGCCGCGCGTGACCAGAGGATCGCGGGGGCCCGCGACCGGCTGGAGGAGCGGCTACGGGAGCTCGCCGCGGCGGTGCGGCCGCGTGCCGAGTACTCGGTCGTCCATGGCGAGCTGGGGCTGGATCACGTGCTGGTGGACCGGGACGGCAACCCCGTTCTGATCGACATCGAGGATCTGATGTACTTCGACGTCGAGTGGGAGCACGTGTTCCTGCGGGTCCGGCACCCCGAGGGCCACTACCGGCGGTTGGCGGTGGACGGCCTCGACGAGGACCGGATCGCGCTCTACACGCTCGCCCAGCGGCTTTCGCTGACGGCGGGTCCGCTCCGACTGCTGGAGGGGGACTTCCCCGACCGGGCGTTCATGCGGGGAATCGCCGAGCACCACTTGGCCGAGGCGCTGGCGCTGGTCTCGGCGGTCTGAGGTCACCGACTCCGGTTCAGGGGACGACTACGTCCGCTGCTCGATCGTCTCCAGGAGGCGGCCCGCTCGGGCCATGGCCCAGACGTGGTGGCAGGCCGGGTCGGAGGCGGCGTCGAGGGCGGTGGTGGCGGCGGCGGTGGCGGTGTGGAGGTCGTCGAGATGGAGGGCGAGTTCGGCCTTTTCGAGGAGGAGGGGGAGGCGGTGGAGGCCGAAGCCGCACTGTTCTGCGGTGCGGAGGCCTTCGCGGAGGGCGGTGGCGGCGAGGGTGTGGTGGCGCTGGGCGCGGGCGAGGCGGGCGCGGCCGAGGTGGAGGAGGCAGAGGTGTTCCTGCGAGCCGGAGGTGACGATCCACTGGGTGGCTTTGTCCAGCAGGCTCTGGGCCATGACGAGGTCGCCGGAGTGGCAGGCGAGAGCGGCCTCGATCAGGTCGTAGCGGGCGACCTCGTCCTTCCAGTCGGCGCCCAGGGAGACGTCGGTCAGCTCCGCGCGGGCGCGGGCGAGGTAGGCGCTCGCCGGTTCGGTAAGGCCGGCCTCCAGGAGGCATTCGGCCGGTGAGATCGGCAGGCCGAACCAGACGGGGGCGGCGGCCAGTTCGTCGACGGGCAGGGAGCCGGTGAGGGCACGGGAGACGGCGAGGATGGGGTCGCGGCGGCTGCCGCGCAGGAGATCGGCCACTTCGGCGAGGCGGCCTCTGAGAGTGCCGATCATGGCGAGCCACCAGCTGTCGTCCGGGTCGATACGGGCCAGGGCGGCGGGAAGGTCGCCGATCGCGCGGTAGCACCACAGGAGGCCGCCGGGGTCGGGGCAGGCGGGGAACTCCTCCAGGACGCGGACACAGCGGCTGTACTGGCCGATCTGCCAGGCGAGGTGCTGATAGCCGCCCATGCGGAGCCGGTAGACCTCCTCGGCCTCGGCGACATGGCCGGCCGCGAGGGAGTGGTGGACCAGCTCTTCGAGCAGGTCCAGGGTCTCGGGGTGGTCCGCGGGCCGTACGCCGGGGCCGGTGACCAGGGCGCTGTAGTGGCGGCGTACGGCCTGGTGGACGGAGCGCGGGTCGGCGAAGGACCGGTAGAAGTGGTCGCGGACCGCGGGGTGGACGGTGAACAGGGCGCCGGATTCGCGCAGCACCAGGTGGAGTTGGTGCAGGCGGCGCAGGGCGGCCAGGACCTCGCGCTGGTCGAGGCCGCGCAGCGGGCCCGCGATCAGGGGGTTGGAGGCGCGGGTGAAGACGGAGTGCAGCTGCTCGGCGGACGCGCCGAAGCGGAAGATGCACAGCCGGGCGAGCAGGGCCGTCTCCCGCTCGCTCAGCGCGGTCTCGTACGCGTCGAGCACCCGCGCCAGGCGCCGCTCCTGCGGCTCTCCGGAGTCGGCGCGCGGCTCGGGCAGCGAGGCGGCGCGGGCCGGGTCGGCGTCGGCGTACGCGACGAGGTAGCCGCTGAGGTGGTCGAGGGTCAGGGCGTGGGCGCCGTACTCGTCGACCAGGGCGTGCAGCGCGTCGTCGTCGCCGCGTACGCCGCGGTCGCGGACCAGGGCCACCGCGTCCTTGCGGCACAGCTGGTCGATGTCGAGCCAGGCGTAGCCGCGGCCGTGCCAGGGCGCCAGCCGGGGCAGCGGGAGGCGGCTGGTGATCAGGCACTTGGTGGTGCCCAGGCCGTCGGCGAGGCGGTCGATGACCTGGGCGAGCAGCCGGTCGGTCAGATCGCCGAAGACGCCCTGACGGTCGGTGGCCGGGCGCTGCACCCGCTCCAGGCCGTCCAGGACGAGCAGCCTGCGGCCCGGTCGGGTCAGGATCTCGGTGAGCAGGTAGAAGGTGCCCATGGGGCTGCCGCGTACGACCGCGCCCCCGCTGAAGTAGGCGTAGGCGACCTCCAGGAACTCCTTGACGTCCTGGTTGAGGTAGAAGCTCCAGATGAACAGCTCGTCGGGGGGCGGGTCCCCCTTCCTCCGCAGCCGGGCCAGGAACTCCCCCGCCAGGGCCGTCTTCCCCGCGCCGCCCAGTCCGAGCAGCGCCAGCACGCCCGGCTCGCCGTCCTGCCAGAAGCGGCCGAGGGCCGCCAGTTCGTCCGCGCGGCCGACGAAGCCGGGGGCGGGCGGCAGGGCGTGGATGATGCCCGCCGTCAGGGGGCGTCCCCGGGGAGCGGCCTCCGGGGCCCCGTCCTGCGAGTCCTGCCAGCCCTGCCAGCCCTGTGAGTGCTGTGGGTCCTGTGAGTCCTGTGGGTCGTGCGAGTCCTGTGCGTGCTGCGAGTCCTGTGGGGGCGCTGCGAGCGCTTCGGCGTGCGCGGCGACGGCCTCCGCGTTGAGCTCGGCGACGCGGGCGACGAGCGCGCCGAGCTCCCGTCTGCCGTGGCACCAAGCGACCAGCCTGCGGATGCACTCGCGGCGGCTCATGGCCGCCGCGAGCTCCCGATACACCTGCGGGTAGTGGTCGAAGCACAGGTCCCGGATCTCGTCCTCGGACAGGGCCCCGTCGATCAGGGCCCGTACGGCGCCGGGGTTGCGCACGGCGCCGTACGGGGGGTGGCCCGTCATGGCGTCGCCGTGGGCGCGAGGTCCTTGCGGCACAGCCGGAAGCCGATGTTGGGGGTCATGTGCGCGCCCCAGCCGCCCTCCCGCCAGCTGCCCGCCTCACGGGACATCCGGAAGGACACCGTGACCGCCTCGGCGCAGTCCGCCCACGAGCCGCCGCGCAGCACCCGTTCCTGGCCCCGGGCGGGGCCGGTCGGGTCGGTCCCGGGGCCGGTCCCGTAGTACTGCGCGTCGTACCAGTCGGCCGTCCACTCCCACACCCCTCCGCTCATCCCGTACAGCCCGTAGCCGTTCGCCGGAAGGCGCCGCATGGGCAGGATGGAGAACTGGTCGAAGCGGTCGAAGTCGCAGCGCTCGGGGGTGGGGGGCGCGTCCCCCCAGGGGTAGCGGTGTCCTGGCAGGCCGCCGCGCGCGGCCCGCTCCCACTCCGCCTCGGTGGGCAGGCCGTAGCGGACCTCGCCGGTGGACAGCCGCTCGCACAGCTCCTCGGCGTCCTGCCAGGACACGCTCACCATGGGCTTGCGGTCATAGGCCCACGGCCGCCGGGGGTCGTCCCGGCGCGGCGTGCCGAACAGGGTCCGGGAGTCGACCCGCTCGCCGTCTCCGCTGACCCAGTCGTGGCGCGGCGCGTGGGCGTGCCAGTCGGTGGCGCGGACGGTCGCGTCCTCGCAGTACTGCAGGCGGATCTTGTTCGCCTCGTACAGGAACCAGCCGGGGTCCACCGTTCCGCTCCGCTTCAGCTCCTCCCGGGGCATCCCGGTGGGAGGCGGCTCCCAGTCCATGAGGTCGCAGAAAGCGGCCCAGCTCACCGGGGTCTCGGACAGCCAGTAGTCGCCGAGCCGGACCGGGTGCACCGGGCGCTCGTCCGGGTCGCCGTGGGCGGAGCCCATCGCGAAGGAGCCGGCCGGGACATAGCGGAAGAGGATGCCGTGCTCCTCGACCGCCATCCGGTCCAGCAGCGCGCCGCGCTCCTCGGCGATCTCGGGGTCGTCCGGGGCGACCATGCGCGCGCGGTCGTACGCGGTCGCGGCGGTGCGCGGGTCGCCCCGGGCCTCCAGCTCGCGGGCGAGCCGCAGCAGTTCACGGGCGCTGCCGGTGGCGGTGTGGTCGGCGCGCAGCCATTCGTACGCGGCTCCCATGTCGTGTTCCGCTCCCATCTCGCCCTACCCGCACGATCCGTGGCAGGCGCGCCCGCCCGGCCGGGCGGAGACGTCGAGGATGACGAGCGGGTTGCGGACCGCCGACCCCGAGAGCGCTTCGGCCTGGACCTGTTCGGCGATCCAGGGATCGGGGGCGTTGACCGAACCGGCCAGGACGAGGGAGCGGGCGCGGCAGCCGCCGGCGAAGGTGGCGGTCTGGCCGTGGCCGCTGGCCGGGTCGGTGTGCGGGAGGGCCCGTATCGCCTGGAAGCCGGCGCTGTGGTGCCAGATCTCGGCCAGGGAGGTGTCCCGTACGTTGGCGGCGACGAAATCCGGGCCGAGGAAGCTGCACGGGTTGACGTCGCCGGACACGGAGACGGAGCACACGAGGTTTCCGGCGCCGCAGCCGTAGTTCTGGTGGATGACGGACTGCGTCTCCTGCCGGGAATGCGGGCTGAACGGGTCGATGTGATGTAGATCCACGGGGCTGCCGGGGCTGCCGGGGTTGCCGGGGCCGCCGGGGCTGCCGGGGTCGGTGGGGCTTGCACTGCCCAGCCGGGCCAGGCCGTTCAGCGCCTCGGTGTAGTCCGCGAAACTCGGCATCAGCTCCTGATTCCGCTCCGCGACACCGACCGGGTACAGCGGCCGGAACACCGCCGTGTCCGCGCCCACTTGACGGGCCAGCTCGGCGCAGGCGTCGATCTCGTCGAGATTGGTCCGCATGATGGTGAAGGCCAGGGTGAAACGGGCGTGTTCGCGGAGGACGGCGAGGCGGTCGAGCACCTTGGCGAACGTGCCGGGCCCGCGCACCCGGTCGTTGGTCTCGGCGGTCGCGCCTTCCAGACTGACATTCAGCCAGACCAGTTCGCGCTTTCCGAATTCCCTGGCGATGTCCTCGGTGATGAGCAGGCCATTGGTGGTGATGCACGGGGCCAGGCCGTGGGCCAGAGCCAGATCGATGATCTGGAAAATATCCTTCCGCAGCAGCGGCTCACCGCCCGTGAGCCCCAGCCGGAAGGCGCCGAGCCGCGCCATCTCGGCGAAGAGCCGGTCGATCTCCTCCAGGCTCAGCCGCTTCTCACGGCGCGGGAGGTCACCGGCGAAACAGTGGGTGCAGCCCAGATTGCACGAGGCGATGACCTCCAGATGGACCGCCAGCGGCCCGGCGAGATGGTCCGGCGGCACCTCCAGGTCATCGCGGACGACACCGGCGAACCGGCCGTCGACGGTGAAGAACCCCAGGTCGTGGAAGTGCTCGAAGAAGCGCTCGATCCGGCCGCGCCGTTCCGCGTCGTCCGTCTCCGCGAGCAGGCGGTCGACGGGGTGCGCGGCCAGCCGCCTCAGTACGTCCGTGGCCTCGGCGTCGAAGGGCAGATAGCGCGACGTACGGCGGTCGAAGACCAGGCTGCCGAAGAATTGCGGGGTGAGGACCAGCGGGGCCCGTTCCGGCATCGTTAACCTCCGTTTGTTGGGACGCGAACTTCTTCGCGTCCGTCAGGCCGCGCCCGGGTCGGAAATCGTGAAGACCTTACGGATCCAGACCCGGCCGCCGCCCTGTCCGGGAATCCCCAGGCCGACCGCGCCGAATTCCCTCAGCCTTCTCACCCGATAAGGCTCGGCATTCCGCTGCGGATCCTCCGCCGGCCGCCGCTCGGACCGCTCCACCATGGGCCGCCAGCCCTCGTCGTCGAAACCGGGGCGCGTCCAGGCGTCGTCCTCCGGCTCGTCGAGGGAGTACGTCCAACTGCCGTCCGCCGCCGAGAGCACGGACGTCTCCGCGCCGTCGTGAGGGGCCGTGGTCCGCACATGGATGTCCTCATCGGGTTTGCAGAGCCCGGCGAACATCAGCGTGGTGTAGGCGGGGTCGTACGCGGCTATCTCGAACGCGAGTACGTGGGTGCCGAAAGGGACCAGCGGGCGGGACGAGGAGGGCGCCGTGCCGTCGAGATACATCTCGCTCGGGCCGTCGGTCTCCAGCCACATCGTGAAAGGGACTCCGGCCCGCGGATTGCGCCACCGGAGCACCACGCCACCGCATCCGGCGGGCACCTCGCAGTGGCCGTGCTCCTCGAGGATGAAAAGCGGTGACGACTTGGCGTACCGCGACAGGGAATTGAGTTTCAGCTCACGCTCGTCCATGCTCACCTCTCGTCTCGGTTTTCCAGGCGGTCGGTGAACTCGCGGTGCCTGACGGGGTTGACCTCGCCGACCCGTCGTACGAGGTCCGGTAGCCGATCACGCCGCGCACAGTACTCGATCAGCCGGATCGTCTTTTGCGATTTGCTCATGCCCTGGGCGAACTGGCCGTACACGGAGGGAAAGTGATCGAGGCAGAGTGCGCCCAGTTCATCGTCGTCCAGGGCGTCCATGACCAGTCGGCGTACGTCGCCCGGCTGAGGGGAGACCGGCTGAGGCAAGGCCGGCGCCTGGGCAGCGGCCGGGGCGGGGGTGGCGGCAAGCCGGGCGACGATCCCGTACGCCGCGCTGTTGGGGTCCTCGGCGATCAGGCCGACCAGCCGCCGCAGCCTCCCCTGGTCCGCCGCCCGCCGCAGGACCTGCGGCCACACCTCCGCCATGGGCGCCGTCCACGCGAACTCGGCTGCCCGCATCCCCGCCGCGAGCACGAAGGCCCGTACCTCGGGCCCCTGGTCGTACGCCGTGAGGAGCGCGGCGAGCAGTTCCCGCGCCTGTGGGTCGTCGGCGGCGAAAGGGGCCGCGTCCAGCAGACTCATATCACTCACACCACTCACAGCACCCCGGCCGAGGCAAGTCCCTCCGCCACCCGGGATATCCGGCGCCCCTGATTACGGAATTCCCGCTTCCCGAATTCCTCGACCGCCACCCATTGATGGTGCAGCCCGACCAACTGCCACCGCTCATTGAAGACGGGCGAGCCGGAGGAACCGGCCTCGGTGTCGGTCCAGTACTGGATCACATCGTCATCGACATGGCGGACGACGTTGTGGTGCATTCCTATCTTCTTCACCCCGCCGTGCGGATGCTGAATGACATAGACCCGCTCGCCGACCGAGACGGGCTCGGCATCCGCCAACGCGACAACGGGAATGTCGTCCGGCAGCGGACCCTCCGTCCGGACCACGGCCCAGTCGTGTGCCGGGTCGCCGGTGATCGTCTCGGGGCGGCAGCGCACCACGGTGTGGGCGCGGTGCCGGGCGGCGGTGTCGAGTTCGTAGTGCAGCCATGCCTCGACCCGCGTCGCGGGCGCGCCGCCCGCAGGGCCGGGGCCGGAGTCGGGGTCGGGGCCAGGACCGGGGCCGGAGCCGATGTCGTAGAGGACGTGGTGATTGGTCAGCAGCAGGTCGGCGCCGATCCGGAACGCGGTCCCGTACGCCCGGCCGCTCCCCAGCGTCACCAGCAGCCGCACCACGGCCGGGGCGAGCTCGACCCCGCGCCGCATGAACGCCACATCGAGCAGGGTCGACTCGTCGAAGATCTGCCGCTCCCACGCCTCACGGGCGTCGAACCCCTTCCAGGCCACCCCCGCGTAGCCGGCCACCGGGGCCTCCACCACCGGTTCCGCCGCCATCAGCTCCCGCAGCCGCAGCGCCACCGCCTCATCGTTTTCCGCCACTTGTTCGAGCAGCGCGCGCAGCCGATTCTGGTTACGGGCCTTGGTGATCAGGTCGTGCCAGACGGAATGCATCGGCCGGTCCCATGCGACCGTCGCCGGTTTCACCCCCGCCCGCACCGCGAACTCGACGACCGGCCCTTCCCGGAAATGGACCCCCGCGAGAAAGTCGTGCAGTTCACGCGACTCCGGCCTGCTCCAGTCGAAGGGCAGTGCGTCGAGAAAGTGCGGCATTCGAACCACCAACGGCTGGGAGCTGAGCAATGCCCTGCGGCACGGCTCCCAGCATAGGGGAGACATGCGGCGCGCCCCTCAGCCAATGGGCCCAGTCGGCGCGCCAACTTCCGCCCGCCGGTTCCGATTTGATCTCATACGGCGTGGGCGCCCCCATCCCGGCCAACCGGACCATTAGCGTTCGCGGCGGTACTCGCCGGGATACACGACCGGAAGGAGACAAGGAATCGTGGTCAACCAGGAGAAGGTGCCCGTGCGGCTCGGCCCCGTCCCCGAGACCCTGCTATGGAACCTCTACCACCGGGCGTACGAGGCCCGGCAGCCCCGGACGGTGCTCCACGACCCCAAGGCCATCGAGATCGTCGACCGCCTCGACTTCCCCTTCGAGAAGACCTTCGGCCCACCCCACCCGCTGCTCGCCCAGGGCCAGGCGCTGCGCGTACGGACCTTCGACGCCGCCGTACAGTCCTTCCTCGCCGACCACCCGACCGGCACCGTCGTCAACCTCGCCGAGGGCCTGGAGACCCAGTTCTGGCGGGTCGACAACGGCCGGGCGCACTGGCTGTGCGTCGAGCTCCCGGAGACCGCCGAACTGCGCCGCACCCTGCTGCCCGATACCGAACGGCGGCGCACCCTGGCCCAGTCCGTGCTCGACCTGTCCTGGATGGACGAGGTCGACACCGCACGCGGGGTGCTGATCACCGCCCAGGGGCTGCTGATGTATCTGCGCCCGCCCCAGGCGCGGGAGGTGATCGCGGCGTGCGCCGAGCGGTTCCGGGGCGGGGCGCTGGTCTTCGACGCCGTCCCCCGCTGGCTCAGCGCCGGCACCCAGCGCGCCCAGACGCGCACCTCGCGGAACTACCGCATGCCCGCCATGCCGTGGGGCCTGAACGCGGGCGAGCTGCGGAAGGTGCGTACGGCCCATCCGGCCGTCGTCGACGTGCGCGAGCTGCACCTGCCGCGCGGCCGGGGCCCGTACTTCGGGGCGCTGACGCCGGTGCTGTACCGGCTGCCCGCCCTGCGGAACATGCGGCCGACCATGACCGCCATCGCGCGATTCGCCTGACGGGCCCCTAGGGACCTCCGGACCTCCGGACCTAACCGGGCAGAATGGACGGATGAGCACGCCCGTCGACCCCGCCGTCGCCCTCGCGCCCCGGCTGCCGTCCCCGCTGCAGCGGGTGCACGACGAGCGGCTGGCCGCCCGCGGCGTGGAGCTGCGGCTGAAGCGGGACGACCTCGTACACCCGGCGGTGCCCGGCAACAAGTGGCGCAAGCTGGCCCCCAACCTGAAGGCCGCCCTCGACCAGGGGCACTCGCGGCTGCTGACCTTCGGCGGCGCGTACTCCAACCACATCCGCGCCGTGGCCGCCGCCGGGGCCGCGGTGGGGCTGGGGACGGTGGGGGTCATACGGGGCGACGAGCTGGCCCGGTCCGAGCGCAACTGGTCCTTGGCGCGGGCCGAGGGATACGGGATGGAGCTGGCGTTCTGGGAGCGGGCGCGCTTCCGGGAGACGCTGCGCGGGCTGGCCGAGCTGGAGACCGTCCGGGTGCTCACGGAGCGGTGGGGCCGGTGCTATGTGCTGCCCGAGGGCGGTACGAACGTGGCGGCGGCGCGCGGGGCGGCGGAGATCGTCGCGGAGCTCGCCGGGGATCTGCCCGACCTCGGGCCGGGCGATGTGGTGTGCTGCGCGGTGGGCACCGGCGGCACGCTGGCCGGGATCGCCGCCGCGCTCCCCGAGGGCGCCCGTGCGCTGGGGGTCGCGGTGGTGCGGGGCGCCCGCTACCTGGACGGCGAGGTGACGCGGCTGCACGAGCGGGGGTGGGGGCGCGCCTTCGCGAACTGGCGGATCGACCACGACCACCACGGCGGCGGCTACGGCCGCGTCCCCGCCGGGCTCGCCGCCTTCGCCGAGGACTTCGAGGCGCGGCACGGCCTGGCCGTGGAGCGCCGCTACGTCGCCAAGATGCTGCGGTGCGTGTACGACCTGGCGGGCGGTGAGCGACTGCCGCCGGGGAGCCGAGTCACGGCCGTGATCACGGGGCCGGCCGACCCCGTCCCGTGAGTTCGCGGTGAGTTCGGGACAGCGACACGCCGTCGCATCGGCGTGTCGCTGTCCCAAACTCACCGCAAAAGCCGACGGCTACTCCGGCGCGCGCAGCCGCACCACCGTGGTCGCCGCGTGGCGGGCGGTGCTGTCCCGCCGTACCTCGACCATCAGCTCCGGGGCCACCGGCCGGTACGAGATCTCGGTGCCCACCATGTCCGTGGCGGTGGGGAGGGTGGGTTCAGGGGGCTCGGGCGCGGCGGGCAGGGCGCGCAGCGCGGCCGTGATCTGGGCGCGCACGGCCGGGGAGAGCGGGGTGGAGACCACGGGGTCGTCGTCGCCCGGCAGCACCAGGGCGAGCGAGCGCGGGTGGTAGCGGGGGCCGACGACACCGACCACCACGGCGTCCCGCGTCTCGGAGTGCCGCAGCTTCCACCAGTGGCGGCCCGCCCGGTAGGGCTGGCCGAGGCTCTTGATGACCAGCCCCTCGACGCCGATCGCCGGAAGGGTGTCGTACCAGGTGGCGGCGGTCTCGGGGTCGGTGGTCATGGGGACGGACTGCAGCGGCGGCCCGTACGGCTCCAGCAGGGCGACGAGCCGGGCACGGCGCCGCTCGTACGCCAGGGGGCGCAGATCCTCGCCCCCGGCGGCCAGCAGGTCGAAGGCGGCGTAGGAGGCGGGGAGTTCGCGGGCGAGCCGGGCGGCGCGGGCGCGGGTGGCCGCCGCGCGCTTCTGGACGGCGGCGAAGTCCGTACGGCCGCCCGTCCACACGACGACCTCGCCGTCCAGGACCGTACCGACCGGAAGCCGCTCGGCGGCGGCCCGCAGATCGGGGAACGCCGTGGTGACGATGCGGCCGGAGCGGGCCTGCATCAGGACGTCGCCCTCCGTACGGAAGATCAGCACGCGGTGGCCGTCGAACTTCGGCTCATACGCCAGCCGCTTCCCCGCCGGGTCGGGGAATGCATGCACGGGACGGGCCAGCGCCACCTCCACGGGCGGCAGCAACGGCATCCGCGAGGGCGGACCCCAGCGCGGAATCATCCCCCGGCTCCGGGCGCCGCCGCGGGTGCGGGCGCGGGCGCGGGCGTCACGGTGCGCCCCCTGTGGGCAGGGGGCGGGCCAGGTCCGGGTCCAGGAGGGATTGCAGCAGGTCGCCGTGGCGGTCAAGGCGGGGGGTGATGTCGTCGATCCGGAAGACCAGTTGCGCGGGGTCCTCGCACCCCTCGACCTCACCCCAGGTGACGGGCGTGGAGACGGTCGGCTCACGGCGCGCGCGGGCGGTGTAGGGGGCGGCGGTCGTCTTCGCGGCGGCGTTCTGGCTGAAGTCGACGAACACCTTCCCGGGCCGCAGCGAACGGGTCATCTTGGAGGTCACCAGGCCGGGCACGGCGGCCGTGGCCTCCAGGGCGAGCTTCCTGGCGTAGCCGGTGGTCCGCCTGGAGGAGGTCGGCTCCACCGGAACCAGCAGATGCAGCCCCTTGGAGCCGCTGGTCTTGGCGTACGCGGACAGCCCGTCGGCGCGCAGCCGCTCGCGCAGCCACTCGGCGACGGCGCAGCAGTGCACGATCGTGGCGGGCGGGCCCGGGTCGAGGTCGAAGACGAGGCGGTCGGCGAGGCCGGTGTCGCGATCGGCGCGCCACATGGGGGCGTGGAATTCGACAACCAGGTTTCCGGCCCACATCAGCGAGGCGAGGTCCTGGACGAGGATCTGGCGGGCGGTCTCCCCCTCGTGGCGGGACACCTCGGCCGTCTCCACCCAGTCGGGCGTGCCCGGGGGCGGGTTCTTGGTGAAGAACATCTGTCCGTCGGAGCCGTCCGGAAAGCGGAGGAACGCCAGCGGCCGGCCGCGCAGATGGCGCAGGAGCGGGCCGGCGGCGGACGCCAGGTAGTGCAGCAGCTCTCCCTTGGTGGTGCCCGTGTCCGGATAGAGCACCTTGTCGAGGTTACTGAGCGCGATGCGCCGCCCCTCCACCTCCGCAATTGGGGACATACGATAAGAATCTCACGAAAGGGATCAAAAGCATGCGGTCCATCTGGAATGGGAATATCTCCTTCGGCCTGGTCAGCATCCCGATCAAGATGTATCCGGCGACCGAGGACCACTCCGTCTCCTTCCGGCAGGTGCACGCCAAGGACGGCGGCCGGATCCGCTACCGCAAGGTCTGCGAGCTCGAGGACAAGCCGATCAGCGCGGAGGAGATCGGCAAGGCGTACGAGGACGCCGACGGCACACTGATCCCGATCACCGACGAGGACCTGGCCCACCTTCCGCTGCCCACGACCCGCGCCCTGGAGATCCAGGCGTTCGTCTCGGCGGCGGACATCGACCCCCTCCAGATGGGTGACGCCTACTACCTCGGCGCGAACGGCCCCGCGGCCGCCAAGCCGTACGCCCTGCTGCGCGAGGCGCTGAAGCGCAGCGAGAAGGTCGCCATCACCAAGTACGCCCACCGCGGGCGGGAGCGCCTGGGCATGCTGCGCGTCGTGGGCGACGCCATCGCGATGCACCGGCTGCTGTGGCCCGACGAGGTGCGCGACCCGGTCGGCGTGGCTCCCAAGGAGAAGGTGACGGTACGGGAGGCGGAGCTCGACCTCGCCGACACCCTGATGGACACGCTCGGCGAGGTGGACCTGAACGAGCTGCACGACGAGTACCAGGAAGCGCTGGACGCCCTCGTGGCGGCCAAGATGGCCGGCGCCACGCCCACCGCCGAGCCCGGCGAGGCCCCGGCCGGGGCCCAGGTCGTCGACCTGATGGCGGCGCTGCGCGACAGCGTGCGCAGCGCCCGCGAGGCCCGCGGCGAGGAGGCCGGGGCGCAGGCGGAGGGCGGGGAGGCCGGAGAGACCGGGGAGGCGGCGGAAGCGACGGTCCACCCGCTCCGGGCGCGCAAGAAGGCCGCCGCGCCCGAGAAGAAGGCCCCGGCCGGGAAGCGGGCCGCCGGGGCGGCGAAGAAGAGCGCCACGAAGGGCGCCGAGAAGGCCGACGCGAAGGGCGGCGCCAAGGGCGGCGCCGCGAAGACCACGGCGAAGAAGGCGGCGGCCAAGAAGGCCCCCGCCAAGAAGCAGGCCACCGGCAAACGGGCGGGCGGCCGGACAGCCTCCTGACCGGGGCGGGATGGTGGCCGCCACTTCCTGACCGCCGCCGGACCGCAGCCGGACCCCCCTTACGAAGGCGTCAGCTGAACGCGGCCGCGCGGTCGCTCGCCCACTGGGCGAAGGTACGCCCCGGACGCCCGGTGATCCGCTCGGTCTCCGGGGAGATCTCGGCCGGGCGGCCGACCGACTCCGCGAACATCCGCAGCAGCGAGTCCGCGATGTCCGCCGGCACACCGCCACCGGTCATCGCCTCCCGGGCCGCCTCCGGCGGGATCTCCTCGTACCGCAGCGGCCGCCCGAGGGCCTCGCCGATGATGGCCACCTGCTCCGCGAAGGTCAGCGACCCCGGCCCGGACAGCACCGGCGCCTGGCCCGCGTAGTCCTCGCTGAGCAGGGCGCGGGCGGCGACGGCCGCGATGTCGTCCTCGTGGATGGGTGCCGTGTGGGCCTGGGCGTACGGACCGTGCACCACGTCGCCCTTGCGGATCTGCTCCACCCACTGCAGCGCGTTCGAGGCGAAGGCGCCCGGCCGCACATGCGTCCAGGCCAGCGCCGAGGCCTCGATCTCGGTCTCCAGCTCATGGTGGTGGTTGCCGATGGGATTGCCCGGGCCGGGGTGCACCGCGGCCGAGGAGGAGAGCGTGACGATACGCCGCACCCCCGCCTGCTCGGCCTTGCGCAGCAGCTCGCCGGGGCCCTGCTCCCACACCACCGCCGGGTTGAGGAAGATCGCGTCCGCGCCGTCCAGCGGAAGGTCCGCGGTGCGTGCCGCCTGGACCCCCTCGGGCAGCCGCGCCGCCTCGGGGTCACGGGTCAGCGCGCGGACCTCCGCGCCCGCCGCGACCAGCTCGTCCACCACATGCCTGCCGACGTTTCCGGTGGCTCCGGTCACCACGATCATGACGGGTTCTCCTTGTTCTGCTGTGTCGTTGACTCTGACCGGCCCCACAATTCATCCATCCGGATGAAGTTGTCAAACAAATAGATGGGTGAAGTCGGCGACAGCTACGGATAGCCTGATCAGGTGAAGGAGAGAGCGCCGCAGGAACCGCCGAAGAAGCCCCGCCGCGCCCCCGCGCCGGCGGAGCGCAGGCTCGACCCCGAGCGCTCCCGGCGGCTGCTGCTGGACGCCGCGATGGACGAGTTCGCCGAGAAGGGGTTCGCGGGCGCCCGCGTCCAGGACATCGCGGACCGTGCCGGGCTCAACAAGCAGCTGATCAGCTACTACTTCGGCGGCAAGGAAGGGCTCTACCGCGAGCTGCACGCCCAGTGGCTGCGGCGCGAGGAGACCATCGCCGACCCGGCCCTCCCCCTCGACGAGCTCATCGTGCGCTACCTCGACGAGACCTTCGCCGACCCCCGCCCCACCCGCCTCAACCTGTGGAACGGCCTCACCGGCGGCGCGGTGGAGCAGGACCCCGAAGAACTCTCCGGGCTGCGGCGCCGCCAGGCGAACGGCGAGCTGGCCGACGACATCGACCCGGCCGCCGCGATGCTGCTGTTCATGAGCCTGGTCTCGGCGCCGGTCGCGATGCAGCACGTCGTACGGCAGCTCTTCGGCGTGGACCCGGACTCGCCGGAGTTCCGCGAGCACTACACCGAGCAGGTGCGCCGGATCGTCCGCCACCTCGCGTAGCCGCGGTCTCACGGCCGCCCGTACGGCCGTAATTCGGTTGACCGGGCCGTACCCGCTGCCCAGGATTGCCGCGTCCGTCCGACGCCCAGTCAGGAGCATGCGATGCGCCGATTCCTCGGAACTACCCCGCGCCCCCACCGGACGACAGTTCTCGAGGACTTCCACCCGCATGCCCATTTCGCACACCCTGAACATCGGCATCCTGGCGCACGTCGACGCCGGTAAGACCAGTCTCACCGAGCGTCTGCTCTTCGACCACGGCGCCATCGACCGCCTCGGCAGCGTCGACAGCGGCACCACCCAGACCGACACGGGCGACATCGAGCGCGAGCGCGGTATCACCGTGCGCTCGGCGGTCGCCTCGTTCACCGTGGGGTCGGCGCAGATCAACCTGATCGACACACCCGGCCACTCGGACTTCATCGCCGAGGTCGAGCGCGCCCTCGGGGTGCTCGACGGCGCGGTGCTGGTGCTGTCCGCGGTGGAGGGCGTCCAGGCGCAGACCCGTGTGCTGATGAAGACGCTGCGCCGGCTGCGGCTGCCGACCCTGCTCTTCGTCAACAAGATCGACCGCGCGGGCGCCCGCGACCAGGGGCTGCTGGCGGACATCCGGCACAAGCTGGCCCCGCACCTCGTCGCGATGACGGCCGTACGGGACCTGGGCGCGCGGGGCGCCCGCGCCGTGCCCCGGTCGCTCGACGACGCCGGCTTCCGCGCCCAGGTGGCCGAGGCGCTGGCCGAGACCGACGACGCGCTGCTCGCCCGCGTCGTGGACGGACCGCCGCCCACGCCCGCCGAGCTGCGGGCCGCGCTGGCCGGGGGCACGGCGGACTGCCGCGTCCACCCGGTGTTCTTCGGCTCGGCGCTCAGCGGCCAGGGCGTCGGCGCGCTCGCCCGCGGGATGGCGCGCCTGCTGCCGCCCGCGACCGTGGCGGCGGAACACGCGGCGGCCCCGTACGGGACGGTCTTCGCCGTCGAGCGGCGGGGCGGGAGCGGGGGAAAGACCGCCTATCTGCGGCTGTTCGCGGGCGAGTTGGCCGTACGGCAGAAGGTGAGGTTCCACCGCCGGGGGCCGGGCGGCTCGTTCGTCGAGTACGGCGGCCAGATCACCTCGCTCGATGTCATCGGCCGGGCCGGCGCGGAGGCGGACGCCGGGCGGCTGACCGCCGGGAACATCGGCAAGGTGCGGGGCCTGCCCGAGGTACGGGTCGGCGACCGGCTCGGCCGGGCCGACACCGACCCTCACGCCGACCCGGGCACCGGAAGCAGCCCCGGCTCCGCCCAGGGCCCCGACCAGCCGCACTTCGCCGCGCCCAGCCTGAGCACGGTCGTCCGCGCGCGCGAGCCCGGCCCTGGCCCCGCCGCGCGGCTGCACGCCGCGCTGCTGAGCCTGGCCGACCAGGACCCGCTGATCCACACCCGCGCCCTGCCGGGCGGCGCCACCTCGGTGCTGCTGTACGGCGAGGTCCAAAAGGAGATCATCGGGGCGACGCTCGCCCGTGACTTCGGCATCGAGGCCGTCTTCGAGCCGAGCCGGCCGGTCCACGTCGAGCGGCCCGTGGGCGTCGGCGAGGCGTGCGAGGAGATGGCCAGGCGCCATCACACCGGCTTCTGGGCCACCATCGGACTGCGCGTCGAGCCCTCCCCGGCCGGCTCCGGGGTGACCTTCCGGTACGAGACCGAACTGGGCGCGCTGCCCCGCGCCTTCCACCACGCCATCGAGGAGACCGTGCACGACACCCTCCTCCAGGGCCACGAAGGCCGGCCGGTGACCGACTGTCTCGTCACCCTCATCCGCTCCGGCTTCTCCAGCCCCGTCAGCACCGCGGGCGACTTCCGTGGCCTGACCCCGGTGGTGCTGGAGCGGGCGCTGCGCGCCGCGGGGACGCGGGTGTACGAGCCGTGCCACGCCTTCGAGCTGGAGATCCCGCACGACGCGCTGGCCCCGGTCACCGGGCAGCTGACCGCGGCGGAGGCCGACATCACCGCCGTCGAGGAGACGTCGGGCGGGGTGCCGGTCTGGCTGCTCGAAGGCCGGATTCCGGCCCGGGAGCTGCACGGCGTGAAGCGGTGGCTGCCGGGGCTCACGCGCGGCGAGGGCGTGTGGTGGTCCCGGCCGTCCGGGGACCGCCCGCTGGGCCCGGGGCGGGACCGCCGCACCGGCCCCGGTCAGATGCCGGGAGCCGCGGTGTAGAGGAACTGGGTGGCGCTGCTGGCGGGGGTGGTCAAGGTGAGGTCGGTGGACGATGCGGCACACCCCCGCCCGCGCGGCCTTGCGCAGCAGCTCGCCGCCCTTCTCACACACCACGAGGGTCTTTCCTTTGCCCCGCACGCGACGACGCCCTGCCCCCCACGGGAGAGATGGCGGGGCGCTCGGGTACGGGCGGATCACGCCGCGCGGTGCTCCAGGGCGCGTAGGTGGCGGCGTACAGGCTCGGCGAGTGCGGCATAGAACGGGGTCCGGTTGGCGGCCTGAAGCACCTGGGCGCACACCGTCAGTTCGGCGACGCGGGCCTTGGGGTCGTCCAGGATAGGCGCGAGCACCTGGCGGACGCGTGCTGCGGTTTCCGGGGCCTGGAGGGCGTAGATGTAGAGCTGCGCGGCATCCCACCCGACGGGCGCGGTGCCCCAGCCCTCCCAGTCGAAAATAGTGAGGTCCGGGCCCGCGAGGTTGGCCCAGTGGAAATCCCCGTGGGCGGTGGACCACTCGATCGTGTTGCCGAGGTCGTGGCCGGTGAACTCGGGTACGGCGCGGCGGATGTACTTCTCGCGTACCGCCACGCGGTCGGTGGGGACAGCGGCCAGGGTGTCGACCACGCCATGCAGGTTCTTCCACCAGGGCTCGGGAAGGTCCGGCTCGGCGTCGAGGACGGGGCTGCGGGAGACGGTGGAGAGCGTGGTGTGCTCGTACAGCTCGGCGCGGTAGGCCCAGCCGTCTTCGTGCCAGTCGTAGACGCGATGCAGCCCGGGGCGCGGGATGTCGTCCGGGAGGGTTTCCTGGGCGGCTTTCGGGCCGTCCCAGAGCTTCCCGTGGGCGCGGCCGGCGGCTTCGCTGACCAGACGGAGCCAGCTTTTCTTCCCAGTGGTGACGACAGCGCCGGAGAGAGTGCGGCCGTTGTAGCCCCAGACCGGACTCTGCGTCGTATCGTGTACGCCCAGGGCCGCGCAGGCGGCGCTCCTCGCGGTACGCATCCGGTTCGCGGTGGGTTCGTTAGGTACCGAGAACATCGAGAACCTTCCGAAGGGTGCTGAGTGGGATCGGGGGCAGCGCTAGCGTGTGGGCGGCGGCATCCCAGTGTGCCGGGTTGTGCGTGCCGAGGAGAACCCGTGTGACTCCTGGGGTGGATGCGACGGCACGCAAGGCCGCTTGAGCAGGGGTGAGGCCAGGTTCGATCAGCTCGGCGAGTTCTGGCGTGACCATTCCCGGAAGCTCCCCGCCGTGCAGGGGCGAGGAGACGAAGGTGTCGAGCCCTGCCGCGTGGGCGTGTACGAGGGGGCCACGCCCGTCCAGGGCGGAGCTGATCGGCCGGGCCATGACGAGACTTACCGGCAATTGGACCGCCCGCAGGTGATGTCCAGCCGTACCAGCCGCCTCCCGCGCCAGAGCGAGGATTTCCGGCACGGTAAGTGCGCCGGAGTCCAGGCCGGACCAGGTGGCGACGCCGTACCCACCGATACGCCCCGCGTCCGCGAACTCCTCCAGGACAGCGAAGGCGTCCCGTAGCAGCGAATGCAGCACCTCGCGGTCGTCGATGGCGCGTTCGGGGTTGTGCACGAACACCACGTCGGCGCGGCCGAGGACGTTGAGGGAGCGGGACGTTTGCCAGCGGAGAAAACCCGCAGTGAGGCTGTGGCCGGCCGCCGCCTGCTCACGGGTGAGGACTCCTGCGTTGACGGCGGCCTCAGCTTCCTCCTGGGCGAAGAATCCTGTCTTCGTGGAGACCCGCACGTGCAGATGCTGAGGGAGAGCGGCGACGAGCAGGGCGTGGGCCTGTCCGGCTCGGTAGTTGGGCGCAGTATCGATCCAGGAAGCCCCCCGGGCGACGGCGTGGACCGCCGCCCGGGGGATGTCCCGGCAGTGGTACGTGCCGAGCGCGAGATCCGGTGTCACCGGTGGCTCACCGCCGCTACGTTGGCAGACACCAGCTCGGTCACGACGGACGCGACCTGCGCCGTGGTCAGCCCAGCCGCCTGCGCCAGATCGCCGAGAGAGACCGAGTGCCCCGCGGCGAGCGGTTCGAGTACGGGAGCGACGAGAGCAGCAAATGTCCACTCCTCGCCACCGGTCCGGAGGATCACCTGGCCCTCGTCGTTGACCGTGGTCCGAGCCCGCGCGGTGGTGAACCGGACCACTAGGTCGTCTTCGGCGGGGATACCGTCGAGGAACGGCAGGGAGGGCATCAGGCGCCCCGGATCGGTTGCGTCGCGAACGTCGAGGAACTCCCGGATCACACCGTCGTGCAGGGCCTCAGCAACCTCTTTACGAACGACGTCGAGATAGGTGGACTGGTCCTGGTCGCTGCCGAACATGGGCAGGTGCGCCCGGATGGTTTCCGAGCCGCGCAGGCGCTCCGAGAGCCACGCGAGGAGATCGGCGCCGGTCGTGGTCTGGAGCCCGCACGTCAGGTGCAGGGACCGGCCCTCGGTGGCGGCCACTGCGTGCCACCAGCCGCGCGGGAGATACAGCATGTCGCCCGCGCGTAGCGACAGTTCAGCCAAGGGCTCGCCGGTCGGTGCTCCGGGGGCTTCCAGATCCCGGTAGAGCGGATTGACTCGGGTCGGCCCGTAGATCCGCCACCGCTTCGAGCCCTCCACCTGGAACACCACCACGTCGTGGTCATCCCAGTGCGTACCAAAGCCTTCGCGAGATGTCCACGAGGCGTAGGCATTGACCTGGATGTGGCTCCGGAATACCTGCTCCAGATCACGGGTCAGTGCCTCGACGGGGGCGTGCAGCTCGTCCACAGCGTCCAGGACGAGCGAGGACCCTTCCCGCAACTGCTCGTGCAGCCGGGACGGCTGGATGCGCTGCCACACGGTGCTGCGCCGGGTCGTTACTGGGCTGGCATAGCTCTGCCAATGGACGAGTTCGCCGTCACGGTGCAGGCGTAGGCGGGGAGGCTTCAACCTCCCCCGCGTCATGATGTCGTTGATGTCGTCCCAGGAAAGAAGGCCGGAGAAGTCTCCGACACCGGTCCATACGCGATGCCGGCGGCCGAAAGCCCCGGCGAGGAAACCCCCGCCGAGGCAGTCGACCACCTTGGAGAAGGTGGTCACGGGCGCGGCTCCGTTCAGTCGTTGCTGTCGGAGACGCCCGTGCTGCCACCGTCGGACGGCTGCTCGGCGCGGGACCGTGCGGCGACGATGGACGTGCGGGCGACCAGCAGACCGTCACCGGCCGTGGTCTGCGGGGCGTTCTCGTTCATGCCGTGCTCCTTCTCTTATCGGTTCTTCCACCGGGGTCCCGGCGGGAAGTCTGTGAATGCGCCGACGGCCGGATTCAGCGCCAGAAAGAGGCTCGTCGGCGTCGGGGTCACTGCTCCCCCTCCGCCTTGATGCGCAGCTCCGCCCAGACCGTCTTGCCCCAGCGATGCAGGTCATAGCCCCAGGAGTGGGAGACGGCGTCGACCAGGGCCAGGCCACGCCCGTGTTCGGTGTCGTCGGTGAGTGGGCGGCCCGTGTCGGGTGGGGTGCGGGATTTGTCGGTGACGCAAATACGCACGCGCCTGGCGCCCGCCCGGGTCACCCGCACCCGCAGCAGACGACAGGCCGTGTGACGTACGACGTTGGCGACCAACTCGTCCACGACCAGGACGCCGGAGTCGACCAGAGCCGCTATATCCCACGTATGCAGCGCGGCGGAGACAAGCAGCCGTGCCCGGCGGGCGGATGCCTCCTCAGCGGGCATCGTCTCGGTGTACCCGGGTGCACCCGTCGTAGCCGGTCTCGCAATGGGGCTGGTCATGACGCTCACAGGGTCGTCTCCTCGGGAGTGGGACGGGCCTGCCCATGCGGGGGACACGGGCGGGCCTCTCCTCAATGCGCCGAGAGCGGGGAACCTGCGGATTGCGCCCGGCGGCTGATACCAAGTCAACTGCTGACGCAGAGTGTTGGGCGGATGCCACACTGTCATCCTCGTTGTAGTCCAGTTGTCATCCAGGTGGAGTCCGTGGTGATCGGGGAGCGCATCAGGACGGCCCGCGAGGCACGTGTGCCGCGCTGGAGTCAGCAGCGTCTGGCGGACGAGCTGTCGATCGCGCGGTTCGGCGAAGCGGGATTTTTGGACCGGCAGCAGGTGTACAGGTGGGAGAAAGGGGGCCGCTGCCCCACAGTGTGGGCGCCGTATATCGATCAGGTGCTGTTCACGGAGCCGCACAATGATCCTGGTCCAACCGATACCGATACGGTGGCTTCGGTCATGGCACTCGGGAGGGAAGACGTGGAGCGTCGCGCGTTTCTGGCGGCGTCGGTCGCGGCGAGTCTGGCGGCACTGAATGTGCCGGACGCTGAAGCGGTGACTCGCCGGGTAGGCATGCGGACGTCTGTGCGCGTCGGTATGGGCGAGGTTGGAGCCCTCCGCCACATGATCAAGACACTCGGGGACGCCGCCTCAGAACTGGGGGGTGGCCACGCCCGCCATCTGACCGTGCGGTACCTGACCGAGGACGTGAAGCGCTGGCTGGACGGCACGTACACCGAAAAGACCGGGCGTGACCTGTTTGCGGCCACGGCGGAGCTGGTGCACCTGGCCGCGTGGATGGCCAAGGACGAGGGAAACGAGGGCCTGGCCCAGCGGTACTACACGCACTCCTTCCACCTCGCGGCGGAGGCCGGAATGAATGAGACGGCCGCTACCGCGCTGCGGGGACTCGCGGACCAGGCGATCGACCTCGGGTACCTTGCCCCCGCTCTGCGTCTCGCCGAGGGCTGTGTGGAGTGGGGTAAGAAGCTCGACAACCCGAAGGCTGTCGCGTACTACTCCAACACCCTCGCCCGAGCCTGCGCGTACGACCTCGACAACACAACCGCGCAGAAAATGCTGACGGCCTCAGAGAGCGCCATCGAGCACGCCGAGGCGGCTCCCGGCGAGTCATGGGCGTCCCACTACAGCCCCGGCCGGTGGGCCCACGAGTCCGCCAAAATTTACTCCCGCCTGGGCGACCAAGCCGCCGCTGAGGAACACCTGAACCTGGCGCTGAACATCCACGGTCTCGACCGTCGGCGGACACGCGCCATGGTTCTGGCGGATCTGTCGATCGTCCAGCTTCGACGCGAAAACGTGGACGGCGCTGTGGCATCGGCCGAGGAGTTCGCCTCTGCCGCAGAAGGAGTCCGCTCGACCCGCGTCACCAACGCCGCCCATGATCTGCGGGCGAGGATCGGCCGCAAGCTCCCGGACGCCCCCGTTCTGGAGTCGCTGGAGCAGGTGGGAAGTTAGCCGGAGAGTCCGCGCGCGTGAAAACGAAAACCCCCGCCGACGCCGCAGCGCGAGGCACGGCCTCGGATGACACCTCTATTACCCCCAAATTGGAGCAATCCCCCTATTCGATGATCATCTGAAATCACACTCCGGACCGGGGTCGCAGCTCACCCTTTCCCGTGACTCATCGACCGCATGGGGTCACTTCCGTACGCCTCGGGCGTATGCTCGGGCCACATGGGGGCGGAAAACGGCAATACCGCCAATGTGCCCGCTCATGATGGGACTTGGCGGGTTCGGATCCGTAGTACGACCGGTGATGTCCTGGGCGCCGGAATCCTTCTGGGCAGCGAGACGGTGTTGACGTGCGCCCATGTGATCCCCGGGGACGGGCGGCCGCTTCCGGCCACGGAAGTCCGGGTCGACCTGGTCGGCGTGCCCGATGCCGAGCCCGTCAGCGCGCGCGTCGCCCCGGGCTGCTGGGTGCCGCAGCGCGCCGACAGCTGCGGCGATGTGGCGCTGCTGAGGCTGAGCCGCCCCCAGCCCGCCGAGCATGCCGCGCCGCTGTTCCGGCTGCCCCCGGTGTCCCGGCGGCCGGTGCGGATGTGCGGCTTCCCCGACGGCAACGACGACGGGATGTGGTTCCTGGGCCGCCTCGCGGGCGCCGCCGGCCCGCGCGCCGAGTGGGTGCAGGTGAACCCGGAGACGCCCGGTGACGTGGTGCGGTACGGCTTCAGCGGCGCCGGGGTCGAGGACGAGCAGACCCACCACGTGATCGGCATGGTGGTCAGCCGCTACGACGACTCCGACAGCGTGCCGAGCGCCGAGCGGCGCCGCTTCTCGTACATGATCCCCGTCGAGACCATCGTCCGGCACCTGCCCCAGGTCGCCCGCTGGGTGGGCGGCGAGGCCGGTGTGGACCCGCGGCTGGTCTCCCCGCTCACCGGCGGCGTCCAGGACATCGGCTTCGCCCAGCGGCTGGCCCTGTGGCTGCGGCGGGAGAGCCTGGCCGGGCGGGAGGGGATCGCGGACGTCGAGACGGTGGTGATCGAGGACGACGACAGCGACCGGTACGGGGCGCTCAGCCGGGCCGTGACGCTCGCGGACCGCGAGCTGTCCGTGGGCGGCGCCGAGGCGGCGGTGTCCGCCGCGCCGCGCAACACGGTGCCGCCGATCGGCAGCCTGGACCTGGCCATCGACGTCACCGGCCGCACCGACACCGATGTGGCCAGGCGGGTCGCCGACCGGATGGACCTCAAGTCGCTCGGTGACACCTCGCCGCTCAGCCGCATCCGGGCCAACGCGGTGCCGCTGACCATCGTGGCCGTGAGCGTCGACCGGGCCCATGACCCCGAGGCCCTGGTCCACTTCATGAAGCTCCTCGCCGACCGGGGCAGCCGGCTGATGCTGGTCTTCCGCGATCCGCGGGCGCCGGGCCTGCGCCTGGCCGAGCGGCTGTTCCGGCCGGACCGGGCGCGGATCGACGCATGGCTGGACGAGCTCGCCAGGCAGGTGACCCGCGCGGAAGGCAGCGAGCGCGAGGCGGTCGAGCGGCGCGCGCTGCTCTCCCCCGCGCTGAACGCGCCGTACACCCGCAACGCACCGGCGCTGCGCATCAATCTGCTCAGGCTGCGCGACGACCCCGGGCTGCACACCCATCACATCATCGCCAAGATGGCCGCCTTCGAGCACGCGGCGGCCACGGTCCTGCGGCGCGCGGAGGCGGCGCGGCACGCGGCCGACGAGCAGCTGAAGCGCATCCCGGAGCTGGAGAGCCAGCTGGCCCCCTACGCCGCGCGGCTGGGCGCCATGGGCGCGGCCGAGCGCCCGGAGCTGATCCCGCTCCAGCGCGCGGCGTTCGACCTGCTGCGTTCGGTGCCGTACGACGTGCCGGCCGCGCAGGAGGCGGTCGACCGGTTCGTACGCGCCGTCAACGAGATCGGGACGTGAACGGGATCGGGCCGTGAACCGGGTCGGGCCGTGAGCGGGCTCCCGCGAACAGACGCGGAGGCACAGGGAAACGGGGAGGAAGGCGTATGACGGACGGGACGAGCGGCGGGGCGGCGGTCTGCGACCGGCCCGACTGCCCCGGTGCCGGCCGCGGCCGGATCAACGTCCGGGGATTCTGCTCGGAGTGCGGCCGCAGGCCCCGCGGCGGGGTCCAGGGCAGCCCCTCCCCCGGCGCGCCCGCGGCTGCGTCCGCCTCAGGCTCCGCCATCCTGGAGTCCGAGTCCACCGCGACCGCGGCCCGCGTCCGGCGGCGCGCCGTGGCCCGGAAGTTCACCGTCCGGCCCGCGGGCGACGGCCTGATGGACCTGCCCCGCGTCGAGCTCCCCTCCCTCCGCGACCTGGTCATCGACGATCCGCAGCCGCCCCCTCAGGGGCAGCCCTGCGCGGGCTGCGAGGAGACCGTGGGCGCGGCATACGCCGGGCAGCCCGCGCTGTGGACCGGGGTCTGCCACCGCTGCCGCCATCCCTTCGACTTCACCCCGCAGCTGCGGGCCGGGGATCTGCTGGGCGGCCAGTACGAGGTGGTCGGCGGCGTGGCGTACGGGGGCCTGGGCTGGGTCTATCTCGCCGAGGACACCCAGCTGGACCGCCAGCCCGTCGCCATCAAGGGGCTGATCAACGACGATGACGAGACGGCGCAGCGCGCGGCCATCGAGGAGCGCCGCTATCTGACCATGCTCGACCACCCGGGCATCGTCAACATCATCAACTATGTGCGCCACCCGGCCCGCGGCAGCGGACGGCCGCAGGGCTACATCGTGATGGAGTTCGTCGCGGGGGTCACCCTCTCCACGATCGGGGACTACATCGCCCGGGCCGATCCGCACTTCGACGGACCCCGCGTCTACCAGCACATCCTCACCTACGGCGCCCTGATCCTCGACGCGCTGGAGTATCTGCACGGCGAGCGGCTGGTCTACTGCGACCTCAAGCCGAGCAACGTCATGCACCACGAGGGCCGGGTCAAGGTGATCGACCTCGGCGCGGTCCGCCAGTCGGGGCAGCGGGACGGCTCGCCCGTCATCACCAAGAAGTTCGCCGCCCCCGAGGTGGTCCTGCGCGGCGCCGTGCCCACCGAGCTCCATGACCTCTACGGGCTCGGGGCGACGCTGAGGAACCTCTCCGACAAGGTCGAGCGGGCCGCCCAGCGGCCGCCGGGCCTCGGCCGCGAGTCGTACGACAGGCTCCTGGCCCGCGCCACGGCCTATGACCCGCGGCAGCGGTTCGGCTCCGCCCGTGAGATGGCCGAGCAGCTGCGCGGGGTCCTCCGCGAGATCCATTCGCTGCGGCTGGAGCGGGAGCAGCCCGAGCCCTCCACGCTGTTCGCCCCGACCGCGGCCCTGCTCGACTCCGGGCTCGGCCGGATTCCCGGCCTGGAGCGCTGGCTGACCGGGGAGGTCCGCCCGGTGCTCGGGGACGGCCGGCCCGGCCCGGCGAGGGTGCCGCTCGGGCTGCCGGTGCCGTTCCCCGACGCCCAGGACCCGGGCGCGGCGCTGCTCAACACCCCGACCGACAGCGGCCCGCGGCGGCTGATCGAGCAGTTGGGGGCCTTTCCGCACGAGTCCGCCGAGATCCGGTTCCGCATCTGCCGCGCCCATCTCGAACTCGACGAGGTGGACGAGGCGGAAGGCCAGGTGAAGGCCGCCGAGCGGATCATCGGCGGTGACCGCGCCCGGTACGACTGGCGGCTGAACTGGCACCGCGCGCTGGTGCGGCTCGCCGAGGGCTCGGTGGCCGATGCCCAGCGGGAGTTCGACGCGGTGTACGGGGCGCTGCCCGGGGAGTACGCGCCCAAGCTGGCCCTCGGGTACTGCGCCGAGCACCTGGGCGACCACGGCGCCGCTGAGCGCTTCTACCAGGCGGTCTGGCAGCGCAACCGCTCCCAGGGCAGCGCCGCCTTCGGCCTGGCCCGGCTGCGGCTCGCCGCGGGCGACCGGGCCGGGGCGGTCGATGTCCTGGGCGGGGTGCCGAAGGTCTCGCGCCACCATGACGCCGCCCAGATCGCCACGGTGCGGGTGCTGGCCGGCCGGCTGGGCCACCCGGACCGGCTGCCGACCGAGGCGGACTTCGCGGAGGTGCTGACCCGGCTGCCGCGGCTGTATCTGGACGACGGGCGGGCCTCGGGCCACGCCCGCGAGCGGCTGACGGCCGAGGTGTGGGAGGTCGTGCTCGACTGGGTGCTGCGGTACGGGCACAAGGACGAGGCCGGGGCCCTGTTCGGAAAGCACGACGAGGAGTCCGTGGTGCGCGCGGACCTCGAAAAGGCCCTGCGGGCCCTGGCCCAGCAGGCGGACAGCCCCGAGGCCCTGGAGGTGCTGGTCGACCGGGCCAACGCCGTCAGGCCCATGACCAGCGTCTGACAGGGGGATCGGATGAGCGAGGACACAGCGGGCCCAGCGGGAACGGATCGGGCGACCCCCGATCAGGCGACCGCCCATCAGGCGACCGCCGACCGGCCGACGGGGGACGGCGGCGCGGACGGGGGCCAGGGCGCCGCCATCACCCTGCGCGTCGACCAGAACGAGTACCTTCCGGCCGCCGCGGGCCGCGCCGAGATGCACGCCATCATCAGGGTCGAGGCCCGGGGGCTGGGCCCGGTCGCGGCGCGCGCCGCGGCCTCCGAGGTCATCGTCATCGACTGCTCGGGGTCGATGGCCTGGCCCCCGACGAAGATCATGGCGGCCCGCAGGGCCACCGCCGCCGCCGTCTCCGCGCTGCGCGAGGGCACGCGCTTCGCGGTCGTCCAGGGCACCGAGCGGGCCGAGGTCGTCTATCCGCCCGCCGGCGGCATGGCGGTCGCCGGGCCCGACACCAAGGCCGCCGCGGCGCGCGCCGCGATGAAGCTGGCCGCGCTGGGCGGCACCGCGATCGGCAGCTGGCTCGACCTCGCCCGCCGCCTCCACACCGACCACACCGAGCAGTCCACCGCGCTCCGGCACACCCTGCTGCTGACCGACGGCAAGAACGAGCATGAGGACCCCGGCGATCTGGCGCGGGTGCTCGACGCCTGCGCCCCGTGCTTCACCTGCGACGCGCGCGGCATCGGCGACGGCTGGGACGCCACCGAGCTCAAGGAGATCGTGCGCCGGCTGCGCGGCCGGGCCGACGCGGTCCTCGACCACTCCGATCTGCCGGCCGAGTTCGAGGCGCTGACGCGCGGTTCGATGGCCCGGGCGCTGGCCGCGCTGCGCATCCGGATCCGGACGCGCGCGGGCGGCGCGGTCGGCATGGTCAAGCAGGTGTATCCGACCCGGGTGGACCTGACCGGCGAGGGCACCCGGCCCGACGCGCGCACCTGGGAGTGGCGCAGCGGGCCGTGGGGCGACGAGGTGCGCGAGTACCACGTGTGTGTGACCGCCGACCCGGAGGGCGACGCGCAGGACGAGGAGATCGAGCTGGCCTGGGTGGAGCTGTCACTGGACGGGGCAGCAGAAGGCGGCGCGTCAGAAGGCGGCGCGCCGGAGGGGGGCACGGCCGGGGTCCGGCTGCCCGCCGCGCAGTCCGTCCTGGTCCGCTGGACGGACGACCCGCTGCTGTCCTCCCGTATCCACCCCCGGCTCGCCCACTACGGCGCGGACGACGCCCTCGGCCTCGCCGTCACCGCGGCCTACGACGCGTATGTGGCGGGCGATCCGCGGCAGGCCCTGGCGCACTGGGGCCGGGCGGTCCGGCTGGCGCACGAGCTGGGCAACGAGAAGATGCTGGACCGGCTGCGCGGGCTGGTCGACATCGTGGACGCCGCGGCGGGCGAGGTGCGGCTGCGCGAGCGGATCCGGCCGCTCGACCTGAACTCGGCCATGGTGCTGTCCGAGGAGAGCAGCCGCTTCCGCGGCCCGGCCCAAGGAGCCCCCGACCCCGCCGCGCCCGCCCCGCTCACCACCCCCGCCGGGCCTCCCGGGCCCGCCGGCTCCGACGTCGAATGCCCCGGCTGCGGGCGTCTGGCCCCCGCCACGGCCACCTTCTGCCAGCAGTGCGACACCACGCTGCGCCCCGGCGGCCCCGGCACCCCGGCCGGTGCGGTATGACCGGCACCCGCGCCTTTCTGATCCGCCGTCTGGTGACGCTGCTGGCGCTCTCGGTGGCCGCCGCGGCCGCGCTGTTCACCGCGTACTACGGCGTCAGCCGCAACACCCAGGCCGTACGGGACGAGTCGGCCCCCGCGATACTCCAGGTGGCCGCGGCCGAGGTGACCCTCGACGACTCGTACGAGTACGCGGAGCTCAGCCTCACCGGCGACACCGGCGACATCGAGGGCCTGGGCGAGGACTACCGCACCACGCTGTCGACGGCCAACCAGGCCCTCGCCCAGGCCCTCAAGTCCACCACCGCGGGCACCTCGGCCCGCCAGTCGCTGCTCACCATCACCGGACTGGTCTCCTCCTACGGCGACCTCGTCCAGCAGGCGTACGTCAACCGCGACAACCGCGCTCTCCGCGACGCCTATCTCGGCTATGCCGAAACGATGCTCCGGGGCGACGACGGCTCGGCCAAGGAGGTGCGTGACGGCGACAGCGACATCCTCGCCCGGCTGGTGAAGGTGCAGGGCAAGCAGCTCCGCCTGCTCGACCAGCAGACCTCCTTCGGCTGGCTGCTGTCGCTCGGGTGGTGGGTGCTGGTCCCGGCGGCGTCGCTCGCCCTGGCCGTGCTGCTGGTGCGCACCCAGCGCTTTGTGCGCCACCGCTTCCGCCGCCGGTTCAACCCCTGCCTGCTCGTGGCCACCGGGCTGCTGCTCCTCGCGGTGCCGACCCTGGCCGTCTTCACCTACCAGACGCAGGACCGGCTCTCCCAGGCCCGCACCAGCCTGCGCCAGCCGGACATCGGCAAGGCCCCGGACACGACCAACAAGAGGGTGAGCACGAAGATGGAGGAGACCCACTGGCGCACCGGCGCCGTGGTGTGGATACCGATGGGTGGCGTGCTCCTCGCCGCGCTCGTCTTCGTCGGGCTCCAGCCGCGCATCGACGAGTACAGGTTCCGGGCCCGATGAGCGCCGCCACCCGCCCCCGGAACGTCACCGCCGCCGTGCTCGGCCTATGGCTGGTGCTCCTGTGCGCCCTCGGCACGGGCGACGCGGGCGCCCAGCGGTCCGGCGGCACGATCCGCGTGCTCGCCTCCTGGACCGGCCCCGAGGAGGACGCCTTCCGCCAGGTGCTGGACGCCTTCACCAAAGAACACCACATCCGCGTCGAGTACCAGGGCACCACCGCGCTGCGCGAGGTGCTGCTGTCCGACGTGCGGTCCGGCACCCCGCCCGACATCGCGATGCTGCCGAGCTCGGGGGAGCTGGCCGCCTACGCCAGGCAGGGCTATCTGGCCGGGCTCGACGACGTGGTCCCCCGGGCCGAGTACAACCCCCTGTGGACACCCGGGCTGCGGGAGAACGGGCCGATCTACGGCATCGCGGTCAAGGCCGACCTCAAGGGCATCGTCTGGTACGACGGCACGCGCCACGGCCCCGGGGACCTCCCCGCCCTGGCCGCCGACGGCCGCCAGTGGTGCGTGGGCATGGGCGACGGCGCCACCTCCGGCTGGCCCGGCACGGACTGGATCGAGGACATCCTGCTGCGGCAGCAGGGCACAAAGGTCTACGAGCAGTGGGCCGGGGGCGAGCTGGCCTGGGACGACCCACGCGTCGCGGAGGCGTGGCGGACCTGGGGCGAGCTGTTCTCGGGCGCGGCGGCGAAGACCGCGCTGCGCACCGACTTCCGGGCGGCGGGGAAGAAGCTGTTCGCGAAGCGCCCGTCGTGTGCCCTGGAACACCAGGGCTCCTTCATCCGCGGCAGCTACCCCGGCCCCAACCGGGCCAGGTTCGGATACTCCGGCGATCTGCTCGGACTGCCCGGCTCACCCTCCGCCGCGCACGAGGTGTCCGGGGACTTCGCCGCGCTGTTCAAGAACACCGGGCACACCGGGCAGGCCCGGGAGCTCCTGCGCTATCTCACCCGGGTCGAGGGGCAGCGGACCTGGGCCGAGCACACCCCTCCCGGCTCCGCCAAGCCGTTCTCCGCGAACAGCAAGGTGCCCGTGTCCGTCCAGGGGAACGACAAGGTCGCCCAGTCGATCGCGCGGGCGCTCACGTCCTCCCCGCTGTGCCTGGACGCCTCAGACGCCATGCCGCCGCGCATGCGGCTCGCGTTCCAGCGCGCCGTCCTGACGTTCCTCAGCTATCCGGACACGGAGAAGAAGGAGCGCCTGGACGCGCTGCTGGGCAGCCTGGAGAAGGTCCACCGGAGCACCGAGCACGGCCAGGGCCGGAACCGGGAACCGGACCAGCCCTGGCCGTCGGCGGTCTGCCGCTGACAGGGGCGGGCCCGGAACACCCCGGGCCCGCCCCTGTCGGTCCCGTCGGCCTACGGCACCATCTCGTCCGGGCAGGGCGTGCCGCGCGGCAGGTCGTACTTGCCTGCTATCCGGTAGGTGCCGGGGTGCGGGGCGTGCAGCACGGTCCACTCGTCCTCCGGCTCCCCCTCCTTGCTCGGCTCGAAGACCTGCTTGGTCAGGCAGCCGTTGCGGTTGACCGGCAGCCTGCCGTCCTCATCCGCCTCCGGCGCCTTGATCCGGTGGCCCTTGGCGTCCACCAGGCCCAGCCACGGCGAGTACGGGATGCGGATGAGCACCGGCCCCTTGGCGCGGACCTTCAGTATCAGCTTGTCCGCGCCGGCCCGCTCCACCGTGGCCGGCGGGTCGGCGATCGGGGTGGGGTCCTTGACCTCGTACAGCTTCCAGTTGTCGTCGCCCCACACCTCACGCAGATACGGCAGGCCCCCGGCGATCAGCTCGGCCTCCAGCCGCGCGGCGTGGTCCGGCTCATCGGCCGGAAGCACCACGTAGTGCACGGCCATGCGCTTGAGCCAGGCGTGGTAGTCGTCCGCGCTGAGCGTTTCCTCGTAGAAGAGCGGGTTGCGTTCCATGTCCGCCTGCCGGGTCCAGCCCCGGGCCAGGTTGACGTAGCGGGGAAGTGCCGAGGACTCGCGGTGGCTGCGCACCGGCACCACCTCGACCCGGCCCCGGTCGGCCTTCACCCGCTGCAGGTGGTGGACCAGCGGCGCCAGCTCGCGCGCCCAGGACGCCGACGGGGTGGTGTGGATGACGTCGTCGCCCGTCTTCACGCCCTGCCACACCGTGACCGTCACCAGGGACAGCACCAGCGCCGTCCACTTCCGCCCCGGGAGCGTGGTGAGCCGCTTCCCACGCGCCGGCACCCGGCGGGAGGTCAGCGCCGCGAGCAGCACCACCCCGCCGAAGATCATGCCGAGGCGCTGGATGTTGGTGCCGATCTGGGACGGGACCAACCAGGTCAGCACCACGCCGATCACATACAGCGCCGCGCCCACCCGGACGGTGCGCCAGCCCTTCGGCGCGAACAGGAAGACGGCGAGGCCGCTGATGCCCGGCAGGATCGTCGACGGCCAGCTCATCGGCTGCTCGCCGGAGAACGGGAACAGCCAGGCCGACAGCCCGACCACGACCACCGGCGTGACGCCGAGCGCGTACGAGGCGGGGTGGCGCCGGGTCAGCCACAGCGCGGCGGCCACGATCCCGATGAACAGGCCCGCCACCGGGCTTGACATGGTCGCGAGGGCGGCCAGCAGGGCGGCCAGCAGCGCCCGCGCGACCTTGTGGTGCCAGTGCCGGGACCGCCACTTGGTGGGCCACGCGAAGATGACCGCCACGGCGCCCAGACCGAACATCGCGCCGAGCCCGAAGGTGACCCGGCCCGAGATCGCGTTGCAGACCAGCGCGAACGCGCCGTACAGGGCCGGCCACAGCGGCCGCCGCACGACCCGGCTGCGCACCAGCAGCAGCGCGAGCAGCCCGGCGGTCAGCGTCCCCGCGATCATCATCGTGGTGCGGACGCCGAGGACCGCCATCAAATAGGGCGAGATGACGCTGTACGAGACCGGATGCATCCCGCCGTACCAGGCGAGGTTGTACGCCGAGTCGGGGTGCTGCAGGGCGAACTCCGCCCACGCGTCCTGCGCGGCCAGGTCGCCGCCGCTGTTCGCCAGCAGCGCCACCCACAGCACGTGCAGCACTCCGGCGACGGCCAGGGAGGCGGGCACGGGGTGGCACATGAAGCGCCAGGCGCGCCGCACCCAGCCGACCGTCTGCTCCTGCTCCTGCTCCTGCTCTTCGCCGCTGCGCGCCGGCGCCGTACCCGCGTCCTCGGCCGGGTCGGCGCCCGCCGGCGGACTCGCGTCCTCAGCGCGGCTCACACCCTCCGCCGCGTCCGGGTCCTCGGAGGCCCGCTGCGTGGGCAGTCTTATTCGCGCCGCGGTGTTCTCCTCGGAACTCCCGCTGCTGTCGGCCCGTGTCGGATCCACGGTGGTCACTGCGGCTCTCCCCGTCTTCCCCGAGGTATGCCCCCATGTTCCTTCAACCCTGTACCGGTTCCCCCCGGTTCGTTACCGAGGACCGGGACCGGAGGCGCAGGCGACGCTAGCACGCGAAGGGCCCCAAAAGGCCTTCAGGGCGGGCGGTCGGGGGTGCTGTGGACAACTTGCTACATACGGCTGAACGGTGACCCGGCGCGAGGCGCGCCGGGTCACAGCGCAAGGCGGTGTGTCCCGCCGGATCAGGCGATGCGGACCAGCTTCGAGCCGAACGACGGCTCGGACAGATCCTTCTGCAGCGCGACCGGCACCTTCACCTGGGCCGTGCCATTGCCGACGATCAGCTGGCCCACTACCGTGCCCGCCTTGGCCGAATGCGGCACGGCCTTGCCCGCGTCGGTCAGCTCGAGGTCCACCTGGAGGCCGCCCCAGCCCACGGCCCTCACGTCCTTGGTCGCGACGACCGGCGTCGTCCCGCCCAGACCGTCGTCGACGTGACCGACGACATCGCCCTTCTTCGCCACCGTGGCGGAGACGAGGCCGTCCTGCACCGCGGTGATCAGCTCGTAGCTGTTGGCCTGCACCAGATCCAGGCTGTTCTGCAGGATGCCGGGGGCCCGCTGCTCCAGGACGACACCGAGGATCAGCCGCTTGTTGCCGTCGATGGTCTTCTCCGCGCCCCACATCAGCGCACCGCCGGCCGGGGTGCTCGACCCGGTCTTGATGCCGACCACACCGGGCTTCACCAGCAGATTGTTGTTGTTGTAGATCTTGCTCCCGGGGGTCTTGATGCCGGGAACCTTGACGTTGGGCGTCGCCACGACCGCCCGGAACGCCTCGCTCTTCATCACCGCCCTGGCCAGCTTGAGCTGGTCGGACGCGGTGCTCTTGGTGGTCGCCTTGAAGCCGCTGGGGTCGGTGTAGACGGTGTTCTTCATCCCCAGGTCCTTGGCGGCGTCGTTCATCTTCTTCACGAACGCCTGCTCCGAACCCGAGTCCCAGCGGGCCAGCTGCCGGGCGATGTTGTTCCCGGACGGGATGAGGAGCATCTGGAGCATCTGGAGCTGGTTGTACGTCTGCCCCTCGTCCACCTGGACCCGCGACTCGTCCTCGGAGCCCGACTCCTTGCCCGCCTGGGCGTCGATCTTGATGGTCGGGCCCTTCTCGGACGCCTTGAGCGGGTGTTCCTTGAGGACGACGTACGCCGTCATCACCTTGGTGACGCTGGCGATCGGCACCGGCTTCTGCGCCCCGGAGGTGCCCAGGCTGCCCAGGCCCTCCACCTCGACCGCGGACTGTCCCTGGCCCGGCCAGGGCAGCGACATCTTGGCGCCGTCGAAGGTGTAGGTCGCCTCGGCCACCCTCAGCTCGGGGGACGGCAGCGGGCGCACCGCCTGCACCACGCCGAGGACGACGATGAGGAGCAGCACGAGCGGCGTCCAGATCTTGACCCGCCGCACGGCGGTCCGCAGCGGGGTCTCCGGCGGGGGCGGGGTGTTGGTCAGCTGCGCCAGCAGATCGAGCGGCGCGGGCTGGCCGACGGGCGGCAGCGGCTGCTGCTTGGTCCGCTCGGACTCGGGCAGCGGCTGCTGCTTCGTCCGCTCGGACTCGGGCAGCGCGGGCTGCGCGGAGGGGCGCGCCGGGGGCCGGACGGGCGGGGCGTCGGCCGACCTCAGCGGTACGAAGCGGCTGGTGCGCTCGGCGTCGGGGGCCTCCTTCGCGTCCTTCTCGTCCTTCGCGGCGGGCTCGTCCTTCACGGCGGGCTCGCCGGCAGGCGTGTCGGAAGCCTTGTCGGCGGGCTTCTCCGCAGGCCTTTCGGCGGGCTTCGCGGCGGTCACCTTGCCGTCGGCAGGTCCGTCCGCGGCGGGCTTGTCCGCCTTGTCCGCGGCAGGGGTCTTGAGGGTCTTGAACACCGCGGTCGGCTGGTCGATGCCCGTACCGGCGGCAGGCTTGTCGCCCTTCTCGCCCTCTCCATCCGCTTTGTCGGACTTGTTCGAACTATCCGCCTTATCTGCCTTATCCGTCTTGCCGGAATCAGCGGCCCTGTCGTCCGCCCTGTCGTCCGCCTGGGCGGAATCGTCCGCCTCGCCGTCCCGCTGGGCCCATCGGGGGGCTTCCTTCTTGTGCCGCAGCACCCCGAAGGCCGCCGTGGGCCGATCCACGGGCACGGCCGAGTCCTCGTCATCGGAACCGGGCTCCGGCGAGACCTTCTCGTCGTCGGCGGGCTCACGCTTCAGCGTGCGGAACACCGCCGTACGCCGATCCACCGACTCGGACGACGACTCGTCACCCGACTCCCCAGCCGCCTTCTCGTCCGATTTGCCCACAGATTGGGCGTCATCAGCAGATTCGTCAGATCCAGAAGAATCATCGGATTCGCTTTCGCGAACACCAGATTCCGCTTCCGCCGCTGCCTCCGCCTCCGGCTCCTCGTCCGCGACGGCGACCGCCGACCCGCTGCCCCCGGCCTCCCCTTCGTGGAAGACCGCGAGTCGTGGATCGCGCTCGCCGCGAGCCGTCTCCCCCGACGACTTCCGCTGCTCCGACTTGTCGGGGGACTCGCCCGCCACCGATGCCTCCTTGTAATACGTTTTGCGGGACGCGCGTCGCCTCTCGGCTTCACGCCCCGCCGCCCCAACCATCTACCAGTGTCCTGTGTGCCCCGAGTGCCGCCGCGCCATGGCCCCCTGACAGAGCGCCTTCAACGGGGCGCCCACCCGATAGACGAGAAAGACATACCTATCGGTTCCATATCAAATCCCCCAGGCACTCTCGACAGACCAATGTGAGAGGGGTCACCCTGTCATTCATCCACGCGGGGAGGCATGGATGGGCAGGAGCCGCAGAACAATTCCGGAGGAGCTTCTGCTGCTCGCCTTGGACCCGGCCACGGGAACCACGGCGCAGCCGCAGTCGCTCGACCTCGGTCTTGCCGGAGCCCAGCTAGTAGAGCTGGCTCTGGCCGGACGGATAGCCCCTGACGGGGATCGTATCGCCGTGGTGCTGCCACGGCCGACCGGAGATCCGACACTGGACTCCGCGCTGGAGCTGCTGCGCCGACGTGGCAGCCCGGTCCGCGCGGTCCACTGGATCGGCGGGCCCCGGCTGGGGCTGCGCCAGACGTATCTCACGCATCTGGAGCGCTGCGGCATGGTGCATGCCGTGGAGGGCCAGATGTGCGGGGTGCTGCCGACGACTCGCTACCAGGCGACGGAGACGGCCATCAGCCGGGAGATCAGGGCCCGGCTGGACAGCGCGATCCGCACCGGCGTGCCGCCGGACCCGCGGACCGCGGCGCTCGCCGCCCTGGCCCACGCGGTCGGGCTCGGCAAGCACCTGTATCCCGGGAACGAGGGGCGTTCCTCGCGCTCCAGGCTCCGGGATCTGATCAGGCACGACCCGATGGGCGGACTCGTGGCGCACGCCGTCATGGATGTGCAGAACGGTGTCGCGGCGCAGCCACGGCGCGCACCGGCCACAGGTCGCCAGCCGGGAGCACGGGCCTCGGTGCCCGCGCCCGGAGTCCCGGCACAGCCGTCCCGCCGCGGCAGCATGGCCCGCGTCGGAGCGCGCTGAGCACAGCAGGCGCAGCACGCACCCGCTCCACCCGACCGACCGCACCACACAGTCCCCACCGACCCGGTTCGGGAGCCTCGCGCGGGGCGGTGGGCCGGCCCGTCCCGTGAGGACCGGCCGGCCCGCCGCCCCGCGCGCCCGTTCTCCCGTGCCCCGGGCGGCCGCCCCGGCGCCCCGGGGCCGCCGCGGTGCACGCGCCATGGCCGCGCGCGTCGGGTGTGCCCCGAGAGGCACCCTGTGCGGCCATTTCCCAGCGCGGCGCCGACCGGTAGTGGCAGGCTGCTGAACAGCATGAATCAGCAGTACGAAGCCGGAGGTGCACGTCCCGTGACATCGAACGTCGGCCCCACGGTCAGGCGACGCCGATTGGGCCAGGAACTCCGCAGGCTCCGCCAGGAGAAGGGGATGACGGCGGAGGAGGTGGCCGAGGAGCTGATGGTCTCCCAGTCGAAGATCAGCAGACTGGAGAACGGCCGCCGCAGCATCAGCCAGCGCGACGTACGCGACCTGTGCCGCACCTACAAGGTGGAGGACAAGGCACTGGTCGATTCCCTTATGCAAATGGCCAAGGAGTCGCGCCAGCAGGGTTGGTGGAACGCCTTCGGTGACGTTCCGTACAGCGTCTACATCGGATTCGAGACCGACGCGGCATCGCTGCGGGTCTATGAACCACAGGTGCTCCCGGGCCTGTTGCAGACCCCGGAGTACGCCGAGGCGGTGATCAGCGGCGCGCTGCCGGAGGCCCCGCAGGAGCAGATAGCCCAGCGGGTCCAGGTCCGCCTCAGGCGGCAGGAGCGGATCACCGACCCGGTCACGCCGCTGCGGCTGTGGGCGGTCGTGGACGAGGCGGCGATGCGCCGGGTGGTCGGCAGCCCGAAGGTCATGAGCGATCAGCTGGACTATCTGGTGCGGATGAGCCACGAGCCGCATGTGACCGTGCAGGCGCTGCCGTTCGGCATGGGTTCCCACCCGGGGATGAGCGGGCAGTTCACCATCCTCGAGTTCTCCGACGAGTCGGACACCAGCGTCGTCTACCTGGAGGGCGTGACCAGCGACCTGTATCTCGAGAAGCACACCGATGTGCAGAGCTACAGCATGATGTACGAGCATCTGCGGGCCCAGGCGCTGAACGTCGACCAGAGCCGTCAGTTCATCACGGAGGTGGCGCGGGACCACGCGCGCCGGGACGAGGAGAGCTGAACCGCACGCTGAGTGGATGCCAAAAGGCTGGACCCTACACCTCCGCCCCATGGCGCGGAAGGGGCCAATGGAATATGCCATCCGGTCGAGTGAACGACCGGCTTTCCCGACGATGTTGACGAGTAACGTCGGTCTCGCCTCCAAACGGGGTGCATCTCATCAACAAAACGTATCGGAGCAAAAGTGTCCATTCAGCAAGGAAAGACGAGTATGTGGATTAAATCCTCGTACTCGGCGGGAAATGGCGCCTGCGTGGAGGTCGCCTCCCCCGTCGTCGACGAGGTGGCCGTACGCGACTCCAAGGACCCGCACGGCCCGACCCTCAGCTTCGCTCCGGGATCGTGGTCGACCTTCGTCTCCGACGTCCGTCGCGGAGCCTTCGACCTCGGCTGACCTTCGTCACCCACCGCACCCGCCCTTCGGGCACCGAGCCCTCTCGTCCGGCCGCCGTCCCTGCCGAGAGGGCTCGCCGCTGCCCGGACGAGGTCGCCGGGCGCGCCTCACCGCAGTTCGTCGACGTAGCGGTCGGTGCCGGGCACCGTCGGGATGAACGGCGCGACCAGTTCGACGCGGCCGAGCCCCGAGCGGGCCACGTCCTCGTCGAGCCCGGTGAAATGCCCCTCCCAGCACTCGCGCGGATCTTGCTGCAGGAACCACAGCAGCGTCAGCCGCGTGTCCACCCCCTCCACCTGCTTCACATACGACATCCGGTCCAGCGGCAGCGGCGTCGGCCGGAAGACGGTGACCATCGCCGCGGGCGAGCCCGCCAGGCGCTTGGGCAGATGCCTGGCCCGCAGCCACTCCAGGAGCTCGGCGCGGCGCTCGGGCCCTTCGGCGTCCACGACCTCGACGACCAGCCCGGCGTACGGGTGGTCGAGCGCGTGGAAGTCGCGGGGGCCCGCCGCGCCGTCCCGGTAGACGGTCGCCTCATGGTCCTGGAACGCCGTGAAGACGTGCGTACGGTCCTGGTGGACGCGGCCGTCCCGGTTGAGCCGCTTGTTGATGCCGACGGTCCACTTCATGTGCTCCGCGTAGCGCCCCTCGGTGAGCCAGTAGACCGTGATGTAGCAGCCCGCGGTGACCGGCTGGGCGACCGCGGACTCCTCCGGGTAGCGCAGCCGCCGCAGTTCGCGGGTGGCGACCCAGCGGCGGCCCGCGAAGATCCAGGGCATGGCCATCGCGCCCGCGATGAAGTGGTCGTCCTCGTACCAGCGGTTGTAGGCGTGCTCGTGACCGGGGTGCGGCTCGACCATGGTGATCAGGGCGTGCCCCGGGCGCACTCCGTACGGGCCGACGGAGGCCAGTTCCGCGTACGCTTCGGCGCGCGTGTCCTCACTCGAGTCACTGCTCATGTCCTCCATGTGTAGCTGACGCCACGTCAGATGTGGAGGGTCGCGACCGCATCGCGGACAAAGCGGTTGCCCCGTGCACCGATCTCTCTAGGCTGCAGACACAGCGGAAGCCTCCGCGCCGACGTCCGTACCAGCGAAGGAGCCCCATGCGCGCCGACCTCCCCGACCTCGCCACCCGCGCCGCCTCGGTCGCCGGCTCCCCGGTACGCGACATCCTCGCGCTCACCGCGCGCCCCGAGGTGATCTCCTTCGCCGGCGGGCTGCCGGCGGCCGAGCTCTTCGACGCGGAGGCGATACGGGCGGCCTTCGACCGCGTCCTGGCCGAGGCCCCGCGCGCGGCCCTGCAGTACTCGACCACCGAGGGCGACCCCGCCCTGCGCGCCGCCACCGCGGCCCGCCTCACCGCGCGCGGGCTGCCGACCGACCCCGACGCGCTGCTCGTCACCAGCGGCTCCCAGCAGGCGCTGACCCTGCTGGCGACGGCACTGCTCGAGCCCGGCGACACGGTCGTGGTCGAGGACCCCACGTACCTGGCCGCGCTGCAGTGCTTCTCCTTCGCGGGCGCGCGGATCGTGTCCGTGCCCAGCGACGAGGACGGCCTGGATCCGGCCGCGCTCGACGCGCTGGTCGAGCGGGAGCGGCCGAAGCTGCTCTACACCATCCCGACCTTCCAGAACCCCACCGGGCGCACCCTGCCCGCCGAGCGCCGCCGCGCGGTGGCGGAGGTCGCGGAGCGGCGCGGGCTGTGGATCGTCGAGGACGACCCGTACGGGGAGCTGCGCTTCGCGGGCGAGCCGGTGCCGTGGATCGCGAGCCGCCCGGAGGCCGCCGACCGCACCGTGCTGCTGGGCAGCTACTCCAAGATCATGGCGCCGGGGCTGCGGCTCGGCTGGCTCCGCGCCCCCGCGGCGCTCCGCCGCGCCTGCGTCATCGCCAAGCAGGCCGCCGACCTCCACACCCCGACGGTCACCCAGATGGCCGCCGCGCGCTATCTGGCCGACGCCGACCTGGACGCCCACCTCACCCGCGTCCGCGACGCCTACCGCGAACGGCGCGACGCGCTGCTCGCCGGACTCGGCGAGGCCCTGCCCGAGGGCTCGCGCTGGAACCGCCCCGACGGCGGCATGTTCGTCTGGGCGTCGCTGCCCGAGGGGTACGACGCGACGGAGCGGCTGCGGGTGGCGGTCGAGCACGATGTGGCGTACGTGCCGGGGGCGCCCTTCTTCGCGGGCGAGCCGGACCGGGCGGCGATGCGCCTGTCGTTCGTCACGCAGTCGCCGGAGGAGATCGCGGAGGGCCTGCGGCGCCTGGCCAAGGCGCTGCACTAGGCAGCTCCCGCCGGCGCGGGTATGGCCTTCTCGGCGTGCGCGGCCTAGCCTGACGCCGCCCCGAGCTGACGCCGCGTCAGCTCGGGGGCTTCGGGCCATCGCGATCACCCGGGGAGGCACCCCATGCTGCTGCGCGACAAGACCGTCATCGTCTCGGGGGTCGGCCCCGGCCTCGGCCTGCGGGTCGCCGCGGCGATCGTGCGGGACGGCGGCAACGCCGTGCTCGGGGCCCGCACGGAGGCACAGTTGGCGAAGGCCGCCGCCGAGGCCGACCCCGGGGGCGGGCACACCGCGTGGCGCGCGACCGACATCGCGGACGAGCGGCAGTGCGAGGCGCTCGCCGCGCTCGCGGTCGAGCGCTTCGGCGGAGTCGACGCCGTCATCCATGTGGCGGCCCTGGACAGCTACATGGGCGGCCTGGAGGACGCCGACTTCGCCTCCTGGAGCCAGGTCGTCGACACCAACCTGTTCGGGACGCTCCGCATGACCCGCGCCTGCCTGCCCGCGCTCAAGCGGCGCGGCGGCTCGGTGGTGATGATCGGCACACAGTCGTCGGTCGCCGCGCCCACCCAGGTGCGGCAGGCCGCGTACGCCGCCTCCAAGGGCGCGCTCGTCTCCGCGATGTACTCGCTCGCGCGCGAACTGGGCCCGCACCGCATCCGGGTGAACACCGTGCAGCCCGGCTGGATGTGGGGTCCGCCGGTGCAGGCGTACGTCACGTTCGCCGCGCACTCCGAAGGCGTACCGGAGCCCGAGGTGCTGGCCCGGCTCACCGACCGGATGGCGCTGCCCGAACTGGCGACGGACGGGGATGTGGCGGAGGCCGCGGTGTTCCTGGCCTCCGACCGGGCACGGGCGATCACCGGGCAGTCATTGCTGGTCAACGCCGGTGAACTGATGCGGTGACGCGGTGACGCGAGGGTTCACACAGGGGGCGCACAGAGGGATTGCACGGGGGTTGCGCCCTCCTTCTCCGGCCTGACGGGATCCCGCTCCCGTACGGCCCGTCCGTTGGTGCGGTCGAGCGTGGGCGTGCGTCTGGCGAAGTGCCCGCTCATCGTGGGTTCGCGGACGCGTTCACGACAACCGTCGAGTAGGTCAAGAAACAGCAAATTCGTTCGGTGGTCTGATTTGTGTTCACACTCGTGACCGGAAATCTCTTGACCGGCCACCCGAACAAGCGCTTCAATCCCTGGAGTACCCCGCTCCCGCTCGGGGGAATCCGCCCATGACGAACGTCGCGGCGAAGTGCGGTCCTGTTCACAAGACGGACCCCTGGAGGGGGCATGAACAGTCTCGACTGGGCCGTGGTCATCGGCTACTTCGGCATCATGGTCGCGATCGGGCTCTGGTCCCACAAACGTGTGGACAACGTCAGCGACTTCTTCACCGCGGGCGGCAAGATGCCGTGGTGGCTCTCCGGTATCTCCCACCACATGTCCGGCTACAGCGCCGTGATGTTCACCGCGTACGCGGCCATTGCCTACGACTACGGCATCACGTCCTACGTCACCTGGTCGTTCCCGATCGCCATCGGCATCGCCCTCGGCTCCAAGCTCTTCGCGCCCCGGCTCAACCGGGTGCGCAGCAAGCTACGCGTGGCCTCACCGCTCGAATACCTCAAGAACCGCTACAACCTGCCCACCCAGCAGGCGCTCGCCTGGTCGGGTGTGCTGCTGAAGATCGTCGACGTGGGGGCGAAGTGGGCCGCCATCGCGACCCTGCTGTCCTTCTTCACCGGCGTCTCCCTCAACCAGGGCATCCTGATCACGGGCGCCGTCACCGCCGTCTACTGCACGGTCGGCGGGCTGTGGGCCGACGCGCTGACCGAACTCGGCCAGTTCATCATCCAGTTGGTCGCCGGCATCGCGATGCTGATCGCGGTGCTCCACGATCTGAGCGGCATCAGCACGCTGTGGAACGTCTGGGACGACCTGCCGGCCACCCACCACCACCCGACCGTCGACAAGTACACGCTGACCTTCCTGCTCGCCTATCTGTTCATCAAGACCTTTGAATACAACGGCGGCATGTGGAACCAGGCGCAGCGCTACATGGCCACCGACAGCGCCGCCTCGGCGGAGCGCTCGGCCCGGCTCTCGGCCGTTCTGTGGTTCGTCTGGCCGCTGGTCCTCTTCTTCCCGATGTGGGTCGCCCCGCTGGTCATCGACATCCCCAAGGACCACACCTCCGCGGACTCCTACGCGCTGATGGCGCAGCATCTGCTGCCGCACGGCCTGCTCGGCCTGATCATCGTCGGCTTCTTCTCCCACACCATGGCCATGTGCTCCTCCGACGCCAACGCGATCGCCGCGGTCGTCACCCGCGACATCATGCCCGCGCTCTCCCGGCGGGTCCGGGCCTGGGACACCCGCGCCGGGCTGATCGCCGCGCGCTGGACCACCCTGCTCTTCCTCGGCCTGTCCATGGCCATCGCCACCCAGGTCAACTCGGACTTCTTCGGGGACATCATCACCGTGGTGATCAAGTGGGTCGCCGGGCTCATGGGCCCGATCGCGATCCCGCTGATGCTCGGGCTGCTGCGCCCGTTCCGCAAGTCGGGTCCGACGGCGGCGCTGCTCAGCTGGGGGCTGGGGCTGTTCGCCTTCTACCTGGTCAACTACCCGATCAACGACTCCGTCGACGGCGGCGTGAACCTGGAGTACCAGGTCTCCATTCCGCTCGCGGTCTCGCTCGTGCTCTTCATCGTGATCGGCTACATCAAGCCGGAGGACACCCCGGAGCGCGACGCCATCCTCGACTCGCTCAACTCGGATGACGACGGGCCGGGTTCGGCGAGTGCCACGCTGTCGGTGCCGAAGCAGGACGCGACCGACCGGAGCTCGGTCGCCGGCGCGACGGACTGAGGCGCGGCGGCAGGCATTCGCGGGGCGGCTGCCCGTCCCGTCCCGCGGGTGCCGTCATGGGCGCTCACCCCGTCCCGCGGGTGCCCCCGCGGGCGCTCACCACCAGGGCCCAGACGAGCAGGGCGAACGCCCCGGTGGAGGAAAGCGCGCGCACCACGTTCCAGCGCACCCACCGCTGCTCGAACCGCTCTCGCACCGCCGCCAGGTCCGGGCCGGTGAGCCGGTCGGGGTGGCCGGCGCCGGCCAGCGCGTCGTTCAGCGGCACACTGACCCGGAAGGTGATCATCAGCATCACCACATAGAGGGCCACCGCGGCCACGATCCACGGCAGCGCGGGCCGCCCCTCTCCGCGCAGATGCATCACGGCGGCCAGCCCGGCGAGCAGCAGCGCGCCGCCGAAGACCAGGGCGAACCAGCCGTTGAGGATCGCCACGTTGATCCGCTGCATCGCCTCGACGAAGGTACGGTCGTCCGCCTGCCCGAGGCCGGGCATCACGGAGCACGTGTATCCGTAGAAGAGGCCCGCGCTCAGGCCGGTGGCCACGGTGGCGGCGATCAGTACGGGGGTCTGGAGGGCGTGGTGGTACGTCATGCCGTACAGCCAAGCGCGGCGCGGCGAGACGGGCCATGGCCGAAAGACTCGATCTCATAAGCCGGCGTCTCAGGGCGCGACGAGGAGCGGGAGGAGCGGGCAGGAGCGGGGAGGCCGCTCAGGCGTCGGGGGTGCAGGCCGCGGCGAACATCCGGCTGTCCTCGTACACGCGGTAGCGGACGATCAGCCCGTCCTCGACAGTCACCCGCACCGCGAAGGGAGACCGGTAGCGCTTGCCCGTGGCGCGTACGGTGCCGGCCAGGGTCCCCGTCACCATCGCCTCGGTCTCCTCCGCCACGATGACGTCGATCGTGTTTCCGTCCGGGTCCGGGGCCAGGCTCTCGGCCAGCTCGCGGAAGTGGGCGACGGCGTCGGCGCGGGTGGCGCGGGGGCGGATCCACGGGACGTCCGGGTTGGCGGCGATCTGCCAGTCGACCCGCTCGGCGAACAGTTCGCCGAGGCCCTGCAGGTCGCCTGCCGCCATCCGGGCCAGGAACTGCTGGACGGTGGCGCGGGTGCGCTCGGTGGTCGTGGTGGCGGTCGTGGCGGCCATATCGGTCCTTCCGGTGCTGTGACGTCCGGGTGCTGTGACGTCCGATGCTGTGACGTCCGATGCTGTGACGTCCGGTGCTGTGCACGATGCTCGCGCGGCCCGGGAGGGACGTCGATTACCCGCGGGGTAATGGGCACGGGCGGGAAGGAGGCCGGCAGATGTGGTGCGGAAGTGGGAACCGAGCCCCCGTCCGGGCCCCTCTTCCGTACGTACTATCGTCGGCCGTCCCCTACGTCCTTGCCGACCGTCGCCGCGCCGTGGACCTGGAGCTCTTCCCCGTGACCGTGAAACCGACGCTCACCGAACCCCGTGTGCGCGCGGTGCGCGCCGCCGTCCTCCGCCGTCCCACGCTCTTCGCCGCGGCGTTCTGTCTGCTGTCCTTCACGGGCTTCTGGATCGCGCAGCGCGCCGCCCAGGTGAGCATGGTCGACCTGATGGTCTACCGCGCCGAGGGCTGGTCCGTGCGCAACGCCATGGACCTGTACGACATGCGGGCCACCGTGCACAACCTGCCCAACACCTACCCCCCGTTCGCCTCGCTCCTGTTCACCCCGCTGACGTTCCTGGGCACGGGGCTCATGCGGACCCTGGCGACGGCGTTCAACCTGGCTCTGATGGCCGCGCTGGTCCATCTGGCCCTGCGCCTGGTCGGCCGTCCGCGCGTGGTGCCCAGGGCGGCGGCCGTGCTGTCCCTGGCCGCCGTCGGGGTGTGGTGCGAGCCGGTGTGGACCACGCTGCGCTACGGGCAGATCAACCTGCTGGTCACCGTCCTGGTGCTGTGGGACCTGACCCGGCGGGCCGGCCACCGCGGCTACGGCTGGGCCGGCGTCGGCACGGGCATCGCGGCGGGCATCAAGATCACCCCGGCGCTGTTCGTGGTCTTCCTCGCGCTGGCCGGGCTCGTCGAGGGGGTGCGGCGGCTGCGGTCAGGAGGCCGGTTCCGGAACGAGCACCTGCGCGGCGCGGCCGTGGCCACCGGGACGTTCCTCACCACCGTCGTCCTGGCGCATCTCGCCCTGCCGCACGACTCGCACCGCTACTGGACCGAGATCCTGTTCGCGACGGACCGGCCGGGCGATGTCGAGGGCGCGGGCAACCAGAATCTGCGCGGCGTCCTCGCCCGCCTCCTGCACACCCCCGACCCGGGCCTGTGGTGGCTCGCCGCGGCCGCCCTGCTGGCCTGCGCGGGCCTGGCCACCGCGGTCGCCGCCCAGCTCGCGGATGGCCGGCTGCCCGGCAACCGGGCGTGGGCGGCCGTCGCCTGCGGCGTGACCGGCCTCATGGTCAGCCCCGTCTCCTGGTCCCATCACTGGGTGTGGGCGGTGCCCATGGTGCTGCTGCTGGGCGCGGAGGCGCTGCGCCGCCGCACCGCGCGGTGGTGGTGTCTCACGGCGCTGACCGCCCTGCTGTTCTGCTCGTTCATGATGTGGTACGTGCCGCATGACCTGCCGGAGCGCGTGGAACTGCACCAGAACCCCGGCCAGATGCTGCTCACCGCGGTCTACCCGGTCATCGGCGTGGTCTTCCTGGCCGTCGCCGGGCTGCTGACCGTACGGGCCCTGCGCGCGGCGCCGCCGTACACCCCCCGCGGCGGCGCCCCGCGGCGCGCCGAACCGAGCTACGCGCGGGGGTAGCGGGCCAGCCAGGCGGGGGCGGAGGCCGCGGGGCCGTGCAGGGCCGGGCCCTGCGTCATCTCCATCGCGAAGTCGTCGGCCAGCTCCAGGATCGTGCCGCGCCCCTCCAGCTCCGCCAGCCAGGCCGGTGGCAGCGCGGTCTCGCCGTGCAGCGTGCCCAGGAGGTTGCCGCACACCGCCGCCGTGGAGTCGCTGTCCCCGCCGTGGTTGACGGCGAGCAGCAGGCCGTGGTGCACGTCCTCGGCGACCAGCGCGCAGTACAGCCCGATGGCCAGCGCCTCGTCGCCGCTCCAGCCCTCCCCCAGGGACGCCACCCGCTCGGGCGTGGGCAGCCCCTGCCGTACGGCGCCGAGCGCGTACCGCAGCGCGTCGGTGGTCTCCTCGTGGCCGGGCCGGGTGGCCAGGTGGGCCAGCGCCCGCTGCACCGCCCCGTCCAGCGCGTCGCCGCGCGCGAGCCCGTGCACGATCAGGGCGAACGCCCCGGCGGACAGATAGCCGGTGGGGTGCCCGTGGGTCTGCGCCGCGCACTCGATGGCCAGCTGGAAGACCAGTTGCGGCTCCCATCCCACCAGCAGCCCGAAGGGTGCCGAGCGGATGACCGCGCCGCATTCCTTGGAGTCGGGGTTCCTGGGGTGCTCCAGGGTGCCCATGGTCTCGTCGGCCAGCCCGGTCAGGCAGGCCCGGCCCGGCGCCCGCTGGGCGTACAGCCACTCCTCGCGGGCCAGCCAGCCCGCGTCCTGCCGCCGCTCGTCGGGCCCCCAGTCGCGCTGGGTGACGTACCAGCGGCGGTGGGCGGCGTGGACGTCGGTGGGCGGGTGCCAGGCGCCGGTGTCGCGCCGCACCTGCGCGCGTATCAGCCCGTCGACGGTGAAGAGGGTCATCTGGGTGTCGTCGGTGACGCGGCCGCGCCGCCCGTACGCCGGGAGGTAGTCCGTGACGCCCTCGGGACCGTGCTCCGCCCGGATGTCGGCGAGCGAGGAGAACTCGACCGCGGCGCCCAGAGCGTCCCCGATGGCACCGCCGAGCAGGCAGCCGCGCACCCGGCTGCGGAAGTCCTGCTGTTCGGCGCGGCCCCATACGCCGGTCGCCGCACTGGCGGTTGCCGTCACGACCCTGCCCCTTCCCGTCGATGCACGCACGGCCACTGGACTGGCTTTCGCACTGTAATCGACGCCGAATGATCGCCTTCGGTCCGCCAGGGATTGTGAAGGCGTCAACACGGAGGGCACTCCGGAGCGCCGCATTCCGAAACGCCGGGCCGACACCGCACGCAAGACACGGAGGAGGCCGGGTCCGGACGTCCGGACCCGGCCTCCTCGGCCGCGCGTGGGGTGTCGCTAGGCGGCAGGCTTCCTGATGTCCTCGATGACGCTCGCGAAGCCGTCGCCGCCACGGCCGTCGGCGATCGCGCGCCCCATCAGGGCGCGGACGGCCGCGAGCGGCCCGGAGTCCAGGCCCCGGGCCTCGCCCGCCTCCAGGATGTGGTCGACGCCCGCCGCCTCCATCGCCAGATTGCCCAGATCCCCCGGATATTCGCGGTTGTCGACGCCATCGGCGACCTGGTCCGCCATCGCGGGAAGCAGGGCGAGGAATTCCTTGATGTACGGCAGGAATTCCTTGGCCGTGACACCGTCCGCGCCCACCATGGCAAGGGAATGGACCATGGCGGCCATGCTGGAATAGAAGACGTTGAGCAGGGCCAGGTCGTACAGCGGCGCGACCCCGTGATCCGCGCCGAGATATCTGTTGTTTCCGCCCAGCGCCTTCAGCGTCGCCTCATGCGCCTCGAACACGGCCCGCTCCCCGCTGTACAGCAGCAGGGCCTGCGGCGAGCCGATGACCGGGGTCGGCACCATGATCGCCCCGTCGAGGTAGTCGATGCCGTGCCCCGCCGCCCACGCTGCGGCCTCGCGGGCCCGCTCGGGGGTGTCCGAGGTCAGGTTGACCAGCGCCCGCCCCGCCAGCTCCGCGCCCAGCGGCCCGAGGATCGCCTGGCTCACCTCGTAGTCCACGACGCATACGACCACGATCTCGCCGGCCTTCACCGCCTCCGCGGGCGTCTTCGCCCGCGCCGCCCCGCGGGCGACCAGGGCGTCGGCCTTGTGCGCGGAGCGGTTCCACACGGTCGTGGGATGGCCCGCCGCCAAGAACGCACCGGCCAGCGCCTGGCCCATCGCGCCAAGCCCGATCACCGTCACCGGCGCCCGGTTCTCACCTGCCATGACAGAACCACCTGTTTCTTGCATTCGAGTCCGTGACAAATCCCCTGTGCGCGCCGGGTTCTCATCGATCCTGTTATCCGCCGGGGCCGGACTCAAGTACCCACAAAAAAGTGCGCACTTACCCCCAGGTACGCGGATGCGCGGCCACCCCGCTACGTTGGCCCGCATGTTCGACAAGAGCTTCTACGATCTGGCTTTCGGCGTGGACCCGGGCGGAGCCCGCAGAGACGCCCACATCGTCAGCGCCACGCTGGACGAGGTGAAGCACGGCCTGGCGTCGGAACTGGCCGAAGGGATCAACCTGTATCTGCTGTGCCGGTACGGCGCACGCCTGACACTGGACGTCTACCAGCAGGGGGAACTGGCGGAGTCCATAGACCTCCACCCCTTCATCACCATCTCGGTCGAGGGTTATCCGGACATCACCTTCACGGGCCCGGGCGAACCGGTCGGCTACGACTTCGACGAGGACGAGGAGGACGAGGAGGGCGGCCTCTCCGGGCGGATGTTCGCGGACGACCTCGACGACTCGGTCAAGGTCTCGGTCGACTGGGACCGCGTCCCGGCGCCCTCACTCATCGGCGAGGTCGCGGGACCGGACGACGAAGCCGTACTGCTGACCGGGGATCGCCTCGCCGCGTACGGCTACCAGGACTTCGAGGAGTAACGGGAGGACACCGTCAGCGGGGACACCACGACCGCCCTGGGCAGCGGGGAACCGGCCGCCTGCCCGGGCCTCGTGCCCGCGCTCGTGAGCGCGGGCACGAGGTCGGCGTCGCCGGGGAGATCCGGCGCGGCCGGGGCCAGAAGCCGCAGCTGCGCCATGACGGCCGCGATCTCCTCGGAGGTGGCGGGAACGTTCACGGGCGCTCCCTCAGCGGCCCTTCCCGCCGCGCGGCAGCCTGGGGCACGGCGGGCCGGGGGGTGGGACGGATATGGCGGATCGGCCGGTCGCGGCGATCGCGGTTCTTGCGGGACGGGGCCGGGGGCGTGATGCGCAGGTTCAAGCGCGCTCCTCTCGATCGGTTTCTTGCTGTCGCCACCACAGAATCTAGAGCCGACCAATATTTAGGTCAAGCCTATTTTTATAATCAGGCTATGCGAGGATGGGGCCATGACAGCAGGACTGCGTGAACTGAAGAAGCAGCAGACGCGCCAGGCGATCTCCGACACCGCGACACGGCTGTTCATCGAGCGTGGCTTCGAGGCGGTGACCATCGCCGAGATCGCGGCGGCCGCCCGGGTGGCCAAGATGACCGTCACCAACTACTTCCCGCGCAAGGAGGACCTCGCCCTCGACTACCACGAGACCTTCGCCGCCACCCTGGCCCACACCGTCGCGGACCGCCGGGAAGGCGAATCCGCGCTGGCCGCCCTGCGCCGCGCGTACATGGCCGCCGTCCTGCGCCACGACCCCGCGGTCGGCTTCACCGGCCGGGAGTTCGCCCGCATGATCGCCGACAGCGCCACCCTGACCGCCCGCCTGCGCGAACTCCACGACCAGCGCGAGGACGCCCTCGCCCACACGCTCGCCGCCGACACCGCGGCCGCCCCCGGCGACCTCACCCCCAGGGCCGTGGCCGCCCTCCTCACCACCGCCCACCGCACCCTCTTCCAGCACGTCCTGGACCTCACCCTGGCGGGCCGCGACAACCAGCAGATCGCCGTCTCCGCGACCCGCGCGGCCCACCAGGTGTTCGGGCTGCTGGAGGCGTCCTTGGCCGACTACGCCGTCCGCTGACGCGACAGGGGAAAAGCGCTTGCGTCTCTCCCCCGTGACGGACAAGGTGCGACGGTACGAAAGGAGTTGCTGTGCAGCGTTCCGATGCCCCGGCCCTCAGGGAGATCGCCGTGGCGGACGAGGAGGCCGGCCCCTACGGCATCACGGCCGGCCCCGACGGCGCCCTGTGGATCACCTTCGTCCACAGCGGTCGCATCGCCCGTCTCGGCCTCGACGGCGAACTCGACGTCTATCCCTTGGACTCGCCCGAGTGCCGCCCCTCTCTCATCACCCCCGGCCCGGACGGCGCCCTGTGGTTCACCCGCTCCCAGGACCACCGGCTCGGCCGCATCACGGTCGACGGCGAAACCGAATCCTTGTCCGTGCCCACGCCCGGCAGCGGCCCCTTCGGCATCACCGCCGGTCCGGACGGCGCGATGTGGTTCACCCAGATGAACACCGACCGCATCGGCCGCGCCACCGTCCGGGGAGAGATCACCGAGTTCGCCCTTCCCGCCGAGGGCGCCTTCCCCTCGGCGATCACCGCAGGCCCTGACGGGGCCCTCTGGTTCACGCTCAACCAGGCGAACGCGATCGGCCGCATCACCACCGACGGCGCCGTCGACCTGCACCCCCTGCCGACCCCCGGCGCCGCGCCCGTGGGCATCACCAGTGACGGCGCCGCCTTGTGGTTCGTCGAAATCGCGGCGGGCCGGATCGGCAGGATCTCGGTGGACGGCGACATCGAGGAATTCCCGCTCCCCGACCGCACCGCCAAACCCCACGCCATCGTCGCGGCCTCCACCGGGGACTGCTGGTTCACCGAATGGGGAGCCAACCGCATCGGCCACATCACCGCGGCCGGCGAGATCGCCGAATACGACCTGCCGTCGCCGTCATCCGAACCACACGGCATCACGGTGGGCCCCGACGGTGCGCTCTGGGCGGCCCTTGAGACGGGAGCGGTCGCGCGCCTGGCACCGTAACCCCGGCTCGCCGGTCTCCCTCCTGGCTCCCTCCCTCCTGGCTCCCTCCCTCCCCTGGCTCCCTCCGGCCGGAATCCAGGCCGTCGGACGAGTACCGGCGGCCAAGCGGCAGGGACCGGTCCCGGCGGTGCGTTGTTAAGTTCCGCGCAGGAAAGAACAGACCGCCGAGGAGGAAGTGTCATGCGCATGCTCCATCGAATCGGGGCCGTGGTCGCGAGTGCGACTCTCGCCGTCACCGGTCTGACGCTGACCGCGTCGCCGGCCCAAGCGGCTGACTACGACTGTCCGAGTGGCAGCGACCCGAAAGCCCTTCCCGGCGCGGCCACCACTCCGGTCTCGCCGGTGCACAGCGGCGGTCGTGCGATTGAGCTCCGCTACAACAAGACCACACGGTGCGCGTGGGGGCGTATCACCCTGGGAGCGCCCGGCGACAAGATCTGGGTGGACTGGTCGAGGACGCTGGGCGGCGAGCACGCTCCGTGGGCGCAGAAGGGGGAAACGCAGATCGCCAGGGGCACCAGCAAGTTCACCGACGCGTACAACGACGCGGGTTACATCATGCGGGCCTGCGGCAAGCCGGTCGGTCACGACCTCGTCTGCACCGGCTGGTACTGAGATCGCCACAGTGATGGTCCCCCGGCTCGGCCGGGGGGCCGTCATCCTCTGCCGGATCGGCGGCCGGGCGTATCGTTCCCGCCATGCGTTGCGCGATATGCGGGTCCGGGCGGCTGAGTCCGGTCGGGGAGCTCATTTCGTCCGACAGTTCGATGCAGAAGCGGCTGAGGCTGACGTTTCCCCGGCCAGGAGCGTTCAAGGCACGGCCGACGTTCCACGCCGGGTTCGCGCGAGCCTGCCGGGACTGCGGGGCGCTGCTGCCGTTCCTCGGTGAGGGGGAGCGGCGGCGGCTGGACGCGGAGGCCGACGGGTTGGCGGGGGCCGAGGGCGGGCCGGTCGATACGGACTCCGAGGACGGGGGCGCGCGGTGACCTCGCCTCGTGTGCTGATGGTCCGCAACTCCGAGGGCAGCGGGCCGGGCCGGCTGCTGCCGTGGCTGCGGGACGAGGGGCTGGACGTGGTGGAGCTGGCGGGCGCCGAGGCGCCGGCCGATCCGGCCGGGTACGACGGCGTGGTGCTGCTCGGGGGCGGGTTTCTGCCGGACGACGACGCGTACGCGCCGTGGCTGCCGGGGCAGCGCGAGCTCACGCGCCGGGCCGTGGCCGAGGGGGTCCCGCTGCTCGGGATCTGTCTGGGCGCCCAGGTCCTGGCGGCGGCCGAGGGCGGCACGGTGGAGGGGTCGTACGGGGTGCCGGAGCGTGGCTCGTGCGCCGTCGAGTTGCGCGAGGAGGCCGGAGGGGACGGGCTGCTGGAGGGGCTGCCGCGGCGGTTCCGTGCCATTCAGAACCACCGGGACCAGATCACGTGCCTCCCGCCCGGCTCGGCTCATCTGGCGCGGAGCGAGGCCTGCCAGGTGCAGGCCTTCCGGGTCGGGGGGTGTGCCTGGGGCGTCCAGTTCCATCCCGAGGCCGGCGCGGACCGGCTCGACGGCTGGGACGAGGCGGCGCTGGCCGACAAGGGTCTTGACCTGGCGGCCCTCCGCGCCGAGGCGCGGGCGGCGGAGCCGGCCTCGGCGCGCGCCGCGCGTCGGCTGGCGGCCAACTTCGCGACCGTGGTCCGCGCCCACGCCTGAGTTTGTGGTGAGTATGGGACAGCGACACGCCGACGCCACGGCGTGTCGCTGTCCCATACTCACCACAAATTCGCCGGTGTTGTGGCCGCGCCCTCAGTCGCCCAGCACCGGCAGCAGCTCCGGCAGGTGGCCGTCCGAGGCCAGGGCGGCCGCCTGGCGGTCGGGCGGGACCTGGCCGTAGGTGGTGGTGCGGGGGCGGGCCGGGCGGCCGGTGGACTCGGCGATGGCGATGAGGTCCCGGATGGAGCGGTACGAGCCGTAGGAGGAGCCCGCCATGCGGGAGATGGTCTCCTCCATCAGGGTGCCGCCCAGGTCGTTGGCGCCGGAGCGCAGCATTTCGGCCGCGCCCTCGGCCCCCAGCTTGACCCAGCTGGTCTGGATGTTGGGGATGTGCGGGTGGAGCAGGAGCCGGGCCATGGCGGTGACGGCGCGGTTGTCGCGGGCGGTGGGGCCGGGGCGAGCGATACCGGCGAGGTAGACGGGCGCGTTGGTGTGGATGAAGGGGAGCGTCACGAACTCGGTGAAGCCGCCCGTCTCCTGCTGGATCCCGGCGAGCAGCCGCAGATGGCCCAGCCAGTGGCGGGGCTGGTCCACATGGCCGTACATCATCGTGGAGGAGGAGCGGATGCCCAGCTCATGGGCGGTCTTGACGACCTCGACCCAGGTGGCGGTGGGCAGCTTGCCCTTGGTGAGGATCCAGCGGACCTCGTCGTCGAGGATTTCGGCGGCGGTGCCGGGGATCGTGTCGAGGCCCGCCTCGCGCGCGGCGGTCAGCCACTCGCGGATGGACAGTCCGGTGCGCGTCGCGCCGTTGACGACCTCCATCGGGGAGAAGGCGTGGACGTGCATGCCGGGCACGCGCTCCTTGACGGCGCGCGCGATGTCGAAGTAGGCGGTGCCGGGCAGGTCCGGGTGGATGCCGCCCTGCATGCACACCTCGACCGCGCCCACGTCCCAGGCCTGCTGGGCGCGGTCGGCCACCTGGGCCAGCGAGAGGGTGTAGGCGTCGGCGTCGGTGCGGCGCTGGGCGAAGGCGCAGAAGCGGCAGCCGGTGTAGCAGACGTTGGTGAAGTTGATGTTCCGGGTGACGATGTAGGTGACGTCGTCGCCGACCGTGGCGCGGCGCAGGTCGTCGGCGATCCGGCACAGCGCGTCCAGCGCCGGGCCGTCGGCGTGGAGGAGGGCCAGCGCCTCGGGGTCGGTCAGCCGGGTGGGGTCGTCGGCGGCGACGGACAGGGCGGCGCTGACGTCCGCGTCGATGCGGGAGGGGGCCATGCCGGGCGCCGCCGCCTCGCGCAGCGCCTCCCAGTCGCCGTAGACCTCGTCGAAGTCGTCGCGGCGGTCGCCGGTGCGGCCCTCGGTGTCGATGGTGCGGTGCAGATCGGTGCGGCCGGAGGCGGTGAAGCCCTCGTCGGGCTCCTGCCAGGGCAGGCCGGCCGGCATCGCGCCCTCGCGGGCCAGGCCGGTGGCCGGGTCGGCCAGGGCGCTGACGTGGGGCAGCAGCCGGGGGTCGAGCCAGGGCTCGCCGCGCTGGACGAACTCGGGGTACACCGCGAGCCGTTCGCGCAGCCGGAAGCCGGCGGCGGCCGAGTGCTCGGCGAGCTCGTCCACCTGCGGCCAGGGGCGCTCGGGGTTGACGTGGTCGATGGTGAGCGGGGAGACGCCGCCCCAGTCGTCGATGCCGGCGCCGATCAGCCGCCCGTACTCCCCCTCGACCAGGTTCGGCGGCGCCTGGATGCAGGCGGCGGGGCCGAGGATGTGGCGGGCGACGGCGACGGTGGCGACGAGGTCGTCAAGCTCCGCGTCCGGCATGCCGCGCATCGCCGTGTCCGGCTTGGCGCGGAAGTTCTGGATGATGACTTCCTGGAGGCCGTGGTAGGCGCGCGCGACGCGGCGCAGCGCGAACAGCGAGTCCGCGCGCTCCTCGTAGTTCTCCCCGATCCCGATCAGCAGCCCGCTGGTGAAGGGCACGGAGCTGCGCCCGGCGTCCTCCAGGACGCGCAGCCGCACGGCGGGCTCCTTGTCCGGCGAGCCGTAGTGCGGACCGCCGGGCTCGCTCCACAGCCGCTCGGCGGTGGTCTCCAGCATCATCCCCATGGAGGGGGCGACGGGCTTGAGCCGCTGGAAGTCCGTCCAGGTCATGGCGCCGGGGTTGAGGTGCGGCAGCAGCCCGGTCTCTTCCAGGATGCGGATGGAGATGGCCCGTACGTACGCGATGGTGTCGTCGTAGCCCTCGGCCTCCAGCCATTCGCGGGCCTCGGGCCAGCGGTCCTCGGGGCGGTCCCCGAGGGTGATGAGCGCTTCCTTGCAGCCCAGTTCGGCCCCGCGCCGGGCGATGGCGAGGACTTCGTCGGGGGACATGAACATCCCGTGGCCGGCGCGGCGCAGCTTGCCGGGGACGGTGACGAACGTGCAGTAGTGGCACTTGTCCCGGCACAGGCGGGTCAGCGGGATGAAGACGCTGCGCGAGTACGTGATGACCCCGGGGCGCCCCGCGGCCTCCAGGCCCGCGTCGCGGACCCGGGCCGCCGAGGCCGTCAGGTCGGCGAGGTCCGCGCCGCGCGCCTGGAGCAGCACGGCCGCCTCGGCGGCGTCCAGCGCCACGCCGTCACGAGCCCGTTTGAGCGCGCGGCGCATGGCGTTGGAGGTGGGGGCAGCCTGGGCGGACGGCTCGGATCCCTGCGCGCTCGTGGTCATTCTCCGAGCATACGAGGGGGATCTGACACCGCCAGACCGCCCGAACCAGCGGTTTTGTGGGTCTCCTCACGGCAGATCAGGCCCCGGACGGGAATACGGGCGGGCGTTCAGAAGGAGGCTCGGCCGGCCTCGGCCTCCCTGCGGGCGATGAGCGCTTCGACGCCGTCCAGGATGCGTTCGAGGCCGAACTCGAGCGGGTCGGTGTCACCGGGGGCGAAGACGCCGTCGGCGATGGCCCGGGTGAGGGCGGGGAAGCGGTCGGCGTGGCGTGTGAGCAGTTCGCCGGTCAGACGGCTCCACTCCTCGTTGTGGGCCTCGTCCTCGTCGAGCAGCTGCTGGGCGAGGTTGCGGACGAGCCCGATGGCGAGCAGGAAGACCTGGTGCCGGTGGGCCGCCGTCAGGCCGGTGGGCTCCAGGGCGGCGAGCGCGGCGTCGAGCCAGCCGAGCTGGTTGGGGCCCATGACCTGGCGGCGCATCGCGGTGGCCGCGAGCAGCCAGGGGTGGGCCCGGTACACGGCCCAGCATGCGCGGACCCATTCCGCGAGCCGTGGCCGCCAGCCGGGGCCCGCGGCCGACAGGTCGGGGCCCTCGGCGAGGACGGCTTCGACCATCAGTTCGACGAGTTCGGCCTTGCCGGGCACATAGCGGTAGAGCGCCATCGCCGAGACGCCGAACTCGGCGGCGACCTTCTGCATGGAGATGGCGTCCAGGCCTTCGGCGTCGGCGAGGGCCACGGCGGCCCGGGCGATCTGGCGGGGGTCGAGGCTGGGCTTGGGGCCCCGGGTGGGCTGGCCCTGTTCGCCCCACAGCAGCGCGACGCCCGCCCGCAGATCGCGCTTCTTCTCCTTGGTCCTGGCCATCGCGGTGCTCCCTCTTTCCGGCTCGTTCTCCGGCTCGTTGACATCCACCAGCAACTGTATATACCTTAAACCTCGTCGCTTACGACATAAACAGTTTAGGGGAGTAGCCATGCTCGGCACCGTCATCACCGCTTCCGCCGCCACCGCCCTCGCCGCCCCCGCGGCCGGTCTGCTGGGATACCGGCAGTACAAGCGCGCGGCCAACGCCAGGCTGCTGCGCCTCACCGCCCCCGGCTCCGTCGACGAGTCCGGGTTCGTCCGCATCGGCGGCATCGACCAGTGGGTCTCCATCCGCGGCGAGGACCGCCGCAACCCGGTGATCCTCGAGATCCACGGCGGACCCGGCGCCGCCAACACCATCTACACGCCCCGCACCCGCGCCTGGGAGCGGCACTTCACCCTCGTGCGGTGGGACATGCGCGGCTCCGGCAAGACCTTCGGCCACGGCGGCCCGGAGGGGCAGGGCGAGATGACCTTCGAGCGGATCGAGCGCGACGCCCTCGAACTCACCGAGCACATCCGCACCCGGCTGGGCGTCGAGAAGGTCCTGCTGGTCGCCAACTCCTTCGGCACCGTCTTCGGGCTCCGGCTCGCCCGCAGCCACCCGGAGCTCTACTCCGCCTACGTGGGCACCGACCAGAACGTCATCGCGGGCGGACGCGACCGCTCCGCGTACCACGCCCTGGTGCGGCGGCTGCGCGCGGCCGGCAAGCACAAGGAACTCGCCGCCGTCACCGAGATGGGCCCCGACGCCTCGGCCTGGACCGCACGGCAGTGGACCGACTACAACAAGCTCGTCGTCGTGTCCGACCCGCTGACCTACGACACCATGAAGACCGTGGTGATCCGGTCGCTGTGGTTCTCACCGCTCCACGGGCTCGGCGAGCTGCGCCGCTACCTCAAGGGCATGAGCTTCTCCGAGCAGATCGCGCCCCAGACCGTGGCCTTCGACGAATGGGCCGACGGCACCGAGTTCCAGCTCCCGTTCTTCCTCTTCCAGGGCGAGCACGACGTCATGACCCCGCCCGAGCCGGCCAAGCGGTTCTTCGACGACGTCACGGCGCCGGTCAAGGACTTCGCGCTCATCCGCGACGCCAGCCACTTCGCCTCCTTCCGCCACCCCGACCAGTTCCTGGACCTCATGCTCACCAAGGTCCGCCCGGTGGTCACCGGCGAGGCGACGCTCGCGCGGTGAGCCCCGGTGGGGGCCGGATGTGGCCGCGCCGGATGTGGCCGCGCGCATGTTCCCTGGCCGCCATCGAGTTATCCACAGGCCTTTCCGTACGTGTCACTCCCGCGTACAACGGTGTGAGCGCCGGCGACGGACGGCACGACGGCCACAGGGGGCACTCATGCAGCGACGCGAAGTACTCAGACTCTCCGCCCTGGCGGGAGCGGCGGGCGTGCTGACTCTCGACCCGGTGACCTTCGCCCATGCGGAGGAGCGAGACGGCGGGTCGGGCGGCGAGCGGACGAAGACGGTCACGGGCCATCTGCCCACCGGCTCCCCCGACTTCGTCTATCTGCCGGTGGAGGTTCCGCGCGGCGTCCGCGAGATCGCCGTCTCGTACTCGTACGACAAGCCGACGGTCCCGGCCGGCACCCAGGGAAACGCCTGCGACATCGGCATCTTCGACGAGCGCGGCACGGACCTCGGCGGGCGCGGCTTCCGCGGCTGGTCGGGCGGCGCCCGCACCGAGTTCGCGATCAGCGCCGAGCAGGCGACGCCCGGGTATCTGGCGGGGCCGGTGAAGGCGGGCACCTGGTATGTCGTGCTCGGCCCCTACACGGTCGCTCCGCAGGGGCTGGACTACAAGGTCACCGTCACGCTGCGCCTCGGCGAGCCGGGTGAGACGCCGAAGCCGGTTTACCCGCCGCAGCGGGCCAAGGGGCGCGGCCGGGCCTGGTACCGGGGCGACTCCCATCTGCACACGATCCACTCCGACGGCAAGCGCACCCCGGCCGAGGTGGCCGCCGCCGCCCGGGCCGCCGGGCTCGACTTCATCACCACCACCGAGCACAACACGACCTCCTCGCATCCGGCGTGGGACGGGCTGTGGGGCGATGACCTGCTGATCCTCACCGGTGAGGAGGTCACCACGCGCAATGGCCACGTGGTGGCCCTCGGCACCGACCCGGGCGTCTTCATCGACTGGCGCTACCGCGCCCGGGACAACGCCTTCGGGAAGTACGCCCGCAAGATCCGGCAGGCGGGCGGCCTGGTCATCCCGGCCCATCCGCATGGCACCTGCGTCGGCTGCAACTGGAAGTTCGGGTTCAACGAAGCGGACGCGGTCGAGGTGTGGAACGCGGACTTCACCCCGGACGACGAGGTCACGGTCCAGGAGTGGGACAACACGCTGGTGGCCGCCGCCCGCGGCGACGGCTGCTGGCTCCCGGCCGTGGGCCACAGCGACGCGCACCGCGAGCCCCAGGTCGTCGGGCTGCCGCAGACGGTGGTGCTCGCCGACGACCTGTCGCGCACGGCGATCCAGGACGGCATACGGGCCGGGCGCTGCTGGATCGCGGAGTCGTCGGCGATCGACCTCTCCTTCGAGGCAGTCGGCGGCCGCGGGGAGCACGCGGGCATCGGCGAGCGGCTGAAGGTCGGCCGGCAGCACGAGGTGACGGTCCGGCTGAAGGTCTCCGGCGTCGGCTTGGGCTGCACGATCCGGCTCCTCACCGACCAGGGTCAGCTGTACGCCACGTCGGTCCCCGACTCCGGGTCCGCCACCGCGGAATGGCGTACGACGGCGTCCTACGCGGCGTATGTACGGGCCGAGGTGCGCCACGCCCCGGCGGACGGCGGCGCCTCGGGGGTACCGGGCCGCATGGCGGCGATGACGAACCCGATCTGGCTGGGCGAGCGGTAACTAGGAGGGCGGCGCGGGTCGTGGGCGGTACGCCGCGCGGACGCGGCGGCCGCCGTCCACGACGAGGTCCGCGCCGGTGATCCAGGACGCCTCGGCCGAGACCAGCCAGCGGACCGCTCGCGCCACGTCCTCCGGCTCGCCGATGCGGGCCAGGGGAAGGCCGGCCGCGAGGGTGGGCTCGTCGGGCTCCCAGACGAAACGGGCCATCTCGGTGCGGACCAGCCCCGGGGAGACGGCGTTGACGCGGACGGAGGGCGCCAGTTCGGCGGCGAGTTGCCGGGTGAGGCGGAGCAGGGCGGTCTTGGTGGTGCCGTAGGCGCCGACGCCCGGGCCGACGCCGTGGGTGCCCTCGGTGCAGATGTTGACGACCGCGCCGCCGTGCTCACGCATCCATCCCCGCCAGGCCGCCTGGACCAGTCGCAGCGGGGCCTCCACATTGACCGTGAAGGCCGTGCGCCAGGCGAGCGCGTCCGCGTCCATCAGCGGGCCGAGCGGGGCGTTGGTGGCGGCGTTGTTGACCAGGATGTCGAGGCGGCCGAATGCGGAAAGGGCGCGGGATACGGCCTCGTCGAGGTGGGCCGGGTCCGCTACGTCGCCCGGGCACGCGATGGCTCGCGGGCCCAGGCGGCGTACGGCGTCCGTCAGGGCGTCCGCGCCCCGCGCCGTCACGCACACCGCCGCGCCGTCCTCCATCAGCGCCTGAGCCACGGCGAGGCCGATCCCGCGGGATGCGCCCGTCACCAGGGCGGCGCGGCCCGCGAGGGCGGCGGGGCCGCCATCGGGCCCGCCTTCCGGCGCGACGGCCCCGGCCGGGCCGCCGGGCCCGCCGGTAGCGCCACCCGGCCCGCCGGGCCCGCCGCCCGGCACGCCCGTAGCCCCACCCGGCCCGCCGGCACCGCCGCCCGGCACGCCCGGCCCGCCGCTACGGCCGCCCGGCCCACCCCCAGCGCTCACCACAAGGTCAGCCCCTCGTGCTTACGGTCTCCGTATCGCGCCCCGACCGCAGCACCGTGCCCGGGAGCGCTCCGGTGACCCGGTCGTCCCGGATGGTCTCGACGCCGCCCACCCGCACGCTCACGACGCCGATCGCCCGCGAGTCCAGCCGAGGGCTGTCCCCCGGCAGGTCGTGCACCAGCGTGGCCTGGCCCGCGTCGATCCGCTCGGGGTCGAAGAGCACCAGGTCCGCGTGGTAGCCCTCGGCCACCCGGCCGCGCTCCCGCAGGCCGAACAGCCGGGCCGGCTCGTCGGTGAGCATGCGCACCGCACGCTCCAGGCCGACCAGCCGCCGCCCGCGCAGACAGTCCCCCAGGAAGCGGGTGGTGTACGGCGCGCCGCACATCCGGTCCAGATGCGCCCCGGCGTCCGAGCCGCCGAGCAGCACGTCCTCGTGCTCCCAGGTCTGCCGGCGCAGCTCCCAGCTCGCCGGGTCGTTGTCGGTCGGCATCGGCCACAGCACCGTACGGAGCTCGTCGGCGGCGCAGATCTCCACCAGGCAGCCGAAGGCGTCCGTGCCGCGCTCGGCGGCGATGTCCCGTACGACGCGCCCGGTCAGCCCGGTGTTGGCCGGGGAGTAGGTGTCGCCGATGACGTACCGCTCGAAGTTGGCCAGCCGCCGGAAGACCCCGGCCTCGGGGCTGTGCGCCCGGCGCAGCATCTCCTCGCGCACGGCGGGGTCGCGCAGCCGCGCGATCCGCTCGGGGACCGGCAGCCCGAGGATGTCGCCCCACCCGGGGATGAGGTTGAGCGCGCAGAACGTGCCCAGCGACATGTTCATGGGGGTGAGGATCGGCATGGTCAGCGCGACGATCCGGCCGCCCGCCTTTCGGGCCCGCTCGCTCGCCTCCAGCTGCCGCGGCACCCGTTCCGGCACGGCGGCGTCGATCGTGAGGACGTTCCAGTTCAGCGGCCGCCCGGCGGCCGTGCTCATCTCCACCAGCAGGTCGATCTCGTCGTCCGAGAACCGGTCGAGACAGCCCGCGACGATCGCCTCGATCTGCGTCCCCTCGTGTTCGCCCACCGCCCGCGACAGCGCGATCAGCTCCTCGGGCCGGGCGTGGCGGGAGGCCACCGGCTTGCGGTCGCCGTCCGAGTGGGTGGAGGACTGGGTGGTGGAAAGGCCCCAGGCCCCGGCGTCCATGGCCGCGTGGAGGAGCCGCAGCATCTCGTCCATCTGCGCGGCCGTGGGCTGCCCGCCGATCGCGTCGGGGCCCATCACGTGGCGGCGCAGCGCGCAGTGCCCCACCATGAAGCCCGCGTTGACGGCGATCCGCCCGTCCAGCGCGTCCAGGTACTCGCCGAAGGAGTGCCAGTTCCACGGCGCCCCCTCCTCGAGCGCCACCAGCGACATCCCCTCGACCTTGCTCATCATCCGCCGGGTGTAGTCGGCGTCCTCGGGGCGCTCCGGGTTGAGCGGCGCGAGCGTGAAGCCGCAGTTGCCGCCCGCGACGGTGGTCACGCCGTGGTTCAGGGAGGGGGTGGCGTACGGGTCCCAGAACAGCTGCGCGTCGTAGTGCGTATGCGGATCGACGAACCCGGGTGCGAGCACCAGCCCCGTCGCGTCCTCGACGCCGCGGGACTGCTCCGTCACGGTGCCGGGCTCGGCGATGACCGCGATGCGCCCGTCCCGCAGGCCGACGTCGGCGACGCGGGCGGGGGCGCCGGTGCCGTCCACGACGGTCGCGGCGCGTATGAGGTGGTCGAGCACGGTGGTTCTCCCTTCACGCTCGGTTCTGCTCAGTCGCGGGCCGCCTGGCGGAAGCGGGTCGTACGGTGCACCGGGTCGGTGTCGATCTTCGGGATGACGTGCTCGCCGATCAGCTTGATCGTGTTCAGGGTGTCCTCGCGGCCGATCCCGATCGGCAGCCCGAAAGACAGCTGGTCGGCGCCCGCCTGCTCCCACCGCTTGCACTGCCGGAAGACCTCGTCCGGGTCGCCGCAGATCATCAGCTCCTCGGCGATCAGCAGCTCGATGATCTCCTCGGTGTACTCGGGCAGCAGCTCGGGCCACTCCGGAATGCCCTCCGGCCGCGGGAAGGTGTCGTGGTAGCGGAACAGCAGCGACTGCAGATAGTTGAGCCCGCCGCTCACCGCGATCTCGACCGCCTTGGCGTGGGTCTCGGCGCAGATCGCCGTGGACGTCACCATCACGTTGTCGTTGACGAAGCCGCCGACCGGCTCGGCCTCCTTGACGGCGTTCTTGTACGAGTCGAGGACCCACTCCATGTCGGAGACCTTCTGGATGGAGAAGCCGAGCACGCCGAGCCCCTTCTTCCCCGCCATCGCGTACGAGGGCGGCGACCCTGCGGCGTACCACATGGCCGGGTGCGAGGCCCCGTACGGCTTGGGCAGCACCTTGCGCGGCGGCAGCGACCAGTGCCTGCCCGTGAAACCCTGGTACTCGTCCTGCAGCCACATCTTGGGGAACTCGGCGATCGTCTCCTCCCAGATCTCCTTGGTGTGGTTCATGTCGGTCACCCCCGGCAGGAACCCGAGGATCTCGTGGCTGCCCGCCCCGCGCCCGGACCCGAACTCGAAGCGGCCGCCGGAGAGGTGGTCGAGCATGGCGACCTTCTCGGCGACCTTGACGGGGTGGTTGACCTGGGGCAGCGGGTTGAAGATCCCGGAGCCCAGGTGGATCCGCTCGGTCGCGTGCGCGAGGTAGCCGAGGAAGACGTCGTTGGCCGACAGGTGGGAGTACTCCTCCAGGAAGTGGTGCTCGGAGGCCCACGCGTACTTGAATCCCGACCGGTCCGCCTGGATGACGTACTCGGTCTCCTCGATCAGTGCGTGGTGCTCGGCCTCCGGGTCGGCCTCCTGCCGACTCCTGGGCACATATCCCTGCACAAAGAGTCCGAATTCCATGGAGGGTCACCGCCTCAGTGTTCTATCGTGCAGACTATCTGACGCTCCGTCAGATTCTGATTGACTCTGACACCACGGGGTTTGACCGTCAAGGGCCGCCCGCGGAGGACCGCGCTAGAAGACCGAGACCCCCGCCAGCCATCCGCCGTCCACCACGAACGGCTGGCCGGTGATGTACGAGGAGTCGTCCGAGGACAGGAACAGCGCCAGCCGGGCGACCTCCTCCGGCCGCCCGATCCGCCCCATCGGAACCAGCTTCTTGTAGAGCCCGTCCACCGCCGCCGACGCCTCGGCCAGGTCGGCCCCGGGGTCGAGCTGGGCGGGGTTGGTCATCGGGGTGTCGATCGCCCCGGGGCACATCGCGTTCACCCTGATCCCCTTGGGGGACAGCTCCATCGCGGCCACCCGCGTCATCCCGACGACGGCCGCCTTGGTCGCGGCGTACGAGGTCAGAAAGGCCATGCCGGACAGCGCCACGTACGACGCGGTGTTGACGATCGTCCCGCCGCCGGCCGCCTCGAGCTCCGGCGCCACGGCCCGCATCCCGAGGAACGCCCCGACCTGGTTGACCTGGACGACCGCCAGATACTCCTCGAGCGGGGTGCCGACCAGTTCGTTGAAGCGCAGGATGCCCGCGTTGTTGACCAGCCCGTCGACCTTGCCGAAGGAGTCCTTGGCGGCCGAGACGGCGGCGGCCCAGTCCTCCTCCCGACCCACGTCCATGTGCAGGTACCGGGCCGCCTCCCCCAGTTCCTTGGCAAGCGCCTCGCCCTGTTCGTCCAGCACATCGCCGAGCAGGACCCGGGCGCCCTCGGCGACGAACAGCCGCGCCTCCTGCTCGCCCTGTCCGCGCGCCGCACCCGTGATGACGACGACCCGCCCGTCCAGCTTGCCCATTGCGCCTCCTAGCCCTTGAGATGCGGAAAGTCATTGAGATGCGGTCAGTCACCGAGGTGCGGTCAGTCACTGAGATGCGGTCAGTCATTGAGACGCGGAGCGACATCGGTGGCGAAGGCCGCCATCTGGTCGACCAGCTCGGCCCGGTCGCGGCAGCGGAACCGCACCTGGATCTGGTCCACCCCCATCGCCGCGTACGCGCGCAGGGACTCGGCGAGCCGGTCCGGCTCACCGGTCAGCGTCCGCCGGCCGACCTCCCAGCCGGGCGCGCCCACGTACAGGGGCTCCGCGATGGCCCCGATCTCCGCGGGCTCCGCGCAGCCCGGGTCGTGCCGGGCGGCCCGCTCGCGCAGCTCGCGCAGCCGGGCGATCTGACCCGGCAGCCGGTCCCGCGGATCGCCCTGCGGCAGCCAGCCGTCCCCGCGCACCGCCGCCCGGCGCACCGCCGCGGCCGAGGAGCCGCCCACCCACACCGGCGGCCGCGGCGTCTGTACGGGGCGCGGGGCCTGCCCGAGCCCGCTGAACGCGAACCGCTCACCGCGGAACTCGGGGAACTCCCCCGGGCCCAGCGCGGCCTTCAGCGCGTCGACCGTCTCGTCCAGGAGGGCGCCGCGGGCGGTGAAGTCCACCCCCAGCGCCTCGAACTCCTCCCGTACGTGCCCGGCCCCGACCCCCAGGATCAGCCGTCCGCCGCTGAGGTGGTCGAGCGTGGCGTACTGCTTGGCGGTCAGCAGCGGGTGCCGCAGCGCGGCGACCGCGACATGGCTGAGCAGCCGCACCCGCTCGGTGGCGGCGGCCAGATAGGCGAGGGTGGCCACCGGGTCGTACCAGACGGTGCCCATGGCGTCGGCCAGCCGCCTGGGGATCGCGACGTGGTCGCACACCGCGATGTACGCGAAGCCGAGCCGGTCGGCGGCGCGGGCGACCTCGACGAGGTCGGCGGGGCCGGCCCGCCCCTCCCACGGCTCGGCGTACAGGGTGGACTGCGACTGGACCGGAAGCTGGATTCCGTAGCTCAGCCGCCCTTCGGGCAGAATGCGCACGCCGCCGCCTCTCAGGCCCCGGGCCCGGCCCAGAGGCCGTCCTCCGTGAGCCCCAGCAGTTCGATCGCGTTGCCGCGCACGATCCGCTCCACGACGTCCTGCGCCAGATGGCCCATCTGGGCCTCGCCGACCTCGCGCGACGTGGGCCAGGTCGAGTCGGAGTGCGGGTAGTCCGTCTCGTACAGGACGTTACCCACCCCGATGGCGTCCAGGTTCCGCAGCCCGAAGGCGTCGTCGAAGAAGCACCCGTACACATGCTCAGCGAACAGCTCGGACGGCGGCCGCAGCACCTTGTCGGCCACCCCGCCCCAGCCGCGGTTCTCCTCCCAGACCACATCGGCGCGCTCGAGGATGTATGGGATCCAGCCGATCTGGCCCTCGGCGTACATGATCTTCAGATGGGGGAATCGGTCCAGTTTGCCGCTCATCAGCCAGTCGACCATCGAGAAGCAGCAGTTGGCGAAGGTGATCGTGGAGCCGACCGCCGGGGGCGCGTCCGCCGAGGTCGAGGGCATACGGGAGGACGAGCCGATGTGCATGGCGACCACCGTCCCGGTCTCGTCGCAGGCCGCGAAGAAGGGGTCCCAGTCGTCGGTGTGGACCGACGGCAGCCCGAGGTTCGGCGGGATCTCGGAGAAGCAGACGGCCCGCACCCCGCGCGCCGCGTTGCGGCGCACCTCGGCGGCGGCCAGCTCGGCGTCCCACAGCGGGATGAGGGTGAGCGGGATCAGCCGCCCCCGCGCCTCGGGCCCGCACCACTCCTCCACCATCCAGTCGTTGTACGCGCGCAACGCCAGCAGGCCGAGGTCGTGGTCCTTGGCCTCGGTGAAGGTCTGCCCGCAGAAGCGGGGGAAGGTCGGGAAGCAGAGGGCGGACTGCACGTGGTTGACGTCCATGTCCGCGAGCCGGTCGGGCACGGAGTAGGAGCCCGGCCGCATCTGCTCGTAGGTGATGGCCTCGAGTTTCACCTCGTCCCTGCTGTATCCGACGGCGGTGTCGAGGCGGGTGAGCGGCCGGTGCAGGTCCTCGTACACCCACCAGTCCGCGATCGGTCCGTCGTCGCCGGGGGCGCCCATCTTCGGGGCGAACTTGCCGCCGACGAAGGTCATCTCCTTCAGCGGCGCCCGGACGACGCGCGGGGCGATGTCGCGGTATTTCGACGGGAGGCGGTCCCGCCAGACGTGAGGGGGTTCGACCGTGTGGTCGTCCACCGAAATTATCCTCGGGAAGCTCTCCATGCCCCTCACGGTAGCGCCGATCTGACGGATCGTCAGCTACCGCGACAGGGCATGCGCACCCCCGCGACCCGGCGGCGACGGACGTGCGGACCGAGCCCACGACATGGCCTCGTTGATGGCTCAATTACGCCGTAGGACTTGCGGGTTGCGACAACCTGGAGTGTTCATTTGCCGTAGCGAGCATCACCCGAAGGGATCACTCCGGTCGCGTCCCGAGCGTGTACGAACCACCGGCGAATGCGGCGGCCGGGCAAGTATGGCGGGCTTGTGGAGAGACCAGGCCCCTACTGACGTAGGGGGCTGAGGCAAGGCAAACTTACCCGTGCGACTAGGAAGCTCAGGCAGGGGGAGACCATGGCGGCCGAGAGGGAGCGGGTGCAAGGGCAGCAGTTGCGCTTCACCGTGCTCGGACCGGTCCGGGCCTGGCGGGGCGAGGAACAGGTCGGCACCGGTTCGCCGCAGCAGAAGGCGCTGCTGGCCGCCCTGCTGCTGCGCGGCGGGCGCACCGCGACGGCGCCGGAGCTGATCGACGGCCTGTGGGGCGACGAGCCCCCGGACGCGGCGATCGCCGCGCTGCGCACCTATGCCTCGCGGCTGCGCAAGGCCTTCGGCCCGGACTCCGAAGTGCTGGTCAGCGAGTCGGGGGGCTACGCCATCCGGATCGGGGTGGGGGCCCTGGACACCGACGTGGCCGAGCAGCTGGCCGCGGAGGCGGAGAAGGCACAGCTGTCCGGCGACCGGACGCGGGCGCGCGAGCTGATCAACAAGGCGCTTGACCTGTGGGACGGGGAGCCGCTGGCCGGGCTGCCCGGCCCGTACGCGGAGACCCAGCGCATGCGGCTCGAGGAGTGGCACCTCGTCCTCATCGAGACCCGCCTCGACCTGGACCTGAACGTGGGCTTCCACGCGGAGGCGGTCTCCGAGCTGACCGCCCTCACCGCCCAGCACCCGTTCCGCGAGCGGCTGCGCGAACTGCTGATGCTCGCGCTGTACCGCAGCGGACGGCAGGCCGAGGCGCTGGCGGTGTACAACGACACCCGGCGGCTGCTGGCCGAGGAGCTGGGCGCCGATCCGTGCGCCGAGCTGTCCGACCTCCAGCAGCGCATCCTCCAGGCGGACGCCGGGCTGGCCGCGCCGGCCGAGGCCCGTACCTCCGGCGGCGGCCCGGCGTATGTGCGGCCCGCCCAGTTGCCCGCGACCGTCTCCGACTTCACCGGCCGCGTCGCCTTCGTCAATGAACTGAGCGACCAGCTCGCCACCGCGGAGGGGCGTGTCATGGCCGTGTCAGCGGTGGCGGGCATAGGCGGGGTCGGCAAGACCACCCTGGCCGTCCACGTCGCACACGCGGCCCGGCACCACTTCCCCGACGGTCAGCTGTACGTCGATCTGCAGGGCGCGGGCCCGGTGCCGACCGAGCCCCAGGCGGTCCTCGGCGCCTTCCTGCGCGCCCTGGGCATCCCGGACACCGCGATCCCCGACGGCGTCGAGGAGCGCGCCGCCCTCTACCGCTCCACCCTGGACGGCCGCCGGGTGCTCGCCCTGCTCGACAACGCGCGCGACGCGGCGCAGGTACGGCCGCTGCTCCCCGGCACGGAGGGGTGCGCGGCGCTGATCACCAGCCGCACCCGCATGGTCGACCTGGAGAGCGCGCATCTGGTCGACCTGGACGTGATGAGCCCCGAAGAGGCCCTTGTCCTCTTCACCCGCATCGTCGGCGAGGAGCGGGTCACCTCGGAGCGGGACGCGGCCATGGACGTGGTGGCGGCGTGCGGCTTCCTGCCGCTGGCCATCCGCATCGCGGCCTCCCGCCTCGCCTCCCGCCGGACGTGGACCGTGTCCTTCCTGGCCCGCAAGCTGGCCGACGGGCGCCGCCGGCTGGACGAGCTCCGCGCCGGCGACCTGGCCGTACGGGCCACGTTCGAGCTGGGCTACGGCCAGCTGGAGCCCCAGCAGGCCCGCGCCTTCCGCCTGCTGGGCCTCGCGGACGGCCCGGACATCTCGCTCGCGGCGGCCGCCGTCGTCCTCGACATGGACACCTTCGACGCCGAGGAGCTCATCGAATCCCTCGTCGACGCCTCGCTGCTGGAATCCGCCGCCCCCGGGCGCTACCGCTACCACGATCTCGTACGCCTCTACGCGCGTGACTGTGCGGAACGGGATCAGCCGGTGGCGGACCGTGAGGCGGCGATGGTGCGGCTGCTCGACTTCTATCTCGCGACGGCCTCCCGTGTGTACGCGCTGGAGCGGCCGGGCGACCGGCTGGTCGACCACCTGGCGCCGACCGAGCGCCCCGGACTCCACTTCCCCGACCAGAACACCGCGCTGGACTGGCTGTTCGCCGAGGCCGACTGCCTGCTGGCGTGCGCCCAGCAGGCGGCGTCGTCCGACGACACGGTGCGCAAGGCCGCGGATCTGGTGGCCGCGGCGCCCGACCTCGCCGAGTCCGGTGTCAACTCGCGCCGTTACGAGGCCGTCGCGGAGGCGGTCGGCGAGGCGGCGCGCAAGGCCGGAGACGTTCAGGCGGAGGGCCGCGCCAGGACGTTCCTGGCCCACGCCCTCAGCCTGGCGGGCCGGTACGACGAGGCCGAGGAGCAGGCCAAGACCGCGCTGGACCTGGGCCGGACCGTGGCGGACCCGGTGCCGACCAGCCGCGTGCCGAACCAGCTCGGGATCATCTTCGCCCTCCACCGCAAGGACCCCGGGCGGGCGGAGAAGTACCTCCTCCAGGCGATCGAGGCCTTCCAGCAGGACGGCAACGTCCCGGGGGAAGCCGCCGCACTGGGCAACCTGTCGCGTGTGCTGCTGGAGACGGGTCATCCTCAAAGGGCCGTCGAGATGGCCCGGCGCGGGGCCCAGATCCTGGAGAGCCTCGGCCATGTCATGCGCCTGGCCACCGCCAAGTACCAGCTCGGAATAGCGCTGACCAAGACGGGTGAACACGCCGAGGCGTTCAGGGAGTTGACGGAAGCGCTCACGCTTCTCCAGGAGAGCCGTCAGCCCCTGTGGGAGGGCATGGCCCACCAGCGTCTGGCGGAGGTGCACCTCACCCTGCACAACGCGGCCCAGGCCGCCGCCCACGCGGAGCAGGCCCTCGCCCTGCGCGGCCATGGCGGCGAATGGCGGCGCGCCATCGTGCTGACGGTGCTCGGCAAGGCGCTGGCACAGCTCAGGCAGAGCGGCCGGGCCGAAGCCTGCTGGCGCGAGGCCCTGTCCATCCACGAACGGCTGGGAGCGGCCGAGGCGGAAGAGGTACGGGGCCTTCTGACCGCCTCGGCGGCCTCGTAACGCCGCCACCAAAACCGCCCATAACCCCCCATAACACGGCCCCGCTTGACCGTTTATTTTTCGTTTATCGCGGTCCGCCACTCTGGTCCTAGTCGATCCGCCCCCGCGGGGGGCAGGCGGGTCGGTTGTCAGGTGCCCCTACTAATGTGAGCGGCCCTGAAATGCCCGTCCGGCGACCCACGGGGGAGTCGCCGGGCGGGCGTTGCGCACTCCGCCAACCACAGCTCGAGGAAGTTGATCGTTATGACCGACGACAAGAAGCCGAAGTCCGACGCCTACCGGCCCCTGGACGAGGCGATGCCCGCACCTTCACCCATCACCACCAAGGACGAGGTCATGCCCGCACCGCCGGGCATCACCACCAAGGACGAGGTCATGCCCGCACCTCCGGCGCTCTCCACCGCCGATGAGGTCATGCCCGCGCCCAAGCCGCTCGCCGCCAAGTCCGACGAGGGCCAGGGAGTCGATCCCAGCAAGATCAGCACCAAGGACGAGGTCATGCCCGCACCGAAGCCCCTCACCGCGGACACCAAGTAGCCCGCCACGGAGGGCTCTCGGTAGGAGCGGCGGGGGCCGCGATCCACGGGGGGTAGCACCACAGGGGCCGATGTCGGCGGCGAGGAGGGGAGGCTGCCGGCATCGGCCCCTGTGCATATGAAAAACCGGGGCGCTTCACGCCAAGATTCCACCAGTTCAAGCCAGATGGCCGAACATCTGTACCCTCGCCGCCACATTTGCAATACAAAATGTCTATTATCTCCCCACCCTGAGGAGCTGCAATGATTCGCACGAAGAAGGCCCTCATCACCTTGGCGATCGCAGGGGTCGCAGCACTCGGCACCGCCGCTCCCGCCCTGGCGCTTTCCGGCCACGAGGGCCCCGCCAGAGGCGCCTCGACTCAGACAAAGGACACCCCCGAAGCCACCCCGCTCGACGAGGTCTTCCCGGCTCCCTTGCCCAACTAGGACGTCACCGCTCCACACGGGGGGCCGAGCCAGAAGGCTCGGCCCATTCCTTTGCCCGCGTTCACGCATTGACCTTCGCACTGATGTCAAGGTCTACAAAGGCTCCGAAGGGCCGCCGCACCGGCCACCCCGCGCGCCAAGGAGCTTCCCAATGCTGATGTCAAGCTGCTGCCGTAACAGGCGATGTGGCTTGGTAACACGCTCCGTCGCGGATCATGGCCCACAGGACATT